>NZ_CP007770.1:0-732540 GCF_000816185.1 Campylobacter insulaenigrae NCTC 12927 | reverse complement strand
CAATATTCTAATTTTTTGGTTGGAGCTATGGGTGCTGGTAATCAAGTAGCAGATTTGTTTATTATAATTTTTAGTTTTTTAAGTGTAGGTTGTAGTGTTGTTATAGCTCAAGCTTTAGGAGCTAAAAATTATGTTTTAGCTTTAAAAACAATTCATCAAAGCTTATTTTTAAATACTTTAGTGGGTTTAATATGTGGCATTTTAATTTTATGGCATGGTGAACTTTTACTAGATCTTTTGCAAATTCCTCATGAGCTACTAAAAGATAGTCAAATTTATTTGCAAATGCTGGCAATTTGTTTGTTTTTTGATGCCATTGGTATAGTATTAGCTGCAATTATACGAGTTTATAATATGGCTTATTGGGTTATGTTTGTAACTTTATTTATGAATATAGTAATTTTTTTAGGAAATTATTATGTTTTGCATTTTACCAAACTGGAGCTTTTTGGAATAGGGCTTGTTAATATATTTGGTCGTGTTGTTGCCTTTGTGATGTTAATTTGTATATTTTCATTTAAACTCAAAATTCATTTAAAGTTTAGAGAAATGATAAAACTAGAAAAAGTAGTTTTGAAAAAAATTTTTAGCATAGGGGGATTTGCAGCTGGAGAGCATTTAGTTTGGTTTATACAATACACTATAGCATTTGCTTTTGTAGCAAGTTTAGGTAAAGAAAATTTAAGTGTTCAAACAATTTATTTTCAAATATCTTTGTTAATTATGTTAGTAGGACAAGCAATTAGCGTGGCTAATGAAATTATTATAGGTAAATTAGTGGGTGCTAGATATTTAAATATCGCATATAAGCATACTTGGATAGCATTATATTTTAGCGTTATAGCAAGTGCTTTGGTGGCTTTATTAAATTTTATTTTACAAGATTTTACCATGTCAGTAGTTAAATTAGAAGACACTCTAAAAGAACTTATGGCACCGCTTTTTACACTTTCTATATTTTTGGAAATTTCTAGAACTTTTAATATAGTTATGGTAAATTCCTTAAGAGCTACTGGAGATGCTAGGTTTCCTTTTTTAAGTGGAATAGTATTTATGCTTGGAGTTTCTTTACCTGTTGGTTATGTATTGTGTTTTTATGCTGGATTTGGAATTTTAGGTGTGTGGATAGGATTTTGTGCGGATGAATTTTTAAGAGGAATTGTAAATTCGTATAGATGGAAAAGTAAAAAATGGCAAAGCAAAATTTTAGTATAAAAGGCTTGTTAAAATTTAAAGAATTCAATATTCAATTTGAAAAGAAAAAAGTCAAGTATTTAAGATTAAAAATTGATAAAAAATTAAATCTTAAGCTCACAGTACCTTTGCATTATGAAAATATCGATGTATTTAGTTTTTTGAAAAAAAATGAATCTTGGATTAGAATTAAATACAAAGCAATTTCGTCTCAAAACATAATTTTAAATCCTAATGAAATATATTTTTTAGGTCAAAAATATATGGTAATTTATAATGAAAAAAATCTTAAAACTTGTATCAAAAATTCAAAAATTTTTACAAAAGATACTAAAACTCTTGAGGATTTTAAGAAAAAAAGTGCAAAAATAATTTTTGAATTTTTAATTAATAAGTGGCAATTTGCTTTTGAGAAAAAAGTGCAAAAAATCAGCATAAAAAATATGATTTCAAGATGGGGATCTTGTAATCACAAAAAAGCCTATATTAATTTAAATTTAAAACTTATGCAAAAACCCATAAAGACTATAGAATATGTGATATTGCATGAACTTACTCATTTAATTTATCCTCACCATCAAAAAGAATTTTATAGTTTTTTGTATAATCTAATGCCTGATTATAAAGAAAGAGAAGTTTTTCTCAAGCATTTTTAGTAATAAAAATTGAAGAAATATTTTTATTATTTTAAAGTTTGTATTGTGTATTTTTTAAGCTTTCCTTAGAATTAAAATTGTTATATTTACGCTTTAGTTTAATCTTTAAGGTTTTATTTTGTTTTTAGAAATTACTTTTGATTATAAATGCAAGAATGACATATTTGAATATCTTTTATTGTATTATGCCCAAGATTATAGTTATGTTTTTGAACAAAAAGATAATAAGATTATTATTAAGATAAGTGGTGAAAAAGAATATTTGCAAGCCTTTTGTGAAAATTTAGAAAAAATTAGTCATAGTATTTTTTTAGATAAATTTGATTTAAAAATAATCGAAGAAGAGCTTGAAAATTTAAAGCCAGCTAAAAAAGATTTTACCAAGAGATCATTTTTAACAAGATTAAATGCTAATGCTTACATTCATGGTGAACTTGTTGAAAATGAATGGGAAATTTTTGTCGAAGAAGAGTTTAAAATTGAAAATGATTTTATAAAAATTACTAAAGAAAATTTTCATTTCTTTTTAGAAAAATCTTTGGAAAAATTAAAAAACAAGCAAAAAATAGAATATAAAAATGATAAAGGAATCTATACTCTTGAAATTTTTAATGAAACACTAGATGATTTTTTAATGCCAAGTGACCCTAAACACATCAATGCGTTTTTTTCTTGTAATAATGAACAATTTAAAATTCTAGCAGGTCTTGAAAAGCCTTTAATGAAACTAAAATTTAATGCTATTTTTAGACAAAATCATAATCTTAAAAATGACTATTTTAAGATTAAAATTTATGATAATTTATTTATTTTTGCTTTATGCTATGAACTTAATAAAGAAGGAATAAAATTTTTAAACTTTAAAAAATTGCAATATTTTGAAGATGATTTCGAGGTTGCTTTAATAGAAAAAAATATGTTTGTTTTAAAAGGTTTTGATTATATTTTACCTGAATTTAAAAATTTAATTTTCCAAAAAGAAGATAAAAACTATGCACGAATTTCTTGTATATTATCTGATTTTAAAGATAAGAAGCCTTTACTTTTAGAACTTAGTAAAAAATATGATGATATTATATTGCTAGATAAACAGGTAAATTTATTAAAACTTAAATTGCCAACAAGTTTTGATGAATTTTATGAAGTAGTTAAACAAGATGAAACTGCTAAAAGATTATTAGAAAACTATCAAAAAGAGTTTGTTTTACCGCAAATAAAATTAAATTTGAAAAATAATTTTTTTGGAATTTTTTGTATGATAGGGATTATTTTAGAACTCGATAAAGATCCCTTGCAAGCTGGAATGAAAGTCTTGTCTTTATCAGATGAAAGTAAAATGGCAAAAGGTGTTAGAATAGATTTTAAATTTAATGATCAAAAAGAATTTGATTACACCAAAACTTTAAGAAGTGTTATGAGTTTTAAATTAGCAGGTGTAGAAGATCAGATTATAGCTTTAGGTGCAATAGAATCTTTGGCTTATTGCTTAAGAGATATGTTTGATGATTTAAAAGCAAAAAATCAAGCAGATTTTGTTGTATTAAGTGGTAGTTTGTTTGAACATAAAAGCTTAAGTAAAAATATTTTTAAGCACATACCATTTTTTAAGATAAGCGATGTTCCACTTTGGATATGAAATTTGCATCAAAGGGCTAGTTCAAGGAGTTGGTTTTAGACCTTTTGTTTATAATTTAGCTAAAAGGCTACGTCTTTATGGGGAAGTTTATAATGATGGTCTAGGGGTAGTCATAAGGCTTCAATGCGAAGAATTTTTATTCGAGACTTTTAAAGATCAATTATTAAAACAATTACCAAAACTAGCAAGAATAGATCAAATCCAAATTTCAAAAACAAGTTTTAAGCACAAATATCAAGATTTTTTCATAAGTTCATCTAAAGATACAGACAAATTTAGTCCCATTTTAAGTGATTTTTCTCTTTGTGATGATTGCCAGAAAGAATTTTATGATAAAAAAAATCCTCGCTATAGATATCCTTTTATCACTTGTACTAATTGTGGTCCTAGATTTTCTATCATTAAAAAGCTTCCTTATGATAGAAACAATACCGCTATGGATAATTTTAGCATGTGTTCTTTTTGCGAGAGTGAATATAAAGATCCTTTAAATAGACGCTTTCATGCCCAACCTCTATCTTGTCCTCGATGCAAAATCACTATCTTTTTAAAGGACAAAAATAAAAATATATTAGCAAAAGATGAGCAAGCTTTTTTTATGCTTTCTAAACTTCTAAATGAAGGTAAAATTATCGCTTTAAAAGGTATGGGAGGATTTCATTTAATTTGCGATAGCACAAATGAAAACACTATTAATGAGTTAAGAAGAAGAAAAAAGCGTCCTAAAAAACCTTTAGCCATCATGGCAAAAGATATACAAATGGCAGAAAAACTAGCTTACATAAATGAAAATGAAGCAAAACTTTTACAATCACATTTAAAGCCAATTGTAATATTAAAAAGTAAAAAGATTTTAAAAAATTTAGCGCCAGATACAGATAAAATAGGGATTATGCTAGCTTATATGGGAACACATTTGTTGTTATTTGAATATTTTGATAAACCTATTGTAGCAACTAGTGCAAACATTAGTTCGCAAAGTATTATTTTTGAAGAGCAAAAGCTTTTAGACAAACTTTATAATGTATTTGATTTTTATCTTGACTATGATAGAGATATTGTAAATTCAAGTGATGATAGTATTGCTCAAGTAATTGACGACAAAATAATGTTTTTAAGAACTTCTAGAGGTTTAAATCCTTTTTATTATCATTGTAAAGATATTTTTAATTATGATGAAAATATCCTTGCTTTGGGTAGTGAATTAAAAAATGAATTTGCGTGTTTTTTTAAAGGCCAAATTTTCATATCTCCTTATATAGGAGATATGAAAGATATAGATATACAAGATAGATTTTTGAAAATATTAAATTTTTTCAAAGATTCCTATGATCTTGAATTTAATCAAATTTTATGTGATAAGCATCCGCATTTTTTATATACAAAGGAATTTAATTCTTCTAAAAAGTATTTTATACAACATCATTACGCGCACTTATGTGCGTGTTTATTTGAGCATAAAATTTATAATGAAGATGTTATAGCATTTATTTTTGATGGAACAGGCTATGGTGATGATGGTAATATATGGGGAGGAGAAATTTTTAAAGCAAATTTGAGATCTTATGAAAGGTTACATCACTTTAAATCCTTTAAGCTCATAAATAGTGATATTAAAAATATTTTAAATTTGACTTTAGCTTTAATTTTTGATTTTAAATTCGAAAATGAAGCAAAAAAGATTTTATCCAAATTAGACCCTATAAAATTAGAAAATTTGCATAAAATTTATGATAAAAGTGTTTTATATACTAGTTCTCTTGGTAGGATTATTGATGCTTTTGGAGTTATTGCGTTTGATATAACACATCTTGATTATGAAGCTCAAATAGGGTTGTTGTTTGAAAAATACTATGATGAAAATCTTGATTATAGTTATAATTTTGATATAAAAGAAAATGAAATTTGTATTAAAAATGCATTTTTGCAAGCATTAAAAGATGATGATAAAATTAAAATTAGCACAGGATTGTTAAATGCCATAGCTAATATAATTGTCAAGATATCAAGTTTTTATACAGAAAAAATTATTTTAAGTGGCGGTGTATTTCAAAACAAGACTTTGCTTACTATTTTAAACAAAAAGAATATTTCTTATAAAACTTCTTTACAATTTCCTTGTAACGATAGTTCAATAGCTTTAGGACAACTAGTACATTATTTATCATTAAAAACCTGATAAAACTCATAAATTTTTAATATTTTTAAAGATAAAATAAAACGAAAAAGGATTAAAAATGTGTAAAGATTGCGGCTGCTCTATAAGTGAGCATGAACATCATCATGAAAATCCAGCTTTAAAAGATGAAAAAACTATCAATGTTATTAGTAAAATTTTATCAAAAAATGATCATCAGGCTGCTCATAATAGAGAACATTTTAATGAATATAAAACTTTATGCATCAATTTAATGAGTTCGCCTGGAAGTGGAAAGACTACACTTTTAGAAGAAACTATAAAAACTTTAAACAATGAACTAAAAATTGCTGTTGTTGAAGGAGATTTAGAAACAAATAATGATGCAAATCGTATTAAAAATGCAGGTGCATTGGCTCATCAAATCACTACTGGTCAAACTTGCCATTTAGATGCTTTTATGGTTCATGAAGCTTTGCATCATTTTAAATTAAGTGATCTTGATATTGTATTTATAGAAAATGTAGGGAATTTAGTTTGCCCAGCAAGCTATGATTTAGGAGAGCATTTAAATATAGTTTTACTTTCAGTAACAGAAGGTCATGATAAGGTTGAAAAATATCCTGTAATGTTTAGAAAAGCTGATTTGCTCATTATCACTAAGGCTGATTTGGCTCAGCATTTTGATTTTGATTTTGAACAAGTTTCACTAGCAGCAAAAAGATTAAATCCTAAGATTGACATAATGATTTTAGATAGCAAGACAAAATCTGGTTTTAACCTATGGATTAATTATTTAAAAATGAAAAAGGAATTAAATTAATGTGTCTTTCTATACCTTCTAAAATCTTAGAAATTGATGAATTAAATTCAGCTATAGTGGAGACTTTAGGTGTTAAGCGACGAGTAAGTTTGGATTTAATAAGTGAGCCTTTAAATGTAGGTGATTATGTTTTAATCCATGTTGGTTTTGCGATGGAAAAAATAGATACTCAAGCAGCCAAAGAAAGTTTAAAAATTTATACAGACATCGCATGTAAGATGGATAATGGTCAAATCGATGAATATGAAGGGGACATGGGTTTAAAAGATGGATTTAATCAATGACTTTAGAGATAAAGAAAGAATTTTAACTTTAAAAGAGCTAATCGCCTCTAAGCTTACAAAACCTATTAATATAATGGAAATTTGCGGTGGACACACTCATAGTATTATGAAATTTGCTTTACCAAGTTTGCTTCCAAAAGATATCAATTTTATTCATGGACCAGGGTGTCCTGTGTGTGTGATGCCAAGAGAGCGTATTGATATAGCCTTAAAACTTGCAAGCATGCCAAATACGATTTTTTGCGTTTTAGGAGATATGTTAAGAATTCCAGGAAGCTACGAGAGTTTGATTGATCTTAGAGCAAAAGGTGCTGACATTAGAGCACTTTATACTCCATTAGAAGCTCTTGATATTGCTATAAACAATCAAGATAAAACTATTATTTTTTTTGCTATAGGCTTTGAAACAACAACCCCTATGAGTGCTTCTATTATTCAAAAAAGTATAAAGATGAAATTAAAAAACTTGTTTTTTCATATTAATCATGTTTTAGTACCACCTGCAATAGAAGCCATTATGCAAGATAAAAAAGTTAAAATAGATGCTTTTTTGGGTCCTTCGCATGTTAGCGTGATAACAGGTTCAAATATTTATGAGCCAATAGCTAATAAATATAAAACCCCTATAGCAGTCAGTGGTTTTGAACCTGTAGATATTATGCTTAGTATATTGAATATAGTAGAACAAATTAATGCAAATACTCATAAAGTGTATAATGAATATTTTAGAGTTGTTAGCAAAGAAGGCAATATAAAAGCTCAAGAACTTGTAAGAGAATTTTTTCAACCTTGTAATTTTGAATTTAGAGGGCTTGGGATTATTAAAAATGGTGGACTTTACTTAAAAGATAAATATGATTTTTTAAATGCTGAAAAAATATTTGATTGTAAAGTAGAAAGCAAGGATGAGAGTAAAGCTTGTATTTGTGGTCAGATTTTAAGAGGATTAGCAAAACCTTATGATTGTAAAGTATTTTCTAAGGTCTGTACCCCTAAAAATCCTATAGGAAGCTGTATGGTTTCTAGCGAAGGAGCTTGTGCTGCTTATTACAAGTATTATCAAAACTAAGGATCAAAATGGATAAAATTACTTTAGCTCACGGTGGTGGTGGCGATGAAATGAATGCTTTAGTTGGAGAAATTTTTTCTATTTTTGATAATGATGTACTAAGTGAAGCAAATGATGCAGCAATATTAAATGATATAGCTTTTAGCACAGATTCTTTTGTGTTAAATCCTATTTTTTTGAAAAACTTAGATATAGGAAAATTATCTGTTTGCGGAAGTGTTAATGATGTTTTGATGGTAGGTGCAAAACCGCTTTATCTTTCTTTGGCTTTGATTTTAGAAGAAGGATTTGAAATTGAAAAGCTAAAAATTATCTTAAATTCTATAAAAAAAGAATGCTTGGAACTAGGTGTCAAGTTAGTTTGTGGAGATACTAAAGTTGTGCCTAAGAATAAAGGCGATGAAATTTATATCAATACTTCTTGCATAGGTAAAGTTATCAAAAAAATATCTACAAAAGATATACAAAATAATTTAAGTATAATAGTTTCAAGAGATATTGGAGCTCATGGATGCGCTGTTTTAGTCGAAAGAAATAATTTACAAGCTAATATAATAAGTGATTGTAAGAATTTAAAATCTGAAGTAGAAGCTCTTTTAAAATCAAATATTAAAATCAAAGCTATGCGTGATGCTACGCGTGGAGGACTTAGTGCAGTATTAAATGAATGGAGTTTATTAAGCGGATTTGAGCTTTTAATATATGAAGAAAAAATTCCAATTTGTAATGAAGTTTTAGGAGTATGCGAACTTTTTGGATATGAACCTTATGAGCTTGCAAACGAGGGTACTTTTGTATTGTGTGTTGAAAAAGAGGATGAAAAATTTACTTTAGAGATTTTGCAAAAATTCAATCACAATGCAAGTATTATAGGTGAGGTAACTGCTATTAAAAAATCTAGAGTAGTCTTAGAAAATGCTTATGGAGCAAGGCGTATTTTGGAAGCTCCTAAGGGCGAACTTTTACCAAGAATTTGTTAATATGCATGAGTTAAGTATTACTGAGTCTTTACTCGAGCTTTGTGAAGAGTATGCTCAAGGCAAAATTGTAGAAGAAGTGCATGTAAAAATAGGGCGTTTAAGTGGGGTTGAAGCTTCTCTTTTACAGAGAAGCTTTGAAACATTTAAAGAAAATAGTTTTATTTGTAAAAATGCTAAAATAATACTACATTTACAAGAAGTACTTGTAGAATGTCCAAAATGTCATTTTAGTGGAATTTTAGAAAAGAATATCTTTTGGTGCCCAAAATGTGAAGATAAAAATTTAAAAATTATTGATGGAGAAGAGCTTTATTTAATGAGACTTATCTTGCAAGAAGATTTAAAATAGGAGTAATTAAAATGCATACTGTTTTATCCAAGGAAATTGTTTTAGGTGGAGGTTGTTTTTGGTGCGTTGAAGCTGTTTTTGATGAAATTAATGGGATTTTAACCAGTGAAGTTGGCTACAGTGGTGGTCAAGATAATCCAACCTATAAAAGCGTTTCAAATGGTGATGGAAACATAGAAGTTGTAAAACTTACTTATGATCCAAATCAAATTTCATTAGAAAAAATTTTAACTATTTTTTTAAAATGCATGATCCAACAAGCAAGGATAAACAAGGTGCTGATAAAGGGATACAATATCGATCAATTATCTTTTATAGTAATGACGAAGATTTAGATGTTATCAATAGTTTTATTAAAAATATTCAAAAGCAGTATTTAAAAACTATAGTTACTGAAATAGCCAAATTGCAAAAATATTATAAAGCTGAAGAATATCATCAAAAATATTTCAAGAAGAACCCAAGTCAAGCTTATTGTCAATCTGTAATAATTCCAAAAATCGAAAAAACTAGCATATATCGCTGTTTTTCTTTTTAGAAATAGGGCAAATTCCTAGAGGACAAGCTTGTTTTCCACTTAATACTCTAATTGGACATATTCCAAATAAGCCTGTTAAAAATGGAATTAACCCTAACAAACCCCACCAAGTAGAAAAATATATTCCCATAGAAAATGCACACATAGAAAGTAGTATTCTAAAAAATCTTTCTGTTTTTTTCATTTTAATCTCCTTTTTTTATTTGAGATTATAAATAAAAAATATTTTGATATCAGTGATAAAGTCACAAAGCAAGTAAAATAATTTTACCTCTTAGAAGTTTTATTTTTTTATTTTTTTCTAATTCTTTTAAAATTCTAGATATTACTTCTCTTGCACTTCCAAGATGATTTGCTAATTCTTCATGGGTAATTTTAATTTGATTATTTATTGCATTTTCTTTTAAAAAATTACAAATTCTTTCATTTAAAGGTGAAAACAAAGCTTGCTCTAAAACTTTTACTAAAATATTAAATCTTTTTGTAATTAAATTTAAAGCATAATTATTAACTTGAGGGTATTTTTCTTTCAATTTACTAAAAATTTTAGCAGGTAATATCTCAATACTTGTATCTTGAGAACTTTGTATGAAAACATCATGATCAATACTATCTACATTACATTGAGAGCAAATCAAACACTCATCACCTTCTTGTAAATTAAATAATGTAATTTCTTTCGCATTGGAAGTTAAAATGTAAGCTCTAAGCTTTCCTTTTATAATTTTAATAAGACCTAAACATTCATCATTAACTTTAAAATTACTTTTTAGATCTCTTATGACAAGATTGGATAATGCTAATTTTTCATCAGCATCTTGTAAATTAAATTTAAAAATAATATTTTTCATATTCACATTTAGAAGTCTATTTAAGACTTCTAAAATTTATTAATGGCAACCACAACCACCACAACCGCAACTTTGACTAAAAAAATCTTCTAAAGCTTGCATATTTGGAAGATCTGTTACTTCTTTAACTAGTTCTTTATAAGCAATCACACCATCTTTTATAACAAATACAGCTCTTGCTAAAATTCCTTCTAATGGACCATCTGCCATTAAAACACCATATTTTTCACCAAATTCTTTCGAAACAAAATCACTTGCTACAATTAAATTATCTATACCTTCAGTTGAACAAAAACGACCCATTGCAAATGGTAAATCCATACTTACTACGATTACTTCAGCATTAGTAGAAGCCGCTTTTTTATTAAATTCTCTTGCTTCGGTTGCACATACTGGCGTATCTAAACTTGGAACACTAATAATAATTTGAGTTTTTCCTTTTGAAGCTACTTCAACACTTGAAAGATCTTTTGCTTTTAACATGATATTTGGAGCTATATCGCCAACTTCAAGCTGATTTCCCTTTAGCTTAACTTCATTTCCTTTGAATAACACTGCATTCATTTTATATCCTTTTTTAAAGTTTAATTTAATCATAATATAAAAAGATTAATAAAGTCTTATTCTTTACACATGCCAGCCTCTATCAAAAAACAAGAAGGTTGGTAATTATTCTTTTTTATCTTATCATATTTAGCATAACTTAAATATAAAGTATCCTTGGCTCTAGTTACAGCTACATAAAACAATCTTCGTTCTTCTTCTAAGCTACCACCCATACTTATAAGTTTTTGATTAGGAAATCTACCCTGAGCAAGATCAATTACAAATACAAGTTCAAATTCAAGTCCTTTACTAGCATGAATACTTAATAAATTTACTCCATTACCACTACTCATTTCGCTTGCTCCAAGGGTTAAAAAATTGTAATATTTATAATTATCGCTATAGTTTTTAGCAAGTTCTTTTAAAATCATCATTTTTGCATTAATTTTTTCTAAAATTTCATTTTTTTTGTTTAAATCTACATTGGAATTTTTATTTGTTGCTCGTTTGGTAGCTAAAATGTCACAAATTTCTTTAAAATATTCATTATCTAAAATCAAATTCACAAGTTGCATTGAAATTTTGCACTCACTTGCTTTTTTAACAAAAAGATATAATTTTTCTAAGTTTTTTGCACATTGTTCATTGATTTTAGAAAGACCTAGTATAGGATGAGTGTTAAATTCGCTTTTTAATTGAAATCTTATAGGAGATGCTAATTCTTCTAAGTCTTCAAAAAGCCCCAATTGATAGCTTTGTTTTTTTTGTTTTGTTAAACTAATATCAGTGTCAGGGTCTAAGAAACCTTTTAATAAATTAGCATGTCCAAGTTTTAAAAATGCATCAAAAATATCTTTAGCTAAAACTCCACCTACACCTTTGGTATATTCAAGCAAATGTATAAAAGCCATGATGTCTTTTGGATTTAATATAATTGCCAACATAGAACAAAAAGCTTTAACCTCTAAACTTTCAAAGAAACTTCCACTACCTTTTCTTTTACTAGATATTCCAAGCTCTCTTAAAGCTACCTCTATACCATCTGCACTGGAATTATTTCTAAAAATTACCGCAATTTCATTTAAGTCAATTCCACTTTGTAAAATAATTTTAGCTATAGTTGAATACTGATCAAAAAGTTCATTAAAAATAAGCAAACTTGGTGCCTTAAAATTTCCTTCTCTTGTGACGATCAACTCTTTTGGATATAACCTTTCATTATTTAAAATAACTTTATTTGCTAAAGCTAAAATATTTTTACTAGAACGATAATTTTTATTTAAAGTGAAAATTTTAGCATCTAAAAATCTATCTTTAAATCCTCCTATGATAGAAATATCAGCACCATTAAATGCATAGATACTTTGATCATAATCCCCAACACAAAACAAACTTTTACTATTAAAAGCATCAATTAAAGATCCTTGTAAAGTATTGGTATCTTGATATTCATCGACTAAAATTTCATCAAAGTCAAAATGATGGTGTTGCAAATTTTGTTTTAATTTAATTAATAAATCATTAAAATCAACATAGTTAAATCTTTCTTTTTCTTCTTCATATTCTTTTAAAATATCTTCATAAATTTCAGCATAAATGGCTTGTTCGTTATAATTTTGACAAAACCATTCATAAAAATTATCTAAATTTGTGTTTGTATTTTGAAATAAAGAATATACATCGTATAAATAACTAGACATATAAGGCTTAATATCGCTTAAGTGGTGAAAGGTTCTTTTTTCAAAAATAGATCTTAAAAGAATTTTTAATTCACTTGCTTGTTTTAAAATAATATTATGATTTAATTCTTTTAAAAGAGTATATGCTGTGCTATGAAAAGTACCTGCTGTAATTTTAGAGGTGATGCTTTTATCAAAATATCTACCAAGTCTACTTATCATTTCCTTACTTGCTTTATTGGTAAAAGTAAGAAGCATAATCTTTTCTGGTTTTATATTATTTTGTAAAAGATAAGCTATCCTTGCAACTATAGTTGATGTTTTACCTGTTCCAGCGCTTGCTATAATAAGATTATGTCCAAAAGATGCACAAGCTGCTTTATATTGTTCTTCATTTAAACGCGATAAAGGCATAATCTTCCTAAATTTGAATAATATTTTCTAAATTTTTAAAATAAAAATAATTGTAACCATCTTTATATTCATAAAAAAGAGTGAGTTTGTGAGAATCTAATATAGTTTTTACTATATAAAGACCAAGTCCAAAGCTGTCTTTATTTTTCTTTCCTTGAGTGAAAGCTTGAGTATAATATTTTAAGTCTTTGTCTAAGGCTTTACCTATATTTTTAAAGCACAAATATTCTTTTGTGATCTCTATGGTTACTTTATTTTCATCAGAATATTTTATACCATTGTCTATCATATTTTTCATAGCAGTGGTAAAAAGTTTAAAATCGACATTTATACTAAAACTTTCTTTAATGCTAATTTTTATTTTGTTATCATCATTCATTGCAATATCTTTAGCTTCATCTAATAAATCTAAAATATTATATTTTTTTAAATTTATTAATTGAGATCCTGAAGTAATTTGTTCAATTGCTGCAAATTCATTAATGAGCACTTCAAGACGATTAAAAGCTCCCACTAACCTTTCTTTATATTTACTATCTTCAAGCATTTCTAAAGTAATCAATCCTTTGGTAATTGGAGTTTTTAGTTCGTGCATTATATTTCTTAGAAAAAATTGCCTTGAAGAATTAAGTTTTTGAATTCTTAAAATAGACTCATAAAATGCTGTTGCAACCTGTGAAATTTCGTCATTTCCTCTACTAACATTTTGTATTTCATCTAATTTATTTTGTCCAAATTTATCAATTTGTCTTTTTAAAGCTCTTAAAGGTTTTAATTTTCTTATAATAAAAAGATACAAAGTCATTAAAACCATAACTACAATTACTGCTATTAATTTTATTACAAGATACCTATAGCCTTGATATTCTAAATCTTTATATAAAAAAAGTCTGCCATTGTAAATAATTTTCAAGTATATATTATCTTGTAGGGTAATAATCTCCACAATAGCTGTGCTAGTTTGAGCTCTAGCGATAGTTTCAGCTTTATAAATAATGTTTTTGATGGAATTTGGTCTTATAATTTCCACCATTTTATAGTTTTTAGTTTGCTCTTGAAATTCTTTTTCACTAATTACATTATTAAGATATAACAATCTTGAATTTGCCACAAAAGAATACTTAGCATTAAGCTCATTGGTATAATTTTGCTGATCATATTTAATAAGCCATAAAAATGCTAGTATTACGCTAGTAATAGCTAATAAAAATACAAAAGTAATGGTGTAAAATATTGATGATTTATTCATTGAGTTAGTTTATATCCTATACCTCTAATTGAATGAATATACTTTGGAGTTTTAGGATCATCTCCAATTTTTTGTCTGATTCTACTGATAATTACATCTATACTTTTATTACTGGAATCTTCACTTATAGAGCTGCAATTATATACAAGCTCTTCTCGACTTACTACACCACCTTCTTTTTTAATTAAATAACTTAAAATATCAAATTCTGCATTAGTAAAATTAATTTCTTGATCTTTCATCGTTATAGTGTGTTTGAATTTATCATAAACTAGATCTTTTTTCACTTGTGCTTGAGCAGTTTTTGTATTTAAAATTCTTCTTAAATGACTTTTAATTCTTGCTTGAAGCTCTTGAGGATTATATGGTTTTGGCAAATAATCATCAGCACCTAAATTAAGTGCTGCAACTTTATCGCTGATATCATGTCTAGCACTTGAAATAATAATAGGTGTATCATATTTTTTACGAATTTCTTCACACACTTCAAGTCCATCAAGTCCTGGTAAACTTAAATCCAAAATAATTAAATCATAAGGATTTAAAGCAAGCCTAGAAAGTCCTATGTAAGGTTCATGGGCAATATCTACTTTCATATCAAATTGCTCTAAATATTCAGCAATAATTTCAGCTAATTCTAAATCATCTTCTATCATTAAAATATTAATCATCATTTCATCCTTTCATAATAGTTAAAAAAGCAAGGCTCTAATTAATCCGCCTCTATTTACCCAAATTTTAACATATTCTTTGCCTTTATTTAACTCTAAAGCTTTAGCTAAATCTTTAAAATTTGATATTTCATATTGATCAACACCAACAATAATATCTCCGGCTTCAAACCCAACTTGCTCTGCTTTAGATTTTGAAATAACTTCAGTCACTAAAATACCACTAATGTTTTCAGGAATTTTATATTGTTGTTTATTTTTAGAATCAAGCTCTAAGAGTTTTAAATCATCTATGTAACCTTTTTCGTATGCCATAGATTTTTCATCAGTATTAAGCATAAATTTAATTGTTTTAATTTTATTATCTCTTTCATAGCTTAGTTCAATTTCTTGTTTTGGATCTATATTTCCTATATAATTTTTTAAATCCATAGGGCTTTTTATAGTAGTTTTATCAACTTTGATAATTAAATCTCCTCTTTTTAATCCAGCATTATATGCTGCTGAATCTCTTTGTACATCAGTAACTAAAGCACCATCTTTATTTGTGTAAGCTTTTTTTATATCTTGTGTTAAAACTCCTATGGCAACACCTAAATATCCTCTTTCAATTTTACCATTTTCAATGAGTTTTTGAGCTATAGTTTTTACCATATTTGAAGGTATGGCAAAACCTATGCCATTATTTCCACCACTTCTTGAAAGAATGGCTGAATTTATTCCTACCAAAGCTCCACGACTATCTACCAAAGCTCCACCTGAATTTCCAGGGTTAATAGAAGCATCAGTTTGTATGAAATTCTCATATTGATTTAAACCGATATTATTTTTATTTAAAGCTGAAATAATACCACTTGTTACGCTACTTCCAACTCCAAAAGGATTTCCTAGAGCAAAAACTATATCTCCTTCAAGTAGCTGATCAGAATTTGCGAAAACAACAGCTGGTAAATCTTTAGCATCTATTTTGATTACCGCCAAATCAGTCTTAGGATCAGCACCTATTAACTTAGCCTTATATTCCACACTAGAATCTGGTAAATTAACAGTAATTTTTTCAGCTCCTTCTATTACATGGTTATTTGTAATGATATAACCATCACTAGAAACAATAACCCCAGAACCAAGTGATCCTACTACTTCTTTATTTTTTTTGTTTTTAGGCATTTTCGGAAGATCAAAACCAAAAAATTGCTTAAAATATGGGTCATTGAAAAAATCATCAATGCCAAAAGAATTATTTTGCACCGTTTGACTTGTAGAAATATTAACAACTGAATTTTTTACTTTTTGAATAGAATCATGATAAGAAAGTATAGTGTTTGTATTATTTGCAGGTAGAGATCTTTGTAAATTTTCTTCTGCTTGTTGAAAATCAATGCTTGCACTAAATAAACTTGTCGAAGCTATTAAAGAAATAATAATTTTTTTCATACTTTTCCTTTTTTAAAATCATTTCAAATAAGTATAAAATTTTATTTTTACATAATTGTAAATGAAACCTTTAGCTTTATAACTTATAAAAGTTGATTGACTTAGACTAAAGTTTTTGATATAATACATACTTTAAAAACTAAAGTGAAGGATATAAAAATGAGTAATAGCTTATACGATACTTTAGGTGTTTCTAAAAATGCAAGTACTGATGATATCAAAAAAGCGTATAGACGCCTAGCAAGACAATATCATCCAGATATCAACAAAGAAGCTGGAGCTGAAGACAAATTTAAAGAAATAAATGCTGCATACGAGATACTAAGTGATGAAAAAAAAAGAAGTCAATATGATAGATACGGCGATTCTATGTTTGGAGGACAAAGTTTTCAAGATTTTTCAAGAAATGCAGGTGGAGCTGATATAAATGATATATTAAAAAATATTTTTGGTGGAGGTTTTGGAGGATTTAGCTCTAATAATAATTTTAGAAGCGGTTTTGGTGGTTTTGGTGGTTTTGAAGAGGACTTGGATTTACAAGCTAGTATTAAAATTCCATTTGAAAAAGGAATTTTAGGTGGAGAACATACTATATCCATACAAGGTGAGCAAATAAAAATAAAGATTCCACACGGTGTTAAAGATGGGGAAAAGCTCCGCGTGCGAAATAAAGGAAAAAATTCAAATGGCCAAAGAGGAGATTTAATTTTAAAAATTGAACTTGAAAAAAGCGATGAATATACTAGAGAAGATGATGATTTATATAAAAATATAGAAATTAGTCTAAAAACTGCTCTTTTTGGAGATAAAATTAGCATAAATACTCCAAGAAAAGAAGTTAAAGTTACCATACCACCAAATTCTAAGAATAATCAAAAAATAAGACTTAAAGGTTATGGGGTGCAAAATAGAAAAACAGATATTTATGGAGATATGTATTTAATTTTAAATGTTAAGTTGCCAGATACAAATGCCTTAGATCCTGAATTTTTAAAAATTTTAGAAGAAAAACTACCATAAGGAGTAAATATGCAGCATAGTTATGATGAACCAGTTTACTTAATTAGCGTTGTAGCTAAAGTTTTAAGTATCCATCCTCAAACTTTAAGACAATATGAAAGAGAGGGTTTGGTAGAACCAAGTCGAACAGATGGAAAAATGAGACTTTATTCTCAAAAAGATATAGATAGAATTAAAATGATTTTGCGTCTTACAAGAGATTTGGGTGTTAATTTAGCCGGTGTAGATGTAATATTAAAACTCAAAACAAAAATAGATGAATTTGAAAATACTATCGAAGAATTAAGATTAGAACTTGATAAAAAAGAGAATCCTTCAAAATCAAGAGCGGTGGTAAAACACAGAAGTAATTTTGATTTAATATTTTTAGAAAAAATTAAATAATGCAGTTAAAAGAGGACAATAAGTGGAAGAATTTTTAACCTTATTTTTAACTGCGGTTGCGGTTGCGGTAGTTTTAAATGTTATACTAAAAAAATTTGGTATTCCCACGATCATAGGATACATAGCTACAGGTTTATTTGTACGAGAATTTTATGGTTTTAGTACAAATGAAATCGTCATTCACGTAGCAGAATTTGGTATAGTATTTTTAATGTTTACTATAGGCTTAGAATTTTCATTTAAACATCTTTTGGCTATGAAAAAAGAAGTATTTTTAAATGGAAGTTTGCAAATGCTAACTTGTGGTTTAGTTTGTACTTTGCTAGTTACTTATGTTTTAGGAGTTGCAAGCCATATTGCTATGATAGCAGGATTTGCACTTGCTTTATCTTCTACGGCTATTGTATTAAAGATATTAAATGATAATGGCGATATCAATCAAGAATATGGAAGAAAAGCTTTAGGGATACTTCTTTTTCAAGATATAGCAGTTATTCCTTTGCTTATAATGATAGATATTTTTAGTTCTGAGAATGCTGATATTTATAAACTACTCTTTACTACTTTAGTAAGTGCAGTCATCTTACTTGTATTATTGTATTTTATAGGAAAATATCTTTTTTCTTATATTTTAAAATTTATTATTAGAACTAATGCTAATGAAATTTTTATTGCTGCTATACTTTTTACTGTTATAGGTGCTAGTTTTTTAGCGCATTTTTTTGGTTTTTCTTATTCATTAGGAGCTTTTGTAGCAGGAGCACTTATAGCAGAAACTCAATATAAACACAAAATAGAAGCAGATTTAATTCCTTTTAGAGATTTACTTTTAGGATTTTTCTTTGTAAGCGTTGGATTGCAAATTGATTTTCATCTAGTTTTTGAAAACTGGTTTTTAATATGCTCTTTTGTAAGTTTGGTATTATTTGTTAAATTTGTAGTAATTTATGGACTTTTAAAGCTTTACACAAGAAAAAGAGTGGCTTTAAAAACCGCTTTAAGTGTCTCTCAAATAGGAGAATTTGCATTAGCTGTTTTTTCATTAATGCAAGTACATACTTTAATTGATGAAAAAACTGCACAGATTTTTATTATAGTTTCCATTACTACTATGATAGCAACACCTTTTATCTTAAATAATATTAGAAAAATAGCAGATGTTGCCCAAGGTGAAGAAGGAGATATGGCTAAATTTTATTTGTGTGATCAAAAAATTAAAAATCATTTTATCATTTTTGGTTATGCAAGATTAGGTCAAGAAGTAGTTCAAAAAATTAAAAAAACAGGTATTCCATATGTAGTTTTAGAAAGTGACTTAAATTTAGTCGAACTTGGACGCAGTAGAAATGAAAATGTTTATTTTGCAAATGTAGCTCAAATTGAAACTTTAAAAATAGCGAACATAGAAGAATGTTCTGTTGCAATCATTACCATTAACAACGAAGCAAAGCTTGAAATGTTATATCAAGTGCTTTCTAATCTTAAAAAACCTATACAAACTGTTTTAAAAACTAGCGGTAGTGGTTCTAAAATTATTTTTCCTCATACTGACAAAAATTTGCATATTATAAATCAAGAAGTTTCTATTGCTAGAAATTTAGTTCAAGAAGCTTTACAATGTAGAATTAATACCGGTGCTGTAGAATGAAAAATGATGAAAAAGTATTAAGAATCAAATATATAAGAGCTTTGGAAAAGTTTGCCAACTCAGCTACAAGCGCTTTAAAAAGAGATGATTTTGATTTAAGTCTTTTTCAAGAAAGAATGAAAAAAAATACTCAAATTTTTAAAAAAATTCAAGTAGTTTTTTTAGATTCAACCTATACTAAAGCTTTGGAAAATTTTGTTAATGATTGTCTTGACAATACTTTAGATAGAAGAAAATTATTAAACAAAGTCAATACTTTACATAAATTAAAAAAACAACAAAGCTACAAAAAAGAAAAATATAAAAATAATTTTAAGGATGAAATTTGATAAATGTAATTTTTGATATGGATGGCACTTTGATTGATAGTGCTAATGCTATTGTTTGTGCGGTTAATGAAATTAGGATGGATTTAAATTTGACTCCACTAGATAGGGACTTTGTACTTAAAACTATAAACACCCCTGATCAAGATTATGCAAAAATTTTATATGGAATTACGCAATATTCTCACACAAGTTTTAAAAAAGGATATGAAAAATATTTTCTAAAACATTATGATAAAAGTGTAGTTCTTTTTGATGGAGTTGTTGAAGTGCTTGATTTTTGTAAAAAAAATGATTGTTACTTAGCCATTGCTACAAATGCACCACAAGAAAGTTTAGTTCCGATTCTAAAAAAACATAAAATATTATCTTATTTTGATAAAATTTTAGGAGTAAGTTATGGTATAGAACCAAAACCAAACCCTATGATGCTCAATTTGATTATTGATGAAGCAAAATATAAAAGAAGTATTTTTATAGGTGATAGTTTAAAAGATAAACTTTGTGCCAAAAATGCTAAAATAGACTATATAAATGTATCATGGCAACAAGATATAAAAGAAGAATATGAGGCTAATGATAAAAATAGTCTTATGGTAAAAATTAAAAAATTTATAGGAGAGTAAAGAAATGGATATTTTTGATGAAATGTTTGCCAAAACTCCAAAAGAAAAATTTATAGAAACTATAAAACATGCAAATTTAGGTGCTTTAGAAAAAGTTATGGATCAATTATTAGCCGATCACATCGCTATGATAGAACTTTTAGAAAAACAAAATTTAAATGAAAACGATGTGTCAAATTTTCAAATGGAAAATTCTTTGCTAATAGATGAAAGAAAGAATGATTTTTATATAGGAATTAGTGCTCAGATTTTAGGTCATGAAGGATAAAATTGCGAATTTATATTGCTTTATTTTTGTCTTTTTGTTTGCTAAAAGCTGAAGTTTTTTTTGATTACACCTATAAATTTACTTTAAAAAAAGATGAAAAAGCTAGAGTGCAAATTAAAGAGCTAGATTATCCTGATGAAATATATTTTTTTGATTTTTCATGGACCCTGTTTGATCAAACTAATATTATAGTTCATTCAAAATATAAAAAATATCCAAGGCAGTTTGTTATGTCTTTGCGAAGGAATTTAAATTGGGTAGATCAAACTTTAGTTCCTGATTATACTAATCCTCACATTGATAGAGCAAGGTTGATTTTAGAATTTACAAATTATAATAAAGGTGAAGCTATTTTTAGTGTATATATAGAAGATAAGGATAAAAAACTTGAGGTTAAATTTTTAGACCCTAGAAAACCTCCTCTTAACTAAAAATAAAGCAAAATTTAATAAAATACCGCAAATAAAATAAGGAAAGTATAGTGCAAGAAATAGATTTTTATATGCACAAATTTTTATCTGAATTATCTTACGAGCCTATTATAACAATGTCTCAAGAACTAAAAAGTGGCAAAAAACTTCGTTCTAAATTACTTTTAAAAATAGCTGGAAAAAGTCAAATAAGTTATAAAATTTGCGCAATTATTGAATTAATTCATAGTGCTAGCTTATTACATGATGATGTGATTGATGAGGCTAATCTAAGAAGAGGGGTAAAATCAATCAATGCACGTTTTGGAGCAAAAAACGCCATCATGTTGGGTGATATTTTGTATTCTAAAGCTTTTTATGAGCTTTCTACAATCGATACTAACTTGGCAAAAATAATATCAGATGCTGTTGTGAAACTTTCTATTGGTGAATTAATGGATGTAAATTTATCTCAAAATTTCAATATTGATAAAAATAAATATCTACAAATGATTTATAATAAAACAGCAGTATTGATTGAAGCAAGTGCACGATGTGGAGCAATATTGGCAAATCTTGATGAATATGATTTTGCACAATATGGAAAAAATTTAGGTTTGGCTTTTCAGATAGTTGATGATATGCTTGATATACAAAGTGATGAAAAAATTTTAGGAAAACCTACTATGAGTGATTTTAAAGAAGGTAAAACTACTCTTGCTTATATATATCTTTATGAAAAACTTAATCAAAATGAGAAAGAAATTTTACAATCTTTTTTTAAAAAGAATTTGCATCAAGATGAAATTTTATGGATAAAAAATAAAATGCAAGAATATGCTGTTTTAGACTTAGTTAATTTGGAATTAAAAAAATATGCTCATAATGCTTTACAATCTATAGAAAAATATAAAATTAAAGATTTAGAAGAAATCATCACAAATATGATTGAAAGGGAATTTTAATGCATTATTATTGCATAAGTTTTACTCACAAAAATACAGATATTGCAACTAGAGAAAAACTTTCTTTTTCAAATGATGATAAAAAAAGAGAATTTTTACGATTAATACACTCAAATAATAAAATTTTAGAAAGTTTATTGCTTAGTACCTGTAATAGAGTAGAAATTTTTATTTTTTTAGCAGATAGTGAAGGAATTCATGAATTTGTTTTAAATTCACTTTGTTTATTATGTGATGTAAATAAAGAAGAATTAAATTTAAAAGCCGATTTTTATGAGGATAGTGGAGCCATACACCATCTTTTTTCTGTAGCTAGTTCCTTAGATAGTTTAGTTGTAGGAGAAACTCAAATTGCAGGACAATTAAAAGATGCTTATAAATTTTCTTTACAAGAGCAAAGATGTGGTGTTAATATAACTAGAGCGGTGCATTATGCTTTTAAATGTGCAGCGAATGTAAGAAATCAAACAGAAATTTCTAAAAATCCTATTTCAGTAGCTTCTGTGGCAGTATCCAAAGCGAAAGAATTAATAAATTTAGAAAACAAAACTGCTGTAGTAATAGGTGCAGGAGAAATGAGTGAGCTAGCTTGCAAACATTTAATAAATGCAAAAGCTAAAGTGCTAATTTTAAATAGAGATTTGGAAAAAGCTAAAAAATTATCCGAACAATTAGGTAGCAATGTTAATTTTGAAAGCATCGCAAATTTAAAAGAGATTTTAAATACTTATGAGATATTTTTTTCAGCGACCAATGCTCCGCATGCTATAATTATAGATGAGTTATTGGAAGAAAAAAACTATACAAGATACTTTTTTGATATAGCAGTGCCAAGAGATATTGATCTTAAAACAAGTGATAAAATAGTAGTTTATGCAGTAGATGATTTAGAAGAAGTAGTACGCAAAAATCTAACACTTAGAGAACATCAAGCACAAATTGCTTATTCCATAGTTGGAAATATGACTAATGATTTTTTTAAATATCTAAGTAAATTAGCAACCTTGCCATTGGTAAAACAATTACGTTTGCAAGCTAAAGAAATCGCACATAAAGAATTACAAAAAGCTATTAATAAAGGTTATTTAAAAAGTTCAAATCACCAAGAAGCACAAAAATTGATCAATCAGGTTTTAAATGCTTTTTTACATCATCCAAGTGTTAATTTAAAAAAATTAAGTGGAACTATGCAAAATGATGCAGTAATAAACTCTATGCGTTATGTATTTGATCTAAAAAATGAAAATTTAGAAGGATTAAATCACTATAAATGCGAATTTAGTTTGGAGAATCAAAATGAAATTTAGTAAATTATACGCCGTTAGTTCTAAGGAAAACCCAAAAGATGCAACTTTACCTAGTCATATATTTTTAGTAAGAGGATCATTTGTAGAGCAAATTGGTAGCGGACTTTATAATTTTTTACCTCTAGGAAAAAGAGTCTTAGATAAAATTAAAAATATAGTAAAAGAAGAAATGGATCGTGCTGGGGCTTTGGAGGTAAATTTAAGTTTTAGCACCCCTGCGAGTCTTTGGAAAGAAAGTGGAAGATTTAGTATCTTTGGAAAAGAGCTTTTAAGATTTAAAGACAGAAAAGATAACGATTTTGTTTTAGGACCAACTCATGAAGAGGCAATGGTAGCTCTTATTAGAAATAAAATTACTTCTTATAAACAACTCCCTTTACATTTATATCAAATTGGGTTGAAATTTAGAGATGAAGCTAGACCTAGATTTGGACTTTTAAGATGTAGAGAATTTCTAATGAAAGATGGCTATAGTTTTCATACTAATGATGAAGATTTAGATAAAGAATTTAATCTAATGTATGAAACTTATAGCAAAATTCTTACAAGATTAGGTCTTGATTTTAGAGCTGTTGAAGCTGATAGTGGAGCTATTGGTGGAAGTGGCTCGAAAGAATTTATGGTGTTAGCTAAAAATGGCGAAGATGATATTTTATTATGTGAAAATTGCGATTATGCAGCAAATATAGAAGCTGCCACTAGAACTAAAAAAATATGCGAAGATGAAAGACCTCAAGCTGATTTTGCTACGCAATTTCACACCCCAAATGTAAAAACTATAGAGGACTTAGCTGATTTTTTTAAAATAAATCCTTACTATACCATCAAAGCTGTGGTGAAAAAAGCTATTTATGAAAATGAAGAAAAAATTGTAGTGTTTTTTATTCGAGGAGATGATGAACTACAAGAAACTAAAGCTTTAAATGCCGCAAATGCATTAGAACTTATAGATGCTAATGAAGAAGAACTTATAAATGTTGGTTTAGTGCCTGGTTTTATTGGTTTTGTAAATTTACATGGAGTTGATTTTTACCTTGACAAAGAGCTAGAAAATGAGACAAATATGATTATTGGAGCAAATAAAAAAGATTATCATTTAATAGGTATCAATGTAGTAAATTTAAACAAAGAACGTTTTAAAGATTTAGTTACTATTAAAGAGAATGATTTGTGTCCAAAATGTCAACACAAATTAAAACAAAGCAAAGGCATAGAAGTAGGACATATATTTAAGTTAGGAAAAAAATACTCTCAAGCAATGAATGCAAGCTATTTAGACGAAAATGGAAAAACACAATTTTTTACAATGGGTTGCTATGGAATGGGAGTTAGTCGCTTAGTTGCAGTAGCAATTGAAGCAAATCACGATGAAAAAGGTTGTATTTGGAATCAAACCTTAGCTCCATTTTTACTCGATATTATAATTTCTAACATTAAAGATGAAAAGGCAAATAATTTTGCTAATCAAATTTATGACTATTTTAAAGATAAAGAAATTTTACTTGATGATAGAAATGAACGTTTTGGTGTAAAAATCAATGATTTTGAACTTATGGGTTTTCCTTATGCTTTGGTAATTGGTAAAGGTTTAGAAAAAGATGAAGTAGAATTGATACGCAGAACAGATCTTACAAAGCAAATTTTAAAAACTAACGAAGTGATTCCATATTTAGAGAAAATTTTATGATAGCAAAAACAAATTTAAGCGCATTTTTAATTTTAGAATTAATAGTTAGTATTTTATTTATATTTTTTTTTGGATTTTTAAATTTTTTTATGATAGTTTTTGCGGGCATGTTTTTGGGAGCTATATTTTTAACAAAAACTTGGACTGATCTTATTACCATGCAAAATACAAATACAAATTTTTTTGGCATGATTAAGCTATTTTCCTTAACTATAGTTGGAATTTTGTTATTGATTCCAGGGATTTTAAGTACTTTTTTGGCTATCTTGCTTTTACTTTTTATTTTGATAGTAAAATTTTTTTATAAACAAAAAAAACATACACGAAATAATTCACATGAAGATGAAATTATCGATGTTGAAATCATTGGAGATGATAAAAAATGAAATTAATTATAGCTACTAGAAAAAGCCAACTTGCTTTGTGGCAAAGCGAACATATAAAAGAATGTTTATTAAAAAACCACCCTCATTTAGATATCATATTAGAAGGTTTTAAGACTAAAGGAGATATTTTGCTTGATTCTCCTTTAGCTAAAATCGGTGGAAAAGGACTTTTTACCAAAGAACTTGAAGAAAGCATGCTAAGAGGTCAAGCACATTTAGCAGTGCATAGTCTAAAAGATGTGCCTAGTTTTTTTCCAGAAGGTCTAACCTTAGCAGCTATTTCTAAAAGAGAAGAAACAAACGATGCATTTTTAAGCGAATATTATAAAGATTTAAAAGCTCTACCTTTAGGCGCTAAAGTTGGTACAACAAGCCTTAGAAGAAAAATGCAACTTTTAATTTTAAGACCTGATTTAAATATTATTTCATTAAGAGGTAATATTAATTCTCGCCTTGAAAAACTTAAGGCAAAAGAATTTGACGCGATTATTCTAGCTTTAGCAGGCATTAAGCGTTTAAATTTAGATAAACAAATTAAATTTGTAAAGGCTTTTGAACTTGATGAAATGATACCAGCAGCATCTCAAGGAGCATTGGGTATCGAAAGTATAGATAATAATCAAATTCTAGATTTATTGCATTGTATTAATAATGAAAATGCTTTTATTGAAACATACATAGAAAGAGATTTTATTAAAACTTTAGAGGGTGGATGCCAAGTTCCTATAGGGATTAACGCAAAAATAATCGAAGAAAAAATAGAGATTCGAGCTATCGTTGGATTACCTGATGCAAGTAAAATTTTAAAGGAAAAAATAATAATTTCAAAGCAAGATTATAAAAATGCTGGAAAAACTTTAGCCAAAGAAATGATTAAAAACGGAGCTAGAGATATCCTAAAAGAAGCAGAAAGTATGATCTAAATGCAAAATTTTATACAAATTTTAAAAGAAAATCATTTATTAAAAGTTATTGATGAGCCAGTAGATGTAGAACTTGAAATGGCGCATTTAGCTTATTTGGAAGTAAAAAAAGAAAATTCAAAAGCTTTACTCTTTACTAATGCGATAAAAAATAATAAAAAATACAATTATCCTGTACTTTTAAATACATTTTGCAACGAAAAAGCTTTAAATTTATCATTTGGAAGATCCTATAATGATATTTCTAAAGAAATTTCTTCCTTGCTTAAAATGCATATTCCACAAAATTTTGGTGCTAAAATTGATTTTTTTAAAACTTTATTTGGTTTGAAAAATATTCCACCTAAAAGAATTAAAAAAGATGGGCTATTTACTCATCAAACTTTGCATTCTTTAGACGAACTTCCTATTTTAAAAACTTGGGAAAAAGATGCTGCACCTTTCATCACCATGGGACAAGTTTATACTCAAAGCTTAGATGGTAAACAAAACAATCTTGGTATGTATCGTTTGCAAGTTGTAGATGGAAAAACTTTACTAATGCATTGGCAAATTCACAAAGATGCAAGTCTTTTTTTTAATGATTATAAAAAAGCAAATCAAAAAATGCCAGTTAGTATCGCCATAGGAGGTGATCCTTTATATATATGGTGTGCTCAAGCACCTTTGCCTAAAGGTATTTTTGAACTTTTGCTTTATGGCTTTATACGAAAAAAACCCGCTATCTTATCAAAATGTAAAAGTAATAATCTTTACGTTCCTTATGATAGTGATTTTGTGATAGAAGGCTTTGTCGATCCAAATGATTTTGCCTCAGAAGGTCCTTTTGGAGATCATACAGGATTTTATACGCCTATTGAATCTTGTCCTGTATTAAAAGTAGAAAATATATTTGCCAAGAAAAATGCTGTATATCAAGCTACCGTAGTAGGAAAACCACCTTTAGAAGATAAATACATGGGTCTTGGTACTGAAAGAATTTTCCTACCATTATTGCAAACTAATGCACCTGATTTAATTGATTATAATATGCCAGAAAATGGGGTTTTTCATAATCTCATTTTAGCACAAATTAAAACACAATATCCAGCACACGCACAACAAATAATGCATGCTTTTTGGGGTGTAGGTCAAATGAGCTTTGTAAAACATGCAATTTTTGTAGATGAAAATGCTCCAAAATTAAAAGATTATGAGAAATTAATACCTTATATACTTAATCGTTTTGATGAATCAAAAATTTTAATTAGTGAAGGAATTTGTGATCAACTAGATCACGCTTCTAGTACTTATTGTTTTGGTGGAAAAGCTGGAATTGATGCTTGTGGAGAACCAAAAGAAATTCAACTTGATAAAATATCAGATGAAAATTTATTAAATATATTTCAAAGTGTAGATAAGAATGTTACAAATATAAAACAATACTACTTAGAAACTTTTGCTCCAATTTGTGTAATATCAATCGACAAAAAAGAAAAAATTTTTAAAATTTTTGAAAGATTGCAAGATCATAAAAAACATTTTAGAATTTTAGTTTTTGTTGATAAAAATGTAAATTTAAATAATCCTTACATGCTAGTATGGCGTGTGGTAAATAACATTGATGCAAAAAGAGATATTTTTATAAAAAAAGATAATGTCTGTATTGATGCTACTAGTAAAGGAAGATTGGAAGATTATCACAAAGATTGGCCTTTGATGACTGATTGTTCTAAGGATATTATTGAAAAATTAATCTCTAAAAAACTTCTAAAAAAAGATAAAGATTTTTTCGAAAAATTTGAAATTTTTTAATTTTATATTTTTTGAGAACACTTTTTGCTTATAACTTTTTTGTTAAGTTTTTAATGTCAAATTATTAAGTTTTTATAGAATTTGTCGATATTGGGTTTTAAAGTCTTTTAAAAAGGAGTTTAAAATGAATATCAATGGCATTCAAAGAGATAATGTCACACATCATTATGGCGCAAAAAATGTGGAAAAACCATCGACAGATGATATACAAACACAGCATCAAAATTTAAATAATCAGGATGAGAATTTAAATGAAAAATTAAAAGATGCTACAGATAAGCTTAATAAACAAATGGAAACTTTAGAAACCAATGTGCGTTTTGCCTATAATGACAAAATCAATGAGATGTATGTTAATGTGACAGAGAAAAATACTGGCAGGTTAATACGCAAAATTCCAACAGATGAAGTGATGAAATTAATAGAGCATTTCAAAGGTGTTATAGGAACAATTTTCGACAAGGAGAGCTAAGATGGCAATAGGTAGTTTAGGAAGTTTGGGGATAGGTTCAGGTGTATTAACAAGTGAAACACTTAATAAACTTAAAGAAGCAGAGTTAAATTCTCAATTAAAACTTTATAACTCACAGCTTGAAACTAATACTTCAAGACAAAAAGATTTAGCAGAATTAGAAGCTAAACTTTTAGCTTTTCAAACTGCTGTAAATAGCCTTGGAGATGCAAGTCAATTTAACAAAAAGAAAGTTTCTCCTAGCGTTAGTGGAGATAGTGCTGCTGCTGGATTGACCGTAGGTTCTTTGTCAGATTTAAAAAATATGACAGTAAAAGTAGATCAGCTTGCTCAAAAAGATGTGTATCAAAGTAATGGTTTTAAAGATAAAACCGAATCAGTTTTAAAAGCTTTAGGATTACCAGAAAAAGAAACTAAATTTACCATTACTCAAGATGGAAAATCTTATGAAATTAAAATAGACAAAGATACTAGCTTTACTAAACTTGCAGAGCAAATCAATGCTGCAGGTGGTGGCAAAATAGAAGCTAAAATAGTCAATACAGGAGATAAAAACAATCCTTATCGTTTAGTAGTACAAAGTAGCGAAACAGGTGTTCAAAATAATATCTCATTTTCAGGAGATGAAACACTTTTAGAAAAATTAGGTTGGAAAATTGATAAAGATAGCATTAGTGCTGGAGGGCTTTTTGGTTTTAGAGAGACAGGGAATAGTAATAGTCTAGATAAAATTTCCGGAACATTGAATAACAATGGTAATATCACAGAAAACGACAAACTCTTAAATGGAACTTCAACAACTCCAACTTCCCTAACCTTTGTGCTTAAAAATGGTAGTGGTTATGATAGATACACTATAAACATAGATAGTAATACTACCTATAAAAGCTTAAGAGAAGAATTAGAAAAACAATCAGGTGGAAAAATTACTTTAGAATTAGATTCCACTAAAAAAACAGTTGCTTTCAAATCTACTGGTGGTGGGGAACTAGGTATATTTGATGGTGGTTATGCAAAAGATTCTAGCGGTAATATTGATCAAGATAATTATCAAAGAGATAAAAATGCCACAGATTTACTTAAAAATAAATTTGGTATTACTTTAGATATTGATAAAACTCCTCAAGGTTATAATGTAAAAGATAGCACAAAAAATCATATACAAAAAGGAGCAGATGCTATTTTTAGCGTCGATGGAGTACAAATGTCAAGACCGACTAATACTATCAAAGATATAGGTCCTGATATCACATTAGACTTAAAACAAAAAGGTGAGATAAACTTTAATGTAGCTCAAGACACAGAAGCTATATCAGAATCGTTACAAAATTTAGCTAAAGCTTACAATGATTTGATGCTAAACATCACCGCAGCTACAAAATATGATCCTGATGCTGGAACAAAAGGAAATTTCGTAGGAGTAAGTGAAATTTATGATATAAAAGCTCAGGTTAATCAAATTCTGCTTCAAACTATAACAGTTGATGGAACAGTAACAGTAGGAGATAGTGATACTTCAGAAGGCACAAAAGTATCTTCTAAAGTGAGCTTGTCTTTGGCTGACTTTGGTTTGACTTTATTAGATGGAACAATGAGTTTTGATTCTTCTAAATTTAATTCTAAAGTTAATGAAGATCCTAAAATAGCAGAAAAGTTTTTCGTAGGAAGTAGCGGTTTTGAAGACCTTGATTTAATCGGAAATAAGGTTGATTTACATAAAAATAGCAATGATAAAATAGATTTTAAAGGTAAAGATTTCAAAATAGTTTATAACGATGAAACTATAGACTTATCAAAAAATAAAGATGGAACTGATTTTGTATTAACTGGAAAAGATAATGCTGAAATGGCGAAAAATTTAGTAGATCATATCAATAGTTTTGGTTTAGAAGGTTTAGAAGCTAGCTTTGATATTATCAACAATGGCAGCAAAGATAGCGTGCAATTTAAAATCAAGGGAACTTCAGGAAGTAATCTTGAGATTAAAGGTGATAAAAATTTCTTAAGTCAATTTGGTTTAAGTGCTAAAACTATGTATTCAAAATACAAAGAAGAAACTGGAACTTTTGGTAAATTAAAAAATAATTTAAAAGAAATGGTAAGCTCTGATGGATCGTTTGGTGGATATAAAGAATCACTCACAAAAGAAGCTAAAAATTTAAACAAAACCACAGAAGATACTAAAAAATCTATCGAGGATAGATACGATACAATGTGGGCAAGATGGGCTGCGTATGATGGGATTATTTCTAAATTAAATAATCAAGCAAATGTAATATTAAATATGATCAATGCAGCAAATAATCAAAATTCCTAATATAAGAAAGGATTCTTATGGTAAATAATGCAGTTTATAGTGCATATTCACAAAATCAAATAGGGGTAGAATCTCAAGAAAAATTAATAGAGATGCTTTATGGTGGTGTTTTAAGATTTGCTAGTAGGATCAAACTCGCCATACAAAATGAAAATATAGAAGAAAGAGTTTATTATGTAAAAAGAACAAGTGCAATTTTCATAGAATTGATAAATTGCCTTGATTATGATAGAGGAGGGGAGGTTGCTCATTATCTTAGTGGCTTATACACAAGACAATTACAACTTCTTTCTTTATCAAATATAGAAAATAATGAAGCTAGAGTCGATGAAGTCATTAATGTAGTAAAGGGCTTACTTGAAGCTTGGAGAGAAGTGCATCAAAAATGAATGAAAATAAATGGATAGATGAATTTAAATTAGCTGTTTATACTGAAGATATAGAAAAAATAGCTAAGTTGATAGAAAAACCTGATTTTAAAAGCTATCCAAATGAAGCATTGGCATTAACAAAAGAAGCCATTGCTCTTATGAAAAAAAAGCAAGATGAGCTTGCATCAAATTTACAAAAGCTTCAAAAAGCTTCTGCTTATATAAAATAAACATGGCTATAAGCCGAGTTCTGTCTTGAATGATCATTTATCTAGTTTTGTTTTTGCAAACAAAATCAAGCGAAGGGTTAAAATATAAGACTAAAACCACCCCTTCTTGCTGCAGATTGGGTTTACATAGCTAGCCTTGTTACCAAGGCTACTGGTGAGCTTTTACCTCACCATTTCACCTTTTCCATGAAAAAATATCATGGTAGTTTTCTTTCTGTTGCACTTTCCCTTAGGTCGCCCTAGCCATCCGTTAGATGGAATCTTTGTCTTATTGCAGCTCGGACTTTCCTCTTCTTAAAGAAGCGATCATCTGCCATGTTTGTATAATTTTATCAAAAAAGTAATGTTTATACTAGTGCAAAAATTAAATTTAAAGAAATTTTTAATTCTTTCCCTTCTTTTTTAAAATTTATATTTTGAATCTTAACATCATCTTGAATATTATTAATAAATTTCATCGCAGAATTAAAATCACTTATAAATTCAAGTTTGATATTATAAAACATAAAAAAATCATCATTTTGATGAAAAGTATTAAATTTCACTTTTTGAGCTTGTATTTTGTTAAGATTTCTTTCTATATGCTGTATTTTACTTTGATAATCTTGTTTAAACATTTCAAGTTGTTCTTTTAATGATAAATCATATTCTGTATCATTAAAATCTTGTAAAAGTTGATTATTTTCATAATGAATTGTTTTTAAATTTTCTAAATCTTGTTTTAAATTTTGATAATTATTTTGAATTCTTTCAAAAAAACTTATATAGACAATAAAAAATCCAAGTACAAAACACAAAATTAGTAGTAAAATAAATTCTCTATTAGATAATTTAGTAAAAAAATTTTCTAAATTATTATAAGTTAATTTCAAAAAATAGTTTAACTTTATCATCATAAATTTCTTTATTTTTCAATATAAAATTATATTTTTTATAATCATCATAGAATTCATAATCTCTTGAAATTTCTATAACAAATTTGTTCTTTTCGATTTCTAAAGATTCTATGAAAATATTATGCAAATTTAAAACCTTTATAAAATTATACAGATGTTTATAACATACAGTATCATTATAAAATATTTTTAAGGTATTAATTTTTTGTAAGATCTCATCGTATTCTTGTGATATTTTATCTCGCTGTTTTTCTTTTTCTTTTATAAAATTAAACGATTGTTTTTGCTCGCTAATTAAAATTTCCATTTTTACAATTTCTTTTTGAATAAAATAATTTTTAATTAATACAAACAATATAATCAAAAATGCAATAAAACTGCCACTTATCAATGCAATCAAAAATTTAAAACTCAAACACTCTTTTAATTTAAATTTCTTGTTTGATGATAAATTAAGCTTGAAATCAACATTTATATCTAATAAATCTTTGTAAAGATTCATATTTTGATCGCATGTAAAATTAATTCCATCAATCTCTATCACATTCTCATATGATATTTTTAATTTCTCTTTGAAATTTAAATCTAATTTTATTAATGGTATAGTTTGACAAAACTGAAATCTATCATCTTGATATTCTACTAAAATGACATATTTTTCTTTATAAACTAAAAATAAATTCTTTCCTTTTATTCGATACTTCTTAACATAAGCTATGAAAATCAAAGGTTCTGGAATAATAAAACTATAATCTTTCAATATATCATCAAATTTGGCTAAAAATATATGTGTTGCATTATCTTCATAGAAATAAACAAGTTTATATGAAAAATCATCAAAAATACCCAATTCATTAAAACTTTTTGTTAAAATTTCATCTTCTTTGATTTTTTCTTGAAATTTTACATATAAAAGTTTTTCATAAGATAAAAAAGTTTTTGTTTTGGGTGATTTATTCATCATATAATATTTTTTTAAGACTTTGTTCATTCTTATGCCAATTTTTTTCAAGATGAACAAAAAGTTTTAGCATAATTTTATTTTGAGCTAATTTTTCTATTTTTTTACGAGCATCTTTTCCTATACGCTTAATAGTTACACCTTCTTTTCCTAAAACCATAGCTTTATGAGATTTAGTATCACTAATAATTGTAGCATTAATATAAGCTATAGTGTCTAATTCTTTAACTCTATCTATTCTTACTTCAGTGCTATAAGGAATTTCATCGCTTAAGTTTTCATAGATAGCCTCAAGTATAAAATCTCTATAAATATCTTTTTTATTTGTAGTTGTAATAAAATCAGGATCAAAATAATAAGGATGCTCAGGTAAATATTTAACAAGCTCATTTAACAAGATTTTTTTATAGAATTTTTGCTTAGCAGAATAAGGTATTATAGCTTTAAAACAAGTACTAAATTTAGTATATTCACTAAGTTTTTTAAGCAACACTTCTTTTTGAACTAAATCTACTTTATTTATTACAATAAGATGAGGAGCTTTAGGATTTAAACTTAGAAAAGCCTCATAATCTTTAATATCATCATAAATGCTAGCTACAAACAAAATTACATCACAATCAGCAATACTCTTCATAGCAACATCAATCATAAGTTGATTCATACTTTTAGAACTTACATGTAAGCCAGGTGTGTCAATAAAAATCAGCTGGTTTTCTTGATGCATGATAATAGCATTAATTTTTCTTCTAGTTGCATTTTGTTTGTGCGAAACTATCGCAATTTTTTCTTCTAATAAAGAATTTAGGATAGAACTTTTTCCAGCATTTGTTCTACCCACAATACTTATAAAGCCACTTTTCACAAAATATACCTAGCAAGGTCTTTATTTTCTACAATATCTCCGAGTTTTACTTGAACTTTAAAATCATCTATTTTATAAACCTTGCCTGCATATTCATCTGCCTCAAAACTAATATCTTCTAAAAGTTTTTCTACTACAGTATGCAAACGTCTTGCTCCAATATCTTGCATTTCTTCATTTGCTTTGCTTGCAATTTTAGCAATCTCCTTAATCGCTTCATCTTCAAAAACAAGTTCAACATCTTCTGTTTTTAGTAATTCTATATACTGAGTTAATAAAGAATTCTTAGGTCGTGTTAAAATTTCGTATAAAGCGTCTTCACTAAGACTATCTAGTTCAACCCTCAAAGGAAAACGCCCTTGAAGTTCAGGAATTAAATCACTTGGTTTACTAAGATGAAAAGCTCCAGCTGCTATAAACAAGATATGATCGGTTTTTAATGGACCAAATTTAGTTTGTACAGTACTACCTTCTACTATAGGCAATAAATCTCTTTGAACACCTTCTTTGCTAGGATCTTGGCGATTTGAATTTGAACTTGAAACCGCTACTTTATCTATCTCATCTATAAAAATAATCCCTTCATTTTGTGCTCTTCTTAACGCCTCGCTTTTAATGCTTTCCATATCAAGTATTTTATCGCTAGCTTCTTGGAGTAAAGCATTCTTAGCATCTTTGATTTTTATTTCTTTTTTAACCTTTTTACTTCCCACGCCAATTACCTTAACTATATCCTGCATAGCACCCATTTCTGGAGGTAAATTTGGATTAGCATCAAAAACATTTTGTGAGATTTCTATTTCGATTACACTATCATCTAAATCTCCCGCTTTGAGCTTAGAACGCATTTTTTCTAAAGAATTTTTATATTCTTGCTCTTTTTCTTCACTAACGCCTTTTGGTAAAGGTGGTAAAAGTTTTTCTAGTATTTTATTTTCTATAAATTTATCAATTTTTTCTTGATTTTTTTCTTTTTCTTCATTTTTGACTAAATTTAAGGCAGCATTAGCTAAATCTCTTACCATACTTTCTACATCTCGACCTACAAATCCTACTTCAGTATATTTGCTTGCCTCAACTTTCACAAAAGGCATTCCCATCATCTTAGCAAGCCTTCTTGCAATTTCTGTTTTTCCTACACCAGTTGATCCTATCATCAAGATATTTTTTGGCATAATATCATCTTGAAGTTCAGGACTAAGTTGCATTCTTCTATAACGATTTCTTAATGCTATTGCAATAATTTTTTTAGCATTTTTTTGGCCAATTACATAATCATCTAAAAATTTGACAATCTCTTTTGGAGTTAAATTCATTTATCATCCTCAATCACATAAGTTTTTATATTTGTATTAGTATAAATACAAATTTCACCAGCTATTTGTAAACTTTCTTTTACTAAATTTTCCTCATCTAAATTAGAATGTTTAGCTAAAGCTCTAGCAGCTGATAAAGCAAAATTACCACCACTTCCAATAGCTGCTATTTCCCCGTCTTCAGGTTCTACCACATCACCGGTTCCAGAAAGTAAAAAAATATGTTTTCTATCTAGCACAAGCATCATAGCTTCCAATTTTCTTAAATATTTATCCTTACGCCATTCTTTAGAAAAATCTATTGCAGCCTTTAGCAAATCTCCTTTAGAGCTTGATAAAAGTTTTTCAAACATATCAAAAAGATTAAAAGCATCTGCGGTACTTCCTGCAAAACCGGCTAATACTTTTCCATTATTTAATTTTCTAATCTTAACTGCATTATTTTTAAGTACAGTATTTCCAAAACTTACTTGTCCATCTCCACCAATAACTGATTTATTCTTACCCTTATAAGCTAAGATAGTAGTCGCATGAAACATTATTCACCTCTAACTTCAAGCTTAAATTTAGCATGGATAGAATGACCTAATTTTATAGAAATTTCATGTATTCCTAGCTCTTTAATAGTTTCACATTCTAAACTTTTTTTATCAATTTCTATATTTTTTTGTTCTTTTAAAGCGTGTGCAATTTCATCTTTAGTAACACCACCAAATAATCCTCCATTAGCTCCTACAGCTTTATTAATAATAATAGTAATTTTTGCTAATTCTTCTTTCATTTTTTCTAAATTTGCTAATTCAAATCTCAAATTTTCTGCTTTTTTCTTCTCTTGAGCCTCATATTGCTTTAACACCTCGTGTGTAGCAGCTTTAGCAAAACCTTTAGCTATTAAAAAATTTTGTCCATAACCATCTTTAACTTCTTTAACTTCCCCTGTTTTTCCTAAACTTTTTACATCTTTAATCAATAAAACTTTCATCTTACTTCCTTAAAATTTTCTACCATTTTTTCCTGCAATAATAAATCGTAAAGCATTTAGCCTTATAAAACCTGCAGCATCTTTTTGATTATACACTTCATCTTCTTCAAAAGTGCAGTAAGCTTCACTAAATAAACTATCCTTAGCACTTTCTCTTCCTATAACTATAACATTACCTTTAAATAATTCCAATTTCACCTTGCCATTTACATATTTTTGAGATTCATCAATCAATGCTTGAAGCATCAATCTTTCAGGAGAAAACCAATATCCATTATAAATTAAATGCGCATATTTTGGCATAAGCTCATCTTTTAAATGTCCTGCTTCTTTATCTAAAGTAATACTTTCAATAGCACGATGAGCTTTTAAAAGTATAGTTCCTCCAGGTGTTTCATAACAACCTCTACTTTTCATCCCAACATAGCGATTTTCTACAATATCAAGACGACCAATACCGTGTTTTGCGCCAAATTCATTTAATTTGGTTAAAAGTTGAGCGGGAGACATTTTTTCTCCATTGATAGCAATTAAATCTCCTTTATTAAATTCTAATTCAACTATTTCACTCTCATTTGGAGTATCTTTTAAATCTTTTACCCAACGCCACATATCAGTTTCAGGTTTTACAGTAGGATCTTCTAAAACCAAACCTTCATAGGAAATATGTAATAAATTAGCGTCCATAGAATATGGAGATTTTCCAGGTTTTTTACTGATATCAATGCCATGTTTTTGTGCATAAGATAAAAGTTTTTCACGACTATTTAAATCCCATTCTCTCCAAGGAGCTATAATAGCCAAATTTGAATTAAGCGCTAAAGCACCTAATTCAAAACGCACCTGATCATTTCCTTTTCCAGTAGCCCCATGACTAATAGCATCTGCTTTTGTTAAGTTAGCAATTTCAACTAAAGCCTTTGTTATTAAAGGTCTTGCTATGCTAGTACCAAGTAAATATTCTCCTTCATAAATAGCATTTGCCCTAAACATAGGAAATACATAATCTTTTACAAATTCATCTTTTAAATCTTTAATAAATATATTTTCTTCTTTTACACCTAAAGATAAAGCTTTTTTTCTAGCAGGTTCTAGTTCTTCTCCTTGTCCAATATCAGCTGTGAAAGTAACAACTTCGCATTGATATTCATCTTGAAGCCATTTTAAAATGATACTTGTATCAAGTCCACCAGAATATGCTAATACAACTTTATTAATATTTTTTTTCATTTTGTATCCTTTATTTTAAAAAAAGACAAATTTAAATTTAACGAATTTAGCTTAATGTAATGTAAAAATCTCATTATTTTGCTACTTTTTATTGTTATTCTGATAAAATATATTTATGAGAATAGATAAATTTTTAAATGTAGTTAATATTACCAAACGCAGGGCCATTTCAGAAGATATGTGCAAAAGTGGTGTAGTGAACATCAATAATCAAGTTGCAAAAGCTAGTAAAGATGTTAAAATAGGTGATGAAATCAGTATTAAATTTATTGAACATATAGATATTTATAAAGTGTTGGATATACCTGTAAGTAAAAATATTCCAAAAAATATGCAAGAAAAATATGTCATCAAAATAAAATGAAAGAACTAGTTTTAAAACAAGATGAATTGGAGACATTGTTTAGAACAATGCCAAAAAATGGGGTTGTTATTTTAAAAGGTGAATTAGCAAGTGGAAAAACCACATTAGTACAAAATTTTGCTAAATTTTTAAATATTTCACAAAAATTAAATTCTCCGACTTTTTCTATAATGCAAAGCTATCCATTTGAATATGGTGTATTATATCATTATGATATATATCAAGAAGGTTTTGATGGACTTGTAAAAAATGGCTTAATAGAAAATTTTTTTGAAGATGGCTTGCACCTAGTAGAGTGGGGTGATGAAAAATTAAAAAAATATTTAGATAAATACCAAATTTTTAATATAATTTTAGAAATTATTCCTTATGAAAACAAAAGAAAGTATATAATTTATGAGTAAGCTCGAGGCAAAAAATTTAGAAAAAACCATAAAAAAAACAAAAATCATCCATGATGTATCTTTAGAAATTCAAAGTGGTGAAGTTGTAGGTCTTTTAGGACCAAATGGAGCTGGAAAAACTACAAGTTTTTATATGATATGTGGGCTTATCTTACCAACTAATGGAAAAGTTTTTTTAGATTCTAAAGATATTACAAAAGAACCTTTAAATAAAAGAGCAAAAATAGGCATAGGATATTTACCTCAAGAAAGTAGTATTTTTAAAGACTTAAGTGTGGAAGACAATTTGCTCTTAGCAGCTCAAATATTTTATCAAGATCCAGATCTTTTAGATAAAAAAGTAGAGCAAATGCTTGAATTATTAAGTATAAACCCTATTAGACACAGAAAAGGACTAAGCTTAAGTGGGGGAGAAAGAAGGCGTTGTGAAATAGCACGATCTTTAATATGTAACCCTAAATTTCTACTCTTAGATGAACCTTTTGCCGGTGTTGACCCTATAGCAGTAAATGAAATTCAAAACCTCATAAAAGATTTAAAAGCTATGAATATTGGTGTTTTAATTACAGATCACAATGTTAGAGAAACACTAGCAATTTGTGATAGAGCCTATGTTATCAGAAGTGGGAGGTTACTTGCAAGCGGTAATGCAAATGAAATAGCAAATAATGATGATGTAAAAAAATATTATCTTGGAAATGAGTTTAAACTTGAATGATGTTAAAGCAAAAAACTTCCATAACTCAAAAGACTAAATTATCACAAACTTTAAGATCATGGCTTCCTATATTACAAGCTAATATAGAAGACTTAAAAGAAAATTTAGATGAATTTGCAAAAGAAAATCCTTTCATAGAAATAAAAGAAAATTCTAATATAACTCTTAATCAAAATAAATATTTTCAAGAATATTTTAGTAAAAATGCTACAGCACAGATGATTGATTCTAAAAGTTTAAGTCATAAAAGTGCCTATGAACTCTTAAGTGAACAAATTATTCCACCTTTTTTTCCTACCAAAAAATCACAACTAATTGCAGAAAAAATAATAGAATGTTTAACTCATGAAGGTTATTTTGAATACGATGAGGAAATTTTAAGTGAATTTGATCCTTTGGAGGTTGAAAAAATACGGCAAAGATTTAAATATCTTGATCCCATAGGAGTGGGTGCTAAAGACAATCAAGAAGCATATATTTTTGCTCTAGAACATTTTGATTTAGAAGATGATTTATATGAATTTTGCAAAATGCTTATTTTAAATTTAGAAAATGCTAAAGATTTCACAAAAAATCCTCTTTATAAAAAAGCAATTTCAATCATCAAAAAAATTTCTATCCCACCATTTTTAGAATATTTCGAAGAAAGTATGAGTATTATCCCTGATATATATATTTATCAAGAAAATGGTGAAATTAAAATAAAAATTAACGATGAATATTATCCTGAAATTTCCTTTGAAGCAGATGGATTAGATCATGAATTTTTAAGTTCTTATCTAAAAGATGCTAAAAATTTAATTGATGCACTCAATATGCGAAAAGCAACCCTTTATAAATTAGGACTTATGATTATAGAATATCAATATGATTTTTTTATTGGTGGAGACATAAAACCCATGCAACTTAAAGATTTAGCTCAAGATTTAGAAAGAAACACTTCTACCATTTCAAGAGCTATTTCAAATAAATATTTAAGTTGTGATAGAGGATTAATACCTTTAAAAGCATTTTTTACTACAGCAGTAGATGATGGTGAAACTTCCAATGCCACCATAAAAGATTTTTTAAGTAATTTAGTAAAAAAAGAAAACCCTAAAAAACCTTTAAGTGATTTAAAAATTTTAGAATTAACGCAAAAAGAGTTTCCAAGCATACAATTAGGTCGTAGAACTATCACTAAGTATCGTATGCAACTTGGCATAGGAAGTTCTAGTGAGCGTAAAAAACTTTATGAATTAATGTGAGTTATAATGAATTTAAAAACAATTTTTGATAAAACAATCAAACAAAATATAAGATTAGTGGCAGCAAGTAAGTATGTAGATAGCGAACAAATTAGAATCTTATTTCAACAAGGAGTTGTTGAATTTGGTGAAAATCAAGTACAAGCTTTAAGTTTGAAAAAAACTCAATTATGTGATTTAAATGAACTAAAATGGCATTTTATAGGTAATCTCCAAAGTAATAAAATTAATTTACTAATCAAACAAAAACCAATACTTTGGCAATCTTGCAATGGTATTAAAATTGCTAAAGCTGTGAATAAAAGACTTGATTATAAATTAGATACCTTGCTTGAAATTAACATTGCTAATGAAGAATCAAAACATGGCATTGATAGTACTAAAGCCATAGAAACATACTTACAAATAAAAGAAGAGTGTTTAAATTTAAATTTAATGGGTATTATGTGTATAGGTTCTATGGATGAAACAAAAACGAAAGAAAGCTTTGAACAAAGTTTTAAAATTTATGAAAAACTTCGTGTATATGGAGCAAAAATTTGCTCCATGGGAATGAGTGATGATTTTGAACTTGCAATACAGTGTGGTTCTAATATGGTAAGATTAGGAAGTATTTTGTTTAAATAAAACCCAATTCTTTAGCCTTGTGCAACATAAAATCAGCTCCATTTTCTTGTTCAATTTCATTTAAAGCCAAAGACTTAGTTTGCAAGTTAAAATTTTTTATTATTTCTATAAAATCTTGTTTGGAATCTTGAGTGAAAATTTCACAAAGATTTAACTCTTTCAAATACAAAGCATTATAATATTGATGATTTTTAGCAGCATAAGGATAAGGAATAAATACACAAGGTAAACCATTAGCACTTAATTCAAACAAAGAACTTGCTCCTGATCTTGCAACTGCCAAATCAGCTTTTACAATTCTTTCAATTAAATTTTTATCAAAATCAAAAAGTTCCACATCTATTTTTAAATCATCATAAGCTTTTTTACATCTTTGGTAATCATTCTTTCCACATTGATGAATAATATTAATACCATTTTGCTTAAAATACAAAGCATTATTTATGGCCAGATCGTTTATAAATTTAGCCCCTTGAGAACCTCCTAAAAAAATAATATTTTTCAATTTTGTTCTCACTCTTGCTTTTTGAATGAAGATTTCATTAATAGGGTAGGGACAAAAGAAAGTGTTTGTCTTGTCAATTTGGTCTTTAAATGCGGTGAAAAAAGCCTTAGAAAAAGGTTTTAAAAGCGAATTTAAGCTTCCTAATTTAGAATTTTGTTCATGGATTAAAAGGGGAATATTATTCATCAAAGATGCAAAAGCCGCAGGGGCACTGCTATAACCACCCACGCTAAATACAGCCTTTACTTTTTGATCTTTTAAAATTTTTTTTACACTCAAAGCTAGTTTTACAATATGAATGAAAGAATAAATTTTAGCTAAATCTTTTTTATTTACAACTCCTTGACTACTTAAAAAATATTTTTGCTTAAATCCTTCCTCTTGTTCAAACCAAAATCTATCTTGTCCATTTTCACTACCTATGTAAATACACTCGATTTTCTGCTTTTTTGCACCTTGCATTAAACATTTTGCAATAGCTAAATGTCCTCCAGTACCTCCACCTGTAATTGCTATCATTATTATTTTCCTAGTTTTATTTATTTTGAGCCAATACTTTTTAAATATCCATTATCATTTAAAAATAAATAGATTTCACCTAAAATATGCTTTTTTTGATTTTCATTTACAAGTTTAGAAGCATAAATTTTTTCATTGATATTATCCATAATTGCATGAATATCATAATCAAGATCTTCCAAAGTATCTAAAATAGACTGAGCCTCCAATACACTTTCTATTTCAAAACCCTTTTCACTTATGCTTACACTTGCTTCAGTAGGATGAGTAAAAAGATTATGTTTCATTCCTAACACTTCTTGATAAGCTCCTACAAGAAAAAATCCTAAAAAGTAATTTTCAGCTTCTACATCAATATCATGCAAAAATAAAGGATTATTTTTAGAATATGAAATTTCTCCATCACTATCACAAGTAATATCCCAAATACTTGCGCTTCTAGTAGGTTTTTTATTAAGCCTATCAAGGGGCATTATCGGAAAATTTTGCTCCAAGCCCCAAAAATCTGGCAATGATTGAAATAAGGAGAAATTAACCAAATATCTTTCTTGCACTTCATTTTGCAAACTTGATAAATCTGCTTGATCTCCTACTAAAGAAATTGCCTTTCTCATAATCAAATGTACTAAAATTTCACTATTAGATCGATCCTGTAAATCTACATAACCAAGATCAAATAAAGTTAAAATACTCTCCATGTGATCTATACTATCATGTAAATATTCCAAAGCATTAGAAGCTTTTATATTTTTATATAAATCATAAAGTTCATCAATTAATTTAGGATTTTTTTCTTTTAACAAAAGCTTGCTTTCTGTGTATTCTTGTGAAAAAAGTTCTAATACCGGTGCAACCAATACAGCATGATTAGCTGCTACAAAACGCCCACTTTCTATAAAAATATCAGGTTCAAGATCTCTTTTTTGTTCAGCAATACTTTTTAAAATAAATACCACATCATTTGCATATTCACTTAAAGTATAGTTTCTACTAGTTTCATCTTTACATTGAGAGTATTCTACCGCTAAACCTCCACCAAGATTAATAGCTCGTAAATTTTTTGCACCCATTTTTCTAAGTTCAGTATAAATATTTCCTGCTTCATTTAAAGCCTTTTTTAATGGATGGATTTCTGTAATCTGAGAACCCAGATGAAAATGTATCATAGTAAACTGATCTAAAAGTTTGTTTGCTTTTAAAAGATTTACTGCCTCAATGAGCTCAGTAGAGGTAAGTCCAAATTTAGAATTTATCCCTCCACTTTTTGCCCAAATTCCAACGCCAGCTGAATGAAGTCTTACTCTTAAACCTATATTAGGTTTTGGCTTAAAACGATTTTTTGAAATATCAATCATTGCTTCAAGCTCATTAAGACCTTCCATAGTTAATGTTATATTGTGCCCCATTTCACAAGCTATAAAACCCATATTTATAAGCTCTTTATCTTTAAAACCATTTACAGTTATAGGAGAGCCTTCATTATTATAGGCCATAGCCAATAGTAATTCTGCTTTACTACCCGCTTCAAGTCCATAATTGTAATTCTTTCCAAGCTTAACTAAATTTTTAACAAAGCCTGGATACTGATTAACCTTTAATGGATATACAGCATTAAAAGAACCTTTGTAATTAAATTCTTTTTTAGCTTTAGCAAATTTTTCATAAATTTGTTCTATTTGTTTATGGATTAAATGAGGAAAACGAAGCAATAAAGGACCTTTGTATCCATCATCACGTAAAGTATTTACTATATCTATAATGGCTGGTTTTTTACCATGATTTATACAAACTCTACCATTTTCTATAATAAAATTATTAGCTCCCCAAATTTTAATACCATAATCTTTCATAATTCATTCTCCAAATCCACAAGTTTTATATTTTTATTTTCTTTATTTTCTAAATTTTTATAAAAGATTTCTTGATTTTTTATTTCTGTTTCACCTACACATAAAAATATTTTTGCATTAGAAATGTCAGCCTGATTTAAATGTTTAGCTAATTTTTTAGCTTCATAGCTCAAAAAAACTTTATGTTGTTTTCTTAAATTTTTAGCAAGTTTAAAAATAGTATCTATATAAGATGAATCTAAAGCACATAAATAAATTCCTTCTCGTTGTTTTTGCAAATTTTGTTGTTCTAAAATAGCCATAATTCTTTCAATTCCTATTGCAAAACCAACTCCATATCCACTTTTACCACCTAAATACTCAATCAATCTATCATAACGTCCACCACCTGCTATCGCAGATTTTGATCCAATTTCATTACTAATAAATTCAAAAGCTGTTTTAGAATAATAATCAAGTCCGCGTACTAATTTTTCATCACATTCAAATGAAATCTTATTATCTTGCAAAAGTTGTTGTAATTTTTTATAATCTTTTTTACAACATTCACATAAATGTTCGCTCATTTTTGGTGCATTTGTGATTAATTCTTGACAAAATTCATTTTTGCAATCTAACACCCTAATAGGATTTAATCTTTTCCTTCTAAGGCAATCTTCACAAAATCCATCTTTAGAATTTAAATACTCAATTAATTTTTCCTTATAAACACCAATACACGTAGCACAACCTAAAGAATTAATTTTTAATTGTGTAACTATATTTAAGCGAGAAAAAATTTCATTTAGCATTACAATAAGACTAACATCTTCATATACACTAGGATTACCAAAACTTTCCACACCAAATTGATGAAATTCACGCAATCTTCCTTTTTGAGGTCTTTCATAACGAAACATTGACCCGTGATAGAACCATTTTTTCACACTTTGGTTTTTATCCATTTTTGCTTCTATATACGATCTAACTACACCTGCAGTTCCTTCAGGTCTTAAACAAACTTCATTTTCTGCTTTATCTTTAAATTCATACATCTCTTTACCGACTATATCAGAACTTTCCCCAACACTACGTTTAAATAATCTAGTAAATTCTAAATGAGGAAAATTTATAAAATCAAATCCATAATTTCTTGCTACTTCTTCACAGATTTTTATAACTTTTTCATAAAGTAAAGCTTGCTCATCGTAAAGATCTTTCATTCCTTTTAATGCTTTAATCATCAATAAATTCCTTAATTTGTTTGTGTATATCTTGTATGCTAAAACTTGCATCAAGTTTTAAAATTTCAAAATCAATTTTATCTTTTAAAAAATTTAAAGTATTTTCTAATTCATCTTGAATTTCTAAAAAATATTTTATACCTCTTTTTTCTATGGTATCTAATTTTTTAGAAGCTAATCTTTCTCCTATAAGCTCTTTATTTGCATGTAAAAATACCACTTTATTAGGAAAATTTCCACTAGTAGCAAAAAAATTAAGATCAAAAAGTGTTTCTTTGTTAAATTCATTTCTAGCATAAGCTATTCCTGAAATAAAGCTTCTATCAGAAATTATTAATTTATTTTTATATTGTGATAAAACCAAATCTATATGATTTGCTCGATCTGCTAAAAAAAGTAAAAGTTCTGCTTTTTTTGAAATCTTAACTTCACTTTGAAGCAAAAGCTCTCTGACTTTTTCTCCGAGTTTAGTTGCTCCAGGTTCTTTAGTAAAAATAGCATCTTTAAAACTTTTTTTTAAAATTTCTATTTGTGTACTTTTACCTACACAATCAATTCCTTCAATGGCTACATACATATTTTTCCTTTAATAAAGGTATAATTTGTTTTGGCACTAATTTACTAACATCTCCTCCATGTAAATAAATAGACCTTACAATAGAACTTGATATAAATGAATTTTTCAAATTTGGCATTAAATATATAGTTTCTAAATTTTCCCACAACATATGATTTGCATAGCTAATTTGTAATTCATATTCAAAATCACTCACTGCTCTTAATCCTCTAATAATAATATTAATTCCCAATTCTTTAGCAAAATTTACAAGTAAATTATCAAAAGTAACTATCTTCACATTCGTTAATTCTTTAGTAGCAAACAAAACCATTTTCTCTCTTTGATTTAAATCAAATAAAGGATTTTTACTATCATTTTTTGCTATTGCAACAATAACTTCATCAAAAATTTTACTTGCCCTTAAAATTACATCTAAATGTCCATTTGTAATAGGATCAAAGGTACCAGGATATAAACAAGTTGCCATATTTATTGCCACCTTTTATATAATTCATGTTTAATATCTGCAAGATCAAGCCATTTTCCTATAATAAATTTTTTTAACTCATCTAAATTTCGCACTTTAGCGTAGCTAGCCATAACAGGAGGGGCTATGATCACTCCTTGATAAGATAATTTTGTCATTTGTTCTAAAGATATACTAGAATATGGCATTTCTCTAACCCCAAGTATCATCTTTTTTCGTTCTTTTAATGCCACCGCTGCACTTCTTGTAATAAGATTATCACAAATTCCACAAGAAATCTTAGCTAAAGTATTAATAGAGCATGGTGTAATAAAAGTTGTCTCTATACCAAAAGATCCGCTAGCTACACATTCGCTTATATTATCATTTTCTAAAAATACAATATTTTGTAATTTAAATTTTTGTTTAATAGCATCCATAAAATTATTTATACTTATTTCTGAATTTTCTTTTGTGAAACTTATTTTTGCATTATCAGAAATAATAGCAAAAATTTCACCCTTATCTTGCAAATACTTTAAAAGCAAAAATCCCAGCTCACAGGAGCTAGCTCCACTTATATTAACTAGAATTTTTCTCATTTAATCTCCACGTAATTTTTACTTATAACCTTACCATAGACTGTTTTACCATCTTTGTTTTTAAGACGAATTCTCTGATTTAAATTTCCACTTTGCATAGCTTTAAGCTCTATCATCATACTTAATTCCCCATCCTTTACTATGCCATAAACAGAATCATTTCTTTGAATTAAAGTTTTGGTTTTAAACATATTATACTTTAAAACTACATTTTCTCTAATATTACCTTTTGCGATCAAACCAACTATTTCACTTTTTTTTAAAACACCACTTGAAACTTTATCAAAAGGAATTTTAATAATTTTAAAACTTGATGGACTTAAATTTTCATTACGAGAAATAGGTCGAGTGCTTTGCAAAACTTCCAATTTTGCTTTTAAAAAATACTTGAAAAAAATATTTTTTTTATATTGCTCAGGAGTTTTAAATTCAGCTTTAATAAAACCATCAGCTTTATCAAAATTATGATTACCTAGTTTTAAAAACATATATTGATTAAAATCTTGAGGTAAGCTAGATTGAGTGTTTAATTCTAAAGATATTATCTCTATCTCTGGGTAATTTATTTTAAATTCCTTAATCAAAGCAAGTTTAACTTCGTCAAAATTTGAAGCAAAACCCAAAGTATAAAAAAATAAAAATAAAATAACTTTTCTTATAATCAATTCCAACCTCAAAACTATTTTTTTAATTATCATACATAAAAAGAGTTTGATTTTAGTTGAAAATTACCAAAACAAAGTAAAAATAAAATTTCAATCTCCAAACAACTCTAACTTAAAATTCTAATAAAATTTATTTACTATAAATAATATAAGGAATAATTTTTGCTTGTAAAAATTAACTCTATCAAAATCAAGGAGAATAAAAATGCAAGTAAATGATAAAAACAATGTCTTAAATTTAAATCATACCACAAAAATTAAAGAGAAAAACACCTCTTCAGATGAGTTTCAAGCTACATTAAATGCACTTAAAAACAAAGAAGAAAAAGAATATAAAAAAAATATCAATAACGCTTTTAATAACACAGATTTAGATATAGGAGTAATTTCAAAAGATTTTAGCGTATATGCTTGGGAAAAATTACGCCAAAGTAAATACCAAAAAAATGAAGAAAATGTTTTAAATAATCTTTTCAAAACCCTAGACAATAAAAATATTCAACAATAATTTTAGACAATTAATCATAAAGAGTAAAATACGAATTTCTCTTTATGATTTTAATTTTTTACTAAAATAAAAAATTTCAATGTCTATTGATTAAGAATTAAATTCTTAAAATTTTAATTTCTTGTCCTTTTGAAATTTCTAATTCACCTTCTTTACTTATAAAAATGTATGAATTTTCATACAATGGCTTTATCATACCTGAACCAAATTTAGTTTTACTTGGCATAAAATATCCATTTGTAAATTTTCCAAAAGCAAAATCATTTCTTTGACCTTTAAATTTCAACTCATTTGCTAATTTTGCTGTATCAAAACATATTAAATCTTGCCCATAGAGTAAATTGAGTATATTTTTAGCAAAAATATGAGTGGATATTAAAGATGCTAACGGATTTCCTGGTAAAACTAAAAACAAGATTCCTTTTTTATTAAAAAGCTTAACATGTTTACATAATTTAGCATTTACTTTCTCAAATATAGGAACAAAACCACTCTCAATTAAAGCCTGTTTACTAAAATCAGCTTCACCAACACTAGCACCACCACTGCTTATAAATAAATCAATTTTTTCATATTTCAAAATTTCCTTAAAAGCATTAATATTATCTTGTATCAATCCTAAATACTTTACTTCTGCATTATCTTGTAAAATAGAATAAATTCCAAAAGCATTAGCGTTGTATATATTATCATCATTGGCTTTTTCCCAAGGCTCAACAAGCTCATTCCCGCTAGAAAAAATTCCTACTTGAATTTTTTTAATCACCTTTATTTTATAAATTCCTTGTGCTGCCAACATTGCTACAATACCCGAAGTAATCTTAGTACCTTTTTTAAATAAAAAATTTCCTTCTTTTGCTTCTTCACCTTTAAAACGAATAGCGTTGTTTTGCTTTGCTTTTTTAGCATTTAATTTTCCATTTTCTATCAATGCTTCTTCAAACATCAAAATTGTATTTGCATTTTGTGGAATTTTAGCACCCGTCATAATTTTATAACATTCATTTTTTTCTATGATATATTTTTCACTATCACCAGCTAAAATACTTCCTTTTATCTTAAGTAAATTATCTTTATCTTGATAATCTAAAGCATATCCATCTAATGCTGAATTATCAAATGCGGGTAAATTTTTTTTAACCAAGACATCTTCAAAAATAATACGACCCAAAGCATGAGTAAGCTCAACAATCTCAAATTCATCTTTTGCTTTTATATGTTCTTTTAAGTATTCTATAGTAGCAAATATATCTCTCATTCTTCTAACCTTCGTATTTGAGCACCTAAAAATTTAAATTTTTCCTCTAATTTTTCATAACCTCTATCTAAATGATAAATTCTATGAATTTTACTCGTACCTTTTGCAGCTAAAGCTGCCAAAATAAGCGCCGATGAAGCACGTAAATCTGTGGCCATTACATCAGCGCCAAAGAGTTCTTTTGTGCCATTTATAGTGGCAATATGCCCATTTAGTCTTATATCAGCTCCCATCCTCAAAAGTTCACTTACATGCATAAAACGATTTTCAAACAATCTTTCATCTATAATGCTAGTACCTTCAGCTTTTAAAGCCAAAGCCATAAATTGTGCTTGCATATCAGTTGGAAATCCTGGATACTCGCTAGTTAAAATCTCTACAGGCTTTATTTTTTTCGCAGGATTGATACTAATATTATCTTTATCAATATCAAAACTAAAACCCATTTGTTCTAATTTTGCCAACACAGCGCTTAAATGAGAAGAGTTAACTTTTTTCAAAGTAATTTTTGAATTTGTAATAGCTCCAGCACAAAGATAAGTTCCTGCTTCAATGCGATCAGGTATAATAGAAAATGGCTTAAATTCAATTAATTGACCATCAGTTCCATAGATTTCTAATTCATCTGTTCCTATACCTTTTATGTCTAAATTAGCACTTTTTAATACTTCACAAAGTTGAACCACTTCAGGCTCTTTTGCTACGTTTAAAAGTCTTGTTTTTCCTTGTGCTAATGCAGCTGCCATGATAATATTCTCACTACCTGTAACTGTGATCTTATCAAACATTATATCAGCACCTTTTAAACTACCATTTGCGACTACATATCCTTGTTTTATCTCTATATTAGCTCCCATTTTTTCTAAAGCTAAAAGATGTAAATCTATTGGTCTTTGTCCTATAGCACAACCTCCTGGTAAAGAAACCTCACAATTTCCAAATCTTGCCAGCAAAGGTCCCAATGTAAGTATAGAAGCACGCATTTTTCGCACTATATCGTATTTTGCAATAGTTTTACTTAGATTACTAGTATCAATATTTGCCTGATTATTTTTAAAAACATAACTTGCTCCTAAATTTTCAAGCAGAGAAAGTAGGGTACAAACATCTGCCACATTGGGTAAATTTGAAATTTTTACCTCATTTTTTGCTAAAATACTTGAAGCAATCAAAGGTAAAGCAGCATTTTTAGCACCGCTAATTATCACTTCTCCATTTAATTTTTTAACACCATCTATCTCTAAATAAGTCATCAATTTTCCTTAGAATGCAACACAAAAATAAATGAAATTATTATATAAAATTATTTTTATATTATAGTTAATTTTTTCGCAGTCTCTTTGTATTCATAAATATCATTTAAACTATCTTCTATCATGAAGTTTTTTAGCTACTTCTGCAGCAAGTTTTAATTTTTCATTATCAAAATGTGTATAAATTCTTGAAGTATTTAAGCTAGCATGCCCTAAAGCTTCTTGCACCAAAACCAAATCTTTTTGTTGCTTGTAGAGTAGGGTAGCAAAAGTATGTCTTAACATATGAGCTCCATTTTTTTGTTTACGAATACCGGCTTTAAATAAAATTTGTTCTACTATACGTGAAACATAAGCTTGTGTTAAAGCTTTCGCATTACGATTTACAAATAAAAGTCCATCTTGTGATAGGTAGTTTACTTTTACATTTTTTAAAAGATCTTCAATTAATTCTTTTTTTATCATAACAACACGATATTTATTACCTTTACCTCTAATACGAATAATATATAAGTCATTTTCCTCGCTTATATCTTTTAATTTTATATTTATAGCTTCTCCAACACGAATACCAGTAAAAATAATAATTTTAATAATCAAACGATTGCGAATAGTATTATTTTTAAAATCCATTTCATCAATTGCATTTAAAAATTTACTAACTTCTTCTTCGCTCATATATTCTGGCAATTTTACACCTCTTAAACCACTAATACCACCCCAATTTTTAAGATTTATATCAAATACATGGGATTTATTATTTTCTTCATTTTGTTTGTCTAAAAAATCAAAAAAATTAATTACTGCAATACGATAGTTCTTTTTACTCGCATCAGATAAAGAAGCGCTTATACTTGCTAAAATTTCTACCAATAACTCTTCATCAATCTGCTTTAAAGAATAAAGTTTATACAATATTAAATATTCAAAAAGTTTTTTTAGGGGATTAAAATAAGTATTAACTCCACTAAGTCCTATATTTCTAGCTTTTTTAACATAAGCATCAAGCTCTTGTATATTTTTTACACCTCTACTTAAATTTAAATTTACAAAAGCAAGAGCTTGTGGGTCTTTTAATTCTTTGTTAGATAAAGAATTAAGCTTAAATTTTACATACTTACAAAGCCAAAATAAAAAAGACTTTTCAAAAGTTTCTTCACAATCTAATGGATATTTCATTATTTTTTTATTCCAAAGCTTTTAATGCTGCCATTTTTGCATGGATATAAGCACTATCAAAAAGCTTTTTAGAACTTTTTTCTATAATTAATCCAAGTTCTGTACAACCAAGTATAACACCTTGTATTTGTGGAAATTTAGAAATTAAATTATCAAAATATACTCTTGATTTTTCCTCTATTTTACCCTTGCAAAGTTCATTAAAAATGATATCATTAACTTGACACATTTCTTCATTAGATGGTGTAAAAACTTTTATTCCAGATTTTTCCAAAAGTTCTTTATAAAATTTTTCACTCATAGTGTATTTAGTTCCCAATAATAAAACTTGATCAACATTTTCCTTTTGAAGTTCTAGGATAACTGCTTGAGTTATATGGAAAATAGGTGTTTTTACACTTTTTTGAATTTCATCAAAACATTTATGCATGGTATTTGTACAAATTAAAATAAAATCAACTCCACATTTTTCTAAAAGTAGGGCTTGGTTAGTCAAGATTTCATTTGCTTTTTTCCAATTATCACTACATTGACACTCTACAATTTCTTCAAAATCAAGACTACTTAATACAAGTTTTGCACTATGTAATTTTCCTAATTTTTCACTGATGATTTTATTAATAATCTTATAATAACTAAGTGTACTTTCATAACTCATACCACCAATTAAGCCTATCGTTTTCAATCTTGCTCCTAAGAATTTTAATAATTAAAAAGATTATAAAAGAATCTTACTTAAAAAATATCTAAAAAAATATCTAACTATTATTTTTACACCAATTTTTAAAATAAAAAAATATTTTAAATTAAACTTAATAAATATGTATTTTTATATGATAAATATTAAAATTATAATATATTATGTATTTTATATTGAAAACTATAATTTTCAAACTTTTTTATTTTAGTACACTATCATATATATGTATATGGTTAAAATATCTTATATATAGCATTTTAATGAGATTTATGTTTTGTGTGATATTAATTTATCCACAAAAAAATTACAAAAATAATTTTTAAAATATTTTTATGAATTGTATGAGTTTTTGTAGAAATAACAAATAAATATTTATATTAAGTTTAAATTTATTTTTATTTAGATCGATATTTTATTCGTTTTGACTTTTAGGAAAATCAAAAAATATTAATTCTCCACTTTGTTCTTTAATGTGTTCAAAAGAATCAATGTTAAATTTTAAACATATTATGGATGATGTTGGAAAATTCTCTAAATCAATACATGCAAGATATTCACATATTTTAATAATCATAGATTTATGCATAACAAACACTACCCTATTCTCTTTGATTTTACTTATATAATTTAGTATTTCTTCCATTTTACCTTCATATAAGCTTTTTTCTATCCATATATCTTTTTCTTTTATATCAAAATACTTACAGAGCTTTTGAGCAGTTTTAATACATCTTTTAGCTGGAGATGAAAACATATATTCAGCTTTAAAATTTAATTTTTGTAGCCGATTAGACATTATCTTTAAATCTTCTTTTCCACTTGAACTTAAATCTCTTTGTAAATCTTCAATCTCAGAATCTTTTTGAGCTTTTGCATTTCTTATAAAATAAATAAATTTCATTTAATAACCCTAAATTTGGCCAACATATAACCACACACAAAACCAAATATATGTGCATACCAAGCTATTTTTATGCCCATTATGATTGGAGCAAAACTCATAAGTAAAATTGCCACCAACAATCCTTTAGCGGCATGTTTGTTTATAAATGCATAATAACCCATTAAGACACAGATAGCTCCACTAGCACCAACAATATTAACAAAAGTACCATCAAAACTTAAATAGATATAAAAAATACTTAGTAAGGAACATATCATTCCACCTACTAAATATAAAAATAAAAATTTGAGACTACCTAAAAATTTTTCTAAAATTAAACCAAATTGATATAAAACTATCATATTTAAAATCAAATGCGTCCAATTTCCGTGCATAAATATCGAAGTTAATATTTGCCAAAGATATTCTTGAAAGAAGAATAAATTTAATCCTAAAATAACATTAAAATTTAAAGAAGAAAAATTCAAATAATTCACACATATAAATATCAAACAATTTAACGCTATTAAAAATGAAGTTATCATATTTATCACTTGTTCTTAAATTTTGCATATATTACTTTTAGCATCTTAATATCGACAAAAAATAAATTAAAATAAAGATAAATAATATTTTTTAATGTTTTAAGTGTTAGTAAAAATTGATAAAGAGTGTTTATTATACTCATTGCAGCAATAATTTGAGCTTTATTATAAGCTCAAATATGCTAGTTTAGATTTAGATCTCCAATAAGGTTTTAATTCTTCATAAGAAACAAAAAGCTCAATTGCACCACTAGAATAAGGTCCTATTTCATAAGGTTCCCATATAAGTATTAAACCATTTTGTCTCACTTCAAATTTTTCACTTGGTTTAATCTCATCAATATTAAAAAAATCGCTTTCTTCATGCTCTTTAAGTAATTTTGTTTTAATCATATTAACAAATTGATCATTTTCTATTTTTAACTCATTTTTTAAATTGATCAATTTCATACTATCGATATCATAAGTTTTTCTTTGCATGCTATTCATTCCATGAGCACCACCTTCATAAATATAGGTATTTTTTCCTAAAGAAATTATTTTTTTATCATAATAAAATATAAAACTTTGACTTAAATTCTCATAGAAAATCTCAGCATCATTTTTCCATTTTTTATGTATTTGCATAATTTTATCTTTTAAAGATTTTTTATCTAAATTTTGATTAAAATCATCTACAATTCTTTGTAATTTTCTATCTTTACTTTCAATCTTTAATAAATCATCAACAAAATCAAATTCAATTACCTTATCTGGACTTACTTGTAATTTATCTTTTAAAGACAATTGAATAATTTCTGCTTTAAAATCATCTTTTTTAAGGATAGTCTCTTCATCTTTACACAAAATACTAAAATCATTATTTTTTATATTTTTTATTAAGCAAGAACCTTTATTATAAATATCTATAGAATATTCATTTTTGTTTACATTACCTAAGAAATTACGACTACCATTGTTATTTTCAACAAAGCCATAACTTGTATTATCCTTTTGCGAACTATATAAAGAAATATTCAACCCCTTTGCTTTTAACACTTGAACATTAAAAATATTTTCTTCATAAGCTAAAGCACCAATGCACAAAGCAAAATTTACAATTAATTTTTTAACCATTTTTATTCCCCTTTTTGTGTTCTGACAATAAGACTTTGTGGAAGATTAAAAAAATCAATCCATTCTTTTTCTTTTTCTCTCATTTCTCCTTGATCTACTTCATGATCATAACCTAATAAATGAAGCATACCATGAATGAACAACAATGCCATTTCTTCATTTTCAGAATGTCTAAATTTAAAAGCTTTACTTTTAACTTCATCAAGATTAATTACTATAGAGCCTAGTAAATTTTGAAAATTTTTTTCCAAAGGAAAAGATAATACATCAGTACTTTTATCTATTTTTCTTTGCTCAAGATTAATCCTACGCATCATTGTTTTATCTACAAAAACAAGTTCCACATCAGCACAACTCATATTTGTAGCGATTTTTTCAAGAAAAGAAATATCGATTTTTTCTTCGCAAAAAATCATCATTATCCTTTGAATTTTATAATTTCAATTATATCAAAATTTTTAAAGGAACTGTAATGAAAAAAGCTTTATGTATAATAAGTGGGGGAATGGATAGTACGCTTTGTGCATATTTAGCTAAAAAGGAAGGTTATGAAATAATCGCTTTACATTTTGATTATAACCAAAGAACTATGCTTAAAGAAAGAGAATGTTTTGAGAAAATATGTAAAGAGTTAAAAATTAAAAATAAATATATTTTAAATGTTTCTTTTATATCAGATATAGGAGGAAATTCTTTGACAGATCCAACTCTAGATATTCCAAAAAATAGTCTTCACAAAAATAATATTCCTAATACTTACGTGCCTTTTAGAAATGGAATTTTTCTTTCTATTGCAGGTGCTATTGCTGAAAAAGAAAAATGCGAAAGTATATTTATAGGTGTTGTTCAAGAAGATAGTAGTGGATATCCTGATTGCTCTGAAAAATTCATACAAAACGCAACTAATTTTATAAATAGTGGAACTAATCCTGATTTTAAAACTCAGCTAAAAACTCCTTTAATTCATCTAAACAAAGCTCAAATAGTATCATTAGCCATAGAAGAAAATGTTGCTTTACAATATACATGGTCTTGTTATGAAAGAGAAGATAAAGCTTGCGGAAAATGTGATAGTTGCTTACTAAGACTAAAAGGATTTGAACAAATCAAAAGAAAAGATATGATAGATTATATTTAATAAATTTATCTTTTATTTACCTTAATTTGTATAATTAAACTAAAATTTTATAAGGAAGTATAATGAAAAGAATACTAATTGGTTCATTGGTTTTTGCAACTCTTTTAAGTAATGCATCTTTAGCAAAGGAATTTATTATTGATCAAGCTCATTCTAACGTTGGATTTAAAATTAAACATTTGCAAATTAGCAATGTAAATGGAAATTTTAAAACTTATAATGCAAACATTGATTTTGATAACAAAGAAATGAAATTTAATAAATTAGAGGCAAAAATAAATGTTACTTCTATAAATACAGAAAATAAAGCAAGAGATACTCATTTGCTACAAAGTGATTTTTTTAATGCAAAAACATACCCGGAAATGACTTTTACTATGAATAAATATGAAAAAATATCAAATGAAAAAGGTAAAATGCATGGAAGTTTAAATATTGCAGGAATTTCAAAAGATATTGTTTTAGATACAGAAATTGGTGGAGTTATTAAAACAGACAAAGGAAAAGAAAAAGCTGGATTTAACTTACAAGGAGAAATAAAAAGAAGTGATTTCAAATTTGCACCAAACACTCCTACCCTAACACTTTCTGATGAAATTCGAATCAATATAGAAATTGAAATGAATGAAAAATAATTAATTTCACAAGCTTAAAGCTTGTGAAAAGTTATCTTTTTATCCACTCTTCTTCTCTCCAAATTTTTTGCATATCTTTACTTTTAACAAATTCAATAAACTTAGTCACATTAGAATTTTTTAGACCTTTGGTCGTAGGAACCTCAGCTGCTCTATAAATTACAAAATTTTTATCAGCTTGTATAAATTTGTTTTCTTTTTCACCCACTGCTTTAATCCAATGTGTCCAAATAATTAAAGCATCTATATTCTGATTAGTTTTCCATTCATCAACAGCTGCTTTTGAATTCTTTGCGTACACTTTAATATTTTTTCTTAACTTCTCTAAATTCTCAACAGATCCGGTTTTCAAAGCCATATCCTCATAAAGACCAACCTGCCCTGCTCCATCAACAACCATTACATTAACACCTTCTTTAAAGAGATCTTTAAAAGTCTTAATATTTTTAGGATTATCTGATCTTACAATAACCCCTGAAGCCCTAGCATTTAAACTTCTATATCATCTACTTTAATTTGTTCAGGTAAAGCTTTAATAAAACCATCCATCATAGAAGTATTTCCAGAAAAAATTATATCTGCATCTTTTTTAGCCTTATCTATCCATTTAGAAGTCGGACCTGCTACGATGGTAACTTTTTCACCGGTTTTTTCTTCAAATTTTGTAGCTATTTTTTTAAAACAGGAGCTGGTCCACCAGGTCCATAAACCAATATTTAAGCATTTAAAGCAATTGCCGCAAATAAACTTAAACACAATATTTTTTTCATTTTTTTCCTTAATTAATAAATTGACTTGAAAAATATACACACTTAAAGTTAATCAAATAAAGATTTTTCATTTATTTTTGGTAAAAAAATATTTAAAAAGTCTTCATTGCTATCACAAATAAAACAGTATTTAAAATCAAAAAATTTTTTTAAATTATTTAAATCTGTATATGAAAAATCACAAAAGAGGGAATTTTTCAAAGCTATTTTAAAATCTTTTAAATTTTTAATTTGCTGTGTGATGAATTCAAAATGTTTTTCATCTTCTACCAAAAATATAACTCTAGAACTTGCCCCAAAATGACAAATTTCATTCTTATTATCTAAAAAATATACTTTAAAAAGCTCTAACTTCTTATCATTAAAAGAGAATGGTAACTTATATTCTTCTATAAAAGAAATAAAACTAGCAAAAATACCAGCATAAAAGAATGCAAATTTCAAATCTTTAAAATACAAATTCTTACAAAGCAAACTTGTATACAATAATGATTTTTTGCCGAGTAATTCATATGAATCTTGTTTCAAAGAAAGATAATTTGAAGTTAAATTTAAAATATACTCTTTATTATAAGAACAAAATAAAGTGTTGTCTTTAGAATTTTTTAAATTATCAAAATCCAAAAAAATATCTCCATACAATATTTTAAATCCAAATCCTTTAGCAAATTGAATTTCTATATTGGAACAATATAAAAATTTATAAGATTTTTCTTGAGCTAAAAATCTAAAAAATCTTAAAATAGTTTTCTCTAAATCAAACACTCTAAGATAAAAAACTTCATTATCTCTAATATTTAAGTCTTCTTCAAAAACAACAACATAAGCTCCAGCTTCTATAGCATAATCTGCTTGCTCTTGACTTTTAGCAAAAAAAACACTTGCTCGTTTAACTTTCTTTACATCAATACAAAAATCATATACACTAGAAGTAGCGCCATAATTTAAAATCTCCGCATTAATTAATTCGCAAAAATTAGAAATATTCATATTATCCTATTAATGCACCATTTGCGATAAAATTTTGTGGTGTAATTAAAACCAATTTTTCATCTTTTTGTGCACTTAAAATCATACCTTGACTTTCATATCCAAAAATTTTAGCTTTTTTAAGATTTGTAATCACACAAACTTGCTTACCAATTAATTCTTCTGTCTTATAAAATTTAGCAATACCAGAAAGAACCTGTCTTATTTCTCCATTTTCGAGCTCAAGTTGGAATTTTAAAAGCTTATCACTACCTTCTACCTTTTCACACGCTTTCACCAAAGCAACCTTAATCTCAATTTTCTTAAAGTCGTCAATTTTAATTTGAGTTAAACTTGATATTTTTTCATTTTCTTTTCTATCTATTTCCTGTTTTAATTCTATTTTAGGAAATAAAACTTCACAAGTTTTTGTTTGAAAATCTATAATTTTATCTTGCTTAATTAATTCTTGATAATCCGAAGTAGAAATTGAAAAATTCATAGCTTGAGCTATTTTATTCGAAGTTTTTGGCATAACCACAGAAAGTAAAATTGTAACTTTAGCTAAAATATTAGCACATAAAGCAACCAATGCATTTGCTTTTTTAACTTCTTGATTTTTTATTAAATTCCAAGGTTCATATTTACTAACACTTGAATTTGCTAAAGATAAGGCTTTAAAAAGTTCTTCTAAAAATTTATTAGGTTGGATACTTTCTAGAGCCTCTATAGCATTTTCTATATATACTTTACATTCTTGAATTTCTTCTGTGAAAAATTCCATTATATTTTCTGATTTAATTATGTTATTGGAATATTTTGCACTCATTCCAATAATTCTATTTAATAAATTTCCTAATTCATTACTTAATTCTGCATTAATTCTTGTAATCAAAGCTTTGTCACTAAAATCACCATCATTACCAAAAGGAATTTCTCTTAATAAAAAATATCTAAAACTTTCCAAACCAAAAGTTTCTGCTACCTCTTTTGGAGATACAACATTTCCTTTTGATTTACTCATTTTTTCTCCATCTTTAGTCCACCAACCATGCGCGGCAATAAATTTTGGCAATGGAAGTTCTAAGCTCATTAAAAAAGCAGGCCAATAGATAGCATGAAAACGCAAAATATCTTTACCTACAAAATGTATATAAGCTGGCCAAAAATCCATTTTTTCTTCATTAAGACCGTAACCTAAGGCACTCACATAATTCATAAGAGCATCAAGCCATACATAAATTACATGTTTTTCGTCATTTAATTCCTTTGGTAGTTTTATACCCCATTCAAAACTAGTTCTAGTAATAGAAAGATCTTTTAAGCCATTTTCAACAAAATTAATCAACTCATTGGCTTTGTTTTTTGGCATAATTGGCTCTTGCTCTTTATACCATCGTAAAATCTTATCTTGATATTTTGATAATCTAAAAAAATAACTTTCTTCTTTTAAAAGCTCCGTTTTTTTGCCACAATCAGGACAATTACACTCGTTAATAAGCTGAGTTTGGGTAAAATAGCTTTCACAAGACATACAATAAAATCCCTCATAAGTCCCTTTATAAATATCACCTTTGTCAAACATTTTCTTAAAAGCTTTTTGAACACTTAATTTATGATTTTCATCCGTAGTTCTTATAAACTGATCATAAGAAATTTCAAATTCATCCCAAAGATTTTTAAATTTAGCGCTTATTTCATTTGCATATTCTCTAGGAGTAAATTGTCTTAATTTAGCTGATTGCTCAATTTTTTGCCCATGCTCATCAGTGCCTGTTAAAAAATAAGTTTTATGACCTTTTAAACGATAAAATCTTGCAAATACATCAGCTATGATGGTAGTATAAGCATGACCTATATGTGCAACATCGTTTACATAATATATAGGAGTAGTAATATAACGCATTTAAACCTTTCTTAATTAAAAATCAAATCCACCTTCTTTACCCTTAGACATACTTTTATAAACTGCTTCAACATATTCTTTTCTCAAAGAACATTCAAAAATCATCGAACAAGGTAAACAAGATTTTAAATTTTTACGAGCTTGACAAGCGCATAATTCTTTCTTTTTAAGATCTAATATTTGTTCGAATTCGTCTTTTGTTTCAGACATTAAAGACCTTTATACACTTGTTTTAATTTTTCAATTTCATATTTTGAACCTAAGAAGCATGGAGTATTAGCATGAATTTTATCAAATTCTAAATCCAACAAAGAATTGTTTTTTCCATCACTAGAAAATCCATTTGCTTTTTCGAAAATAAATGCAAAAGGGAAAACTTCAAAATAAGCTCTTAATTTTCCATTAGGTGCATCACTTGTAGAAGGATATGAAAACAAACCTCCACCTTTTAGTAAAATTTGATGTAAATCGCTTACCATAGCACCAGAATATCTCAAGCGATATCCCTCATCAAATAATGATTTTATAAAATTTCTATGGATATTTGACCAATTCTTTTGCGTCCCGCCACTTGCATTAATTTTCCCTTTTTCGCTTAAAATCAAATCTTTTACAAAAACAAACTCATTATTTTGATTAAGTCTATATAATTTAGGTATATCAATACACACAACAAGCTCCAAACGAACTCCATAAATAGCATAAACTGATGCTTTTAATTGTTTTGCTTTTGCTTCATTTTTATAAATAGCAAAAATTGACCCTATAGAAAAATTCACATCAACCAAGGAAGAACCATCTAAAGGATCGTATGCAACCACGTATTCTTCATTTTCATTAAGTAACATTTGCTCTTGCTTTTCTTCGCTAATAAGACTTTTTATACCTTTTGCTTGTTTTAAAAATTTTGTAATGATTTCATCACTTTTAACATCAAGTTTAAGCTGTGTATCGCCTGTTGCATTTTGTGAAGTAGTATAATCAAAATCTTTTAAATATCTTAATTCTTGCGAAATTTCTATTATAGCCTTTTGTATATTTTGGATTATCTCTTGCATTATTTCTCCTTAAACTTTTTTAGAATTTTTTAATATAAAATCACAAATACCTTCTAAATCATTTAAATCAAGCCAAGCAACATTTTTGTGATCAATTTTTTTATAGCTTGCAACTGCATTAGAATAATCAAAATATTCCTCATCTACATCTTTACAAAAAACACTAATTCTTGGCATAGATAAAGTTTTTAATCCTTCTATAAATAAAAAATCAAAATCATCAAACATTGCAACAGCTTTATCTAAATCACTACAAGCATGTTGAAACAAAGTTGTTCTAGTCGGGCTTAAAACCATTACATCCGCTCCACTTTGGAAAAATTTAAAGCTATCTTTTCTTGCATTATCAAAACAAGCTTTATCTCCTGGATCATGTTTTATAATACATACTTTAAAATTTTGATCCATAAAATAACTAGCAACTTTTGTAATAAGTGTAGTTTTACCTGAATTTGAAGGACCGCTAAATGCCATAGCTAATCTTTTCATAATTTTCCTTTATGGGTAAGAAAATAATGATAATTATATCTTTTTAAAAGTTAAAAGCTTATAATTATAAAAAAATTAAGGACAAAAATGAAAAAAATATTATTTATATTTTTATCAACACTTATTTTAATTGCTTGTAGTAACAAAACTCAAGAACAAAGTATAGTCAATTTAAAAAGTCAAACCTTAATGTATGCTCAAAAAATAAATTTTGATTACAAAAATTCAAGAGTTGTAGCAGTGATTAGTTATTTAAATCCTGTTTTAGATCAAAAAAGTGAAAAAGAAATTTTTATCTTAAGTTTATTACCTAGCATTAATTTGAATGCTAAAGATATTAGCATATTAGTTGATGGCAAAAAAACACAACTTGAAATTTTAGATGAAAATGATGAATTATTTAAATATATTATTAAAAGTAATTATGCAAATTACTACAAGATTACTCTTAATAAGTTGATAAATAAAGCTAGTTTGCAGCTAAACTCTTGTTTTGAGAATCAGTGTTTTGAATCAAATTTTCAAAAAATTTCGAAATCGGTGTATTATCGTTCAGAAGATGAAGATAAACAACATAATTAGCCAAAACTTTTTTCGCATAATTCCTGCTTTCAGCATATGGCACAAGTTCCATAGATAAAAATGGTTCGTATTTTCCATCTTTGAACATATCATCTCTTTTTAACATTCTAGTTGTAAAACCTATACCACCATTATAAGCATAGGCTACAAAAACTGGAGAATTTAATTTAGATTCAAGATAATCTAAATGATGATTTGCAAACTGATATGCTATTTTTGGATCAAATAACATATCTTGATCAAAATTTTTAATTTGAAGTTCTTGATTACCTATATGATTTGCTAAAAATGGTATAAATTGCATTAATCCTAAAGCATAAGATGTGGAAATTGCTGTGGGTATAAAGCGACTTTCTTGTCTAGCAAGCGCCAATATCATAGCTTGTCTTTTAACATCATAATCTTTCAAGTAACTAAAATATGGCATTATGAAATAATTTTTACTAAATCCTTCTACTCTTTCTTGTATATAAGCATAAATTGCTATATTTTCTTTAGTATAAAATTCTTTTGCCATTTTAGCCAAATCTTTTTTTGGCGTGTTGTTAATTTTCTTAGAGAGTTCTTGCCAAGCAAAAGGATCTTTCATATTAAAATCATTTTTTTCTTTTTGAGGATTAAGAATTTCGATTTTATGTATAGGTTGTTGCTTTAATTCTTTTGCGTAAAGACTATAAATATTTAAAGAATTGCTTTGAGATAATTCTTCAAGATATTGTTCATCTTTGCTTAATTGATAAAGCCAAAAAGTTGCATTATCTATCAAATTTTGACTTTGAAATGTATTTTTTGCCACCTTAAAAAAATCAAATGCTTTTGTATCATTATTTTCTAAAATAGCATTTATACCAAGATAAAATGCATTATCTTGATGGGTTAAATTCGCATCAATATTTACTAAAGATTTTCGCATTAAAGGATTTTTCTTCTTGATAATAATTTCTTTTATGAAATTTGTAAATTCTTTTTCTAAAGCAAGTTCATTTAAAAATTCTTTTTCAAGAAAAAAATCTTTTTGATTATTATCAAATTCATAAATTCTATAAAAATTTGAACTATCATAATTTGAAATAACATAATTTAAAGGATCTTTGGAATCAAAGGCATCTAATAATTTTGATATTTTAGCATTTTCAGATGGAATATTCTTTTTTATCAACTCTTTTGTAGAAGAATTTAAATCCTGTACAAAAGTTAAACTATTTAATCTCACCAATTGACATGTTAAATTTGCATCTAATATGTTTTGTGCATTAAATTTATAACAAAGTTCATATTCTTTATTATAACCTAACGGTGGAATTATAGCTTCTATTGCAGTTTTTATACGACCTGCATAACGATAAATATGTCCTTTTAAAGTTTTAATATCATTTTTTTTAATCTTATTAACTTCTAACAAACGATAAAGATAATAATCCTTAGCTAAAGAATTTGGTTTTTTCTCTAATTCTTTATACGAATATGGTGCACAATCTGCAAAAATAACACTCAAAATAAATACTATTAAACTTTTTTTCAACACTTATAAACTTCCTAAAATTAAATTTGACAAAAATATTTGTATAAACTTAAGTAATAAAATAATAATCAAAGGAGCTAAGTCTATGCTTCCTATTGTTGTTGGAATAAATCTTTTAACCAAAGCATAAGCTGGCTCACTTAAACGATATAGAATTTGCACTATAGGATTATATGGATCAGGTCTAACCCAAGAAATTAAAGCAGAAATTATTATAATCCAAACGTAAATATCAATAATCAATGAAAAAATTTGAACTAACGATATAATTAAACTTGAACCAATATCCATTTTACTTCCTTATAATTTCTTGTATAAAAGGTCTAATTAAAATATATAAATCACTTAATTCTGGTCCATGTTTTACACCTGTTAAAACTAAACGCAATGGCATAAAAAAGTTCTTCCCTTTTAAAGCCGTTTTTTCCATAAGATCTTTTTTAAATGTTTCATAATCCATTGGTAATTCTTGATCTATCAAAACACCTTTTATAAGGTTGCATTCATTTACAAATTCTTCATAATTTTTAGAAGAAAAAATCATTTGAATTTTTTCCTTTATTTCATTTAAAGTACTAGCTTCTTGAGTATAGAATTTAGCTAATTGTGCTACATCTTGACCAAATTGTAAGTATTTGTTTAATTCATTATCATCTAGCATTTTTATATGCTCACGATTAATTTGCATCAAACGCTTAGTATCAAATCTTGCAGGTGATTTTGATATTTTACTTAGATCAAACCACTCAATAGCTTCTTCTAATGTAAAAATTTCTTTAGGAGTTTTATTCCCTAACAATATAAGATAATTAGCAATCGCGCTAGCTAAATACCCATTATCAAGCATCCATTTGACACTAGAATGGGCTTCTCTTTTACTCATCTTAACACCATCTTCGTTTAAAATTATAGGCAAATGGGCATAGGTCATATTTTTATCATAATCCAAACTTGCTCTAATATACTCTTGTTTAGGCGTATTTGAAACATGATCTTCTCCTCTGATAATACAAGTTACACCTTCAAGCATATCATCAATAGCACACGCAAAATTATAAGTTGGAGTTTTATCAGCTCGCATTATGACAAAACTATCTATGTCTGTTGAGTTAAAAGTGATTTCTCCTTTAATAAAATCCATAAATTTCATTTCTTTACAAGGTTTTTTTAATCTTATAACAAATGGTTTTTCACAATTTAAAACATCAATATCACTCAACTTCTCACATGTACCATCATATCTATAAGCCTGATTTTTTGATTTTGCAAGCTCTTTCTTTTTTGCCAAATCATCTTCTGTGCAAAAACATGCAAAAGCTTTTTTTTCACTTACTAATTTTAAAGCCATTTGACGATGAAATTTCAAATTCTCACTTTGAACATAATAATGTTGCCAAGTAATACCAAATTTAGTCAAAATATCTTTAATTTCTTCTTCTTTACCTGCTATATTTCTAACATTGTCCGTATCTTCTATACGCAAAATAAAATCAATGTTTTCTTGTCTTGATTTAATATAATTAAACAAAGCTGCTCTTAAATTTCCAATATGCATATCTCCAGTCGGCGAAGGCGCAAACCTATACATTAATTTTCCTTTTATATAAGTTTTTTGAAATTATACAATGAAATACTTACTATTTTTTAAGTTCACTAAAATTTACTCTAATAGAATATTATTTCTAGAACAAAATAACAAAAAAAGGATTAAAAATGAAGGTAAAATTAATTTTATCGGCTCTAATGTTAACAAGTGTTATCTTTGCAAAAGATATGATTGTAGGAGAAAACGCTCTCCCAGAAAATTCAAAATCATTTATAAAGCAATATTTTTCAAATGCCAATATTACGTTAGTAAAACAAGATATTGATAGTTTTGATGTTTATTTAGATAATGGTACTGAACTTGAATTTTTTTCTAATGGTGATTGGAAAGAGATAGATTCAAAATACAATCCTATGAATACTTCTTTTTTGAATCAAAATATTTTAAAAACAATTAAAAAAATGCATCCTAATGCAAATATTATCAAAGCAGAAAAAGAAGTACAAGGATTTAAATTTAAACTAAATAATATGATGGAAATTTATATTGACGCTAATGGCAATTTTTTAGGACAAAAACTTGACGATTAAAATTAATATCAAGCTTAAAAAGCTTGATATTAATTTTTATATGAATTTAGCGCAAGTTCTTCAATTTTATAATCTGCAATTTTTTTACAAACAAAGCCTTTATCTATAAAAAAGTTTATTAAAATTTTTTCCATCTTATTTAAAGAAGGCAAAATTTCATTAGAAAGATTAAAACTTAGTGGTTCTATGCGTTTAGGGACACAAGCTAAAATTTTAGTTTTAGGAAGATCTCCCATCAATTCCATATATTGTAATGTTTGAAGCATTTCAACCTCATGAGCACTACCACTCCAGTTGACCTTTTTTGGCATAGCTTCATAAGAAAAGAAGAAAATATCTCCTATTTGTGCATCATCAGCTGCAATACAGTCAATCACTACCATTTCATCATATTGAGCGATAATATAGCTCAGTTGTAATGCTAAAGTTCCACCATCAACAAAATCAACACTATCTATATCATGATGAAAACTATAATTTTTTTCTAAAAGTTTGCAAAGATGAACGCCTAAACCTTCATCTGCAAACATAATATTTCCAATTCCAAGAACTAATATCTTCAATGATTTTCTTTTACAAATTTATAACCACTAAAAATAGCATCTAAAGCTCCATCTTTACCTTTTACTGCATTAAATACAGCCATGTAAATATGAATCGGAATAAAAATCAATATAACCCACATTAAAACTCTGTGATAAGTTCTAACATCAGCTAAACCACCCAGCATCGCTTCAATTGGCTTTAATATACTATATAAAAAACCACCTAAACCTTCGTGATAAACATTCATATATAGAATTAATCCTGTTAAAATAATTCCAAATATAACAAAATAAAAGAAAAGATATGTTACAAATTGCAAAGGATTATATACCCCTTGCAATTTTGGATGCTTACCTAAGAAAATATAAAATTTAATTTGCTCCACCCATATCTTAATATTAAAAATATCTTTAATACTCTTTCTTTCTCCAAAACTTTTAGCATCGCAAAAGAATAAATAAGTTTTAAAAATTATACATGCAATTAATATAAAACCAAAAATTTGATGCACCATACGATATTTTGCCTGCATGAATAAAGTTGGTTCTGATGATATAGAAGGAGATTGAAATACATAAGAAATGTAATATCCAGTTCCCACTAAAATCACAATCGCAATAGCTCTTATCCAATGCGTAAAACGAAGACCAATACTAAATTCGTATTCTGCTTTTCTATTTGATTTCAAGGAGTATTTAGAATCCATGCTAAAATCCTTTTCTTATAAATTTACATTTACTTTGTACTCACTAAGATTATTACCCTTAGTATCCATCACATGCACCGCACAAGCAATACAAGGATCATAAGAATGTATTGCCCTAATTACTTCTAAAGGTTGTTTGACATCAGCTAATTTTGTACCAATAAGACATTGCTCATAACTTCCACCTATTCCATTAGAGTCTTTTGGGCTTGCATTCCAGGTAGATGGAACAACAGCTTGCCAATTTTCAATAACACCATCTTTAATTCTACACCAATGACTCAACGCGCCACGAGGAGCACTACCCATAAATCTACCCTTATATTCTTTATTTTTATCAATCATATAAGTAGCACAAGTATTTTCATCTGATTTTAGATTTTCAACTAAAGAATTAAAAGCTCTTAATCCATTATCAGAAATAATTTTTGCTTCAATAGCTCTTGCCCCTGTTCTACCCAAAGTACTCATTAATGCATTAAGCGGTAAACCACTTGCTTTCAAAAATGCGTCAGTTGCCTCTACTACTAATTGATTACCTTTTGCATAATTAACCAACATATTTGCTAATGGACCAACTTGCATTGGTAAATTCTCATATCTTGGAGCTTTAATCCAGCTATATTTACCTTTTGTATCAAATACCTTGCTATGAACTTGATTCCCTTTATCGTCAATACTTTCTCCGTCTACTAAACCTGTATAATTTGGATTTGTTTTACCATCATAAGGATGAAGCGGCTCATTATCAGCATACCAAGATCTAGTAGCTTCTTCAGTAATTTTTTCTTCGTCAACCTCTTCAACTTTACTTAAATCACCATTTTTAATAATTCCACCTTCAAATAACCACTCATCTTTAGAAATTTGAAATTCTCTTTCTGTGTAAAAATTATTTACACCTACATCATTTAATACACTTGCTTCTTGAGAATAAGCCTTAGCAGCCATAATTAAATCTGGATAATAAGCACGATTAACAAAATCAGCTACTTCTTGAAATTTTGTCATATATTCAGCCATCCTAGATGGATTTAAAAGATCCATAACACAAGTAACTCCACCTACAGTTAAACTCTGTGGATGAGGATTTTTAGCTCCAAATATAGCCATAGCTTGAGCAATAACTCTTTGAATTCTTAAACACTCTAAATAATGAGACAACGCAATTAAATTTTGTTCTGGTGTAAAACGATAAGTTGGATGCCCATAATAAGCATTAGCAAATGGACCAAGATTACCCTTATCCACAAAAGTTTTTAATTTTTGCTGCACCTCTAAAAGCTTGTCTGCTCCAGTTGCATACGGAATATCTGTATATTTAAAAGCCTCATCACTTGCTTTTTTTACATCAGCACTTAAAGCACTTACAACATCAACAAAATCCAAACCATGAAGTTGATAAAAATGTACCACATGATCATGCAAATATAGTGCTGCATTCATCAAAGTTCTGGTTAATATCGCATTTAAAGGAGGAGTAATTCCTAAGGCATTTTCTACAGCTATAATTCCTGCTCTATAATGTGAAAATGTACAAACACCACAAATTCTTTGGGTTAAAAAACCTGCATCTCTAGGATCTCTACCCTTTACAATTGTTTCTAAACCCCTCCATAATGTGGAACCTGAATAAGCTTCTTTGATAACATTATTGTCATCTACAATCACTTCAACTCTTAAATGTCCTTCAATTCTAGTAAGCGGGTCGATGATAATTTTTTTTGACATTATTAATCCTTATTTTTTTCCAATGAAGCAATAACAGCATGAGCAGCAACTGCGACGCCAGTTACACACAATACCCCTATACCAATCTTATCTGAAATATTATCAGCACCTAAGCCATATACGGTATCAAATAACCTTCCAGCCATAACTTCTTCAAAAGGTCCCATTGTATCCCAAAAATCAGGTTCTGAGCATCCTATACATCCATGTCCTGCCTGTATAGGCCAAGAAGTATGCTGATTAAATCTTTCTCTTGAGCAATTATTAAAAGTATATGGTCCCTTACAGCCAACTTTATATAAACAATATCCTTTTTTTGCACCTTCATCACCAAATTGTTGCACAAATTCACCAGCATCAAAACGACCTCTTCTTTCACAAAGATCATGAATTCTAAGTCCATAGGCCCATTTTGGACGATTATACGCATCAAGTGCAGGTAATGTTTGATATAATATGTAATGAATCACATTGCCCACTATATTTTTTTCACTTGGTGGACAACCAGGAACATTAATTACTGTTTTTTTTGTAATTTTATTTAAACTTACTGCATTACTAGGATTAGGCCTCGCTGCCTGAATACCACCAAAAGACGAACATGTACCTATAGCAAAAATAGCTAAAGCATTATCACAGGCTTCTAAGGCTATTTGTTTTCCTGTTTTACCATGTGGTCCTATAGTTAAAAAGTTTTCTGTATTTCCCGTTGGAATTCCACCTTCAACCATTAAAATATATCTACCTTTATATTTTTCCATAGCTGATTGAAGATTGTGTTCAGCTTGCCAACCAGCAGCATTCATAATAGTTTCATGATATTCTAAAGAAATATGATCAAAAATTAAACTATCAATACTTGGCGCATCACTTCTTAATAAACTCTCAGAACAGCCTGTGCATTCTGCCATATGAAGCCAAATTACAGGAAGTCTATCACTAAGCTCTGCCGCCCTTGCAACCACTGGAGTAAAACTAGCAGGCAAAGCCAAAAAGGCCGTCATAGCACCGGCCCATTTCATAAAATCTCTTCTTGAAAAACCAGATTGTTCTAAAGCTTTAGATATGGAAATCTCATTTTTCAAAAGAGGAAGTTTTTCTAATTCATCTAAACGGCGATTAAAAATATCTAAATCACTCATTTGTTTTCCTTAAAAATAAAATATCTACTTGAGATTGTAAGATAATAAATGTTAAGAATTTATAAAAAATATAAAAAATATAAAAAATGATACTTTATGTTTACAATTAAATGATAATAAGATATTTTTAATCTTAAAAATATAAATAAGCAAGCTTATGCTTGCTTATTTTTGAGAATATTAAGCTCATTATTATATAAATCAATGATTAGTTCATCACCTTCATTTAATTCATCAGCTAAAATCATATCACTTAATTTATCTTCAACTAAATCATACAAAGCACGCTTCAATGGTCTAGCGCCAAATTCCTCATCAAATCCAACTTGCGCTATGAATTTAGTTGCCTCTAAACTTAAATGTATCTTAATACCCCTGTTCTCAAGATTTTTTTGCAAAGATTTAAATAAAAGTTTAACTATCATTTCAGCTTCTTTTATCCCTAAAGGATTAAAAGTTATAATATCATCTAAGCGATTTAAAAATTCAGGTCTAAAAAATTCTTTTAAGGCAACTTTTAATGCACTATCTTTTTCTTGCCCCTTCAAAGTAGTGATTAAATTTGCACCTATATTTGAAGTAAGTATAATAATTGTATTAGTAAAATCAACTACAACACCCTTGCTATCAGTAGCTCTACCATCATCTAAAATTCCTAAAAGTATATTAAAAACATCTTTATGAGCCTTTTCTACTTCATCAAACAAAACTACACTATATGGTTTTCTACGCACAGCTTCTGTTAATTCACCGCCTTCTTCATGCCCAATATATCCTGGAGGAGCTCCTAAAAGTCTAGATACACTATGCTTTTCCATAAATTCACTCATATCAAAACGTATCATAGCCTTTTCATCATCAAACAAAAACCTAGCTAAAGCTTTGGCACTTTCTGTTTTGCCCACACCAGTTGGTCCTAAAAACAAAAAACTACCTATAGGTTTATTTGCCTGATTAAGTCCTGCCTTGTTGCGTTTTATTGCTTTTGCCAAAGCATTTAAAGCCTCATCTTGCCCGATAACATTTTCCTTTAAATAATCTTGTATATGAAGAAATTTTTGTTTTTCAGAAGTAAGCATTTTTTGCACACTAATACCTGTCCATTTACTTAAAATTCCAGCAACTAAATCTTCATCTACTTGATTTTTTAATAAAACTCCTTCTTCGGTCATTTGTTTCCATTTATCTTCTAAATTTATCACCTCTTTTTCACATTCTGGTATTCTTCCGTATTCAATTTCAGCTGCTTTTTGAAAATCTCCTTTGTTTTTAGCAAAAATTGCCTCATTTTTTAAGCTGTCAATATCTTTTTTCTTCTGACTGATCATATTAAAAACATTTTTTTCATTTTCAAATTGAGAATTAAGTTTAGCTTGCTCTTCTTTTAAATTTGCTAACTCTTTTTTAATTTCTTCTAATCTTTTGAAATTAGCTTCATTTTTTTCCATTTTTAAAGCTTCATTCTCCACCTCTAAACTCTCTATGTCTTTTCTCACTTTTCTTAAAGAATTAGGCTCGCTTTCTATTTGCATTTTAAGCTCAGCTGCTGCTTCATCTATTAAATCTATTGCTTTATCAGGTAAAAATCTATTTGCTATATAGCGTTTAGATAATTTAACAGCTGCTACCAAAGCACTATCATTAATGGTAACATTATGATGAATTTCAAGCTTTTCTTTTACACCTCGCAACATAGCTAAAGCTTCATTTACATTAGGCTCATTCACTTGTATTGGTTGAAATCTTCTTTGCAACGCAGCATCTTTTTCAAAATATTTTCTATATTCTTTCAAAGTTGTAGCTCCTATAGTATGCAGTTCTCCTCTTGCTAAAGCTGGTTTTAGTATATTTGCTGCGTCCATACTTCCCTCGCTAGCTCCAGCACCAACTATAGTGTGAATTTCATCTATAAATAAAATTATATTTTTATGTTTAATTACTTCTTTTACAACAGCTTTTAATCTATCCTCAAATTCTCCTCTATATTTTGCTCCAGCTATTAATGCACTCATATCTAGTACTACAAGTTTTTTATTTTGCAAAGTGGTTGGCACATCATTTTTTACGATTCTTTGCGCTAAAGCTTCTACAACGGCAGTTTTTCCAACTCCAGGTTCTCCTAGTAAAATAGGATTATTTTTTGTTTTTCTAATTAAAATTTGCATCAAACGCTGAATTTCTTCTTCTCTTCCTATTACAGGATCAAGTTCTCCATTTATGGCCTTTTGTGTTAAGTCTATACCAAATTTAGACAAAGAATCTAATGTCTCATCACTTGTTTTATTATCAATCTTATTACCAGCACGCATATATTCTAATTCTTTTTTCAATTCATTCAAATCTATAAATTTGGCTAATATATCTTTTATGGCAGTATTGTTATTAACTTCTGATATTAGCCACATATCAACAGCAAGATAATTATCACTATTTTGTAAAGCTAAACCTTTAGCTTTTTCTAATGAATTTATGAATTCATTAGAAAATTTAATATTATCTTTATTAACATTTGAGCTAGTTGGTAAATTTGAAATTTTACTTTTAATTTCCAATTCAACAGCTTCTTTAGAAACATTTAATTTATTAAATGCTTGATTTAATAAACTAGAGCTATCAACACTTAAAGCCCATAATAAATGCAAAGGTTTTATTTCATTATTTTTACTATGTATAGCTAATGATATTGCACTTTCTATATTTGATACCATGGTATCAGTTAAAAAATCTTGTATATTTGCCATATCAATCTCCTTATTTTAATATTAATATTGTTTACATTATATAACTTTAGTCTATTATTGTCAAGTTTATTTAGTTATTTTTATTAAATTTTCTTTATATTGAACGATTATATATCTAAAAATATTACGGGTATTTACAATTTTTTAAGCAAAAATTACTAAAATTATATATTTATTTTAAATCATTAATTTTTTGGAGCTCTCCTTTGAAAACAAAAAGAAATATTATCATTGCGGCAAGTTTATGCAGTTTATTTGCAGCTTCATTTATTTTTACAAATTTACAAGCTAAAAATACTCCCTCTAGCGAAGCTGAGAAAAAGATCGAAGCTTTATCTAAATTGACAAGAACTATGTCTATTATAGAACAATACTATGTTGATGATGTTAATTATACAGATTTAGTAGATAAATCAATTGCTGGATTGTTAACTAATTTAGATGCACATTCATCTTTTTTAAATGACAAGGATTATAAAGAATTAAAAGAACAAACCAATGGAGAATTTGGAGGATTAGGCTTTACTATCACTCAAAAAGATGGAGCAATCAGTGTCGTAGCACCAATAGAAGGTAGCCCTGCTGATAAAGCTGGTATAAAAACTGATGATATTATCTTAAGAATTAATAACGAATCAACATTAGGCATGACACTCAATGAGGCTGTATCAAAGATGCGAGGAGAACCTAAAACAAAAGTTACTCTAACCATTTACAGAAAAGGAGAAAATAAACCTTTTGATGTGAATCTTAAAAGAGATATTATTAAAGTTGATAGTGTTTATAGCAAAACAATAGAAGGTGAAAATTTACTTTATATTAGAGTAACAAATTTTGATAAAAATGTCGTTAGTGAAGTTAGTAAAGCTATAAAAAAACATCCTAAAACTAAGGGAATTATACTAGATCTTAGAACAAATCCTGGAGGAATTTTAAATCAAGCAGTGGGTTTAGTAAATCTGTTTGTAGATAAAGGTGTAATTGTTTCCCAAAAAGGAAAAATAGAAAGTGAGAATACCCAATTCAAAGCAATTGCAGATAAAAAAATATCTGATGCACCTTTGGTTGTACTTGTTAATGGAGGAAGTGCAAGTGCAAGTGAAATTGTAAGCGGAGCTTTGCAAGATTTTAAGCGTGCTATTATAGTTGGTGAAAAAACATTTGGGAAAGGAAGTGTTCAGCTTATTTTACCTATGGATGAAAAAGGTAACGAAGGTCTTAGACTCACTATAGCAAAATACTATCTTCCAAGCGGTAGAACAATTCAAGCAATAGGAGTTAATCCTGATGTAGAAGTTTTTCCTGGAAAAGTTAGCAAAGAAGAAAATCACGGTTTTGAAATCAAAGAAGCTGATTTAAAAAAACACTTGCAAGCTGAACTTGATAAAATGGGAAATGAAAGTAAAAAAGAAAACAAAGAAGATAAAAATATCATTAATAAAGAACAAATTAACAATGACATACAATTAAAAACAGCAATAGATACCATTAAAATTTTAAACATCACAAAAGGAGAATGATCATGGCAAAAAAATTAAATCTTCTATATGAAGGAAAAGGCAAAAAAATGTTTAATACTGATGATGATAATCTTCTCATCACAGAATTTAAAGATGATCTTACTGCTTTTAATGCTGAAAAAAAAGGTAGTGAAGCAGGAAAAGGTGCATTAAATTGTAAGATTAGCACTGAAATCTTTCATCTTTTAGAAAAAGAAGGCATTAAAACGCATTTGGTTGAGACCATTAGTGAAAAAGAACAAGTTGTAAAAAAATGTCAGATTATTCCTATTGAAGTTATTACAAGAAATGTTGCAACTGGATCTCTTACTAAGAGATTGGGAATTCAAGAGGGGACAATTTTGCCGTTTTCGGTAGTAGAATTTTGTTACAAAAACGATGAGTTAGGAGATCCTCTTATCAATGATGAACACTGTTTAATTTTAAATTTAGTGAAAAATGAAAAAGATTTAGAACTCATCAAAAAAATAGCAAGACAAATTAACACTATTTTAGTTAATTTTTTTAATTCCAAAGGATTGAGACTTATTGATTTTAAATTGGAATTTGGAATTGACAGTGATGGAAATATGATTTTAGCTGATGAAATTAGTCCTGATAGTTGTAGATTTTGGGATAGTAAAACTAATGAAAAATTAGATAAAGATCGTTTTAGACAAGATCTTGGAAATGTAAAAATGGCATATGAAGAAGTATTAAAAAGAATTTTAAGTTAGGATAAAATATGAAAGTTGTTGTAAATATTACTTTAAAAAATGGTGTATTAGATCCACAAGGTAAAGCTATAGAAAAAGCTTTACACTCTCTAGATTTTAACAATATCTCTAATGTCAAAACTTCCAAGCAAATTACTTTTGATATCGATAAAAATGATAAAAATGAAGTCTTAAAACAAACTGATACTATGTGTAAAGAGCTGCTTGCTAATGTTGTTATAGAAGACTATGAGATAATAATATGAAGATAGCAATTATTCGTTTTCCTGGAACTAATTGTGAATTTGACACACTTTTTGCATTTGAAAAATTAGGAATTCAAGCTGAAATCATTTGGCATGAAAGACAAGATTTTTGTGCAGATTTAATTGTTATTCCAGGTGGATTTTCATACGGAGATTACTTAAGATGTGCAGCTATAGCAAAACTAGCTCCTGCTATGAAAACTGTTCAAGAACATGTAAAAAAAGGCGCTTATGTGCTTGGCATTTGCAATGGATTTCAAATTCTTTTAGAATTGGGGTTACTAAGCGGTGCTATGAAGCATAATAACAGTTTAAATTTTATTTCTAAAATGCAAAAATTACAGGTAGTATCCAATGATAATGTTTTTTTAAAGAATTTCAAAAAAGATGATATTATAGAACTTCCTATAGCTCATGGAGAAGGAAATTATTTTAATACTTCTGATGGTCTAAAAAAACTCGAAGATAAGAATTTAGTGTTATTAAGATATATTGATAATCCTAATGGTTCGCTTAATGATATAGCAGGAATTTGTGATGAAAATAAAAAAGTATTTGGCCTTATGCCTCATCCTGAAAGGGCATGTGATAAAATATTAGGTTCTGAGGTAGGACTTCAATTACTTCAAGGATTTTTAAATTGTTAAAATCTTTAAAAATTCTTTTAATTTTGATTTTAGCACTTAATATTTTCGCACAAGAAAATAGTGTATTTGATAATTATAATACTCTAGAAAAAAATTTTAACTCCCTTGATGATCAAGCAAAACAAATTTATAATACTATTGCACCAAGTGATGAGAATGATTATGAAACAAAAATTGTCAAAGAAGATATACCTAAAACTTCTTTAGTTTTAAACACCAAAGAATACAAACAAAAAGTTTATGTAGATGAAATTTTTCCTATAGATTTAGAAGTAATTACTACTACAAATACTAATTTTGATCTAAATATTAGCTTTGAAAAAAGTGATGATATGCTTTGGATAAATCCAAATCCAATTTGGCAACAAAAAGCTAACTCATATAACACTACTTTATGGTTTCAAGCTAAGAGTTTAAATGCAGTTTTAGATAAAATTACCATATGGATTAGTAGGAATGATAAAATCATACAAAGTTCTTCTTTAATTATAAAGCCCATCAGCTTAGAAAAAATCGAAGCTCCAATAAATAAATACTCACATGTAGTTGCTTCAAATTTAGAAGTAAAACAAATAAAAGCAAATAATTTTGATAATGAAAATATGATTTTATTTATAGAACTTGTCGGTGAAAATACAAATTTAGAAGGTTTTGAGATTAAAGACATCCAAAAACAAGGTGTTGAAGCAATTAAAGGAGATTTTTCCAAGCAAAGTGCATTTTATTATGCTATATTAGATAAAAATAAGTCAAAATTTGATTTTTCATATTTTAACACAGCAAAAAAGGAATTAAAAGATTTTTCATTAAAAATAGAACTTAAAGAAGATAGTATAAGCACTCAAAGTGATTTAAATCCTAAAACAAATGATTTTAATTTTTACAAACAAATTCTTTTTTGGTGTTTTTGTTTTATTTTTGCAATGTGGTTTATATTCAAAAAAAGTTATATTGCTTTAGGATTTGCAGTTTTAACTTTAATAGCTAGCTTTTTGTCTTACAATAATATCTACAAAGCTTCGCTGAAAGCACAAAGTAAAATTCAGATTTTACCAACATCAAATTCTACATATTTTTATTCAGGAGAACAAGATCAAGAGGTTGAAGTGCTAGATAAAAGAGAAAATTATAGAAAAATTTTATTTAAAAATGGGAAAATAGGATGGGTTAAAAATGAAGATTTGGCAAAGAATTAAAGCCCTATTTTTCTGGATAGAATTTGTTTTTTCCATTGCAATATTATGTATATTATTTTTATTATTTCAATCTCAAGAAAAAATATGGAGATTAAGAAAATATTGGGCAAAAATACAAAGATATGTTATTAATTGTAAAATAATCCCTATTGGATCAATTCATCCACAAACTAATTTACTTTTAATTAATCATCAAAGTCTACTTGACATAGTAGTTTTAGAGGATTTAAGTCCTAAGAATATTTCTTGGATAGCAAAAAAAGAGCTTGGAGAAATTCCCATTTTTAAAACTATCATAAAAAAACCGAAAATTATTTGTATAGATAGAAGCCCAAAAGGATTAATTAAACTACTAAAAGAGGCAAAACAAAGATTAAATGAAGGTAGAATTCTAGCAATTTTTCCAGAAGGAACAAGATCAAAAACAAAACAACTTTTAAAATTTAAAATTGGTGCGAAAATTTTAAGTGATAAATTAAATTTAAAAGTTCAACCGATAGTTATTGTTGATTCTGCTAAAGTTTTAGATACAAAAACTTTTTGCGCTAAAGGCGGTGAATTAAAAATTATTTTTTTAGATTTAATTGACACAAGTAAAGAAAATTGGCTAGAAGAAGCAAGAAGTATTATGCAAAAAACACTTGATGAGCAAAGACAGATATGATCTACACACTTTTAGCAGTAGGATTTGGTGGATTTTTAGGTGCCATAGCTAGAATTTTAACTACCAGTATTTGCAATAAGCTATTTCCGCACAATTTTGCATACGGGACCTTAATGGTAAATATCATTGGTTCCTTTTTAATGGGTATGTTTTTTTCTTATATAAATTCAAAAGAGTTAAATATTTTATTAAAAAGTTTTTTAAGCACAGGTTTTTTAGGAGCTTTTACAACTTTTTCAGCTTTTTCTTATGAAAATTTGTTATTTTTACAGAGTGAAAACTATTTTCACTTTATTGTAAATACCATTTCTCATCTGAGTCTTTGTTTGTTAGCAGTATGGCTTGGATATTTAATTTTTAAATAAAAAGGATAAAAAATGCAATTTCAAACTGAAGTTAATCAACTTTTACAACTAATGATTCATTCTTTATACTCGAATAAAGAAATTTTTCTAAGAGAACTTATTTCAAATGCAAGTGACGCTTTAGATAAGTTAAGTTATTTAAGTGTTAGTGATGATACATATAAAAAACTAAAATTTGAACCAAAAATTCAAATTCATTTCAATCAAGAGAAAAAAACTTTAAGCATTAGCGATAATGGCATTGGTATGAATAAAGAAGATTTAATTAATCATCTGGGTACTATTGCAAAAAGCGGCACCAAAAGTTTTTTAGAAAATTTAAGTGGTGATGTAAAAAAAGATTCGCAACTAATAGGTCAATTTGGTGTTGGATTTTATTCAGCATTTATGGTGGCTGATAAAATTGAAGTTTTAAGTAAAAAAGCATTAGATGATAAAGCTTATCTTTGGATTTCTGATGCAAATGGATATGAAATCGAAGACTCAACAAAAGAAGAACAAGGTACAACTATCATTTTACATTTAAAAGACGAGGAGTTTTTAAATTCTTATCGTCTAGAAAATATAATTGAAAAATACTCAAATCATATTCAATTTCCAATTTTTATGGAAAAAGAAGAAATTTTACCCTTAGAAGAAGGCGAAAAAGAACCTAAAAAAGAGTTAAAAAATACTCAAATTAATACTGCTAGTGCCCTATGGAGACAAAATAAAGCAAATTTAAAACCTGATGATTATGAAAAATTTTATGAACAAAATTTTCATGACTCCAATAAACCTGTTTTATATATTCATACTAAAGCAGAAGGTTCTATAGAATATAATTCTTTGTTTTTTATTCCTTCTCAAGCTCCATTTGATTTATATAGAGTTGATTATAAAAGTGGTTTGAAGCTTTATGTAAAACGTGTATTTATAAGTGATGATGATAAAGAGTTATTACCAACTTATTTAAGATTTGTACGCGGCATTATCGATGTAGAAGATTTACCGCTAAATGTCAGTCGCGAGATATTACAAGAAAACAAGATTCTAAAAAATGTTCAAGAAGCGAGTGTTAAAAAAATTTTAGCTGAACTTAAAAAATTTAAAGAAAAGAATAAAGAAGCTTATCTGAAATTTTACGAAAATTTTGGAAAAGTACTAAAGGAAGGATTATATGGTTTTGGTGAAAATAAAGATGCAATTGCTAAACTTTTATATTTTAAAAATTCAAACAAAGAAGATTTGATAGATCTTCAAGAATATAAACAAAATCTTTCAGAAGGACAAAATGAAATTTTCTATATTACAGGTAAAAATGAAAAAATTCTAAGAAATTCCCCGCTTCTAGAGAGTTATAAACAAAAAAATATCAATGTTTTATTATTAGATGAAGAAATTGACACTATAGTGATGCCTATGATGAACGAATTTGAAGGATTAAAATTTAGTGCGATTAATCATTTAGCAAACGAAGAAGTGAGCGACGAACAAAAGGCTGAATTTGCTCCATTGCTCATTAAAATTAAAGAAATATTAAAAGATGAAGTTGAAGAAGTAAAATTAAGTCAAAGACTTTCTCAAAGTCCAAGCTGTATTGTATATGATCAAAACAAACCTGATTTTGCTATGCAACAAATTCTTAAACAAATGGGACAAGAGCAACAAGTAAAACCTATATTAGAAATTAATCCTAATCATGAAATATTAAAAGCTCTTGAAGACAACGATAGCTTAATAACTCAAATAGCTCATATACTTTTAAATATGGCAAAATTAAGTGAAGGTATGGGTATCGATAATCCTAGTAATTTCAATGAAGCACTCAACACAATTATCTCAAAGGCTTTAAATAAATGAAAAATATAACTATCTCAAAAGAAATATTAGATAATTATTGTATTGTAGATGTAAGAACTCCTGGAGAATGGGAAAGTGGCACAATAGACAATGCAAAACTTATAATGCTGTGTGATAATAACGGCATTATAAATCAAAATTTTTTAGAAGAATTTAAAAACAATGTCGATTATAAAAACAATAATATAGCTTTCGTATGTGCAACTGGATCAAGAAGCAAACATACAGCTTTGATGGTGGAAGATGCTTTAAATATAGAATGTACCAATCTTGATGGAGGTATGGTAGCTCTTTTATCACAGGGCTATGAAGTTAAAAAATAAATACCATAAAACAAAGCAATCTTAAAAGTTTTAAAACTTTTAAGATTTGCAGTGGTTAAGATTTATTTTTAGGCCTAAAAACTGAAATTTTGTCTTCATTATTTTTAATATAAGATCCACCTATTAAATCGACACAATAAGGTATAGCAGGAAAAATAGGATCTATGCATTCTTTAATCGCTTTAGGATTTCCTGGTAAATTAATAATTAAGGATTTTTTTCTAATCCCCGCACTCTGTCTAGAAAGTATTGCTGTTGGAACATATTCTAGACTTTTTAATCTCATCAGCTCACCAAAACCCGGAAGAATCTTATCGCATACTACTTCAGTTGCTTCAGGTGTAACATCTCGCAATGCAGGACCAGTTCCCCCAGTAGTAAAAATCAAATCGCATTTTATTTCATCTGCTAAATATATTAGTTTCTCAACAATCAAATCATATTCATCAGGAATCAACTCATAATAAAACTTTTTTTCATTTTGTATATAATCATTCAATATTTTTTCAATTTCAATTCCTGACTTATCTTCATAAATACCACTACTGGCTCTATCTGAAAGTACCAATATTCCTATTTTTACCATTTTTACTCCATAATAATTTTCATAACATCATTTTTTTCAATTTTTTCATTTTCCAAAAGAATATCTGCTAATTTATTAATTTTATCTTTCATTAATTCTAAAAATTCTTTCACATTTTGTTTTTGTTCACTTAATAATTTTTCATTCATCATATCAAAATTTTCCATAAAAGCTACAAGTTCTTTTATTTTTAAAAAATCACTTTGAACATTAGTAAAAGTTTCATTGAAAATTAGTTCCATTGCTACACTACCAGCTAAATAAACTTTAATTTTATTTAATAACTCTGATTTTGATTTTATAGTACTTTCAAATTCTTTAAATCTATCTTCAATTAAAGTTATTTTTTCAAATTTTACATCGAAATAAAAAGCACATAAAGCTTTTGCGGCTTGATAAGTTGCTTGAATTTTTTTCTCTTTTTCATTTAAAGAAAAAATTTTTTTCTTCCCTATTAGAACTTTATTTAAAACAGCAAAAAAATCATTTTCTTCTATAAAATCAGACTTTCTTCTTATAGCATTAATCGCAGCTTCATTAACTAAAGTTTCTAACGCAGCACCACTAAAACCGACGCTCAATTTAGCTATTTTTTCTAAATTTACATTAGATTGTTTTTTACTCATATAAGTTTGTAGAATTTTTACCCTGTCTTTAAAATCTGGCAAAGATATAAAAATTCTCCTATCAAAACGTCCTGATCTTAAGAGCGCACTATCCATAAGATCTATTTTATTAGTTGCCGCAATAACTACTACACCATTATTATCTTCAAATCCATCCATTTGAGTCAAAAGTTCATTTAATGTATTGTCCCTTTCAACATTTGAAAAATCGCCTCTACTTTTACCTATAGCATCAATTTCATCAATAAAAATAATACTTGGAGCTTGAGATTTTGCTTTCAAAAAAAGCTCTCTTACTCTTTTTGCACCCATCCCCACGTAAATTTCAACAAAACTAGCGCCACTTTGATAGAAAAATGGTACGCCAGCCTCACCTGCAACTGCTTTAGCAATTAATGTCTTACCTACTCCAGGAGGACCCACTAACAAAACTCCTTTTGGCATTTTAACACCAAAATTTTTGTATTTTTGAGGTTTTTTTAAAAAATCTACAATTTCTAACAATTCCACCTTTGCTTCATCAACTCCAGCAACATCTTCAAATTTTACATCACTAACTACTGCTTGTATTAATCTTTTTTGTTCATTTTTTTCTAAAATATTTTTTTCTAATGAAATTAAATTTTGCCTATCTTTGTTTTTTTTATTTAAAAACAACAAAAAACTTATTAAAAATACAAAAATAAATAAAGTCAAAAATATATCACTTAAACTATAATCATCAGCATATTCTAAAGGAAACTTCTCCCATAAAGAATTTAAATCTACCAAATCTTTAATGATTACATATTTTCCTTCTTCAGTCTTTAATAAGATTTCATTTTGTTTTATAATTACTTTTTGAATCAAATCCTTATTTAAAAGATCTTCATAAAACCCTTTGCTAATGTTCTCTGGCTGATTTTTAATAAAAACTGCAATAAAAAGCACACAAAGCAACAAAAAAGAAATTAAAATAATTTTTTTATTTTTCATCATCAAAACTCACAAAATTATATTCATAATGCCTATCATATTCTTCAAGCAAGATCCATTGTTTTGAAATATCCTGATTTGTCTTAATTTTTATTTTATTAAAAAACTGATCATATCCTTCATAAAATTCATTTTTCTTACTTTCAACTAAAATTTCCAATTTTTCATTTTGTTGCTTTCTAAATTCAAAATTATTTTTGGCAACAATATTTTTTAAAATATTCAATCTCTCCTTGGCAATTTCTCCATTTATTCTTTCATTCATGGAAGCAGAGTAAGTTCCATCACGAGGAGAAAATATAAAAGCATGAATATGAGTTAAATTAAAAAGTTTAAAATTTTTCAAAGCTTCTTCCCAAATTTCTTCACTTTCTCCAGGATGTGCTACTATAAAATCAGTGCCCAAAGCAAATCCTTTTTGACTTAGTTCATTAAATAATGCTAAATCGTTTTCTGTATGAGATCTTCGTCTCATAATACGCAACATTTTTTCATGAGTATGCTGTAAAGCAATGTGTAAATGCTTCTCCAACCAAGGTTCATTTAAAATTTCTTTAAAGCTTTCATCAATTTGTGCAGGTTCTAAACTACCAAGTCTTATTCTTTTAATGCCATTAATTTTTCCAATTTTTTGAAGCAATACACCAAGAGAAATATTTTCCTTTAAGCCATAACTACCTATGTTTGTTCCTGTTAATACTATCTCACTATAACCATTATGAGCTAAAAGCTTTATTTGTTTAACTATCTCTTCGCTTGGCACACTTCTTGATTTTCCTCTCACACTAGGAATGATGCAATAACTACAAGCAAAATCACAACCTTCTTGAATTTTTACAAAAGCTTTAGTGTGGTTTTCATAATCACTAACTATTTTTGTATCAATAAATTTTAAATCTCCTATATCATAAAATTCCTTGTTTTCTGATATAAATTGATTAATCTTACTTTTATTTGAAGCACCCAAAACTCCAAAAATCTCTTTTTTATCAAAAAAATCTTTTCCCTTGCTTACAGCTCCACATCCTGTTAATATAACCTTAACTCCATTTTTTTTGATACTATTAATATAGGCTCTAAGGCCACTATCTGCACCATTTGTAACAGTACAAGAATTAATCACCACAACCTCTGCTTCACTCTCATTTTGCACTATTTCATGATCTTTGATATAAGTTTTTAAAAGTTGAGTGTCATAAATATTTGTTCTACAACCAAAAGTTTTAAAATATACTTTTTTTTTCAAATATTTTCCTTATTATTTATAAATTCATTTTTTGAAACATAAAGATTTTGAGTAGGATATGAAATTTTAATATCATCATGTTTATTAAATTCATTAATAATTTCTTTACTAATATTACTTCTTAAAACTAAAGCCATGTAAGAATTTGTCATATACCAAGCCGAAATTCTCATACCATAACTTTCAAAAAAAGTAAAAAATCTAGGCTCCACTTTAGGATTTCTTATACTATATTCATTTCTCAATTTTGCCATAGATTCTTTTGCTATTTTTGTATAGCCTTTAGAAGCTTTTATAATAATATCTTGCACAATTTCTAGTGCTTTTTGATGATTAGAATCAAAAGTTAAAGTAATATCTAACCCATCCCAGACAGTTTTCATACCATGATGTGTATAGTTTGAAATAAGATTTGTAAAAATAAAATTATTAGGTATAAATATTATCCGGCCACTTCTTCTATTATCCGTGTAGGTAAGCAAAGTAATGTCTTCATATAGAGTAATTCTTAAAAAAGAAATATCTATAATATCTCCTATATACTGATTACCATTTTGGAAAACTCTTATTCTATCACCTACTCTAAAGCTACCACCAAAAACTATAACACACCATCCAAGCATAGACATAAACATATCTTTCATAGCAATAGCTAAACCAGCAGATGCAAAACCCAAAACCGTTATCAAATAGCTAATATTTTCGATATAGCTAAAAAGCAAAATTAAAACTATGACATTAATATTGATAAAATTAATGATTTTATTTGCTGTATAAAACCTATCATCATTGTCTTCTATATATTTTCTTACTATAAATTTAAGTAAAAATGCAATAGCAATAACTATAACAATAGCTAAAACTACATTAAATGCTCTAAGACCTTGCATCTTTATAGAAACAGTAGTTTTATCTATTTCTTCTTGAATTTTTTTCTCATAAACAGAATAAGAAATTTCACCAAAACGCAAAGTCTGAGAAAAATCTCTTATCATTTGATTAGAAGTTGCTAGACGTTCTTGATTTTCTTGAGATGGATTCAATTTTACAAGCTCTGCAATCAAAATATTCTCTTTTACTAGTTCCTCTAAAGTTTGTTTAAAACTATTTAAGATATTAATAAAATCTTCTCTATCTCGCTTTAATTTTTTAATATGAGAATATGCAGCAATAATAGACAATGGATTAGTCAATTTGTCCATTTTTTCTACTTCTTCTGGGGCAAGTATTACTTTTGAAAAATTTGTACTTTTGTATTCATTTAAAAGCTCTAATCTTTCTTTTAAAATCAAAATCTGTCTTTCAAGAATAGTCTTATTGCGCTCATTGGCTTTCAAACTTTCTTTTTCTAGTGAAATAACTTCTTCTTGTGTTTTTTTATAAATATTAAAATTATTATATTTTTCAACCCAGACATTGTAAGACAAATTGTTATGAAGTTGCTCAAGCCTTTGTTTTAAATGTTCGATTTCATCTTGAGATAGTATTGGACCAACTAAAAAAAATAAAAATAATATAATTTTTTTCATAAAAATTCCTCAAGTGTCCTGATTATATCTTTTTTTGCAATATCATTTTTAATACAAGCTTTTCCCAATCCACAAGGTAAAATAAAATTAATTTTTTCATGATGAGTTTTCTTATCTAAAAAAAATGCCTCATAGAATTTTTCTACATCTAAAATTTTATAAAACACTGGTAAATTAAACTTGTTAAGTATTTTTTTCACTCTTTGACATACTTGTGCATCTAATAATCCTAAATTTAAGGCAAGAGTGTTAGCCATATGCATACCAATAGCCACAGCTTCTCCATGTAAATATTTTTTATATTTTGTCTGATTTTCTATCACATGAGCAAAAGTATGACCATAATTTAAAAGCATTCTTAATCCACTTTCTTTTTCGTCCTTAGATACCACCATGGCTTTTAATCTTACGCTTTCTTGTATAATCTGATTTATATTTTGCTCACTATTATTAGAATTTAAAAAATCATTTTCATCTAAATTTTCTATAAAATCTAAAATTTTACCATCAAAAATTACTGCCATTTTTATAAATTCAGCCATTCCTGCTGCCAATTCTCGTGATGATAAAGTCTTTAAATATTCACTTTGACAATATACAGCTTTTGGTTGATAAAAACTACCTATAAGATTTTTCCCAAATTTATTATTAATACCTGTTTTTCCACCAACACTCGCATCAACACATGCAAGCAAAGTGGTTGGAATATTTATAAAATCAATTCCTCTTTGATATATACTGGCCACAAAACCGCCCATATCAGAAATCACTCCGCCACCAAAACTAATCAATAAACTCTTTCTATCAAGTTTATATTGAAACATTTGATTTAAAATTTCTTCTATGGTTTGTAGATTTTTATATTTTTCACCATCTTTTATACTAATAATAAACACTTCCTTAGCGTGAATTTTATGCAATAAATTATCTAGATGTAATTTTGCAACAGTATCATTAGTTAAAATTACTACTTTTGTATCAAAGTATATTTTTTCAAGCTCATCAATATACACAAAATAACTTCTATCTACATCTATTTTTATTTGCATACTATCCTCACAAAGATGGAATAAATAATTGATAATTTTTATTCATTTTATAATACAATGTATTAAGATCTGTTTTAAAGATTTTATTTAGTTTGTTACCTAAAATTTTTTCATTAAAAGGAATAAAATGTAACATATTTTGCCTATATGAAAATTTAGATATAGGATTTCGTTCTTTCTCTTCAATTTGCAAGAGTTTTTCATCGTGTAATTTTGAAAGACTTTCAAAATATTGAATATATTCAAAAAGTTCAGCTTTATTAAGTTTCACAGCATAATAATATAAACTTAAATTTAATTGAATTTGCTTGTTTAAATCTAACATTATAGAAGCAATACCTTCAACATCTTCAAAATTAGAACTAAGAACCACCGAAGATTTTAAATCTGCAAAATCTCCAATTCCGGCTTTTAAAATGGGAATTTTTAAATTAAATAAAAATTCTTTTTCTTTTTCAAAAAGATAATTTTCAATTACAATCAAACCAATATTAGTACTTTCTGTATAGTTTTTAATATTTTTTATATCGATATAATCATAGTCAAAAATAACTTCTACACTATTTTTATTTAAAGACTTAAGTTTATAATACATAGAAGTTAAAGTTGGATTAATTACCCTAAAATAAAGTTTTTTACTATTAATTCTTGTGTGAAATAATAAACTAGCATAAATTAATTTATTTATAGAAAATTCATCCATTTTTTTCATATCAATAATACAAAGTATATTGTCTCCAAACGGAGAAGGAAAGCGCCCTAAACTCGTTTTTACGCTAGAAAAAACACTTTGAAGTGCTTTAGGATCTCCTACAATTAAAATGCTATCATTAGGCATTAAAATAAGTCCAGGTCTAGCTAATATATAATCATTATTTCGATATACCATAACAATTCTAAAACGCTTTTGACTAATAGAACTTACATGCCTATAAGCAAAGCTTGAACCTGCTGAAATTTTTACCTCCATAATTTCACCTTTGCCAAGTCCTATAAATTGAGCCATGGAGGGCATATTGTCCAAACATCCTATTAATCGCGTATTTAAAGTATCGCAAATACTAATGATTTCACAGAAATTATCCTTTATATCTAATCCCCAAAAATCCATCAACACAACATTTAATCTTAAATGAACTTTTCTTAAGTTTTCATAGCATGCCAAAGCATCTTCTTTTTTTTGCATATAAATAATAACTTGATGATATTCTTCATTTAATAAATTTTCAAGCTTAATTAAGCTTGTAGGATCAAATTTATAATAAAAAAATTGCTCATTTTTTAAATTTAAATCAACACTTTCATCATTATAATAAACTATATCTATAATCTCTTCAAAAGTTTTATTATTAAATATCTTATTTACGAATTCTTTAGCGAATAATCCATCAGCTAAAAGTAATATTCTACCCATTAATACCTCTAAAAAATAATACTAAATAAAATTATATCAAAGTTATATAGATTTAAATTCCACTAACAAGATTTAAATCGCATCTAAAATATACATTCATTTTGATCTAAGGAATTAGTTTAAAATTTTTTACTACAAATACACTTAACAAACTTGCTAAAACTACAAAAATAATATACACACTAAAATAATCTTTATATATAAAATTAACAATCAAAGGAGTAATAAAACCTAAAATTGCATAGGAAATATTGTAAGCAAAGGATAAACCACTTGATCTTAATTGTGTGCTAAAAATTTGAGTCATAAAAATCGGGGCAAAAGAAATAATACCTTGAGAAAAACACGTTAACAAATAAAAATAAATAAAATTTTCATCATAAAAACTTAAAAAAAATCCAAAAATTCCAAAAAGCAAACTAAAAATTATACATACTTTAAAAGCACCAAAGATATCGCTTAAAAATCCCTGTATTAATGCTCCTATAATAATGGCAACTATAGCGAAGTTTTGATAATACAAAGCAGTAGTCTTATTTATTTCCAATAAATTCTCAAAATATTGAGGTAATATCATTAAAGTTGCTACACCACTTGTTAGAACTATAGTTTGCAAAGCACAAACAAACATACTAATTTTATGAGTTTTTAAAGCGTTTTTTAAAGGAAAATTTAAAAGAGAATTATTTAGTTGTATATTTTTAAATTCTGGAGTTTCATTTAATTTTGTTCTTAAAAATAAACTCAATATACCAAAAATTCCACCTATAACAAATGGAATCCTCCAAGCAAATTTCTCAACTTCTTCTTTTGTAAAAAATTCATATATAGTTAAAGTAGCAAGACTTCCAAGCAATAAACCTATAGTCAAAGTAGCAGAAATAAAACCTAATGCTAAACCTATCTTTTTTTTACCGACAAATTCACTAACAAAAACCCAAGCACCGCTAACTTCAGCACCTATAGCTAATCCTTGTGTAATTCTGATTAAAAAAAGAATCAAAGTAGCACATAAACCAATACTTTCGTAATTTGGTAAGAATGCCAAAACAAAACTTGGAATGACCATTAAGAGCATGCTAATGTAAAATATATTTTTGCGTCCTTTAATATCTGCAAAATGAGCCATAACAATAGCTCCAAATGGTCGTGCTAAATACCCAGCGCCAAAAGCAATATAAGTGTTAACCAAAGGCCAAAAATCATTATTTTGTGGAAAAAATATCTTCGCAAAAATACTTGCAAAAAAAATAAAAAGCACAAAATCATAAAATTCTAAAATACCACCTAAGGATGCATATATAGTATTTCTTAACGCCTTATTTTGCATAATTTATTTTTTATTCTTCAACAACAACATCAATTGCTTGAATATCATCACTAAAGAATGGTTTTAATGTTTCATCATAAGCTTTATGAAAAAATTGTTCTTTGTTTAAATTAACAATTAAATCATTAAGAAATTTTAACATAGCTTCATCACCTTTTTTAACAGCAGGAGCTATTACATCTTGATTTCCAAGTTCTTTAATTACGACTTCAAAATTTGGATTTTCTTTAGCCCAAGCAAAAAGTAATGCATTATCATGACTTAAAGCATCACCTCTATTACCAAGCAAAGCTGCAAAAGTTTCTGTATTTTGATCAAATTTAATAGTTTTAATTTCAGGGTGATTTTTTGTAAAATACGCATCTGCTGTTGTACCTTTATTTAATATTAACGTTTTATCTTTTAAATCATCGATACTTTTAATATCAGAGCCTTTAGGAGCGACGACACCTAAAGCAACCTTCATATAAGGTAATGCAAAATCAACTACTGCTTCTCGTTCAGGAGTTTTAGTAAAATTAGCCAAAATAATATCAACCTTATTAGACTCTAAAAATTCAACTCTATTTGCTGCTTCAACTAATACAAATTGTACTTTATTTTCATCGCCTAAAAGTTCTTTTGCTATACGCTTTGCAAAAAATACATCATATCCTTGATTTGCACCTTGCGCATCAAGATAACCAAATGGAGGCTTATCTCCAAAAACACCTATACGAATAACGCCTTGTTGTTTAATTTTATCTATAGAATTTACATTACTCTCATTTGAGCAAGCACCAAAAAAAATAGCCATCAGAAATGACAAAAAAACAATTTTTTTCATTTTATCTCCTTAATTTTTGATAATTTTTGTATATTTTAACTATGAAAATTAAATAAATTTAGAAATTTTTTAGCACGATCTGTTTTTGGATTGTTAAAAAACTCTTCAGGCTTTGAAATTTCGACAATTTTACCATCATCCATAAAAACAATTCTATCTGCTACCGCTTTTGCAAAACCCATTTCATGAGTTACTATAAGCATACTCATACCATCTTTAGCCAAGTTTAAAATTACATCTAAAACCTCACGTACTATTTCAGGATCAAGCGCTGCAGTAACTTCATCAAAAAGCATAATCTCAGGATTCATACAAAGACTTCTAACTATAGCTATACGTTGCTTTTGACCACCACTTAATTCTTTAGGAAAAGCTTTTATTTTATGCAAAAGACCAACTCTTTCAAGCCAATATTTCGCTTCATCTAATACTTCTTTTTTATCTCTTTTTTGAACTTTCAAAGGTCCTAAAAGTATATTTTGCTCAACATTTAAATGATCAAAAAGTTCATAAGATTGAAACACCATACCTATTTTTTGACGAATTTGAGTCCATTTTTTATAATTTTTATCAATTTTTTCATCTTCTACATAAATAGTACCATCAGCCATTTCTTCCAAGCCATTTATACAACGCAAAAGAGTTGATTTACCACAACCACTTGGACCAAGTATTACTACAACTTCTTTTTGTTGTAATTCTAAATTTATATCTTTTAAAACATGATGATCGCCATAATATTTTTGTAGATTTTGAATTTTTAATATATTCACAACTTAACTCCATTTTCTTTCTAAAAATCTTGAATATACCGATAATGGATAACACAAGATAAAATAAATTATTAAAATCAAACCATATATCACAAACGCAGAATAAGAATTTTTAAATAAGCTTAACTCTATTATTTGCTGCCCCACTTTTATAAGCTCAATTCCACCTATTAAATATATAATAGAAGTACTTTTAATAATTCTAGTGAAAAGATTGATACTCATAGGCAAAAGTCTTCTTAATGACAAAGGAATAATGATAAAAAAATAAACTTGTATTTTATTAAAACCCAAAGATGCCCCTGATTCATACTGATGTCTTGGTATGCTAGCAAGAGATGATCTAACCAAATCCATCATCTCAAAAGTTCCCCAAATACTAAATACTATAATACTTGAAGTTAAAGCACTTAAGTGCAATCCATTCCACTTTGCTAAGCCAAAATGCACTATAAAAAGCCAAACTATTAAAGGCATAATTCGTACAAATTCTAACATAAAGCGACAAAATGTGTATAATATTTTATTTTTAGAATTCATAACCATTCCAAAAAAAACTCCACCAATAAGAGAAAATAAAATACTTATAATAGATAATTCCAAAGTAACCTTTAAACCTTCTGCTAATCTAACAAAAGTTTCTTGATTTAAAATTTCAAACATAATTTAATCTTTTTTCTATATGATTAAGTATTAATGACAAAGGTAAAATTAATATCAAATAACAAAATACCAAAGCAAATAAAGCTTCATTACTCTTATAGTAAAGTCCTATAAGATCTTTTGCAACATAAACTAAATCTGCTAAAGCAATAATACTAACCACAGAAGTCTCTTTAAGTAAAAATATAATATTTGCACTAATGCTTGGCATAGCAATGCCTAGTGCTTGAGGCATAATCACATAAAAAAAAATTTGCCATTTATTAAGTCCTAACGAAAGCCCTGATTCATATTGTTGTTTTTTAATAGCTTCAATACCAGCTCTTAAACTTTCTGCCATATAAGAACCGCCCAAAAAACTCAATCCCATAATAGCACAAACAAAAGAGCTAAAATGTATATTAAATTCAGGCAAAGCATAATATAAAAAGAAAAGTTGAATCAACAATGGAGTATTTCTTGAAAATTCTATATAAACTTTACATATTTTATTTAAATAATTAAAATTAAAAAATGATACACTCACACAAAATAAAGCTATTATAAATGAAAATAATACTCCAAAAATAGCAAGTTCCAAAGTCAACCAAGTTGCTTGCATAAACATTGGACTAAATTTGATTAAAAAATCAAAATCCATATAACCTTCCCAATTTTTAATACGTATTTTAGCAAATAAGACTTAAAAAGACTTAAAATCTTGTATTTTTTCTCTATTTAAAATCATAATTTTACCCTTATTTGTGTCAATAAGTAAAATATGTTTAAATTCTTTTAAAAATCTTGATAAAGATTCTGGCGGAATATTTAACATAGTAGCAATTTCTTTTTGTTTTAACTGATGCAATTTTTCTTCATTTTCTATTAGAAATTTTAATAATCTTGTTTTTAAATCAAGCGACTTTTGTCTTATAAAATTTTCTAAAATTCTAATTTTTTCAAATAAAGAGCTTAAAAGTAAAAAACTAATTTCTCCATTTTCTCCGCATATTTTCTTAAAATAAGCAAAATCAATAATACAAATCTCACAATCTTCTTCACATATAGCATTTGCTGGATAATTAATTCCTTCAAATACTGGCATTTCGGCTATAAAACTAACACTATTTAAAGTATGTAAGGTAAATTCAAATCCTCTTGCATTCACTCTATATAATCTCACACTACCCTTTAGCAAAATCAAAATTTTTTTAGCTTCATCTCCTTGAAAAAATAAAATATTTCCTTTTTTAAAATTTCGTTTTTCCCCTAATGAAGCTAAAATTTCAAAATATTTTTCCATAATTAATCTTTCATTTTTTCAAGATATTTTTTAACTTGCACTAATATCCTTTCATCTTTAGCATAATCAAAATATTTAAATTGATTACCATGCTGTATTGTACCATCTAATAAATCGCCGCTTAAACGATTTTTTAAATCAAGCTCAGCAATTTTAAAACCATCTAAAGTTTTAGCAAAATCAAGCAAACGATTTGGAATTTCTTTTAATTTTGTATATAAATAACAAAAGCTTTCAAGACCTATTCTACCAACCCTTCCTCTTAATTGATGTAAAGTTGCAAGCCCTAATCTTTCAGCACCAACTATAACAATAATACTTAGTCTTGGTAAAGAAATTCCTACTTCAACGACGGTTGTAGAAAGTAAAATATTTCCTCTATCTTTAAATTCTTTTAATATTTCATCTTTATCTTTATCTTTCCCATGAGTAATATAAACGTTTTCATACTTAGCAAGCCAATATTCTTTAGCCTCTTCTAATGACAAATACTCCATAGTTTCACTTTTATTTACTAAAGGATAAACTATAATCACTTGGTGGTTATTGGCTAATTCTTCATCTATTTTTTTAATTAAAAATTTAAAATCTTTATCTTGTATACAAAGAGTCTTAATGTTCTTTTTAAATGGCATTTGCTTAATAAAACTAAAATTAACCAATTCACTCTGTATCATAGATAATGTTCTTGGTATAGGAGTGGCTGAAAATTGCACTATATGAGGAATAAAATTCGATTTTTGATTTAATGTAGCAATTTTTTGTCTTTGATTTGAACCAAAACGATGTTGTTCATCTATCATCACCAAAACTGCATCAAAATTTTCTTGATAAATTAAAGCATGAGTTCCTATTATAAGATGTGCTTTATCCTTTAAAGATTCTATATTTTTTTCTTTTTTACCACCTTTTAATAAAACAATATTCATAAATTTAGGTAAAAGCCTTTTAGCTTCTTGATAAATTTGCTCAGCTAAAATACTAGTTGGAGCCATCAAGATAGATTTATTAGGATACACAAGCAAACTAGCAGCAAGTAAAACTAAAGTTTTTCCACACCCTACATCTCCCATAACAACCCTTCTTTTAGCTATGTTACTCTGTAAATCTTTTTTTATATCTTCTATAGCTAAAAGTTGATCATTCGTAGGTTTAAAATCTAATTCTTCAAGCCATCTTGCAATATTAAAAAGCTTAATTTTATAAGCTTTTTGCGTGCTCTTTTTTCCTTTTAAACGACTAAGATAATTGAAAATTTCAATATATTTAATATCTTCTATAATTTGTTCAAAATTTTTAAATAAATAAATAGATTTTTCATTATAAGAATGTAAATTTAAAAGAAGATTGATATATTTTTGCTCTAGTTTTAAAGCCTTTAAATTCATCTCATTAACGTATTTTTCTATAACATTTTTTATTTGTTCATCTTTAACAGAAGCAATTTTATACCGCGGAAAAACTGTACCTACATTTTTAATAATCTGTGGATTAATAAATTGCCACAAACCATTAAAATACGTCATCTTTGCATAAATACAAATTTCATTTGAAATTTTAAAAATATTAAAATGCCATTTTCTTGGATTAAAAATGATTATATTAGCTCGTATCTTCCATTCTAAACACTCACACTGAATAAAAAGTTGTAAAGAACGAAATTTTAAATTTATTACTTTAATATTTTGAGCACAAAAACATTCTTCTGGCATCATTTTAATGCGATAATCATCAATTTTTTTCGGAAAAATTAAAGCAAGATCGATACAGTTTTTGATTCCTAATTTATGAAATAATTGTAATTCTTTTTCTTCAACCTTCATTTTCTATGCTTGCAAAACTAAGTTGTATAATCTCACTATGTTTTTTAATAAAATTATTTAATTCTTCTAAATTTGCACTTTTTATTTTTTCTATCTCGTATTTTAAATGTCCTATTTTTAAACCTAATAAATACTCATTTAGCATGATGTTTAATCTCTTGTTTAAGCTTTCATAACGCAAAGGCATAGAACCAACTAAAAATTTCTTAGCGAGTTCAAATTCCTTTTCTTGTACACCATTGCTTACAAATTCTACAAATACTTCTTTTATTATATTTTTTGCTAATTTCGCATTTTCATTTTTAGTTTGTAAGTATCCAAATATTCTACTATAATTTAGATTCACATCAAGCTTGGCATACGCAGAATACGCCAAACCTCTTTTAACTCTGATTTCTTCCATCAATCTTGATCCAAAACCACCTTCTCCAAGTATAAATAAAGCAATTCTGGCTAGATACATCTGCTCATCATCAATCTTAATATCAAAAGGAGAACAAAAATAAACATAAGCTTGTTTAGTATCTTTGAATTCAGTATTTTCAATGTTCTTATTTAATAATTGAAATTTTTTGCTATTGTTTTGCACTCCTATATCTAATAAAGCGCCAATTTTTTCTACATATGTTTTTACCTCATTTTCCTTAATATCACCACCAAAAACAAAAAGAGTATTACTTAAATTTAGATTATCTTCCATAAAATTTATTAATTCTTTTAGAGAAATTTTCTCTATACTCTCTTTACTTCCATCAAGTCCTGTTTGAAAAATTTCATCTTTAAAAACACTTTTATTCAAAAGTCTTTTCGCTTGATAATCATAATCAGTATTTAAGCTTAAAAGCTCTCCAATTGCCAAATTCTTAAGTCTTCGTAAAATCTTTTCTTCAAAACGGACATTAAGAAGCAATTCTTCTAATTTTTCCATAGCAAAGCTAAAATGTTCTTTTAAACATTTAATGCTAATTTGAAAATGTTCAAAATCAGATTCAGCTTGCATTGTTATAGCTTTATATTCTAAACTTTTAAAAAAATTATCGCTAGAGCCTTCGTTTAACACTCTAGCAAACATACTCGCTAAACCTGCATTTTCTTGTTCTGCTATTTTTCCAGAATTTTTAAAAACTAATTTAAAAAAAACTACGGGTAGATCATGTTCATATTCATAAATTACATTCACATTAACATTTTTGATTTTTAAATCTAGCATTAAAACCTCTCTAAAATATTATAAGCTGTATCACGCTTAGCAGGAATTTCTCCTATATCTTTTATCAACTCTATCATTTGTTCTTGATTCATTCTATATTTTGCACCAGCTGCTGCCACAACATTTTCTTCCATCATAGTAGAACCTAAATCATTAGCACCAAATTTAAGCGCAAGTTGTCCTATTAAAGATCCTTGAGTTACCCATGAACTTTGTAAATTTTCAAAATTATCCAAATAAAGTCTAGCTAGAGCCAACAATCTTAGATATTTATTTGAACTTTGTTTGATAATTTCTGGATGCTTTTGAATCAAAGGTGTATTTTGACTTTGAAACGACCATAAAATAAAAGCTCTAAAGCCATTTGTTTTATCTTGTAAATTTCTCAAATAATCAAAATGTTCTATAAGCTCTTCATCAGTTTCAACCGTACCAAACATCATAGTAGCTGTGCTTTTCATACCAATATTATGAGCACTTTCATGTACTTTTAACCAAGTTTGTGTATCACATTTATGGGGAGCTATAATATCCCTCACTCTATCACTTAATACTTCAGCACCAGCTCCAGGGATAGAAAAAAGTCCTTTAGATTGAAGTCTTTTTAAAACTTCCTCTATGGAAATCTTAGAAATTTTAGCAATATAAGCAATTTCAACAGCTGAAAAACCATGCACTGTTATATCAGGATAATTAGTCTTTATATAAGAAAGTAACTCTTCATACCATTCTATCTTAAGTTTTGGATGTACACCGCCTTGAAATAAAATTTGTGTTCCACCAATAGCTTGCAATTCTTCTATTTTCTGACCGATTTCTTCGTATTTTAAAATATAAGAATCATCATCTTTTTCTTTTCTACAAAATGCACAAAAATCACAATCAATGCAACAAATATTTGTATAATTTATATTTCTATCTACTATAAAGGTGGTAATTTTATTAGGATGAATTTTTATTTTTTTCTCATAAGCCATTTTGCCAAGTTCATTCAACGAAGCATTTTGAAACAAATCTAAAGCTTCTTTTTTATTTATTCTACTCATAATCGACCTTTAAAATGAATTATTATATCATTTAAATGTAAAATAATTTTAAAAACGATATAATTTAGGTCTTTGATTGACGTTTCATATCGCATATAAGCAAAATGGGATTATTTATGACTTATAGAATGCTACTTAAAAATAATAAAACTTTCAGATTGTTAGCTATTATCCAATTTATAAGTTATTTTGGAGCCTGGTTTTCTCAAGTTGGTGTATTCACTCTTTTAACAAAAGAACTTGGTGCTCCTGCTAATATCATAGGTTTTTCAGCCATTTTTGTTTTTTTACCTTCAATTATACTAGCACCTATCAACGGAGTTATAGTTGATAGGTTTAAACCAAAAAATTTATTAATGAGCATGATTATTATTGAAATGTTATCTATATTTATGCTTATTTTTGTAAATTCTTTAGCTATGCTTTGGTTTTTATATCTTTTAACTTTTATTCGCATGGCTGTTGCTAGTATGTATTTTCAAACAGAAATGTCTGTTTTACCAAAAATTTTAACCCCACAAGAATTAAAGCTTGGCAATGAATTACATAGTATTATTTGGGCTGTTTCTTATGCTTTAGGTATGGGTATAGCCGGCTTATTTATAGATTTGTTTGGAGTCAAACCTGCGTTTATTACAGATACCTTAATGCTATTTTGTGCTATGCTTATCTTAAAAGTTATTATTTTACCAAATGAAAAAAATACAACACAAAATAATATTCTTGTCCTTATAAAAGAAGGATTAATATATGTATTTAATAATAAAAAAATTATTCATTTAATATTACTTCATGGCATTGTTGGAATAACAGCTTATGATGTTTTAATTACACTTTTAGCTGAATATAAATACGCAAATGTTATATCTATTCCTTTGGCGATAGGGTTATCTAATGCTATAAGAGCCATATCTTTACTCATAGGACCATACTTACTAAGCCCTTATATTAATAAAAAGACATTATTATATTTATATCTTGCTCAAGGCTTTGGTTTGATGCTTTGGTCTTGCTTGCAATTTAATTTTTATCTTGCTTTTATTGGATTAATGGCGGCTGGATTTTGCACTTCTTCTTTATGGAGCTATACCTATACACTTTTACAAAATGAATGTGATAAAAAATATTACGGTAGAGTTATAGCCTATAATGATATGGTTTTTTTAACTTTTAGTGCAATTATTGTTTTTTCTACAGGGTATTTATTTGAATTTTATAAAGTAAAACTAAGTTATTTTACTTTTGGCCTAGGCATATGTTTCATTTTAGGAGCAATATATTGGCAATGGTTTAATAAGAAAATTTCTTAATCCACTTTACTATAATAAATACCGCTTGCTGAGAAATTCTTTTCAAAATATGCAGTATCAGGAATATGATCAGACTTTCCAGGATAAATTCTTCCTTCTCTATTTAAAATCCTATGAAAACGCTCCATAAGTTTAATCTTAAAATCTTGATCAAAATATATCATCATATTTCTTGAAAAAATAATATCAAATTTGCCAAGTCTAAATAACGCATCATCAAAAACATTACAAAGCTCAAAACGACACCTACATGCCAAAGTTTCTTTTTTTAAGTGATACATATCATCTTCTTTTTCAAAAAAACGTTTCTTTTCTGCAAGATTTAATCTAGAAACAGAACGTTCTGAATAAGTCATTTCACTACAACGATCTATCATTTTTTTATTAATATCTATACCAAGAATGTTTATATCTTTAATAAGATTTTCGCTTGCTAAAATAGCCAAAGAATATACTTCCTCGCCACTTGCACAAGGTGCACATAATATATTTACTGGACGCTCAAGAGCCTTAATATAATAAATCACATCTTTTAATTGTTCTAATTCTCTAAAAAAATAAGTTTCACAAACAGTAATAAAATCTATTGTTTCTTGTTTTAAATTTCTTTGAAACATAACCCTATCGTTAAGCTCGCTAAGATTATTTAACCCTAATTCTTTTAAGAATTTTGGAAGCTTAGTCAGTAAAATATCGCGCTTTGCTGTAAGGTTATTTCCACTAATTTGTCCCACAATTTTAATAAAATCGTTTAGCTCATTTTCATGTATTTTTATCATTATTTTTCCTGCGAATTTATGAAATATATAATTTCTTTTTTTAATTCAACTAGACTCATTGGTTTTAAAAATGGATTCATCTCTTTAGCTTTTTTAGGCATGCCATAAACAACACAATCTTCCTCATTTTCACATAAACATTTTACCCCTGCTTTATAAAGCTCAAACAAAGATTTAGCACCATCATCACCCATACCAGTCATAATCATAGCTAAGAGTTTATTGTATTTACAAAGTTTAAGTGCAGAATTAAAAAGCACATCAATGCCGGGATTGAAACTACTTGGCTCATCTGTCATATTTAACACCAAGGTATTATTACCACTTAAAATCATATTTTTTTGGCAAATATAAATTTTGCCATTTTTAATAACCTCTTTATCATTTGCCATAACAACTTCACTTAAAGCTTCTTTATTGAACTGATTTACAAAAGAAGGTATGAATGCTGGATTCATATGTTGTGCTATAACTACACTACAATCTCTTAAATCAACATCATTAAGTAAAAATTTAAGTTGGCTTGGACCGCCAGTTGAAGAACCGATCAATATTAATTTCATTTTTACCTCAAATTTTGCTTGTAAGCCCTAATTATATCATATTTACAAATTTTTCAAATAGCTATAATTTCAGAAAGTATAATAAAGAAAGAAAAATTTTAATTAAATATGATAGAATTAATGCTTAAAAAATTTTAAAAAGTGAATTGTATGTTAAGAGAGAAAATTTTTGTTGCTAGTGATCACGCTGGCTTTGAACTTAAAGAAAAAATCACCTTATTTTTGCAAGATCAAAAAATTTCTTATGAAGATCTTGGACCTTTTGATGCTAGTCGTTGTGACTATCCTGATTTTGCACACTCACTAAGTTCTAAAATCAATGAAAAAACTTTTGGTATTTTAATTTGTGGATCAGGTATAGGTATGAGTATAGCTGCAAATCGCCACAAAAACATACGTTGTGCTTTATGTAATGAGCCATTAAGCGCTAAACTTTCAAGAGAACATAATGATGCAAATGTCTTAGCATTAGGCTCTAGACTGATAGGAGTTGACATGGCTTTTGAAATTATTGTTAATTTCATTAACACTTCTTTTAGTGGTGGGAGACATTGTCAAAGGATAAATAAAATCGAGGAAGTTATATGATATTAAGTTGGCTTATCTTAACAATATTAATTTGTATTAGTATTTATATGACTGTTATGTTACTTTACTATAAAACCTTACTTGATAAAGAAAAAATAGCAAAAGAGCATATTAAAAGAAATCTTGATGATACTGAAATAGTTATACGAAAACTACAAATTCAACTTCAAAGAAGTTTGGGAAATATTGATATTTTAACCGAAGAACTTAACAAAAGCAAAGCTGACTTAACTTCACTTAGAACAAGAAATTCACAATATCGTATAGAGAATGAAAAATTAAGACAGAGAATAAAAGAATTAGAAGCAAAAATAGAGGCACTATTATGATGAAACAAGATAAAAAATATTTATTAGATAGTATTAGAGCTATTGAAAACTTTCCTAAAAAAGGTATTGTTTTTAGGGATATCACTACTTTATTAAATAACAAAGAAGCATTTTCTTTTTTAATAGATCATTTGGTTGAAAAATATAAAAACTCAAACATTGATTATATAGCTGGCATAGAAAGTCGTGGTTTTATATTTGGATCTGCATTAAGTGCAAAATTAAAATTACCTTTTGTACCTATTAGAAAACCTGGAAAACTTCCCGGAAAATGCTTACAAGAGATGTATTCTTTAGAATATGGACAAGATGTTTTAGAAATTCATGTTGATGCATTTAACAATACTAAAAATGCTAGAATTTTACTCATGGATGATTTAATCGCAACCGGTGGTACAGCAATAGCAGCTGTTAAGCTTATACAAAGATTAGAAGCAAATTGTATGGAAGCATGCTTTTTATTAAATTTAAAAGATCTTGATGGTGATAAACAATTATCACAATTAACCTCTGTATATAGCGTTTTAGAGGTATAAAGTATGGAAGAATTTTTAAAACAACTTTTATATGATTATAAAAACTGGGCGTATATTATAGTTTTTTTATGGTGTATTCTTGAAGGAGAACTTGCCTTAATTCTTGCAGGAATCTTTGCACATGAAGGTCATGTTAATTTAGGATTAATTATTTTTGTAGCAGGATTAGGAGGGTTTGTCGGAGATCAAATATATTTTTATATAGGAAGATATAATAAAAAATATATACAAAAAAAATTACATACTCAAAGACGTAAATTTGCTGTCGCCCACCTTTTATTGCAACGTTTTGGTTGGCCAATTATATTTATCCAAAGATATATGTATGGCTTTAGAACTGTAATACCTATGAGTATAGGATTGACAAGATATAGTGCTAAAAAATTTGCTTTTATTAATCTCATAAGTGCTTGGGTTTGGGCAGCTATAACAATATTACTCGCTTGGTTCTTTGGAAAACAGATTTGGATTGGCGTTGAATGGGCTGGAAGTCATTGGTATTTTGCGATACCTATTATTGCTTGCTTTTTACTAATATTATTTTTTAGTATGAAACAAATGGAAAAATCAATACTTAAAAAAAGGATTCGTAAATGATTTTTGATTTTAAAAATGAAAATATAGATACTTTAAAAGCTGATTTTGAAATCATTTTAATTCAAGATAAAAAGATAGAAAATTATCCTAAAAGTCAAGAACTTTTTAAGATTATGAATTTTAAAGGTGAAGGTATATGTCTTGATATACAAAATAAAATTATATATAGCGAACTTAAAAGTTTAGAATATGAAGATATTAGACTCGCTTTTGCAAATGCATATAAAGCCTTAAAAAAACTAGAAATTAAAAGCGTTAAAACTAAAAGTGTTGTTGGAAAATGTGTAGTTAATAGTTTCAATGCTCTTGTACAGGGTTTTCATTTTGGAGCATATGAATTTAATAAATACAAAAAAGATAAAAATTCAACAAAATTAGAAAATATAATCATCTCAGAAAGTGAAATTAATAATAAAAAATATGATATTGATGAAGCTCATATTGGTATAAATTATGGAAAAATTTTTTCCAATGCTTGTAATTTTGCAAAAGATATTGTAAATGAGATTCCTCAGATATATACACCACTTAAAATGGCTCAAGATGCTTTGGATTTAGCCAAAAATGATAAAAATATTTCTTGCGAAATTTATGAAAGTGATTTCTTAGAAAAAGAAAAAATGCAAGCATTTTTAGCTGTAAATCGTGCTTCGGTTTATCCACCAAAACTTATTCATTTATCATATAAACCAAAGAATCCGATAATGAAAGCAGTATTTGTCGGCAAAGGTCTAACCTATGATAGCGGTGGACTTAGTTTAAAACCAGCTGATTATATGCTTACAATGAAATCAGATAAAAGTGGCGGTGCTGCTGCTATGGCCATTATAAAAGGTGCAAGTGAATTAAATTTAGATATAGAAATTCATTCTATAATAGGAGCTACAGAAAATATGATAGGCGGTAATGCCTATAAACCTGATGATGTTTTAATTTCAAGAGAAGGAATTAGCATAGAAGTTAGAAATACTGATGCTGAAGGTAGATTAGTTTTAGCAGATTGTTTATCTTATGCTCAAGATTTAAAACCTGATTTAATAATAGATCTTGCCACACTCACTGGAGCTTGTGTTGTAGGGCTTGGAGAATACACAAGTGCTATTATGGGAAATAATGAGGAATTACAAAATGATTTTTATCACACTAGCAAAAAAAGTGGAGATCTAACCACCATTTTACATTTTAATCCTTACTTAAAAGAACTTATAAAATCAAATATAGCAGATGTTAGTAATACTTCATCTAGTCGATATGGTGGAGCTATTACAGCAGGATTATTTTTAAACTCATTCATTAAAGATGAGTATAAAGATAAATGGTTGCATCTAGATATAGCAGGCCCTGCCTATCTAGAAAAAAGTTGGGCTTATCATAGCTTTGGAGCTAGTTCAGCAGGAGTTAGAATGTGTCTTACTTATTTAATTCATCTTTCAAGGAAGCAAAAATGAGTTTATCAGTTGGTATAGTAGGTCTTCCAAATGTTGGAAAATCGACAACATTTAACGCTTTGACAAGAGCACAAAATGCAGAAAGTGCAAACTATCCATTTTGCACCATTGAACCCAACAAAGCTATAGTTCCAGTGCCTGATCATCGCTTAAAAGAACTGGCTAAAATAGTCAATCCTCAAAAAATCATAAGATCTAATATAGAATTTGTTGATATAGCGGGCTTAGTTGCAGGTGCTAGTAAAGGTGAAGGGTTGGGAAATAAATTTCTTTCAAATATCCGTGAAACAGAAATGATTTTACATATTGTTCGTTGCTTTGACGATGAAAATATTACCCATGTAGCAGGAAGTGTGGATCCAATACGAGATGTGCAAATTATAGAAACTGAATTAATTCTAGCAGACATTGAACAACTTAGTAAAAAAATAGAAAAACTTACAAAAGGTGCAAAAGCTAATGAAAAAGGTGCAAAAGAAACTCTTGAAGTTGCTAACGCTCTTTTAGAGTATTTAAATCAAAATAATAATGCTAGCTCTTTCCCAAATAAAAGCGAAATTTATTACGCACTCATAAAAGAATTAAGATTATTATCTGCTAAAGAAGTAATTTTTGGTGCAAATGTAGATGAAAATTCTCTCTTAGAAGATAATGAATACGTACAAGCTTTAAAGGAATTTGCTGCTAAATCAGGTCATGAGGTTATAAAACTTTGCTCTAAAATCGAAGAAGAAATGATAGCTCTAAGCGATGAAGAAAATTATGAATTTTTAAAATCTTTGGGTATAGAAAATAGTGGTCTTGAAATTGTTATACGCACAGCTTTCTCGAAATTAAATTTAATTAGCTATTTTACTGCTGGACAAATTGAAGTAAGATCATGGACAATTCAAAAAGGTTGGAAAGCTCCAAAAGCAGCAAGTGTAATTCATAATGATTTTGAAAAAGGTTTTATAAAAGCTGAAGTAATTTCTTACGAAGATTTTATCACTTATAAAGGAGAAAGTGGCGCTAAAGAAGCTGGAAAATTGCGTCTTGAAGGAAAAGATTACGTCGTTGAAGATGGCGATGTAATGCATTTTAGATTTAATGTTTGATTTTTCAAACATTTTATTTAAAAGCTATAAACGTTTCGAAATTTACCCACTTAAATACACTCTCTACTCTTACAAATCCAGCATTTTTTAACATGGTAATATTTTCATCTTGTGTATAAGGTATGAGAATATTCTCAAGTGCTTCCCTTTTAGTGGCAATTTCTAATCTAGTATATCCTTGCTCTTGTTTATAATTTTCATATATTTCTATCATTTTTTTAGAAATTTTTACATCATCATAGAGAATTTTTTCACTCATAATAAAAATTCCGTTGTTATTCAAATTTTCGTAAATTTTATTAATAATATTTTGTCTTTTTTGTGGACGAATAAATTGCATGGTGTAAGTAGCTATAAAAACATCATTCCTAAAAAAATCAAATTCATCGAGATTTTTATTGTAAAAATCTATTTTAGCACCAAAAGCATTAGACTTACTTTTTGCAATATTCAACATAGCTTGAGCATTATCAACGCCGCTTAATTTCAAATCTTGCCTTCTTTCAAACAATGCCAACAATAAACTAGAGGTAGAACAGCCAAGATCGCAAATTTTAGAATTTTTCGATGCAAAACGCTCAATAATATCAACTATAAGTTTAAGGTTTTGACTATAAAATGGCACAGATCTAGAAACCATATCATCAAAAACGCTAGCAACATCAGTATCAAATTCAAATTGTTTTTCTAAAGGTTTTTTAAAAATATCATCCTTCATTTAATTTCCCTAAAATTTGCTTAGCTTGTATAATATCTTGACTGATTTGTTTTTTTAAATCCATTAAATTATCAAATTGCTTATTTTCTCTAATGTAATCTATAAATTCAAGTTCTACTTTTTGTGGTATCAACTCATTAAAATCATCTACCAAAATATGTGTTTCTAGTGAAAAATGTTTATCAGTTGATCTAACACCTAAAAACGTAATACTAAAAAAACATATATCATGAATTTTTACAATGCTAGCATAAACACCATTTTTTGGTAAGAAAAAATTTTTAGTTTTTAAATTGATCGTTGCAAATAGTAATTTTGAGCCAATACCCTGCCCCTTGATAACATCTGCAACTATATTGTAAAATCTACCAAGATATGCTTTAGCTTCAAAAACATTTCCATTTTGCAACATTTCTTTAATCATGCTTGTATGGACGCTAATATTGTTTTTCTTAAATTCATCAACAATAATAGTTTGAATTCCACAAAGTTCTTGTATATTTTCAGCGCCCCATTTTCTCTCTTTACCGAATTTAAAATCATACCCTACAATAATTTTTTCTAGATTAACAAATTCACTCAATAACAATTTTAAAAAATCTTTTGCATTTAAATGTTTAATTTTTGTAAAACTCAAAAAAATTAATGGCAAATCTACAATTTTATTCCTAAAATTTCCAGGTGTTAAAAAATTATCTTCATTTTTTAAAATAATCAAAAGTGCAGAATTTTCATCTAGATGTTTACACAATTCTAAATGTCCAAGGTGTATACCATCAAAACGCCCTATAGCGATTTTTTTAATATCAGATTTTTTTATAGGCGTAGAAAAACTCCACATTACCTTCTTTTCCTTTTAAATTTGAAATTTGTGTCATTTGTAAAATCCAACCGAGCTTAGCACATTCTTTCTCAAAACTCATTTTAGCTAGTTTTATAGCTTTATCATCTTTTACAACACCATTCTTATTACGCTTAATATTCTTTCCAACTTCAAATTGAGGTTTAAAAAGTAAAATTATCGTATCTTTTGCTAAGTTATTAATATAAGGCAATAAATGAACTAATGATATAAAACTCACATCACAAGTAATTACATCAAATTTTATTTTGCTATTAAAATTTCTCAAGTCCATATTTTCATATAAAATAATATTATTGAGTGTTTTTAATTTTTCATGAAGCTGATTAGAACCCACATCTAAAGCATAAATCATTTTAGCATTTTTTTGATGCAAAATTTGTACAAATCCTCCGGTAGATGAACCTATGTCAAGACAAATTTTATTTTCAATACTAGCAGGATAATTTTGCAAAAAATATTTTAATTTGTATGCAGCTCTACTTACAAAAAAATCTTCCAAAAGAGTTAATTCTAAACTTTTATCTTCTAAAGGTTCAGCGTTGTCTATATTATATGAAATCTTTTTAGCTTCACCATTTAACAATATTTGCTGATTTTCTATCAACTCGCGTGCTTTATTTCGACTGATATTTAATTTTTGACTTACAAAAATATCAAATCTCACCTATATCCTTTATAATTTCGTCAAATTCTATCTCGTTAATGCATTTAACCCCTAAGTCTTGTGCTTTTTGCAATTTACTTCCAGCATCTTCTCCATATAAAAGGAAATCAGTTTTTTTAGATACACTAGAATTCACTTTAGCTCCATATTGCTCCAGTAATTGCTTAAATTCATCTCTTGGTTTGGATAAGGTCCCTGTGATAACAAAAGTTTTGTTAGAAATTTTTTCATTGTGTATTCTTATATTTTTTTCTTCTTCTAAATTTAAAATCTTATAAAAATGCTCAATACGACAACAATTAACTTTAATAAATTCTTGCAAACTCTTTGCCATTTGCTCGCCAAAACCTTCCAAATTTTCATATGTATCATAATTTTGTTGATACCAAGCAAATCCAAAAGTATTAGCTAGTTTTTTAGCTGCAACTTCACCAATATGCTCAATACCCAAAGCTGTGATAAATTTACTCAATGAGCAGTTTTTTGCTTCTTGAATGGCATTTAAAAGATTTGTAATCTTTCTTTCTTTAAAACCTTCCAAATTTTCAAAATCACAATATTTTAGAAAAAAAATGCTTTCAATATTGGTAATTTTTCCCTCTTTAAATAAAAGTTCAACTATATTTTCACCAAGTCCATCTATATTAAGACATTTTTTAGAAACAAAATAAATAATAGAATTTATTAATCTAGCTTTACAATCTAAATTTTGGCATTTCAAAAATGCACCTTCATCTAAAAGTTCACTAGCGCATTCTGGACAAATTTTAGGTTTAGTTATATCAAGTTCTAAGCCATCTCTTCTTTGAGTAAAAACCTTAGTAATTTTAGGAATAACATCACCGCTACGTATTACACTTACACTATCACCTATTTTCAAATCAAGTCTAGAAATTTCATCAAAATTATGTAAAGTAGCCGATTTAACTATGACTCCATCTAGATTTACTGGTTCTAATATAGCAACAGGAGTAACCACTCCACTTCTTCCAACTTGTAAATTAATACCAAGTAAAGTTGTAGTTTTTTCTAAAGCTGGAAATTTAAAAGCTACCATAAATTTAGGAAATTTAACCGTATACCCTAAAAGTTGACAGTGCTTTAAATCATTAACTCTTACTACCATACCATCCATCATCATAGGCTTTTTATCTCTTAAATTTAACAATTCTTCATATTTTTTTAATACCTCAGCTATATCTTTACAACAAAATACAAAGTCATCTTTTAAAAATCCAAGATTTCTTATAAAATCCATTACTTGAGAATGTTTTATAAAATTTAAAGTATTGTAACCCACTCCCCAAGGAAAAAATTTTAAATTCCTTTCTTTAGTTATTTTTGTATCAAGTTGTCTTAATGAACCGCTAGCCATATTGCGTGGATTAGCAAACAAACTTAAATTATCCTTCAATCTTTTTTGATTAATTCTTTCAAAATCTTCTTTCAAAATTACTACTTCACCACGAATTTCAATTTTCTCTTTATAAGCTATTGTTTGTGGAATATTATCAATCATTTTGACGTTTAAAGTAACATTTTCACCAATTTGTCCATCACCTCTTGTAGCTCCACTAACCAAACAACCATCTTCATAAACTAAATTCAAACTAGCACCATCAAATTTAGGCTCTATAAAAAAATCATATTCACTCTTTGCTCTTTTAATCCAAGCTCTTAATTCCTTGTCATCAAAAACATCTTCCATTGACCACATTTTACTTAAATGAGTAATTTTATGAAATTCACTTTGTAAAGTTGGTGCTATTTTTTGAGTAGGAGATTCTTTGCTAATCTTGTCTTTATTGAGATTTTCAAATTCTTTAAGTTTTCTAATAAGTTTGTCATATTCATCATCACTCGCTAAAGGCTCATCATCTTCATAATAAGCCCTCATCCACGAATTTGCAAGTTTTATATTTTTTAAATATTCTTCATAAGTCATATTACAACCTCATCCATAGCTTTTACTAATTTAAACATTTGTTTATGCTCATACAAATCATGCGTTCTTATTATGCTTGCACCATTTTTAAAAGCTTCTAAATGCAAATACAAACTACCAGCTAATCTTTCTTCAACTTTGCTTGGAAAGTATGCATCAATTACACTTTTTCTACTAGCTCCCACTAATAAAGGCTTTTGAAATTGCAAAAAATGTTCTAAATGCTTAATAAGTATCATATTATGCCAAGAAGTTTTTCCAAAACCTATACCAACATCTAAAAATATATCTTTCACGCCATATTGTTCTAAAATTGCAATTTTTTTCTCAAAAAATTCACTAAGCTCTTGTACGACATCTTCATAAGAAGGATTATTTTGCATCGTCAGCGGAGTATTTTGCATATGCATAAGGCAATATTTCACATTAAATCTAGCAGCAAGTTTGGCTAAATTTTCATTAGCAAGCCCAGTAATGTCATTAATTAAACCAAATCCTCTATCAAGCGCATAATTTAAAGAATGCTCATCAAAGCTATCCAAACTAAAAATACTTTCTTTATAATAAGATTTTTTATATATCAAATCAAGTATATTCTTTAAGCGTCTAAATTCTTCTTTTTCACCACAATATATACTACCAGGTCTTGAAGATACAGCACCTATATCTATAAAATCTGGTTTTAATTCAAGAATTTCATTTAATTTTTTTTCAAAATTTAATTCATCAACTCTACTTTGCGGATTAAAGCTATCATTATTAATATTTAAGATAGCCATTAGTTTTGGATACACTGGTTTATGAAATGATTTTTCCAAAAATTTAGCCAAATATTTCAGATTAAAATCTTGCATTTTTTCTTTATGAATAAGTTTTTGAATTTGCTCATTAGTAGCCATCAACAAAGCATTAGTATGTTCTTTTCCTAATATTAAATCTTTATGAGTTACAAGCTCTGCACCAACTCTTAAGGCGTCTTGTTTTAATATATTTGCAGCAGGTGCTCTCAAATCTTGAATATAAAAAAAATGAATTTGAGTTTTTTTACTCATTATTTTTTTACCCATTTTATGAGGTTTAATCAAAGATGAAATTTGCTCAAATTGAGTGCTTGAATTAATTTTGGTAATTTTCATTTTTTCTCTCATATAAAATCAACATTATAGTGCTTAATATTACAGATGGCTTAGCATTTAATTTTATCAATTCATAAGCTTTATAAAAAAAATCTATCTCATTATCATTTAATTTAATTCCCTGTTTAAAGCATTCATAACTCAAAGAATCAATAAGTTTTAAACATTCATTTTTATCTATATTTTCATATTGCTTTATAAAATTCAAAATACCAGACAAGTCAATCTTTTTAAGATCAATTCCAAGTGAAATTTTTTCTTTTTTTATTTTATACTTTTCCACTATAAATCTTGAAAGAATTGTAGGTAAAAAAACATTTTTAGATGGAGCAACAACAATAAAATAAACATTTTTAGGTGGTTCTTCAAAAATTTTTAATAAGAAATTTTGTGCTTCATCGCGAAAAGATTTAGCCATAATTACTATAATCTTGGCACTAGATTCAGCTATATAACTTTCTTTCATTATAGCTTTTGCTGTCGCTTGAGCGTTTTTGTCATAAGTTAAATCATTAAGTCTTAACTCAATATCAGGATTTTTAGGTATAAAAAATTTAATCTTATGAGCACCAAATTCATTGATGAGTTTATCTTGTATAAAATCAAAATCATCATGTATGATGATTTTATTTCTTATATTCAAATTTCTACCTTAGAAAATATTGCTGCATCTATACTTTGATCAAAAATTTTATACAAAGATATCAACTTAAAATCAAGATCTTTATCATTTGAAGAAAGATAAAAACTATTTTGCAATTGTTCATCAAACAACCAAAGTAAACTATCTTCTTTAGATTTTGCAATTTGGGATTTAAAATCTAAATTTTTGCCTATATAAAAATACACATAACCATTAGGAAAGGAAATGCTTAACAAATCGTTTAACAATGCAATATCTTCATAATTTTTGCAAGTTTGATTATATATACCTTTTAAAGAAACAAAAGGCACATAAGGCCTAGTGTTTTTGGCATTAATCTGACTTAAAAAATACTCTTCAAACCAGATTCTTTGTTCATCAGTAATCAATATAAAAGTATATCCTTGAAGCAATAAAGAAAGTTTTGATGCTATTAAAGGTGACCACTCCAAACGCCTTTCCTCTAGCCAACTCATATAAGTACCATTATGTCTAATTTGTTCTAAGGTAAATTTTAAAAAACTATTGCTCATTATATATCTAATTTATAAACTTCATGTAAAACTCTAACAGCCAATTCGCCATACTTTTCATGAACAATGACTGAAATTTTGATTTCACTTGTTGAAATCATTTGTATATTGATATTTTCATTTGCTAATGCCTTAAAAGCTGCTGAGGCAACCCCAGAATGAGATTTCATACCTACACCAACAACAGATACTTTTACTACAGCGCTATCTGTTTCAATAAGTGCATTTTCACCGAGCACTTTTTTAACTGCATCAGTTGCAAGATCTACTTCATTTTCTAAAACAGTAAAGCCTAAGTTGGTAGCTCCATCAAGTCCTACATTTTGTATAATCATATCAACATTAATGTTTTCATTTGCTAAAATTCCAAAAATTTCTGCTGCAATTCCTGGTTTATCATCAATATTTCTCAAAGTGATTCTTGCTTGATTTTTATCTAATGCAATGCCACTAACTAAAGCTTGTTCCATATTTTCCTCCTTAGTAATAATAGTACCTTCATTATTATTAAAGCTACTTCTTGTAACCAATTTAACATTAAGTTTTTTTGCAAGCTCAACAGAACGATTTTGTAGCACTTTTGCACCTAAACTAGCAAGTTCTAGCATCTCTTCGTAAGAAATTTTGTCTAATTTTTTTGCCTTAGGTTCAATCCGCGGATCAGTTGTATAAACACCATCTACATCCGTATAAATTTCACATAAATCTGCTTTTAAAGCACCAGCTAAAGCAACGGCACTTAAATCACTTCCTCCACGACCCAAAGTCGTAACATTTCCCATTCTATCTACACCTTGGAAGCCAGCAACCACGACTATATAATTATCTTCTAAAGCTTTATTTATATTTGCAGTATCAATAAATTCAATTCTTGCTTTAGTATAAATATTATCAGTCACAATTCCTGCATTACGCCCTGAAAAAGCTATAGCTTTTAATCCCATTTCATTTAACGCAATAGCAAGTAATGAAGAAGTAACGCGCTCTCCACTACTTAAAAGCATATCCATTTCACGACCAGAAGGATTTTTGCTAAAATGATGAGCAAAATCGATTAATTCATTTGTAACTCCACTCATAGCTGAAACTACTACCACTAATTTATCATATTTTTTTTTGCTTTGTGCCACTCTTTTAGCAACTTCATCTATACGCTCTAGTGTTCCAACGCTCGTACCGCCATATTTTTGAACAACCAACATTAAAGATATCCCCCTTCTTTAAAGTGTTTTAAAACCTTTGTATAGATAGGTTTTTTAAAATGATTTGTAATATTAAAAATTTCATCTAAATAAACAAATTTATAAGCATCAAATTCAGGATTTTTAGTATTTAAATTTATTTTTGCATTTGCTTTTAATCTTACTAAAAAATACTTCTGACTTTGACCATCATATGGATACATTTTTTGAGCAATCTTTGTAGGAAAATCATAATTAATCCACTCAGGAAATTCAGCTAAAATTTCTACTTCATCAGTGCCTATTTCTTCTTTTAATTCTCTTAATAAAGCAGTTTTAGCACTCTCTCCTTCATCGATTCCACCTTGAGGAAACTGCCACACATCTTCCATATCATTGCGTCTTGCAAGTAGCATTTTGCACTCAAAAGGATAAGATGGTGATAATATTACAGCGGCGACATTAGGCCGATATTTTTTTTCTTCTTTCATTTGTTTTCTTATCCTTGACTTTAAAATAATATAATTTTAACAAAAAATACCAAATTTATTATTATTTTAAAGAAGTTTTTATGCATTTGTATATACATATCCCTTTTTGTGAAAGTAAGTGCTTTTATTGTTCTTTTACCTCTTTAAAGAAGAAAGATTATGAAAATGCATACTTAGAGGCTTTATTAAAAGATATTAAACACCAAATAAATTTTTATAAAATCTCCAAAAAAAATATCAAAACAGTATTTATAGGCGGAGGGACGCCTAGTTTGATGAGTATAAATTTTTATGAAAACATTTTTTCTCTTATAAAAGATTTTTTAGACACAAATATAGAAATAAGCATAGAAGCAAATCCAAATTCAAGTAATTTTCACTGGTTAAAAGAGATAAAAAATTTAGGTATTAATAGAATTTCTTTTGGCGTACAAAGTTTTCATGAAAAAAAACTAAAATTTTTAGGTCGTATTCATGATCAAAAAAGCATTTTTACTAGCATTGACAATGCAAATAAAGTAGGTTTTAATAATATCAATATAGACTTAATATATGATACAAAAATGGATGATACAAAAATGCTCCAATATGAACTCTTAAATTTAAACAAACTCAACATTACTCATATTAGTGCCTATAATCTTACCATAGAAGAAAAGACTAAATTTGCAAAAAAAAATCATTATAAAAAAAATGCTCCAAAACTTGCAAAATATTTCATAGAAGGAATACAAAATATAGGATTTACACAATATGAAATTAGTAATTTTGGAAATACCTGCTTTCACAATCTTGCATATTGGCAAGGTAAAAATTATATAGGTTGTGGCTTGAGTGCTGTAGGATTTTTAAATAATCAAAGATTTTACACCAAAAGCAATTTAAAAGAATACATACAAGATCCATTACATAGAGAAATAGAATACTTAAGCAATGAAAACTTAAACTTAGAGCATATTTTTTTAGGGCTTAGAAGTTGTGTTGGAGTCAATGAAAATAAATTAAATCCTATAGAGAAAGAAAAAGCATCTTTTCTTAGTAAAAAAGGAAAGTTAGTTTATAAAAATGGTGTTTTTTATAATACTAACTATCTTTTAAGTGATGAATTGGCCCTATACATCAGCACTTAAACAATAATTTTTTGAATTTTTCAATTCTATCTATTATTTTTGGACTCAATCGTAACAATTCATGCGTATCGTCGTTTATTATAATACAATCTTGTTTTAATGCTTTTGTTGATTTTAATAAAGCAAAATTTGATAAATTTTGTCTGCTTGCATTCATTCCAAGTATCATCATATCAGGATTTTGTTTTAAAATATATTCTTCAGAAATGATAGGTCGTGAGACGTTGCTATCTGGGCTAACATTATTAACACCAAGCAATCTTAAAATATCTGCAATTAAAGAATTATTATTAAAGGCCATTAAAGGGTTATTAGAATACAAATAAATAGCACTTTTATTTATAGGTTTTGCTTGAATTTGAGCTAATTGATTATTAAAATTATCCAAAAGCTCTTTACCTTCTTTTTCTTTATTTGTAATTTTAGCTAATATAGCTATGTTATCTTGAATATCATTTAAACTATTGGCTTTTAAATTAATATTTTTAATTTTAAAATTATCAAGCATTTGCTTTAAATTTAGGGAATAATCGCTTAAAATAACCAAGCTAGGTTTTAAAGATATTATTTTTTCCACAGATGGATTAGAAAATGTCCCGACACTTGGTATATTTTTAGTTCTATCTTGTGGATAAATATCAGAATGTTGTAATTTTGCCATCGCGATAATTTGTTCACCCGCACCAAGCATAAATATTGTTTCAACACTAGCTGGATCAAGCACAACAATACGCTCTTTAGCATACATAATACCAAATAATACACATAAAATAAATAATATTTTTTTCATTTTTACTCCTTCATTGCTAAAACATATGGTTTTGAATTTTTATAAATAATTTCGCATTTTAAGCCGTAAATTTCATACAAAATTTCACTAGTAAAAAGTTCACAAACATCACCAAAATAACGCATAATTCCATCTTTTAAAAACAATAATTTATTACAAAAAATAGATGCTAAATTTAAATCATGTAAAATAGCGATAACGCTTATATTTTCCTTTTGTATAAGTTGCTCGCAAAAATTTAGAATTTCCATAGAATATTTTAAATCTAAGGCTGAAGTGGGTTCATCTAAAAAAAGTAGCTTTGGTTTTTTTAACAAAGCTCTAATTAAAAGTATTTTTTGAAATTCTCCTCCACTTAAAGATGTAATATCTCTTTGCAATAAATAATCACATTTTAAAGTTTTTGCATAATTTTCTACATCAAAAATATCATCGTTTGAATAATTAGAAAAAGAATGTTTTAATGTATTATATTTTCCCATCAATAAAACATCTAAAACTTTTAAAGGAGTTCTTAATTCTGAATTTTGCGGAACAAAACCTACAAGATTTGAAATATCTTTCAAACTCATTTTTTTAATATTTTTATTAAATAAAACTATTTCTCCTTCTTTTGGATTTAAATTTTTCAGTAATAATTTCAACAAAGTACTTTTTCCAGAACCATTTGGACCTAAAATTCCTAAAAAAGTATTATTTTTTAAATGTATATTGATATTTTTTAACAATTCCTTATTATTATAAGAAAAATATAGATTATGAATTTTAATCATCTTAAAATTCCTTTTTTTAGATTTTAAAGCTAGATATAAAAATATAGGAGATCCTATAAATGCAGTAACAATTCCTATTGGAATTTGCACAGGAGAAAGTAAAGTTCTTGCTAGGGTATCACTGATTAATAAAAATATTCCTCCTAATACTGTACAATATGGGATCACAAGGGCATTATCATAAGTTTTAAATAGCAATCTAACAATATGAGTAATAATTAAACCAACAAAAGCAATAATTCCAGTAAAAGCCACAGCAAAAGAACTGCCAAAGAAGAAACTATTAAAAGTTTTATTTTTAGATTATGCGCATCAACTCCTAAATTTTTGGTCTCTTCATCTCCACTTAATAATATATTTAAAGCATTTTTATTAACATAAAAATAAAATAAACTAAAATGAGAATTTTAACATGAAACCAAGAATTTAAACCAATATTACCCATTAGCCAGGCTACAATTTTAAACGAATTTTCCCCAATAATATAAGTAAAAAATGAAGTAAAAGCTCCTAAAAATGAAGAAGTTGCAATGCCTATTATCAATAATATAGTGATAGAAGTTTTAGCAGATATTTTAAAAATAACTAAAGAAAAGATACTTGAAAAAATAAAAGCAAAAATTCCATAATAATAATCTTCTAATCTAAATAAATATGCAATTACAGCTCCAAAAGTAGCAGCTGAAGCAATACCTATAATATAAGGATCTGCTATGGGATTAGAGAATACATTTTGAGTTATAGTACCGCTACTTGATAGAAGCATTCCTATTAAAATAGGCATAATCACTCTACTTAATCTAGCATCTATAATAATTTGCCTTAAAATATCATCATCTGCAAAAATATAATCAAAAAGTTTAATAGGACTAATATTTTCTTCACCCAAACAAAGCGCAATAATAATAATAATTAAATAAGTAATTAAAAAACCTGCCCAAATAAAAGTATTTTTAAAACACATACTTAAACTCAGTATAGTAATTTCTTCCAATACCTGGTAAGTATTGATCATTAACACTATCTTGATAGGTATAATATTTTTTATCAAATAAATTTCGTATTCCGGCTGAAATTTGTAAATTTTTATAAACATAACTAGAACCAAGATCTATTAACATATAATCTTTTATCCAATTATTTTGAGTTATTTTTCCTGTATTATCATCAACTTTACCACCATCTTTGGCTCTAGAATGATAATTTAAATCAATAAAAGAATTTAAATTTGAATTCCAATAATAATCAACTCCAGCATAAAGATTAATTTTAGATACATAAGGAATTCTCAAACCATCATTAACACCCTTAGATATACTAGCATCAATATAAGTCATACCTTCTTTAAACACTAAAGCATCATTAAAGAATTTTTGTTTTAAATTCACTTCAGTTCCAAAGCGTTTTGTTTGATCTATATTATAATATTTCCACCAAGATCCTGATGCAGAATGTGGGTTTCCAAGATAAGAAATTTCATCTTTGCTTTGGGTATAAAAAATACTAAATTTAAATGCATGAAAATCCCATAATATATCATTAATTCCTATTTCAAAAGTATGAAATACCTCAGGATCTAACCTGCTAGAATAATATTTAACCTTTATTATCTTTACTAACAAATTGAGCGGGACTTGGAGATATAAAACCTCTTTCATACTTAAGATACATTGAGCCTGTATTAGAATATATAAATGTTGGTGTGATTTCAAAAGCTATATTATCATTGTATTTTTTAGTATCAAAGAAAGTTAAAGTATTTATAGTAGTTCCTGGTGGCTTCATATTCATTTGCATCTGATTTTTATAACTTCTATTTGTGCTATATCTATTCCACTCATATCTAGTACCTCCAGATAAAACAAAAAAATCATTAAATTGATGAGAATTCAAAATAAACCAAGAATGACTTTGTTTATTCATATCCATTATAGTTTCCATATTATGATATAAAATTATTGGTGGAACACTATATTTTAATAAGCTTGTGCGTTTTGCATCATGATTTAAAAAATCATATCCTGCAACTATATAAGAATCATCACTATAATTATATTTTGCTTTAAAATTAAATCCTAAAATACTATCATTAAATCCACTGCCGTCTTGATATGCTTTAACAGTCATACCTTTCATAGATATAACATCTTTAGCATATAAAATTTTTTGATCTTGCCAAAAAGTACTTAAATTTAATTCCCAAGCATCATTTATAAAATAAGATTAATTCAGATCTGTCAGTTTTTGTGATATTTTCACCACTGCCTTTTTTGTTTAGGATTTTTTTGTATTTGAGTTTTTGTTAGATATCCACTACTTTCATCTGTGCTTTTAAAATGATTATAACTTAACGACAAATTACTATTTTCATCAATATCAGCAAAAACACCAGTGTTGATATAATGACCTCTTTCTTGATACCCTCTTTGAAATCCATTTTTATCAAACCCTTGTGCATTAAGTGTTAAAACAACATTATCATTTATTAATTTATTAATATCAAAACCAAAATTTGTGCCATCTATAACATTTTTATAACTTTGTGATTTCGTATTTATAGAAAAAGAATCTTCTTTAGATTTTTTTGTAATGATATTAACAACACCTCCTCTTGTACCATTACCATAAATAATGGATCCACCCCCTGGTATGATTTCTATACGACTCACATTATTAATATTAACGATATTTAAATGTGTAACTCCATGAGAATTATCCAAAACATTGATAGCTCGTCCATCTACCATAACTTTAACGACCATATTAGACTTATTTCCTTGACCTCTCATATCTATATTACGGCCTAATCCAAAATCAACAAAATTAATTTCAGATACTTTTTCTAAAGCTTGCTCTATGGAATTAAATCCTTTTTTTTCTAGCAAAGAACCATCTATCACTATAACATTTCTCAAATTTTTATCAACATCTTGTTCAAATCCATTAGCAGAGACAACAACTTCTCCTATATCAACAGTTTGTTCATCCATTTGGTTGACATTTGCCATAATATTACTTAAAAATAAAGCTGTAAAAAAAAGAAATCGAAACAACTTTTTTTTGAATTAATCATATTTTATACCTCATTCACATTAATAATAATGATAATTTATATCATTAAATTATCAAAAAGGATAAATATACTCTTAAATAAATTAAAAAAATATAAAATTATATACTTTAAGATAAATTTAACTTGATAATTGATATTGTTTATCAAATTTTTAAGATAAGGATATATAATAATGAGTTTTGAAAGCGTTATAAACCACATGAATTCTCACCATCAATCAAATTTACTAGATTTGTGTAAAAAATTCTCTCACACTGCCAATATATCAAAGGCTATATTAAAAAATGTAGACTTTGATGGATTAGATATTTTATACAATGACGATCAATTATTACGTATTAATTTTCCAAAAAAAGCAAATCAAGATACTATAAAAGATATAATTATAGAGCTTTGCTTAAATGCAAAAAGTGAAGATAATTCCAGTGATATTGAAAAAGAAATCAATGATTTTATTTCACAATATAATTCAGTAATCTTAGCAACGCTAACAATCAATGGAGAGACTACTTGTTCTTATGCTCCATTTTTTAGAGTACAATCTAATAATTATATTTATATCAGTGAAGTAAGCGAGCATTATCACAATATCAAATCTAATCCAAATAATATTGAAATAATGTTTTTAGAAGATGAAAGTAAAGCAAGTTCAGTGATTCTAAGAAAAAGATTACGCTATAGAGTCCATGCAAATATTCTTGAACGTGATGACGAATTTGAAAAAAATTATGATGAATTTGAAAAACAAGTTAAAGAAGATAAAGCCGTTAAAATGATTAGAACAATGCTAGATTTTCATTTAATAAAACTTGATTTCCATAATGGGCGTTTTGTTAAAGGATTTGGTCAAGCTTATGATATTCAAAATGAAAAAATAACTCATATCAAAGGTAATCGTCCTCACAAATTTTCTCATAAAAAATAATATTTTAGATAGCTTTTGCTATCTTTTTACTATTCCTTAGGACATGGGCAAGATACTTTACGAAACTGAGGAAGATTTAGCGAAAGATGATGGATATTTTTTAGCGTGTCTTGGCAAAAAAGATTTAAATTCTCTTTAATTTTATAATAGGCCCAAACTCCTTGTCTATCAACATCCAAAAAACCAGCTTCTTTTAAAATTTTTAAATGTCTTGAAAGTCTTGATTGACTCATATTTAAAGAATTTTGCAAATCACACACACAAAGTTTTCCATTCTCTTGTAAAAAAGCCAAAATTAAAATTCTGCTTTCATCATTAATTGCACTTGTTATTTTTAAAAAATTTTGCATTTAAAAAACCTTTTCATATAAAAAACATTAAAATTCCAAAACCAATCGCTATAAATACAATAACACTAGCAAATAAAATTAAAAAATTAAATTTAAAAATTCTTTTTAATAAAATTAATTCAGGCAAAGAACAACCAGCTCCAGCTATTAAAAAACTCATCATTATACCTAAAGGAACCCCAGTAGCACTTAAAGCTAAAGCAACAGGTATTAAACTAGTACAATTCATATAAAGTAAAACACCGATAAAAGCAGCAATAAACACTCCTAAAACACTATAATCTTTTAGATAATTTTCAAAAAAATTTTGAGGAAACAACCCATAAATTAAAGCTCCAATTGCCATTCCAACTGTAATATAAGGTAAAATTTTAATATATTCTTTAAAACTTTGTAAAAATACTTTTTTGAATTGATGTCTATACTGTTTTTTTTCTATGAAATTTGTGTCATTTTTGGAACAACAAGTATGCTTAGATAAATTGTTATTAAAACAGCAAGTTTGTGATTTTTCCAAACTATCAGTTATAAAATCTCTATTAAAAAATATATGAGTATCGATTCTAGAAATCAAAAATGCAAAAGATAAAATAATAACAAATAAAAATCCAAGATAAAACAAAGTAATTTTAAAACCGAAGCTAAATATAAATACCATAATAATAATAGGGTTAATCAAAGGCGAGGTAATTAAATAAGAAATACATACCCCAAGCGGAACTCCATTTTTTAAAAAAGCATTTAAAAGAGGAATACTAGAGCATGAACAAAAAGGAGTTAAAGTACCTAATACTATAGCCTTTATATAACTTGAGAAAGAATCTTTTTTCAAATGTTCATTAAAAAATTTAGCATAACGCTCATTTATAAAGGAAATTAACATATTTATAAGTAAAAATAAAATAGAAATTTCACCAAAAGAAACTAAAAAATCTTTTAAAATCATAACTATTTTTTCAGAAATCATTTTTTATCCTAATATTATTTTTTAGTCACTTTATCATAAATATATTAATATATCAATATATATAAATATATTAATGTAATAATAAGTAATATTTTTTTTAAGTAATTTTTTGTAAAATGGAATAGATATTTTATTACAGAAAGAGAATTAACTATGAGCTTTGGTGAAATTATAGTTATTTTAGTTGTAGCTATTTTAGTGCTTGGACCAGACAAACTACCATCAACTATAGTTGAGATAGCAAGAATTTTAAAGGCATTAAAAAGCAATATAGATGAAGCAAAAGCAAATATAAATAAAGAATTAAAAATAGCAGAATTAAAAGAAGAAACACAAAAATACAAAGACGAATTTTCTAGTGCTAATGAAAATATTAGAAAAAAATTAAGTTTCGAAGAATTTGATCAACTCAAAGAAGATATTTTAAATAATACAAAAGAAATCGATAAGCAAACAAATAATTTAGATGAAAAAACAAGATAAGATATTCAAAAATCAGAAAGTTAAAAATGTTTGAAGAATTAAAACCTCATTTAACAGAACTTAGAAAAAGATTATTTATCAGTGTAGCATGTGTAATGGTAATGTTTTTTGCATGCTTTGCATTTAATGAGTACATTATAAACATATTAAAAGCCCCAGTTGAAGCTGTATTGCCAGAGATTTCTAAACAAATGACCTTCGTTGAGCTTCAAGAACCTTTGTTTACAGCAATGAAGGTTTCTTTTTTTACAGCTTTCTTAATTTCTCTACCAGTAATTTTTTGGCAATTTTGGAAATTTGTAGCACCTGGACTTTATGATAATGAAAAAAAATTAGTTATCCCTTTTGTGAGTTTTGCTAGTATTATGTTTGCATTAGGTGCTTTGTTTTGTTATTACATAGTCATACCTTTAGCATTTAAATTTTTAATTGATTTTGGCGTACAAACTCAAGACTTCAAACCTTTAATCAGTATTGGTTTATATGTTGGTTTTTTTACAAAACTAATTATTGCTTTTGGCTTAGCTTTTGAAATGCCTGTAATTACCTTTTTCTTTGCAAAACTTGGACTAATTGATGATACATTTTTAAAAAAACACTTTCGAGTTTCAGTTTTAATCATCTTTGTTTTTGCTGCTATGATGACACCACCAGATATTATCTCACAATTTTTAATGGCTCTTCCTCTATGTGGACTTTATGGAATTTCAATTTATATAGCTAAAAAAGTAAATCCTAGTAAAAAAGATGCTAATGAGTGAAGATTTTTTACTTTCTAATTACGACTACACTCTACCAAATGAGTTAATAGCAAACTTTCCTATTTTACCCAAGGAAAATGCAAGACTTTTAGTTTATATTAGAAAAAAAAATGAAATTTTACATTTACACTTTAAAGATTTAGCCTCCATCTTACCACCTTGTGCTATAGTTTTTAATGATACTAAAGTCATTAAAGCAAGAATTTATGGTCAAAAAGAAACGGGGAGTAAAATAGAACTTTTTATTAATAATCCTTTTAAAAATGATACTTTTGCAGTACAAATAAAAGGCAAAGTTAAAGAAAATCAAGAACTATATTTTAAAGAAAATTTAAAAGCTAAGGTATTAAAATTAAATGATGATGGCACAAGAATTGTAGAATTTTTTTCCAAAAATATTAAACTCAAGCATCATCAAGTTTTTAGTATTTTAGACTGCATTGGACATATTCCTTTACCTCCTTATATAAAAAGAGCTGACCAAGATAGTGATATAATAAATTATCAAAGTATCTTTGCAAAAAAAGAAGGTGCGGTTGCTGCACCAACTGCAAGCTTACATTTTAGCGAAGAAATGATACAAAATCTTAGAAAAAAACATGATATTTACACTACCACTTTACATGTTGGTGCAGGAACTTTTAAAAGTGTAGAGTGTCAAGATTTAAGAGCTCATAAAATGCATTCAGAATATTTTCATATTGATAAAAATACCTGTAATTTGATTAATTCAAAAGAAAAATTATTAGCCATAGGAACTACAGTTACTAGATGTATAGAATATTACATAAGAACCAAAAAAAATGAGGGATTTTGTGACTTATTTTTACATCCACAAAATAAAATACAAAGAGTTGATTACCTTCTTACTAATTTTCATTTACCAAAATCAACTCTTATAATGCTAGTGGCATCTTTCATAGGAAGAAAAACAACGCTTGAAATTTATCAAGAAGCTATAGATAAAAAATATCGTTTTTATTCCTATGGTGATGGCATGTTAATCATTTAAGTTGATTTTACATACTTTTTATCTATATAACCTAACTCGATAAGTTTTTGGTAAATTTTTAAAAGCATAGGACCGCCTGTACTGCTACCACTCTTACCATGTTCAATTAAAACAACTACCACATATTGTGGTTTTTCATAAGGAGCATAAGAAGTAATCCAAGCATGAGATCTAAAAAAATATTCTAATTCCTCTTCCTTAATACGTTTTTTTTCACTTTGTGAAATTCCAATCACTTGAGCAGTTCCCGTTTTAGCTGCTATGGTAACTGGAGATTTTTTTAAATATCTTGATGTTGTTCCACCTTCCTCATTAGCAACCTCATACATAGAACGCCTTAAAAGAGGTAATTTCGCAAGTTCAAAAGTACTAAAAACACTTTCGTTATTATCAAAAATAATTTTAGTTGTATTATCATCTATGCTCTTTAGAAAATGTGGAGTTACAGATTTTGAAGTAGCTATCATAGCTGTAAATTTAGCTACTTGCATAGGAGTTGCTAAAAAATCTCCTTGACCTATGCTTGTATTTAATGTTTCACCTTGATACCAAGGCTGATTGTATTTTTGTTGTTTCCATAATTTACTTGGCACCGTACCTATAAATTCATTTGGTAAATCTATACCTGTTTTTGTTCCAAAACCCATTCTTTCAAAAGTTGCACTAATAAAATCTATTCCAACTTCAAGAGCACCTTTGTAAAAATAGACATCACAACTTTCTCTAATAGCTCCGTTCATATCGATATATCCATGACCCGTAGGTTTCCAACATCTAAATTTTCTACCACCTAATTCAAAATTATTATCACACAAAAATTTTTGATGTTCATTAATTTTTTGACTATTTAAAAAAGCTAAAGCTGTACCCATCTTTACAACAGACCCTGGAGGATAAAGACCATTGATAAGTTTATTTGTAAAAGGATGATTTAAATCATTAGACAACTTACTCCATTCTTCTTGAGTAATGCCCACAACAAAAGGATTTAAATCATATTCAGGAAAACTACCAGCTGCTAACACAGATCCTGTTTTTACATCCATAACTATTGCAGCACCAGATAAACCTTCAAAAATTTGGGCTAAATATTCTTGTAAATCTAAATCAATACTCAAGACAATATTACTAGAGCTAGGCTTCTTATAAGAAAGCTCTTCAATTTCTTTATTTAAAGCATTAACCTTGCTAACCTTTTCCCCTTTAACACCTTGTAAAATGTCATTGTAATAGCGCTCGATACCACTTCTACCAGCATAACTAGTTAATCTTGCTATTTCATTTTCATTCATATCGTTTAAATTGGCTTTGCCGACATAACCTATTACATGGCTTGCTAAAGATTCATAAGGATAAAATCTTTGTGTTGTAGATTTAATTTGTATATTTTCACGCAAATTTAATTTCGTAAAATGCTTAATCATATCATCATATCCTATAAAAGGAATGATTTCTATATAATCTTGATTATAATAAGAATCTACTTTTATATAATTTTTTTTAAGTTTAGTAAAATTTTGATCTGGGAAAGTATCTACAATGACTTGTAATTCTTTATCTAAAAGTTCTCTATTTTGCTTTTTAATATATAAGTATGGCTTTATAGAAACAGAAAAACCTAATTTATTAACCGCTAAAGGTCTTCCTTTTGTATCTAAAATTTGACCTCTATCAGGTGCCAATGGTAATGTTTTTATAGCATTTTGCTTAGCAATTTCATCATAATAAACATTTGACTTTATACTAATATAATAAACTCTTGAAAGCAAAAGCGTAAAAAAACAAGCTATAAATATCATCACCAAACGCAAACGCATTTAAATTTTTCCTTTAAAAATAACAAAAGAAACTAAAGCTTCTAAAACAAAAAACCATACATATTCAAAACCAAATGAGAGAATTTGCTGATTATCTAAATACGCTAAGAAAACATCAAGCACATACAAGAAAAGATATGCGCATAATGTAAAAATTACCAATAAATAACGACCTAATTTTAATTTGCTTTGAAACCAATCAACAAATACATGATAAAAAACAAAAAAAGCTATCCATGAACTAAAAATATAAAAACCATGAATAATATCAATTAACAAGATATAAAATAGAGAAAAATACCATCTAAAATCAAGTGAATTTAACGTCTTTTCTTTTTCTTTTAAAAGTATAATCATATAACAAAAAAATACACCAAATAAAGGTGGGAACCAATAATATACAGAAGAAAGCATTTGATAAAATATCAATGAAAAATAAAAAAATACATAAGATAAATCAAATCTATTTTTAATTAAATTTTTACTTCGCATTAATCCCTAAACTCTCATTAATAATTTTATATTCTAGTTGTTCTATACCTTGTTTTTTTAGATTTGAAACCAAAATTGCACTAGGATCGTAATTTAACAATTTTGCTTTTTGACTTTGATTTAGCTTATCACATTTTGTATAAACAGAAATCTTTTTTTGATCAGCTTTCAAAAACGAATTTAGATAATTATCTAAATTTAAATCAATATCTAGATTATTATGCCTAGAATCAATTAAATGAATAAAAAGTTTTATAGAAGTACGATTTTTTAAAAATTCATCTAAATTTTTATTCCAAATTGCTTTTGTTTTTTTACTTACTTTAGCATATCCAAATCCAGGTAAATCAATAAAAACTATTTTAAATTTATCCTTATCTTTTTTACATTCAACATCAAAAAAGTTAATTAGCTGTGTTTTACCAGGAGTTGAAGAGCTTTTTGCTAAATTTTTATTTTTACAAAGTGTATTTATTAAAGAGCTTTTACCTACATTAGAACGACCTAAGAAAGCTACTTCGGTGCAAATTGGTTCTAAAGCCTCATCTAATTTTGAAGCAGAAAGTAAAAATTTAGCATTAAGTATCATTCTTTTACTTCAAATACAAACTTAGCAGGTTTATTATCTTGACTGATAACGCGATATGTCATATTTTTTCTATCTACTATTATTTTATCTCCAAATAATTGTTTATTAGTTTCAACTTCAATTATTTTTGCTTTACCATTAATCTCATAAGTATCGCTTGCCACAACATAAATAAATTCATCGCCACTACCATGATATGTCTTATCTTTCATATGAATTTTAAATTTAGCATCATTAGTAGCGATATATTTAACAGGCTGTTTATTTTTCATAAAAATAACTAATTTTTGAGAATTAAGAATATCTTCTCCTTTTTTCACTTCAACATCGCCACTTAAAATACTTTTTTCATTTTTTTCATCAAGATAAAAATCTTTTGCACTAACTTCTATTGTCTGTGTAGCTAAAGCAAAAATATTGATTAAAAATAAACATATTAATATTCTAAAAACCATGCTTTAATCCTTTGAATCTTTAACTCTTTATCTTCAATCTTATATAAAAAATTATCTCCAACAATCTCATTTAAACCTATATAAGCTTTAAATTTATTATCAGAATATAAAAATTTATCGTTCATATTATAAATTGCTTTTTGTGTAAAAATCGAAGTTTTATTCTGATCAAAATAACTTACATTTCCTTCCAGAACAGACATTACTTCGTCTTTAATAAGCAAATTTGAACTTAAATTATAATCAAGACCTCTAGTAATAAAATTATCAAAAATATCTTTATCTTGATATTTTACCCAACGACTAGCTTCATAACTTGCTTTTACTATACTACTATTTAATTCATAATCAATTACGTCAAAAGCTTGAGTATTAGCTATCTCAATATTTTGTGGCTTTATATTAAATAAATATTGATCTTGCGTACTCAAAATCACCATAACAAAAACAAATAAACACATTAAAGTAGCAAAAATTTTTATTGCCAAAGTTTATCCCATTGCGCTTGCATATTATTATGCTCAATTAAAATTTCTATCATCTCACTGACAGCACCATTACCGCCTTTTCTATTTAAAACTCTGTGTGTATTTAAAGTCTTATGAGCATCTTTTGGTTTAAAGCTATATCCTACATTTTCAAGCAAAGCCTTATCATTATAATAATCACCTATAGCAGCACATTGAGAAAAATCTAAATTTAATTTTTCTAAAATTTCCTTTGCGCAAGCTAATTTATCACTAATTCCCTGATATACAAGTTCAATCTTTAAATCTCTAGCTCTAAAATACACACATTCGCTATTTCTTCCGGTAATAATAGCGACTTTCTTACCCAATTTTTGCCAAGCCTCTATGGCAGCTCCATCTTTTACATTAAATTCTTTAATTTCTCCATAATTTTGAGTATAAATAATCTTTCCATCAGTTAAGCAACCATCAACATCTAAAAAAATAAGTTCTATCATTTTATTCTCTCACTATAAATGCACCAGGAAACGAACCACTATCAACAAAATCTCTTGCTTCTTGTTCGCTTCTAAATCCTTTTAAAAACACCCTATTTAAACCATCTTTAGAACTAGTTTGTATCGTGGAAGTATAAGATTGATATTTTTGATATCGATTGGCTATTAATTCTGCTCCACTTCTATTTCTAAATGCTCCTATTTGAACCATAAAAGCACCACCTTGAAATATATGACCACTATCTGCTATTTCACCATTGCTTCCTAAATTAGAATTAGTATGAACTGAACCTGAATTTGCACTTGTTCCAAATCCTATTACTTCCAATCTTACTGGTGCTGTACCCGTATGAATCATATCTATATCTCTTGCTGCAACATTAGATAAATCAATAATTCTACCTGTAACAAAAGGACCTCTATCATTAACTCTAACAGTTGTTTGTTTGTGATTTTTTAAATTTGTAACCTTAACAATGGTATTCATAGGTAAAGTTTTATGAGCGGCTGTATAAGCGTGCTGGTCATAAGTTTCACCATTTGATGTTTTTTTACCGTGAAAACCTGGCCCATACCAACTTGCTATACCATCAGCAGTCTCTCCAACTTCCACAACAGTAGGATAATATGTCTTACCATTGATAGTATAAGGCTTCATTGTGCCTTTTAAAGTAGTGTTATTATGTTTTACACTTTTAAAATCTCTTTCTGGATAATATACATTAGGTGTACGCATAGACGTCATACTACAAGCACTAAACAACACTCCTAAGCAGCCAATCACTAGTGATTTTTCTATCATCTTTTTTTTATGTGTTTTGAGCAGTTTTGATTTTATCATTATTTTTCTCCTTGATTTTTAAAACTAACTTCTGATTTATATTAATTAAATTTCCTTTAATTTTGTTATATTCTTTAATCGTTTCAACACTAATATTGTGTTTTTTAGCTATAGTGTATAAACTATCTCCTTGTTTTACTACATAAATTTTAGTATGTGGAATAGTTGTATCCACCTTAGCCAATTGGGTATTTTTTAAATTTTGTTTGAATTCAAAACTTTTATTTAATGGAATATATACATAGTATTCTTTATCTCCAGGTGGAGTAAAATCATAATGAAAATGCGGATTATAATTTTTAAAATCTTTATAAGACATCTTTGCAATTTTAGCAAGTTCCTTAAGAGATACACTAGAAGGTATAGAAATTTTTTCCACCTCATTAAATAAAGTATAATTTAACAATGCACTATCTTGAGAAATCAAAAAATCACTATTATTAGCCAAAAAAGCCATAGTTAAAATTTTTCTAATAAATACTCTAGTCTCTAATGGTAAGTATTTTTTATCAGGATCAAGCAATACTCTTAAATCATCACTTTTGGCTGCTTTTATAGCTTGTCTTAATTTTCCATCACCGCAATTGTAAGCTAAAATCGCTAAATACCATTTATCAAATTGTTCTCTTAATTGTCTTAAATAAGCTATAGCCGCATAAGTTGATTTAACCAAATCTTTTCTCTCATCAACATAAGGATCAACTCTTAAACCTAAAGTTTGTGCGGTTGATTTCATAAATTGCCATACTCCTACTGCTTTAGTTTTTGATACACTATGAGTTTTTAATCCAGATTCAACAATAGCTAAATATAAAAATTCTTGCGGAATATTTTCTTTCTCTAAAATTTTGCGAATAATTGGAGTAATTTTATAAAATTCTCTCATAGTATCAACTAATGTTTTTGAATGTATTTCCATAGATGATTCTTTAAATTCCAAAAACACCATATCGCTTAAATAATTTGGTTCAATATCTAGATTTCTTAAAATTTGCGTCTGTTGATGATAATACTCAGGGCTAGTTTGTAATGCAACTAAATGTGTATGTACAAAAAATAATAAGAAAAAAATAATTTTTTTATTCATTATGCTTGACCTTGAAAAAACAATCTATTTGCATTAAGATTAGTTATTTTTATTACTTCTTCTTTGGATATATCTAAAATTTGTGATATTTTTTGCGCTACAAAATGTGTCAAAATAGGATCATTAATCTTTCCTCTGTGAGGTTCTGGAGTCAAATATGGTCCATCAGTTTCTAAGATCACCGCTTCTTTGGGAATTTTTGGCAAAATTGCAAGTAAATTCTTAGCGTTTTTAAATGTTAAGACTCCACCTATGCCATAATAAAATCCTTTTTTTGCCAAATTTAATAACAACTCGCTCGCATTAAAACAATGTAAAACACCTCCGCGCAATTTATCTGCATATTTATCTAAAATATTAAAACTATCCTCATTGGCTTCTCTTACATGAACAATTAGTGGTTTATTAGATTCTATAGCTAAACAAATTTGTATTTCAAATATCTCCTTTTGCTTGTCTTTAATTTTAATATCATCAGCTTTTAAACGATAATAATCTAAACCACACTCACCCACTGCTACACATTTTTCATCTGTAATAAATTCCCTTAAAATATCTATGTCAAAATCATCGATATCATAAGGATGGACTCCACAGGCAAAATAAACATTTTTATAGCGATGTGCTATCTCTCTTGCTCGCGGCAAATCCTGCAAACTAGCACCAGGGATAATAATTTTATCTATCCCATTTTCAAAAGCATTACAAAGCATTTCATTTAAATATCCAAAATAAGCTTCACTATCTAAATGACAATGTGTATCTATGATTTTATTTTTAAAATCATAATCTAAAAACATACCTCTACCCTATTTCTTCCATTTGCTTTTGCTAAATCTAAAGCTTTTTGTGCATTGTCTAATAAATCTTTAACTTGACTTCTTTTTCCACCAAAAACAACTCCTATAGAAATACTGTAGTCAACTTCATCTAAAGCAATCAAAACACTTTCTTTTGAGATATTTACCCTAATATTAGAAAAAGTTTTTAAAGCATCTTTGTTACCAGTGTGTTTTAATACTACATAAAATTTTCCATCTTCTATTTTAGTTGCCAAATCCATTCCACGAATTTGCTCATTGATTTTTTTTGCAGTATATTTAATAATACCATCACCACAATCGTAGCTAAGCTCATAATTAATAGTAGCTAAATTATCAATATCAATTAAAGCTAAAGCAAATTCTTCATCTTCTTGAATATCTTCAAGATAATCAAATAATTTCTTTTCAAAAGTAGCATAATCATCCAAACCTGTCAAAAGATCTTTGTTTAAGCTATATTCGTCTAATAAAACACATTTTTGCATATAATCAAGACAATTATTTACTCTACAATTTAACGATTCTTTTTGAAAAGGTCGTATAACATAATCATTAACTCCTTTTCTAAAAGCCCTAGCTTCCAATTCATCATCTTTATCTCCAACCATAATGACCCCAATATCTATCTTAGAATATTTTGATCGAATTTCTGTTAATAAATCTTCACCATTTATAACTGGCATAGTTGCATCACAAATAACTAATTTTGTATCAGGATTATCATTTAAATAATTTAATGCTTCTTCTCCATGTGCTGCTGCTAATACATTAAAAAGTTGATTATTCAAATTCTTTTTCATCTCAGAACGTAAAGTGACATTTGCTATAGCTAAGATTATTTTAGTTTTATTATTTTTTTGAAGCATTCTAATTGAATTTAACATTTCATCAATACAGCTTTCACTTTCCTTTTGTATATAATGAATAATATCTTTTTCCATAAATTTTTTTCTAGTTTGTCCATCACTACTTCCAGTTAGAACAATAGCTGGAATATTTTTTTCTAAAACTACATCTACTACTTCACCATCAGGAGCATCAGGCAAACAAAGGTCAACAAAAGCCATAAAATACTCATTCTTTAATAACTCTTTTGTGCTATTCATATCAAAAGCAACATCTACTTTTAAACCCAAAGTATTTTCTACCTTTTTTGCTAAAAGCCTTGTGAGCATTTTATTATCATCAATAATTAAAATTTTTTCTTCCATTTTTGATCTCTTTCGTAAAATATTTTAAATTTAGTTTATTATAACATATCAAAATTTACTTTTGGTGCTTTTAGAGTAAGGTTCTTGCAAATTCTATTGCCTCTTGAGTTATATTTTCCCCACTAACCATTCTAGCTAATTCTTTTATCCTTTCTTCATTTTCTATTTTTCTAACCACGCTTTCATTTCCGTGTTTTTCAACTAAAAAATGATTATTAGCTTTTGAAGAAAGTTGTGGCAAGTGTGATATAGCAAAGATTTGATAAAAATTTGATAATTCTTTAAGGACATCAGCTATACTCATTGCTTCCTTACCACTTAAATTTGCATCTATTTCATCTAAAAAAATTATTCCCTTGCCATCGCTAGTTATATTACACTCAGTAGCAATAAACGCCAACCTTAAGCGGTTAAGCTCACCAGAACTAAGATTTTTCAGCTTTGCTTCATTTATATTTAAAACAATCTCATCTTTTCCTAAATTTCCTAAATGACACTCTTTAATTTGTAATTTAATATCCTTCATATAAAGCTTTAAAAGATAAGAATTTAATAATTGCTCTAATTTTGTAATTTTTCCTTGACGAAGTAAGCTTATTTTATTGCTTTTTTCTTCTAATTCTTTTTTCACCTTTTTCACTTTTTGTTCTAATTCTTCTTTTTCAAAACTTAAATTCTCATAATGATTTAAATCTTTTTGTTTTTTTTCTAAAATTTCTAATGTCTCTTCTATACTTCCATATTTTGAAATCAATGAAGATAATTTTTCTATGCGATCTAACACCTCTTCTATATCAAAATCAAAATCATCTAAATTCTGACTTTCCCATATAACTCTTAATTCATTTAAGCATTCAGAAAAAAATAAACTATCAACCTCACTAATTTGCAAAGCATCAATTACAGCTGATTCTAATTCAAAAATTGCACTAGCTTTAACCCAAGCTGCATCTATTTTATCCTTTTTTGAAAGCTTTTTTTTCAAACTCATTAGTTCTTCAAACTCTCCTATTTTTGGATTAATACTTTGAATTTTATCAATTTCAAATTTTGTAAATTCTTTCAACTCTTCAACCTTTTTTTCTTCATCTTTAATTTGTTCTAATTTATTATTGTATTCTAGATATATTTTAAAAAGATTCTTAAATTCTTGTTTTAAAATTCCAAAATTAGAATCTTTTTTTTCACACATACAATCAAGTAAATTTATCATTCTTTCATTGGAAAATTCATTGTTTTCTTTAGCAGAAAGATATTTAACAAATTGTTTAGACAATAATGAAAGATTTTTTTTGGAAATTAGTTGATTATTAACAAAGTAGCGTGTATTTTTATCTTTTAAATATTTAAAAACATTTAATTCTTCATTTTCTATACCATATTCTTCTAATCTTAAAACATCATCTAATAATATCTCTACCATCTTAGCTTCGCTTTCACTTAAAGCAAAAGCAGATAAAATAGCATTAAAGAGTACTGATTTTCCAGCTCCACTCAAACCTGTAAAAACACTCAATCCTGGCTGAATATCTATTTTAACTTGTTTAAAACTTAAATTTTCTTTTATCAAAATGCTTTCTATCATTATTTTCCCCAATTTAATTTTTCTTTTAATACTTGAAAATAATCCCTATCTTTTCTGTGAATAAAATTCAACTCTTTTTCACTTAAACCTATAATAATTTTTTCATATTTTTTGGGATCTATTATCTCTTGACCATCTAAATATAATAAACAATGTCGTACTTGTAATTCTAATTCAAATCCAAAGGGTAAAACTATTGGCCTTTGAGTTAAAGAATGAGAACACACAGGGGTTAAAACAAAAATTTCACTTAAAGGATGAACTATAGGTCCACCAGCGCTAATATTATATGCAGTTGAACCGCTAGAACTAGCAATAATTAAACCATCTCCATGATACGCATTAAAAAGTTTTCCTTTAAAAAAAACTTCCATATTTGCCATTAAAGCACTATTGCGTGAAAATACAGCATCATTAAAAGCATACTTTTTAGAAATTTTATTATCTTTATATAAAGATATTTGCAACATTTTTGCAGTTTCTATTTCAAATTCCCCGTTAAAAAAATTCCGAAAAAAATCTCTAACTTCATCAAAAGAACAAGCAGTTAAAAATCCTAGTTTTCCAGCATTAATTCCTAAAATAGCTTTTTTAAACTTGAAACTTTTTCTACACAAAGATAAAAGAGTGCCATCTCCACCTAAAGAAATTAAAAAATCTAATTTGTTTAATGTTGTTTTATTAAGATTATCATTTTTTAAAAAAATTAATTGGATATTTTTTTCTCTTAAAATATCTTGTAAAATTGAAATTTGTGCACTTAAATTTGTATTTTTACGACAAAATAAACCAACTTTTTGAATTTTTTCTATACTAATTTTCTTATTCATATAAAAATTATAACAAAACTTAGCTAAGCAAAAGAATAAAATAATATAATTACAAACATTGAAGTAAAAAAACAAGCTTAAGGAAAAAAATTGAGAACACATTACAATACAGAGCTTGACATAAAAAATGTCGGAGAAGAAGTGGTATTATGTGGTTGGGTAAATTCTTATCGCGATCACGGTGGTGTAATTTTTATAGATCTTCGAGACCGCACAGGATTAATTCAACTTGTGTGCGATCCAGCAGATAACAAGCAAGCACACAACATAGCTTCTGAAGTCAGAAATGAATATATTTTAATAGCTAAAGGTAAAATTAGACCCCGTGGTGAAGGATTAGTAAATCCAAAATTAAAAACAGGTGAAATTGAAGTAATTATAAACGAATTAACTATTGAGAATGAAAGTGCTGTCATACCTTTTGCTATAGGCGATGAGAGTGTTAATGAAGAATTAAGATTAAAATATAGATTTTTAGACTTACGAAACAAAAAATTATATGATAATTTTGCTTTGCGTTCAACTGCTTGTATTGCTGCGAGAAATTCGCTAGCAAATATGGGTTTTTTAGAAGTTGAAACACCTATATTAACTAAGGCTACTCCTGAAGGTGCTAGGGATTATTTAGTTCCTTCTCGTGTACATCAGGGAGAATTTTATGCCTTACCTCAAAGCCCCCAATTGTTTAAGCAACTTTTAATGTGTTCAGGCTTTGATCGTTATTTTCAAATAGCAAAATGCTTTAGAGATGAAGATTTAAGAGCTGATCGTCAGCCAGAATTTACTCAGATTGATATTGAAATGAGTTTTTGTGAACAAAAAGATATTATAAATATGGCAGAAAATTTATTAAAAGATATTTTTAAAGCTTGTGGCAAGGAAATTAACATTCCTTTTCAACAAATGAGCTATAAAGATGCAATGGAAAATTATGGTTCTGATAAACCTGATTTAAGATTTGATATGAAATTTATAGATGTAATTGATATTTTTTCACACTCAAATAATGAAATTTTTGCAAATATTGCAAAAGACACTAAAAAAAATCGCATCAAAGCATTGAGAATTCCAAAAGGTGATGAAATTTTTTCAAAAAGACAAATGCAAAGATTTGAAGAATTTGTTCGTAAATTCGGAGCAAATGGTTTAGCATTTATACAAATGAAAGAAGAAGGTCCTAAAGGGCCACTTTGCAAATTCTTTAGCGAAGAAGATCTTAACACATTAATACAAAGATGTGAGCTAGAGGTTGGTGATGTGGTATTTTTTGGAGCTGGAGTTAAAAAAACTGTCTTAGATTATATGGGCAGATTCAGACTTTTTTTAGCTAATGAAATGAGTATTATAGATGATAAAAAATTGGAATTCTTATGGGTTATTGATTTCCCTATGTTTGAACAAAATGATGATGGTAGTTATTCTGCAATGCACCATCCATTTACTATGCCAAAAAATATTGAAGAAAAAGATATAGAAGAAATTAACTCTATCGCTTATGATGTTGTATTAAATGGTATAGAATTAGGTGGTGGTAGCATAAGAATTCACAAGAATTTAATCCAACAAAAAGTATTTAAACTTTTAAATATTAACGAAGACGAGCAAAAGAAAAAATTTGGATTTTTACTTGATGCTTTAAGTTTTGGTGCACCACCACATGGTGGTATTGCTATAGGTCTTGATAGACTTATAATGCTTTTAACAAAATCTTCGAGTATTAGAGAGGTTATTGCTTTTCCTAAAACACAAAGAGCACAATGTCTTATGACTCAAGCTCCAAGTGAAGTCAATAATGAACAAATGAGAGAATTGGGAATTAAATTAAGGGAGAATATTAAATGAAAAAACTATTTCTAATTGTAGGTGCTCCAGGTAGTGGAAAAACTACTGATGCAAGTATCATAGCTCAAGATGATAATAATATTACCCATTACTCAACCGGTGACTTATTAAGAGCTGAAGTTTCTAGCGGTAGTGAACTTGGAAAATTAATAGATAGTTTTATATCTAAAGGAAATTTAGTGCCTTTAGATGTCGTTGTAAATACTATTGTATCGGCATTAAAAAATGCTCCCACTAATATTGTTTTAATTGATGGTTATCCAAGAAGTGTTGAACAAATGTTAGAATTTGACAAAGTATTAAAAGAACAAACTGAAGTAATTTTACAAGGTGTTATTGAAGTTAAAGTTAGCGAAGAAGTTGCTAGAGAAAGAGTTTTAGGGCGTGCAAGAGGCGCTGATGATAATGAAGAAGTTTTCAATAATAGAATGAAGGTTTATTTAGAACCTTTAGATGAAATAACTGATTTTTATACCAAAAAAAATATTCACCATATTATAAATGGCGAAAGAAGTATTGAAGTTATTGTGGCTGATATTAAAAATTTAATTCAAAATTTATTAAAATAAAGGAAAAAATATGGATATTAGTAAAATTAAAATTGGAGAAAATCCGAATAAATTAAATGCAGTGATTGAAATTCCTTATGGTTCAAATATTAAATACGAACTTGATAAAGAAAGTGGCGCAGTTATGGTAGATCGCGTAATGTATTCAGCGATGTTCTACCCAGCAAATTATGGTTTTATACCAAACACTCTAGCTGATGATGGTGATCCAATTGATATTTTAGTATTAAACGAATATCCTATTCAAGCTGGTGCTGTAATTCCTTGCCGTTTAATTGGTGTTTTAATTATGGAAGATGAAAGTGGTATGGATGAAAAATTACTTGCTGTTCCTACAAGTAAAATTGATCCTAGATATGATAATATCAAAGATTTAAATGATTTACCAAAAGCAGTTTTAGATAAGATTAAAAATTTTTTTGAAACTTACAAAATGTTAGAACCAAACAAATGGGTAAAAGTAAAAGAATTTGCAGATATAAAAATAGCAAGTGCGATTTTAGAAAATTCTATTAAAAATTATAAATAATTTAAAATATTTAAGGAAAAATAATGAAAGGTATTATTGCTTTAGGTGCTGCTTTTATCATTTTGCTCGGTGCAAGTATTGGTTTTTATATATGGTATTTTAATGATGAAAAAACTTATGTTTATGATTACACAAAAGATAAGAAAACATATGAAAATTATTCCAATGCAAATCAAAATTACAACAATACTCAAAGCAACAATGCCTATGATTTAAATTCCAATAATTCTTACCAAACAGCAATATATCATAATGAAGAAAAAGATATTCAAGAAGAAAAACACGAACAAGATTACAATTTAACAACAACTCCTATAACACAAAACAAGACAGATCAAGAAAAGCTTCAATATCATAAAACTAATAACACCAATACAAATGAAAAAATAAACAAAAACACACAAATTTCCTCAAAAAAACAAAATATAAAAACAAATATTATGCAAGAATACATTGAAAAAGGAAAAACTAGCAAATATGAAAAAAAATTAAGCAATGAATTTGTGAAAGTTTATGTACTAGATGGCAAAACTTTAAGTGATTATAGAATTAGCTTATTAAGTGAGATGATTCGTCCTATTGCTGAAAATTCGCAAGATTATAATTTGACTATTTTTATACAAATGCTTCCTAATGATAATATGAATTTAAGTATCTATAACAAAGATATAGTTTTTGAAAAAAATAAGAAAAAATATAATTATGTTGATATGAAGATCGAAGATTTCAAATTTTTATTTGAAAGAAATGGCTATGATAAGTATAGTAATGAGGATATATTACAACAAATCGATCAAAAATTAGCAAGAGAGAATGTATTAAAAAGAATTAAAATACAAGGTTATGCTGATGATAGAGGCAGTTCTTTTGCAAACTATATGATAGGTTTAAATAGAGCTATGAATGTTGCAAAACATTTTTTCGCTTTTACAGAGCTTATTGAAATTCAATCTTTTGGAAAAGAGAATTATCCTTTAAAAGATAAATCTGATCAACAAAGACAGGACAATCGTAAAGTAGAAATTAGCTTTTATAACTAATTTTTGCTTTATTTCAAAGCTTCTTTAATATTTTTAAGCTAACATAATAAATCTTATTTTTCCTTGAGGTGGGTAACTATGTATGACAAATCACTCGAAAAAGAGTATTATACTATTTGTGAAGAACGTGGATATTTTGAAATTGATGGCAATAAAAAAATTCAGCAAAAAGATAAATACTTTTGTATTATGATGCCACCACCTAACGTCACTGGTGTTTTACATATAGGTCATGCTCTTACTTGTACTTTGCAAGATATTACAACTAGATACAAAAGAATGGATGGGTATAAAACTTTATATCAGCCAGGGCTTGATCATGCAGGTATTGCTACACAAAATGTAGTAGAAAAACAGCTTCTAACTCAAGGCATTACAAAAGAAAAATTAGGTAGAGAAGAATTTATTAAGAAAGTTTGGGAGTGGAAAGAACAAAGCGGTGGAACCATAGTTAAACAAATGAGAATACTAGGCATCACACCGGCTTGGAGTCGTTTGCGCTTTACCATGGATGAAGGTTTGGTTAATGCAGTCAAAAAAGCCTTTGTAGACCTATACAATAAAAAACTCATAGTTCGCGATAATTATATGGTAAATTGGTGTACACACGATGGAGCTTTGAGTGATATTGAAGTTGAACACAAAGAAAATCAAGGTAAGTTATATCATTTACGATATTTTATTAAAAATTCTAAAGAGTATTTAATTATAGCTACCACAAGACCTGAAACTTATTTTGGCGATAGTGCTATCATGGTAAATCCTAATGATCAACGTTACAAACACTTAATTGGAAAAGAAGTAGAATTACCTTTACTAAATCGCAGTGTAAAAATTATTGCTGATGAATATGTTGATATGAATTTTGGAACAGGTGTTGTAAAGGTAACTCCGGCTCACGATATCAACGATTATGAAGTAGGTTTAAAACATAAGCTAGAATTTATTACGATATTTGATGAAAAAGGTATTTTAAATCATCATTGTTTAAATTTTCAAGGCAAAGAAAGATTAGAAGCTAGAAACGAAATTGTGACTTACTTACAAGAACAAGGATTTATTGAAAAAATAGAAGATTATATCAATCAAGTAGGATATTGTTATCGTTGTAAAAATATAGTTGAGCCTTATATTTCAAAGCAATGGTTTGTAAAAAATGATATAGCCAAGGAAAGTATTCAAAAGGTTAATCTTGGTGGTAGTAAATTTTATCCATCGCACTGGATTAATAGTTTCAACGCATGGATGAAAGACTTAAGAAATTGGTGTATATCAAGACAACTTTGGTGGGGACATCAAATTCCTGTGTATTATTGTGAATGTTCACATGAATGGGCTAGTGAAGAAAATCCACAATGTTGCCCAAAATGTCAAGGTAAAAATTTTAAACAAGATCCTGATGTACTAGACACTTGGTTTTCTTCAGGTCTTTGGGCTATGAGTACTCTGGGATGGGGTAATAAAGATTGGGGCAAAAATACACTTTGGAACGATGATGATTTAAAAAATTTTTATCCCAATTCTTTATTAATTACTGGCTTTGATATTTTATTTTTTTGGGTTGCTAGAATGATGTTTCAAAGCACTAATGCATTAGGAGATTTACCTTTTAAAGATATTTATTTGCATGCACTTGTAAAAGATGAACAAGGAAGAAAAATGAGTAAATCTTTAGGCAATGTTATAGATCCTGTAGAAAGTATTGAAGAATATAGTTCAGATATTTTACGCTTTACCTTAGCTTTACTTGCTATACAAGGAAGAGACATTAAATTAAGTAATGACAAATTATTACAAGTTAGAAACTTTACCAATAAACTTTACAATGCGAGTAAATTTTTACTTTTAAATGAAGAAAGTTTCGAAGATTTAAACCCTAAGAATATAAAATCAAATTTAGCACAATATATTTATTCTCGCTTTAATATTTGTGTAAAAGAAGTGAGAGAAAATTTAGATAACTATCGTTTTAATGATGCAGCTAACACTTTATATAGATTTTTTTGGGATGAATTTTGTGATTGGGGTATTGAGCTTAGCAAAGCTGAAAAATCAAGCATTAAAGAACTTGGAAGTATTTTTAAAGAAGCATTGAAACTTTTAAATCCTTTTATGCCTTTTATTAGCGAATATTTATATCATGAATTAAGCAAAACTTCAATCCACACCCATGATTCTATAATGATTACAAAATATCCTATATTTCATACTCAAAATAAAGATATAGAAGAGTTATTTAATATTATCATTGAAAGTATAATTTCTATACGTCGCGCAAAAACCTTAATAGAACTTGGTAATGCAAAAATTCAAAAAGCTTATATAAAATTAAACGATTCAACTTTGGAAAATAAGGTAAAAGATTATTCTAATTTTATTATCACACTTGCAAAATGTGAAGAAATTCACTTTACAGATAATAACATAAAGCAAGCCATTAGAGATGTAAGTGAAAATTTGGAAATTTTTATTCCAACTCAAGATCTAGATTTAAGTGGTATATTAAATCGTTTAAATAATCAAAAAAACAAATTAGAAAAAGATTTTAATAAATTAAATAGTATGATGCAAAATGAAAAATTTATTGCAAATGCACCAAGTCAGGTGGTAGAACAAAATAAAGTTCAATTAAGTAATATAAAATCACAGCTTGATAAAATTTATGAAGAAATTTCACATTTAAAAGGCTAACTGGTGATAAATATACAAAATTTAAAAAAATATTACGGTGAAGAGTTAATAATTAATGATGTGTCATTGGAAATTGCCAAAGGTGAAATTTATGCTTTAGTTGGACATAGTGGTGCAGGAAAATCAACTATTTTAAGATGTATTAATGGATTAGAAACTTACCAATATGGTAGTGTAAAAGTTTTTGGAAAAGAAATTCAAAATCTCAAAGAAAAAGAATTAAGAGAATTTAGAAAAAATATCGGTATGATTTTTCAACATTTTGCATTAATGAGCAGAAAAAATGTTTTTGAAAATATTGCTATGCCTCTAGAAATTCATGGTTTTTCAAAACATACTATTAGTAAAAGAGTTAAGGAACTTTTAGATATTGTTGGATTATCATCTAAGATCAAGGCATACCCAAAAGAACTCAGTGGTGGACAAAAACAAAGGGTAGCCATAGCAAGAGCTTTAGCTTTAAATCCTCAAATTTTATTAAGTGATGAAGCAACTTCAGCATTAGATCCAAGTACTACAAATAATATTTTAGAACTTATTGCTAAAATTAACAAAGAATTTGGCATCAGCGTTGTTTTAGTAACCCACGAAATGGAAGCTGTCAAACAAATAGCACACAAAGCAGTTTTACTAGATCATGGACAGATTATAGGAAAAGGTAAAGTTGAAGAATTATTTTTAAAACCTAATGAAAAAATGCGTGAATTTTTAGGAGAAAGTGAATTTTTACCACAAAATGGTGTCAACATTAGACTTTATTTTTGTAGAGAAAAAGCTAATCAATGTATTATAACCCATATGGCTAGAACATTAAATATTGATTTTAATATAGTATGGGGAAAAATAGAAAAATTAAATGAAAATGCCTTGGGAAATTTAGTAATTAACATCGCTCATCAAAATCAAAACGATGTATTGCAATATTTACAAGAAAATGGTGTAATTTGGGAGCTTGTATGAATTTAGAAATCATTTTAAATAATTTTGAAAATATACTTTATCCAGCTTTGCTTGAAACTTTATATATGAGTTTTGTTTCAATATTTTTAGCTTTTTTGATTGCCATTATTCCAGCTATTATTCTAACAATTACAGACAAAGGTGGTCTGTATGAAAATAAGAGTATTTATAGCGTGCTTGATTTCATTATCAATATTTTAAGATCTTTTCCTTTTTTAATCTTAATCATAGTTTTAAGCCCTCTTACTAAATATATCGTAGGTATGAGTATTGGAACAACTGCTATAATAGTTCCATTAACTATAGGTATTGCACCATATTTAGCAAAAATGATAGAAAGTGCTTTTAAAGAAATTGATCCTGGTATCATCGAAGCAGCAAGATCTTATGGCGCAAGTAAAATGCAAATAATATTCAAAGTTATGCTTAATGAAGCATTACCAAATATAATTAATGGTACAACAATGATTTTAATAGTAGTCATAGGTTTTTCTGCTATGGCAGGTACAGTTGGTGGAGGTGGTTTAGGTGATATAGCTATACGCTATGGCTATGAAAGATTTAATACACAAATAATGATTCAAACAGTTGTTGTTTTGATTATTTTGGTACAAATTATACAATTAATAGGAAATTTACTTTACAAAATTACAAAAAGATAATTTTATGAAAAACAAACTAGGTATTTTACTAGCTGCTACAAAAAATTCAAGCTTTACCATAGGAACTTTACTCATTAACCTCATGGATTTAATGAGTAAAAAAATAGATATATTTTATATACTTCACGATGGTTTTTCTCTTGAAGATCAAAAAATTATGAAAAATATTGTGCAAAATAAACAAATTAAGTTTATATTATTTACACAAGAAAATTTTACAAAAGCAATCAAAAATCAATGCAAGCAAACAGAACAAAAAGAGGATATATCCAATTTGTTTTTTATTCAAAGATGGACACATATGGCTTTTGCTAGATTTGAAGCATTTAAATTTCTAAATGAATGTCAGTGCATTATTTATATTGATTTTGACGTTTTACTTTTAAAAGATATTAGTGAGTTATTTAAACTTAAAGAACAAAACTATCATCTTGGAGCAAGATTAGGGAAAACTTTACTCAAAGTAGCACTACCTTCTGAGACAAACTGTCCAAATAAGCATACTTATCAAACGGGAATTTTAGTTTTTACAGACAATATAAAACATCCTTTAAAATATTATAATTTTATTTATTCTTATTTATCTCAAAATAATGATAATCTACAAGATCAAGGTGTATTTTCTTTGATGGTTTTTAAACATCATTTAAAAGTAAAAGATTTAAAAGATAAATATACAGGAAGCACTCATTATCTAACCAATACCATGCAAAATGCTTCTATAGTTCATGCAAGTGGTACAAATAGTAGATTTTGGAATAGTTTGCTTTGTAACAAAACTTGGCCACAATGGCAAAGATATTATGAACAATGGCAACAACTTGGAGGAAGTAAATATGATGGAATATTTAACGCTGATACAAAGCAATCTCGATATAGGATTAAATACCACCTTTCTTATAAATTAGGTTATGCTTTTATAGAAGCTATGAATAATAAAAAAAGGTTATTTATTCTCCCATATACTTTATTTCAAATATACCGTCAACATAAAACTCTAGCAAAAAAATTTCAACGGGATTTAAAAACAAATCCTCATTTAAAACTACCACCACTAAAACATTATGAAGATTACTCTACAGAAGGCTTAAAAAACAAACAATCATATTCATATAAAATTGGAAAAAGACTTATTTATGCACAAAAAAATTGGTACAAAGGAGGATATTTCATATTTATAAAACAGTTAAAAAAAATATTCAAAGACTATAAAAATAAACAAAAATAAATTTATATTATTTTATTAATATTTCTACAATATAATCAAAAATCTTAAATTTTTTAAAGGAGTAAAAATGAAGTTATTAAAATTTCTTGCTATTAATGCATTTTTAGGTGCAAGTTTATTTGCTAATGAGATTATTACAATTGCCGCTAGTCCGGTTCCTCATGCACAAATTTTAGAGCAAATTAAACCCGATTTAGAACAAAAAGGTTACAAGTTAGAAATTAAAGAATTTACCGATTATGTTTTACCAAATCTAGCTGTTGATGGTGGTGAAATTGATGCAAATTTTTTTCAACACACTCCTTATTTAGAAGAATTTAACAAAAATAAAGGAACAAAGCTAGTAAAAATTGCAGGAGTTCATATTGAGCCAATGGCAGTTTATTCTAAAAAATTTAAAAGCATTGATGATTTGAAAGATGGAGCTACCATAGCTGTTCCCAACGATCCAACTAATGAAAGTAGAGCCTTAGATATTATCGAAAGAAAAGGATTAGTTAAATTTAAAGATAATGCCTTAAAAACTCCATTAGATATTACAGACAATCCAAAAAATATTAAATTTGTAGAATTAAAAGCAGCTCAACTTCCAAGAGCTTTAGATGATGTTGATTTTGCAATCATCAATTCAAATTATGCATTATCAGCAAATTTAAATCCCGCTAAAGACAGTATATTGATAGAAGATGGTCAAAGCCCTTATGTTAATATACTTGTTGTAAAAGAAGGGCATGAAAATGATGCAAAAATCAAAGCTTTAGTTGAAAGTATCCAAAGTCAAAAAGTAAAAGATTTCATTAATCAAAAGTACGACGGATCTGTTTTACCAGCTTTTTAATTTTTAAAATTAGTAACCTTGGATTTTTAAATTCCAAGGTTATTTAAAATATCTGATGTAATCTTTGCAATCTCTAATTCTTCATCTGTAGGAACAACTAAAATATCTATCTTAGATCCTTTTTTACTAATTACCCCACTTCTTGAATTTTGATTAACATCAGTATCAATTACAAAACCTAAGTGTTCAAGTTTTTGACATATACCCTGCCTTACCTTGCAATCATTTTCTCCTATGCCGGCTGTAAAAATCAAAGCATCAACTTGTGGCAATATTGCATAGTAAGAACCTATATATTTAATTAATCTATAACAAAACATATCAAAAGCTAATCTTGCCTTATCATTGCCTAAGCCTATTTGTGTATCTATATCTCTAAAATCATTAAAACCACAAATGCCATACACACCGCTTTTTTTATTCATAATAGTATCTAATTCTTTAATATCTATATTTAATTCATTAGCTAAAAAAGGTAATAATGCAGGATCAATATCGCCACATCTAGTCCCCATAATTAATCCTTCTAACGGGGTAAAACCCATAGAAGTATCTATGCATTTACCATTTTTTATAGCACAAACACTAGCTCCATTTCCAAGATGAGCACTAATTGCATTAAAAGAATTAATATCTTTATTTAATATTTGTGCAGCTTTTTTACTTACATAAGAATGCGAAGTACCATGAAAACCATATTTTCTCACCTTATGTTTTTCATAATATTCATACGGTAATGCATACATATATGCATAATCTGGCATACTTTGATGAAAAGCTGTATCAAAAACAGTTACATTTGGAACATCTTTAGCTGTATTCATCATCGTTTTAATCCCGATTAAATGCGCAGGATTATGTAAAGGAGCCATATGGGCAATTCTTTCAATTTCTTTTAAAATATCATCATCAACCAAACAGTGTTTAGTTAATCTTGAACCACCATGAACGATTCTATGTCCACAGCCATCAAGCTCATTTAAATCGTGCAATATTCCACTTTCAGCAAATAATTCATTGACAAGCTTCATTCCATCTTCATGATTTTTAATTGGCAATTCTTGCTGAAATTTTTGCAAAGTTTTAAGATCTTTTAACTCAACTTTAGATTTTTGCTCACCTATTTTTTCAACCAAACCAGAAGCTACTGCTTTATCACCATCAAAAAGCTTAAACTTAATTGAAGATGAACCTGAATTTAAAACTAAAATTTTCATTTTTCTCCTTATTCTTGTGCTTGTATTGCACTTAATACAACAGTATTAATAATATCTTCAACTAAACAACCTCTACTTAAATCATTAATAGGTTTTTTCAATCCCTGCAAAATAGGTCCTATAGCCAAAGATTTTGCTGTTCTTTGTACAGCTTTGTAACATATATTTGCAGCATTTAAATCTGGGAATATAAATACATTAGCATGCCCTGCCACCTTAGAATTTGGCATTTTACTCTTAGCAGTTAATGGATCTATTGCTGCATCAAATTGTATAGGTCCATCAACTAAAAATTGCGGATATTTATCTTTAACAATTTTTACTGCCTCTTTTACCACATCAACACTAATTCCACTTCCACTATTTCCACTGGAGTAAGAAAGTAAGGCAACACTAGGTTCTATTCCAAAAGATCTTGCGCTATTTGCACTAGTATAAGCAATCTCAGCGAGTTGTTCAGGAGTAGGATTTGGCACAACAGCACAATCAGCAAAAACAAAAACTTGATCTTCTAAAGACATAAAAAATACGCCAGAAACTGAACTCACCCCATCTTTAGTTTTAATAAGTTGCAAAGCAGGACGTATGGTATCAGCAGTAGTTGTACTGGCTCCACTTACCATAGCATGAGCTTTATTAGTATGAACTAATAATGTTCCAAAATAAGTAATATCTTGAACCAACTCTTTAGCTTTTTCTTTAGTCATACCTTTTGCTTTTCTTGTTTCATATAATATATCTTCAAATTCTTCATTATATTGGGAATTTTTTGGATTTATAATACGAACACCATCTAAATTAACATTTATTGAATTAGCTTTTGATAAAATTTCATTACTGTCTCCAAGTAAAATCAAATCAACTAAATCATTTTGCATCAAAAATTCACTCGCTCTTAAAATTCTTTCATCAAAACTTTCAGGTAAGACTATAGTTTGTTTATTTGATTTAGCTTTTTTAAAAAGCTCATGAGAAAATCTTGCTTGAGTTTTATAAGCATAAGGTTTAGCCAGCGTAAAATTTTCTTCATTTTTCAATAAGACAAAATGATCTAATTTTTTTTTCAATAAAAAATTTAAAATATCATAATCATCGTTTGTTTTTGCATATAAAGGAGAATTTAATTCTTTAGCCAACATGATATTTAAATTCAAATCACCCATCAATCCATAATGATCTACGCCTATAATAATAGAAAAATAATCATGCGGGCAATTTACCTCAAAATCTTCTATAATTTTTTTAAAAAAATCATTTGAATGATTTATCATTTGTAATTGATATTCTTCACCTTTAAAACTATAAAAATATTTAAATTCCACACAATATTTTAAACACAACTTCTCTAAATTAGATTTTATTGTTTCATTTAAAACTGGAAAATAAAATATAATCTTATCATTTGCTTGTTTTATATGATCAAAAATTAATTTTTCATCATAATTTAAAATAAAAGCTGAAAGCATTTTTTTCCTCTTTTTAGTAAATTAATTGTTTTTTTGTAATATAATAATTTTAAAATTCATCACACTAAGATAAGGTTATAATTTATGAAATTTACAAATATTATTATATCTGTGTTACCTTTAGTAATGATTGGATGTAGTGCTACAGTAGATCCGCACATTAATATGAAACCACCAGCATATGTAGAAGAACTTGCTCCAAAACAAAATAATAATGTACAAAATAATCCTGGATCTCTTTTTGGAAGAGGAGATAATCCTTTGTTTTCAGATAAAAAAGCTATGAATGTAAACGATCTTGTTACAGTAGTAATTAGAGAAAATGCCACACAGAATTCTCAAGGCTCAAAAACAACCAATAAAAACAATAATGTAAATTTGGGTGGTGGACAAATTTCTACAGGACCAGGTCTTAGTCAAGTTAAGGATCTAATTAATGACTATGCAAATGTAGGTTATACCACAACGAGTAATTCACAATACCAAGGTACGGGTTCTCAAACAAGAAGTGAAAATTTTCAAACAACAATTTCAGCTAGGGTTATAAAAGTATTATCTAATGGAAATTATTTTATAGAAGGGAGTCGTGAGCTTTTAATTAATGGAGAAAAGCAAATCATCCAACTAAGTGGAGTCATCAGACCTTATGATATTTCTCAAGATAATATGATAGATAGTAAATATATAGCAGATGCTAAAATTTTATATAAAACAGAGGGTGATATAGACAAATCTACACGCAAACCTTGGGGTACCAAATTCATGGAAACTATTTGGCCATTTTAAAATTCTAGATAAATTACATGAAATTAGGTGCATCGTTTGAAAATAATATTAGATCATTATCTTTTGTAGATTCAGCTAAAATTTTTATCAACTGATTTTTATCTTTTAAAACAATATTTTCCAATACAATATGCTTTTTTAAGATGGCACTATTTATTTCTGAAGTAATAATCACAAAATCAAAACATTCATTGATGATTTTACACAGTTTAATATTTTCATCGTGATTTACTTCAACTATACCAGGAGTTACTAAAACTCTCCTACCTTGATAACTCTTACAAAGCTCATAACTTTGACTCATGCCTTTAAAATTACCATTAAAACCATCATCTATAATAAATTTTGGTTTTCTAGAAATAATTTGCAAGCGATGCTCTACTGCTTTTAAATTTGAAACACTTTTTATAAGATGCTTTATATCAATTTTCAAAAAATACGCCATAGATATACAAGCACTTAAATTATAAGCATTAAAGGCCCCTAATAAAGACGTATGGAAAGTATAACTTTCTCCATTAAAATTCATTTTGAATTTTAATCCATCTAAATTAGCTTCAATATCGCTTAAGAAATTGTCATAAAATTCATCTTTATATAAAGTACTGGAATGTAAAAAATATTTTTCTAAACGATTTGATTTCAATGCTTCCAATTTAGTTTGTCGTATATTCTCTTGAGTCTTGAAATATTCAAGATGAGCCAATCCAATTTCTCCAATAATGCAAAATTGTGGATTTAAAAATTGAGTAATTTCCAAAATATCATTTCTTTTTCTAGCTCCAGCTTCAACAATATAAATTTGAGTTGATATATCTAAATTCTCATTAATATCTTTTACAATACCTAAAAGAGTATTAACACTCCTTGGAGTTTTGTGGCATTTGTATTGATCTTTTAAGATTTCATATAAAAAATTTTTAATACTTGTCTTACCAAAACTTGCTGTTATTAAAATAATTTTCAAATCAGTATTTTTTAAAATCTTATTTTTTGCTTTTTTAATAAAATACAATTGATTTAATTTTTCCACTAAAAAACTACACAAAAATGCACAAGCTAAAGCTTCTAATCCTAAAAAATAATTCTCTAATAAAAACAACAAACTAAATAAAAACAAACAGACAAAAAAACGCTTCACTCTAGCTGTAAAAATTAATTTTTTATCTAACTTTTTATATAAATAAGATCCATAAATTATCAAAAATAAAAATGTTAATAAAAAAAACATATATTCATTAAAATATAATGATACTAAAAATGATAAATAAGGAAATACAATAAAATATATATGCCAAAGGGGCTTGGCAAAATGAAACAAGATTCTACTGAATTTATAAGAATACCATTGCAACGTTAAAATTAAATAAAAACCTATAATGAAATTTAAACCTAAAAAAGAAATAATTTCAAGCATTTGTATTAAGCTCTACATTAATTTTTTCACTGATAAATTCAGCGTGTTGTAAGAAAAAGAAATGATCCCCTTTTAGAGAATAGAATTTCCCTTTTTTTGCTAAAGAATGAATAATAGCCCCACTTTTTAATGGAGTTGCTTTGTCCTCATCACCCCAAAAAATTAAAACAGGACTTTTTAAATTTTGAAATTCACTTTCTATATTTTCATTTACTACTTTTTTAAATGTTTCATACATAATTTCATTCATACCTTGCGCATCCTTACTAATAAAGAATTTTCTTATAATTTCGCTATATGGGAGATGTTTTAAAATTTTAAAAAGAGATATTTTAAATTTAACCTTAAAGCTTTTAGGTAAAACAATTCCTGCGCTAGATAATAAAATTAATCCTTTATAAATATTATCTTTGCACATTAAAGTAGCTATTTTTCCACCAAAAGAATGACCCATCAAAAAATCAACTTTCACTTCAATTGTATTAATAAAATCTTCCACAACTTTAGTATAGGCATAAGAGTCCATAGCCACATCAATACTTGAATTTCCAAAACCTGGCAAATCAAGATAAATTTGTTTATAATCTTTTAAATATTCTTGGAATGCTTGTTTCATTAACTCTTTATTGGCTCCCCAGCCATGTAAAATTAATATTGTTTTATCACATTTTTGATTTATAATTTCATAACTCAAATTATAAAAATAGCCATTAGAATATACTCTAGTCTTTGCCATCATTTGCCTTTTGCTTGTATATATTTTCCAAAAGCACAACAGCTTCACTCAAACGCTCATATTCTTCAAAGCTAAGCAAAACAGCCTCAAATTTATTATTTTTAACAATAACCAGTCTACCGTTTTCACTTTTCTTAGTTTTTTCAAGGATAGTGCTAAAATTTCTTACCACTTCAGTTGCTGTATAAATTTCATCCTTACTAAAAGTAGCCATAATTACATTTTACCCTTTTGGCCATTAATGCTATGCAAAAATTTATAATCAATCTTAATTTGTTTTTCAAGATCAATATAATGAGCAAGTTGGTTTAGAGTATTTGTAAAATCATCAAAAAGATAATTGGCTAATGATCCAGGATTAGGATTTATTTCGTTTAAATAAACCTCATCATCAATCACAAAAAAATCACAACGGATTAACGCACCTTTAAACAAAGGATTATAAATTTTAGTAAAACTTTCTTTTAATTTTTTCTTTAAATTATCATCAAGATTAGCTTCGTTGATTTTATTACTTTCTGAAAATCCCAAATACTTTTGCTCAAAATCTAAAATTTCATTTTTTTTAGGTTCTTCTATCACAGAAAAACAAAATTCATCATTTATCATACAACCTGCAAGATTGTATTCTTTTATATTGCTAATAAACTGCTCAACCACAATTTCATCATCAAATTCATACGCAACATCTTTAGCATATTTAAATTCCTCCTCATTTTTTACTATACTTATACCTATACTACTTCCAAGTCTTGCTGGCTTTAAAATACAAGGAAAACTCACTTCGTTATTTTCATTTTGTAAAGATAAAACTTTATAATCAAGCGTTTTTACGCCAACACTTTTTGCATAAAGCTTTGTGAAAAATTTATTAAAAGATATTACACTAGCTTCTAATCTTGGACCAATATATTTAATTCCATAAAAATCAAATAAAGCAGAAATTTTTCCATCTTCACCATCTTTTCCATGAATAATATTAATCATCACATCTACTTCAAGTTTTTTCTCACTTAAAATATTTTTGACAAAAAAACCACCCTGCTTTAAAATAAGTTGCTTTTCTTTTTTATACATTCCACTACTAAAAGCCTTTGCATTCATTTTATTTTCATCTATAAGATAAAAGTCTTTTTTTTCGTCACAAAATATAAATTTTTTTTGCTCTTTTAAAACTTTTTTTAACACCACTGCACTCACAATACTAATCTCGTGTTCATATGAATTGGCGCCAAAAATAATTCCATATATCATTAATGTTCCTTTATGCTAATTTTTTTAATGCTTCTTTGACAAGTTCTCCAGTTTCAGTACTTTGACAAGAACTCAGCGCTTTTAAAATATTTTCTTGCTTAAATCCTAGTGATATTAATGCTGCTAAAGCTTGAGAATGGGTTAAATCGCAATTACTAATATTCATCTTGGCATCACTTAATTCTGTAATAATTCTCTTTGCACCTTTTGCACCAATACCCGGAACTTTTTTAAATGCACTTTCATCTGCATTTTTCAACGCCATGTAAAATGCATCAACACTCAAACTAGAACACACAGCCATAGCAGTCGTAGCACCGATACCATTAATTTTAATAAGTAGTTCAAACATTTTTTGTTCGCTATCATCTAAAAAACCATAAAGTTTATGCGAATCTTCTTTTATTATTTGAGTAATTAACAACTCTATTTTTCCATTTTGATTAATTTGATTAGAACAAAACAAAGAAACATATACTCCATAACTTACTCCACTTACAGTTTTTAAAACAATATAAGTAGGATTTTTTTTGGCAACTTCACCTTCCAATGCAACTATCATCGCTATTCCTTGTAATTAGAAAAAACACGAATTTCATAAGTTAGATTATCTTCACCTATTTTTTCTATTTTTAAACATTGAATTTTTTCATCCTTATGTGGCACATAAACCAACTCTTTATTCGGATGCAACATTTTAAATTTAACTTCATTTAAATCAGGCCATTCACCACTTTTATTAATGATCTTAGCTTGCAATAATTCTTCTTGAATTCTTTTTATTTTTTCAATATTTTGTTCTTCTTTTTCTTGCAAATTATCCAATTTTATTTTCAAATTATTAAAAAGTTCTATCTTTTGATTATAGTCTCGAATGGTATTTTTATATGCTAAAGGTACAGGTTTATTCGCACTTAAAAATTCTTTTGATTTTTGTTGTAAAAGTTTTACAGAATCTTTGCTTATAGAAATAGTATGTTTAATTTCTTCCATTTCATTTTTTATTTTTTCTTGTTCCATTTTACCAAACTCTAAATTTTGCAACACATTTTCATCTTTTTGATCAAAAATTTGAGTATATTCTATAGACATTTTATTGCCGCTACCTTGAATTTTATCTACATGTATGAGCTTTTTCGCACTACAAGTGCAATTATCAAAAAGCTCTTCTATATAAATTTCATCAGCTATAATTTCTCCTCCAGTAGCTTTTTTTATATTAACTTTCTTTGCCTTAACAATACCATTTTCAAGGCTTTGTGCTTTAAAATCAGTCGCTTCACAATAACCCTTTAAAATATCTACTTCGACATCTTGACCGTAAATCTTACTTTTTTGATGCATATTTCCTTGAAGTGAAATTTTTTTAGCTCGTAAAACAGCATCTTGTGCTACATTTCCAATTACTTCTAATTCTTGTGCTTCTATAGTAATTCTAGAGCCGACAGCTTCTTCTAAAGAATCAGTATTTTTAACAACGATACTAACTTGTTTGTCTATGCCAGCCCAAATAGAACCAGTACTCTTAAAATCAACTTTATCAAATTCGAGATGATTTTCGATTTCATATATGGAATTTTTATTTATAATAAAACCATCTTTGTTTGCTATATATTGGATACTTTTTTCATCCTCTTTAATGCTAAAATTATTCGAAACATTAACTTGCTCTTTAGTTATTTTAGGAGGTAAAGATTTTAAAATTTTTAGTTTTAAATCCCTGCCCTCTTTACCTTCTTTGGGTTTGATTCTTTCTATAGCTATCTCATCTTTACCTATAGGAGCAACGTAATTTCTATTCATTATATCTTCGTGTTGCTTAAGCTTATCAATATAATGAAATTTTATTTCCTCATCTGTTGGATTTTGAGGATTTAACCCTTTGCTAACTTCGAATTTTACTTCATAATCAAATATTTTATTTTCTTTTAATTTTGTATTAAATTCAATAATTTGTTTTTTAAAATCAAAAATTCTAAATCCAAGCAAAAATCCTTCTTTAATCATTTGCTTATAAATAGCTTCAAAAATTTCCAAAGCAATTTTTTCATGATAAACAATTTTTTCATTAGCTTTTACATTGGCATATAAAATTGTAACCAACTCATTAGTATTCAATTCTACTTTAAATTTAGAACTTGGAATTTTCTCTTTTATTTCAATTTGAATTTTATATTCTTGTTGTATATTTAAATTTAAATCCAAAAATTTTTCATTTTCTTCAAAAATTTGCAAATCTTTTTCATTTGCTTTTACCCATGTTTGATTGTCAAAAGCATAAGAAGTACTAAAACTTAATAATTTATAGTCTAATTTATCTATGTCTATTTTATTAGTATTAGCGTATGATAAGAGATCTTTATAAGGATCTTTAGTATATAAAATTTTGTTTTCTTCCATAACTATCATAAACTTTCAAAAAAAATATTTTTTGATTTTAAATCTTAATTCTAGCGAAAATAAAATCAAAATTTAGTTAAAATTATCTATAATTTTACAATACACAAGATAACATTTAAAGAATACAAACTAATGAAAAAAAATATTGTTTTTAAAAATTTTATTGTTAATGCTTTTGGAATTTTATTTTCTAGAATATTAGGCGTTTTAAGAGATATTATTTTAGCATTGTACTTAGGTGCTGGAATCTATAGTGATATTTTTTTTGTTGCACTGAAAATGCCTGCATTTTTTAGAAGAATTTTTGCAGAAGGTGCTTTTGGACAAGCATTTTTACCTAGCTTTTTAAAAGCAAATAACAAAGGTGCATTTTGTGTTAATGTTTTAGCTCAATTTAGCACGATAGTTTTTTTACTTTGTCTTTTAATTAGTTTTTTTTCCGAATTTTTTACCAAAATTTTTGCTTTTGGTTTTAGTAAAGAAACTATACTGCTTGCTTCTCCTTTGGTATCAATTAATTTTTGGTATTTATTTTTTATCTTTTTAGTAACTTTTTTAGGTGCTTTATTAAACTACAAGCAAAAATTTTTTATTACATCCTTTTCTGCATCTTTTTTTAATCTCTTTGTAGTTATAGCTGGATTTTTTGTAAACAAAGAAGAGCCGTTAAAAGCTTTGTATTATTTTTCTTATGCCACAGTTTTAAGCGGGGTTGCACAATTAATATGGCATATTTTTGCTCTAAGAAATGCTAAAATCATACAAAGTATGTATTTTAGTATTAAGTTAAAAAAAACTAAAGCTAAACTTGCTAGTTTTCACTCTACTTTTATACACGGTCTTCTAGGCTCATCTGCTAATCAACTTAGCTCTTTACTTGATACAACTATAGCAAGTTTTTTAATTACTGGAAGTATATCTTATTTATATTATTCAAATAGAGTTTTTCAACTCCCATTAGCTTTATTTGCAATAGCATTAAGTCAGGTAAGTTTTCCAAAAATTTTAAAACATTTAAAGGCAAAAGAAGAAAAAAAAGCTTTAGAATTTATGCAAAAAGCTTTAGAGTATCTAAGCATACTCTTGCTCCTTTCTACAATAATAGGAATAATTTTAGCCAGTGAAATTGTTGAATTTTTGTTTCAAAGAGGAAATTTTAATCAAGAAGATACAAAAATTACAGCTTTTTTACTTCAAGCCTATCTCTTGGGTCTCTTACCCTTTGGTTTGCAAAAATTATTTTCACTATGGCTTTATGCTAAGTTTAAACAAAAAACAGCAGCTATCATTGCTTTTAAGACATTATTTATTTCTGCATTTTTTAGTGTAGTCATTATTATACTCATACAAAAAGAAGAATATAAAAGTTTAGGGATAGCTTTAGCTTCATCTATTAGCGCATTTTACTTGCTCTTTGCAAATCTTAAAGAATTTGGATTTAAAAATCTTTTAGCTATACTTAGAATCAAATTTTGGTTTTTAAGTGTTATTTTTATAAGCATCTTTGCCTTTTTATTATATGAGTTTAAAGACTTACTAATTCAATGCTTAATTTATTTTTATAATCTTCTAAAAGGATTGTTGTGATGGTATTGTTTGATAGTGTTTTGAAAAAAAAATGCACTTTTATTTCTCGAGAAGAAAAAAAAGTAAATCTTTATCTGTGTGGACCCACTGTATATGATGATGCTCATTTAGGGCACGCAAGAAGCAGTGTGTGTTTTGATCTTTTAAGAAGAGTATTAATGGCAAATAATTATGAAGTTATTTTTACAAGAAATTACACAGATATTGATGATAAAATCTTAAAAAAAATGAAAGAAGAAAATCAAAGTTTAGAATATATTACTAATTTTTATATTAAAAGATATGAAGATGATATGCGTGCTTTAAATATCTTAGAACCAACACACAAACCAAAAGCCACAGAATACATTCAAGAAATGATTGAATATATTCAAATTCTTTTAGATACAAATTTCGCATACAAACTCAATGATGGAATTTATTTTGATACAAGTAAAGATAAAAAATATTTTTGTATTTCTAATAGAAATTTAGATGATACACAATCTCGTTTGGAAGATAATATTATCAAAAAAAATCCAAGCGATTTTGTTTTATGGAAATTTGATGATGAATTTTATACAGCTAATTTTGGTAATGGAAGACCTGGATGGCATACAGAATGTGTGGTAATGATAGAAAGTATTTATAAAAATAAGCTTGATATTCATGCTGGTGGCATGGATTTGCTTTTTCCGCATCATGAGAATGAAGCATGTCAATGTCGTTGCAAAAACAACTATGAATTAGCAAATTTTTGGCTCCACAATGGTTTTGTTCAAATAAATGGTGAAAAAATGAGTAAAAGTTTAGGCAATAGTTTCTTCTTAAAAGATTCTTTAAAAATATTTTGCGCAGAAGCTATAAGATTTTATCTTTTAAGCTCTCATTATAGAGCAAATTTTAATTATTCTTTAGAAGATTTAAAAGCAGCAAAAAAGAGATTAGATAAATTTTATCGCTTAAAAAAACGTTTAAATTTAAATGCTTTTAAGGATAAAAAACCAAAAATCGAAAGTCAGATTGCCAAAGAAATATTAACAGCTTTAAACGATGACTTAAATAGCTCTAAAGCATTGGCGCTTTTAGACGAATTTATTAATGAGTGTAATAACAAATTAGATCAAAATTCAAAAGATAAATTTTATAAGAATTCTTTAAATGAAGCCATTGAAGAAATTAGTTTTATTTTTGGCATAGGAAAAATTGATACCATAAAATATTTTCAATTTGGTGTGAATGAAACACAAAGTCGTTATATTGAAGAACAAATAAAATTAAGAGATATGGCAAAAAAAGAAAAAAATTATGCTTTGGCTGATCAAATAAGAGATAAATTGAGTCAGGAAAATATCGTTTTAATGGACACAACCAATGGCGTTATATGGGAAAAAAATGGATAAAAATTACAAGGAGATGAGTTTTAAAGAGGTACTACAACGTTTTAAACCTTATTATAAAGAATATTGGTTTTATTTTACACTAGCTATATTAGGTATGCTTTTAGCTAGCGGAGGAACTGCAGCTAGTGCATATATAATAGAACCTATTTTAAATAAAATTTTTATAGAAAAAAACACCGCTTTGCTTTATTATATGCCACTTTTTGTTATTGTAGTCTATTTTTTAAAAAATCTTGGAACATATATGCAAATTTATTATATTTCTTATGTTGGAATGGATATTTTAAGAAGATTAAGAGAGCTTGTTACACAAAATATCTTGCGCTTAGATATGGATTTTTTTCATAAATATAGAAGCGGGGAATTAATTAGCAGGTGCACTTCAGATATTGGAGCCTTACAAAGTATAGTTTCTAGTATAATTCCTGAAATTTTAAGAGAAAGCATTACAACAATTGGACTTTTAGGCGTGGTGATTTATCAAAGTCCTAAATTAGCATTTTTTGCCTTAATTGTCATTCCTTTGGCAATAATTCCACTAGCTATATTTGCAAAAAGAATTAAAAAAATAGGTCGCAACACACAAGAAAAAAATTCTGATTTAATCTCAAGATTAAGTGAAATTTTTTCAAATATAGAGCTTATAAAAGCTCACAATGCTGATAAAAATGAAATGGATAAATTTACAAAAAGCAACAATGAAGTTTGTCGGTTTGCTTTAAAAGGAATTAGAATAGAGGCTTTAAGTAGTCCTTTTATGGAAACTATGGGTTCAATTGGTGTTGCTATTGTTATTATTGTAGGTGGAAAAGAAGTTATTGATGGAAATCTAAGCATAGGAGCATTTTTTAGTTTTTTAACCGCCCTATTTTTAGCCTATACCCCGATTAAAAGACTCTCATCACTCTTTACAAAATTACAAATTGCTGTAGCTGCTAGTGAAAGAACTTTTTATCTATTAGACTTAAAACCCCAAATTTGTGGAGGAAATAAAAAATTACAAAAAGATATTAAAAGTATATACTTTAAAAATGTATCTTTAAGTTATTATGAAAATAAAATGGTTTTAAAAGATATAAATTTTTATCTTAACAAAGGAGAGATTTTAGCCTTAGTTGGCGCAAGTGGTGGCGGAAAATCTTCCATTATAAATCTTTTAATGTATTTTTACGAAAAAAATAGCGGAGAAATTTTAATAAATAATCAAGATATAAGTTGTTTTGATATAACAAGTTTAAGAGAAAACATTTCTTTAGTAACACAAAATATTTATATATTCAATGATACTGTCGCACAAAACATAGCTTATGCAAAAAAATATGATGAAAAAAGAATTATAGAAGTTTTAAAGCAAGCAAATGCTTATGATTTTGTTCAAGAACTTGGAGGAATTACAGCTGAACTTAAAGAACATGGCAAGAATTTATCAGGTGGTCAAAAACAACGTATTGCAATAGCGAGAGCTCTGTATAAGAATCCTCAAATTTTAATTTTTGATGAAGCTACTTCAGCGCTTGATAATGAAAGTGAAAAAGCTATTGTTAAAACTATAGAGAATTTAAAGTACGACCATCTTATATTGATTATAGCTCATAGATTGAGTACTATAGAAAATGCAGATAAAATAGCAGTACTTGATAAAGGAAAAATAGCTGCAATTGGAAACGATGAAGAATTAATACAAAGTTGCGAAATTTATCAAAAATTAAAGCAAAAAGTGAAAAAGAATGAAAAAATTTCCTAATAAAACTAAAGATTATAAAATTTTAAGTAAAATAACACTAATTACATTTATGAGGTTATAATGATAAGTTATGAAAATATAAAACCTTTACTTTATAAGCTTGAACCAGAAAAAGCTCATGCTTTAATAGAGTATAGTATGCGAGGTCTTGATTATATTTTCCCAGGTGGAATGAGTTTTTTCACAAAAAAATATGTATTTAATGATGAAATACTCCATCAAAAAATTTTTAATTTGCAATTTTACAATCCAGTTGGCTTAGCTGGTGGGTTTGATAAAAATGCTACTATGATTAGACCTTTAAGTGCTATGGGATTTGGTTTTTTAGAGTATGGAACTTTTACTCCAAAAGCTCAAAGTGGAAATGAAAAACCAAGACTTTTTAGATTAGTAGAACAAGAAAGTATACAAAATGCTATGGGTTTTAACAATAAAGGTAAAGATGCTATAACTCAAAATGTCAAAAAAAATTACCCATTTAGTGTGCCTTTGGTTGCAAATATTGGAAAAAATAAAAATACTCCTAATGAAAATGCTATAGATGATTATTTAACTTTATTTAAAGATTTCAAAGATTTATGTGATATTTTTGTAGTTAATATTTCATCTCCTAATACAAAAAATTTAAGAGATTTACAAAGCGAAGAATTTGTTAATGAACTCTTTAAAGAAGCAAAAAATATTACCAATAAACCTATAATGTTAAAAATAGCTCCTGATATGAACATTGACAATGCTATTTCACTATGTAAAAATGCGATAAAATCACAAGCAGATGCTATTATTATGGCAAATACTAGCATTGATTACTCTTTAATTGATAATGCAAGAGTTTTCGGTGGTATTAGCGGAAGATTAATTACTAAAAAAAGCGCACATTTTTTTAAAGAAGTAGCAAAAGAAATATACAATGAAACTATTCTTATAGCAAGTGGAGGTATTGATAGTGCTGAACTTGCATACGAACGAATTAAAAATGGTGCAAGCTTAATACAAATTTATACAGCTTTAATTTTTAAAGGTCCAATAGTTGTTAAAAACATAAATGAAGGTTTAGCTGAACTTTTAAAACAAGATGGGTTTCATCATATATCTGAAGCCATAGGAGTGAATTTTAAATGATTGAATATAAGAAAATAACTCTTGATAATCAACTAGATGTCTATACTTTTCCAATCAATAAAAAAAGCGGGGTTATTAGTGTTGATATTTTTTATAAAGTTGGCTCAAGAAATGAAAAAATGGGTAAAAGTGGGATAGCTCATATGCTTGAACACTTAAATTTTAAAAGCACTAAAAATTTAAAAGCTGGAGAATTTGATGAAATCGTCAAAGGCTTTGGTGGCATAGATAACGCAAGTACTGGATTTGATTACACGCATTATTTCATAAAATGTTCTAATGAAAATCTAGATAAATCTTTATGGCTGTTTGCCGAACTAATGCAAAATTTAAATCTAAATGATAAAGAATTTCAACCTGAAAGAGATGTCGTTTTAGAAGAAAGAAGATGGCGAACAGATAATAATCCTTTAGGATATTTATATTTTAATTTATATAATCATGCATTCTCATATCATCCATATCATTGGACCCCTATAGGATTTTTTGAGGACATTGAAAACTGGACCATAAACGATATTAAAGATTTTCATCAAAAATTTTATCAACCTAAAAATGCTATTTTGATCGTAAGTGGAGATATTGATGAAGATGAAGTTTTTAAACTTGCAAAGAAACATTTTAATCATATAAAAAATACCAAAGATATTCCACAAATCCATGAAAAAGAACCGATTCAAAATGGCGCTAAACGCGTAATTTTACACAAAGACAATGATACTCAATTATTAGCCCTAGCGTACAAAATTCCTCCGTTTAATCACGAAGATATACCTAAACTTTATGCATTAAGTGATTTTTTAGGAAGCGGAAAAAGCTCATTAATTAGCGAAATTTTAGTAGATAAATTAGGCTTAATTAATGAATTTTACGCATATATCAACGATAGTATTGATGAGAATTTATTTATTTTTATCTGTATTTGTAATGAAAATATTGACGCAATTGAAGTCGAAAAGGAACTTCTAAACATCATCAACGACATAAAAGATGCCAAATTTGATGATGAAATATTAGAAAAAATTAAAAATAACGTCAAAAGTGATATTATTTTTGCATTAAATAATGCTACCTCCGTTGCAAATATCTACGGATCTTATCTTGCAAAAGGTGATTTAAAACCTTTACTTAAATATGAAGAAAATATTAATGCATTAAACAAGCAGGATTTAGTAGATTGTGCTAAAAAATATTTTAATGCAAATACATCTACAACTATCATTTTAAAAAAGGATGAGAAATGAATGAAAATATCATCATAGGTGCAATGACAGCATTGATTACACCATTTAAAAATGGAAAATTAGACGAACAAACTTACTACAAACTTATAAAAAGACAAGTTAAAAATGGGATAAATGCCGTTGTTCCAGTTGGCACCACAGGAGAAAGTGCTACTCTTACACATGAAGAACATCGAATTTGTATAGAAATAGCCGTAGATGCTTGCAAAGATAGCAATGTAAAAGTTTTAGCTGGAGCTGGATCTAATGCTACACACGAAGCTGTAGGACTAGCTAAATTTGCTAGAGATAATGGAGCTGATGGAATTTTGAGTGTTACACCATATTACAACAAACCAACTCAAGAAGGATTATATCTTCACTATAAAGAAATTGCTAAAAGTGTTGATATCCCAGTTTGCTTGTACAATGTTCCAGGAAGAACTGGATGCGATTTGCATACAGAAACTATTATTAGATTATTCAGAGATTGCGATAATATTTATGGCGTAAAAGAAGCTAGTGGGAGTATTGACAAATGTGTTGATTTATTAGCGCATGAATCAAAAATAATACTTTTAAGTGGTGAAGATGCAATTAATTATCCTATACTTTCCAATGGTGGAAAGGGTGTAATTTCAGTTACTTCAAATCTACTTCCTGATATGATTTCAAAATTAACACACTTAGCTTTAAATGAAAAATTTAATGAAGCTAAAAAAATTAACGATGAGTTGTACAACATTAACAAAATTTTATTTTGTGAGAGCAATCCCATACCTATAAAAGCAGCAATGTATGTAGCAGGATTAATCCCTACTTTAGAGTATAGATTACCACTTTGCAAGCCGAGTGATTGCAATTTAACAAAAATAGAAACGATTATGAAAAACTATAATATAGAAGGATTTTAATGGACAATTTTTTTAAAAATAAAACTTTAGTAATTAGCGGTGGAACAAGAGGTATTGGAAAAGCTATAGTATATGAATTTGCAAAAGCTGGTGCAAATGTAGCATTTACATATAATTCCAACGCTGATTTAGCACAAGATATCGTAAAAGATTTAGAAAAAAATTATCAAATTAAAGCAAAAGCTTATGAATTTAATATACTTGAACCTGAAACTTATAAGGATTTATTTGAAAAAATAGATCAAGATTTTGATAGAATAGATTTTTTTATTTCCAACGCTATTATTTCAGGTCGTGCAGTAGTAGGTGGTTATACTAAATTTATGAAACTCAAACCTCGCGGTATTAACAATATTTTTACAGCTACGGTAAATGCTTTTGTAGTTGGTGCTCAAGAATCAGCAAAACGAATGGAAAAAAATGGTGGTGGTAGTATACTTTCTATCTCTTCTACTGGAAATTTAGTTCATATAGAAAACTATGCAGGACACGGTACAGCAAAAGCTGCAGTAGAAGCTATGGCACGCTATGCAGCAACGGAACTTGGTCCTAAAAATATTCGTGTAAATATAGTAAGCGGTGGCCCAATTGATACTGATGCTTTAAAGGCATTTACTAATTATGAAGAAGTAAAAAATGCAACTATCAATCTTAGCCCCTTAAATCGCATAGGAGAACCTCAAGATCTAGCTGGAGCTTGTTTATTTTTATGTTCAGATAAAGCAAATTGGATAACAGGCCATACTCTAATAGTTGATGGTGGAACTACTTTTAAATAATCTAGTTTGGTTAAGGTTTTTTGTTAATGAATTTACCTAATATTCTAGCTATTATCAGGATATTGCTTTCGCCGATTTTATTTTTTTTACTTATTAATGATTTTGAAGGCATTCATCCTAGCTGGATTAATTATTTTGCTTGTGTGATATTTAGTGTCGCCGCACTTACTGATTTTTTTGATGGTTATATCGCAAGAATGTGGAATCAGACAACTAAATTAGGATCAATCATCGATCCTTTAGCAGATAAAATGTTAATTCTGGCTGCATTTTTAGGGCTATTACTTACACACAAAGCCGACCCATGGGTAATTTACGTTATACTAGTGAGAGAATTTTTTATTACAGGTTTTAGAGTTATTATGGTAAGTGAGCAATTTGATGTTAGTGCCTCATTTGCAGGAAAAATCAAAACAACATTTCAAATTATTTCTATTATATTTTTGATTATGGAATGGCCTTTCGCTCATGAATTGCTTTTGCTAGCACTGATTTTAACACTTTATTCTGGTTGTGAATATATCTTAGCTTATATGAAACATATCAAATCAAAAGGATAATTTTGAAATCATATATTTTTTTGTTTATTATTCTTGCAATTGGATTAAAATTTTATTCATTTAGTTTTTTAATCACACTTTTTATTTTATCTTTTCTAATTTTTTTTCACGAATTGGGACATTTTTTAGCAGCAAGACATATGAAAGTTGATGTAGAAATTTTTAGTATAGGTTTTGGAAAAGCGATTTACTCTAAATTTTACAAAAATACTGAATATCGCATTTCAGCTTTACCATTTGGAGGATATGTAAAATTGAAAGGTCAAGATGACCTTAACCCTGCTAATCAAGATTTCAAACAGCATAACTACAGCACTTTAAAACCTTTACAAAAAATATATATATTATTTGCTGGACCTTTTTTTAATTTTTTTCTAGCATTTTTATTATATATTGTTATTGCTTTTTTAGGAGTACAAAAGATAGCTCCCATTATCGGTCACATAGCACCCAATTCTGCTGCAAGCAAAGCAAATCTACAAATCAATGATAAAATTCTTGCTATAAATGGGATTAAAATTCAAAATTTTGAAGAAATTAGTAAATTAATTAGTCTTAATAAAACCACTTTAACCATAGAAAGAAATGGATATATTTTTAACACTCAACTAACACCACAAATGGATGAAGGATATAATGAATTCTATCAAAAAATTCAAAAACCATTGATTGGAATTGCTCCAAAAAATGAATTCGTCACTATTTATCATCAAGGTTTATCTAGTATAAAATATGCTTATAATGAAAGTTTAGATGCCTCATTGCTTATATTTAAAGGTTTAGCAAAAATTATAAGTGGGGAACTTGATCCAAAAAATATGGGCGGTATAATAACCATGGTCGATATAACTTCCAAAGCAACTCATAGCGGAATAGTTGTATTATTTTTAATTACTGCTCTTATCTCCATTAATCTTGGGGTATTAAATTTGTTACCAATTCCTGCTTTAGATGGAGGACATATACTTTTTAATCTCTATGAATTAATTTTTAGAAAAGAAGTTCCTCGTATATGTTTTGAGTATTTAAACTATATTGGAATGGCTTTACTTTTAACCTTAATGATTTTTGTAACCTACAATGATATCATGCGCTTTAAAAATTAATAATTTCTTGTTGCAAAATCATATTTATTAAATTTAGAAATTCCATTTTGATTATACCAGCTTTGATATATTTGTTGCATAAAATCTTTTTCATAACTAAATTTAAATTTTATCCACATAGCAGTTTGATCTTTTGCTATTTTTTCATCTTGATAATTAAGAGAAAGATCTATAATTGAAAGAGGAGAATAAATAATATTATATTGTTTTTGAGTTTCTTTGATATTTGTATTAACATTAACCATATTTACATAAGGTAAATCAAAAACAACTCCTAATTCTGTACTATTATCACTTTCATGATCAGATACACTATAATGATTAGCATAAGCTTTAAATATTTTACTAAATTGAAATTCTGTACCAATGCTTTTTTTTGCATTAAGTTCGCTATATTGATCATTAAAAAAATTAAAACCAAAATTAAACTGATCAAAGGTGTAGCGATTAATAAAACCTGCTGAATAAGCTTGTTCGTTTTGATTAACTCTTAATTGTTTTTCAAAAAGCAAAACAGCATTATCATAATCAATCAAAGAATTAATGTTTTTAATATTTACATTAAGTGCATTAAAATCAACACTTGCCTGTGTTTGATCTGATGAACTTAAATTTAAAACAGAGGCTAAAGAATTAGTAGCAAAAGTATCAAAATCGACACCTTGTTCTTGATGATATTCCTTTGGCTTGGAAAAAAATACTTGCTTAGATACTTCTTTATTTGATTCCTTCTTTACACTAACATTAGTATCAATATTTAAACTTTCCTCTAAACTTGCACCAAAACAAAGTTTACAAAAAGCTAAAATCATAAATTTTATTTTCATCTTCTAATCTTAATTTTTTCCCTACTATAATACTTAAAAATTAATATTGTATTCAAATCAATCCTTTTTTTAGTTTTCTAATTAAAAATCTAGCAGGATGCAAAGCATGCAAAAACCTTTTTTCTATTTGTGGTTCACTAAAAATCAAAGAGCAAATTAACCTCGAAGCAATAATCGCACTCGCAAAAGCTCTTGAACCATGGGCTATAGATAAGTATAGTGGTAAAAATACTTCTGGCTGAATTTGTTTTTTATTTTTATGCCATAATAACGCTTTATAATGCTGTAAATAAAATTTCTCATCGTAAATTTGTCCAATTATGGCAAATCTATCACTAGAATAAGATCTAAAACCAACTTTAGCACCAACAATCTCTAATCTAGTATTATGATCGATAAATTCTTGGATATTATTTAAATTTTGAATATTATCTTTTATTGAAATTTCAGAGTTTTGATTTAATCTATCATAACTTGCACCAATTAATTGCATATTTACATGTTCATTCATAGGACATATATATGCTTTAGATGAAAGTGCATACTGAGTATTTAAAAAAGGTTTCAAATGGGTACATTGACCCCTTACTCGGCTAAGTTGCATATAAGAATAATCAACAAAATCTTTAGCATTTGCACCTTGAGCATAAATTAAAACATCATATTTTTTACAATGATTTATGTTTTTAAATTTTAATGTGAATTGATTATTTTCATAACAATAATCTTCAAATTCATATTGTAAAAAAACTTTTGCTTTACTTTTAGATATCATCGTTTTTACGATTTCTTGTGGTTTAACACATATACCATCTTTTAAAAAAGCTCTATTGTGTTCAACATCAAATAAAATATTATCCTTTTGAGAATCAAAACGCTCTTGCATTAAATCATTATGTGCAAATTCATATACTCCTTGAGGCTTTAAATTTAAATTTTGTTGATAAAACCTACTCGCCTCCAAAAAAGAATATTGAGAAAATTCCCCTAATAAAACTTGTGGCTTTAAAATTAATGAACTTAATATACCACTAATATTACCAGAAGCTCCTTTAGCAACATCGTTTTCTTTTTCAAAAATATCAATACAGCAGTTTCTTAAGGATAATTCATATGCTAAACTAGCACCAGCTATACCAGCACCTATAATTGCTACATTTTTAACTTTTCTTTTTAAAGAGGGAGTATGAAAATAAGCATGCATATCCTCATATTCATAACCATCAAATATAGCTTGAATCATCTCTCTTTTTTTAAAGCCTTTAACCTTATAAACACTAAAATTATATTTTTGCAAGGTTTTTCTTAGTGAACTAGCAGCAGAAAAAGTTAAAATTCTTGCTTTAATTGCAGAATTTCTTGCTACATGATAAATAGTATCTTCTTTAAACATATCATAATTTTTAGATGGAGCAAAACCATCTAAATACCATACATTTGCTTCAAAATTTACTTGTTGCAAAGTTTCTTTAATATCACCAAAAACTAAATCTAAAAAACACCCATCAAAATAAAATCTATAAATACCATTTTTACAAGGTGGATAATATTTCAAAAATAGTTCTAATTCGTTTTTAAATTCATCATAGAAATTTAATTTTTTATAAATATCTCTTAATTGTTCTTTACTTATATAAAAATTCTCAAAACTTACATAAAAAAGTCGCTGATTTGACTTTTTTTCAGCTAAAAAACGTTTTAAGGTAAGAAAAAAATTTAAGCCTATACCAAATCCCAACTCTGAAACAATAATCTGTTCTTTATTGAATTCAAAAGCATTAGTATAAACATAAGAACTTTCATTTATTCCATCTTTAGAATTAAAATAATAATCTTCAAAATCCAAAGAAAAAACAGAATCTTCTTTAATTATGATGTTTGCATAATTCATTGATTTTTATAAAAATAACTTTCGATACCATTAGCAATACCAACAGCTAAAAGATCTTGAAAATTTTTATTAACTAATCTTGCTCTTTCACTTGGATGGCTAATATATCCTGTTTCAATTAAAATTGCAGGCATTTGTGCTCCAACCAAAACCCAAAAAGGAGCTTCTCTAACCCCACCATCTACAACTTTATATTTTTTTCTCACATTGCTCAAAATACTTTTTTGAACATCAATAGCAAGCTTATTAGATGCTACTATTTTCTCACGATTTAAAAAATTTAAAAATGTTTGTTTTGAAAAATAATTCATTTCCTCGAAATTAGATTGATTTTCTAATTCTGCGGCTTTTTTACTTCTTTCACTTCTTGCAGGAGATAAAAAGAAAGTTTCTATACCTTGCAAAGTTTGAGCTCTTTGTTTATTTGGTGCTGCATTAGCGTGTATAGAAACAAACAAATCTGCCATTTTTTCATTTGCCATAGAAGTCCTATCTCGTAAATTTATAAATTTATCTGTACTTCTTGTATAATAAATTTTATAACCTCTTTTTTTAAGCTCATTGCCTAGTTTCAAAGCAACACTTAAAACAATATCTTTTTCTTTAACATTTTTATCGCCTAAAGTACCAGGATCTTTTCCTCCATGTCCTGGATCAATAACAATCACTTTTCCTATTTTTTTAGTAGTTTTTTTTGTTTTTACATCATTTTTTAACTTAAGATTTTTTTCAAATCCTATAAATAATTCATCATCATCTAAATCTAAATTTGTTTTAAAATCTTTAGATGAAGTAAGTACGACTCTTATTGTTTTTTTATCATATTGAACAATGGTTATTGATTGTTGATTATTTATATCATATTTTTTTCTATCACCTTCTAAAATAGCCTCAAAACTGACAATAGATCTATAAATCTTTCCATCTTTAAATGAATTAACCTTTACATTTTCAAAATCTATTTCATTATCTAATTTTAATTTAATACCATTTTTTTCCTTATTTGATTTTAAAACATACAAAGATTCATTTTTTTGTTTTAATTTTTGTGTTTGAGCTGGACTAATCTGTTTTATTTCTTTTTTATTAAGTCCCATAAAAAGAGTTGACTCATCAAGCTCTATTTTAATATCTAATTCTTTTTTTGATGATAAAACCAAACGAATAGTCTGAGGATTAAATTGAGAAACTATAATATCAAAATCTTGAAATTGAAAATTTTGTTTATTGCCTTTAAGTATTCCATCAAAATCAGCAACATAACGAAAATTATTATCACCTTTTAAAGTAAAATTTTTAATATCTTTTTGACTAATTTTATCATTTAAATTTAATAAAATTCCATTGTTTATTTTTTTTGCATTTATGGCAAAAATTTCTTTTTTATCTTCTTTTTTATCTTCTTTTTTATCTTCTTTTTTATCTTCTTTTTTATCTTCTTTTTTATCTTCTTTTTTATCTTCTTTTTTATCTTCTTTTTTATCTTGGGCACTATTTTCTTTAATTATTTTACTAGTTTGTATTTTTTGATCTTGAATAACTTCTAGGGCATTCTTTAACTTTAAAATTTCTGCTTCGCTAAAACCCCCATCTTTTAATTCATCAACATAAGCCTTATCATCAAATCCTAAAGAATTTGAACTTATAATTAATCTTTTTAAAATCTCTTTTTTTTCTTCTTCATTGTCATTAATAACACTTTGAATATATAAAGATTTTAACTGCTGATGCAACAATAGTTTTTCTTCGGAATTAGAAGTTAAAAAGGATTTATCAAAATTTTTAACTTCAAAATTTGCAGAAGCAGTGCTTACAAATAATACACTTGTATAAAAAAATATTAAAAACGAAAAAAGTCTAAGCATCTTCACCATAAACTAATTTTTTAATTAATTCTTCAACACTAATTAATTTATCTAATCTATAGCCATTTGCACCTGTAAAAAATAATCCTGTATCTTTTTTACCACTCCAAGCATCATAAAGTCTATCAGCAATACAATATCCCACTTTTGTCGCCTCTTTACCTCTACCACATGGTGCAACACAATTACTCACACAATTAATTTTTGGACCACTTCTTTTATCAACAAGATCTAATAAATTTGTCCTTACCCCTCTTGCAGGATATCCAACAGGTGATTTTAATAATTCTATATCCTCTTTTTTACAATCTAATAAAATTTGTTTAAAATCATCACTCGCATCACACTCAAAAGTTCCTATAAAACGAGTTCCCATTTGCACGCCATTTGCTCCTAAAGACATTATATTTTCAATATCTTTTTTATCCCAGATACCACCAGCTGCTATCAAGGGAATATCACCCCAATTTTTTATTTCATCAGCTACTTGCGGGACAATATTTTCTAATTGATATTCATCCATTAAACACTGTTCATAAGTAAAGCCTTGATGACCACCGCTTTTAGGTCCTTCCACAATAACAGCATCAGGTAGGCGATTATATCTACTTTGCCATCTTTTACAAATAATTTTTAAAGCTTTAGCTGAAGAAACTATAGGTACCAAGGCAACATCAGGATAATCTTTAGTAAATTCAGGCAAATTAGTAGGAAGTCCAGCACCTGATACAATCACATTAAAGCCAAGCTCACAAGCATTATGAGCTATTTGAGCGTAATTATTGCTTGCGTATAAAATATTACATCCAAGAGGTGCATCACCACACACCTTTCTAGCATTATTAATTAAAGCTCTTAATCCTTCTTTTGAATAAAAATTATCACTTCCATAAGGTTTTGCATTAAATTCTTTGTCTATATGTGTTCTATTTTCATAATATCCAGTTCCAACCGAAGATATAATTCCTAAACCACCATTTAGAGAAACTGCCGAAGCTAATTTATCCCAGCTAATTCCTAGACCCATTCCACCTTGAAAGATAGGATATTTTATTTCATGTTTTCCAATTTTTAGAGCCTTAAAACTCATTTTTCTACCTTTATTTTAGCAAATTTTCTTTTTCCAACTTGTAATATATATTCACCTTCGCTAAGATGATACTGCTCATCTTGTATTTTTTTGCCATTAATACTTACTGCATTCGCAAGAATTAACCTTCTAGCAGCGGAAGTTGAATTTTCCATTTTGCATTCTACTATAGCCTTTGCAAGCCAAATCTCACCCTTTAATGTAAAACATTCTATATCACTTGGCAATTCTTTATTGCTATGGATTTTATCAAATTCTTCTTTAGCTTTTAAAGCACATTTTTCATCATAAAAACGAGTAACAATTTCCAAAGCTAATTCTTCTTTGGCTTTTTTAGGATGTAACACCCCTTCTTTAATTTCAGATTCTATTTGTTTAATCTGACTTAATTTTTTCTGACTTAAAAGCTCATAATATCTAAACATTAAATCATCACTAATACTTAAAATTTTAGCATACATATCTTTAGCTTCTTCTGTAACACCTATATAATTTCCTAGACTTTTACTCATTTTGTTAACACCATCTAAACCCTCAAGCAACGGCATCATTACAACTGCTTGTTCTTTAGATGTATTGTAAATTCTTTGTAGCTGTCTACCCATTAAAAGATTAAATTTCTGATCTGTTCCACCTATTTCTATATCACTTTTTAATGCAACACTATCATATCCTTGTAATAAAGGATATAAAAATTCACAAATAGAAATAGGACTTTGCTCCTTGAAACGCTTAGAAAAATCATCTCTTTCAAGCATTCTTGCAACACTAAGCGTCGATGTTAATTCCACAATTCCTGTGGCACCAAGCTCATTAAGCCACTTAGAATTAAAATAAATTTGTGTTTTATTTGGATCTAAAATTTTAAAAACTTGTTCTTCATAAGTTTTAGCATTTTTCAAAACTTCTTCTTTATCAAGTTTTTTTCTTGTGACGCTTTTTCCGGTAGGATCACCTATTTGAGCAGTAAAATCACCTATTAAAAATTGCACAATTGCACCATGTTTTTGCAAAAATGCCATTTTACTTAAAACCACAGTATGACCCAAATGCAAATCAGCAGCTGTTGGGTCAAATCCTGCTTTTACAAAAAAATTCTCACCTTTTTCATAATAATTTTTTATTAATTGTGAAAGTTTTGCTTCATCAATAATTTCAGATGTTCCTCTTTTAACTTCTTCTAAAATTTCATTAAAATTCATTAGAAAACCTTTTTTAGTGATTATTATATGCATCATTTAAAGAAATAAAATCTAAAATTTTATATTTAGCTTTCAATCTTTCTTTAATATTCTCCACATCAATATTATTTGGAAACTCTACATGAATTTCAAAATAATTAGCTAAAACCGATTCAGAATCAGCTGAATTGATATTAAGAAGATTAATTTGCATTTTAGCTAATGTAGTTAAAAATTCAGCTAAGAAACCTTTTTTATTTTCTATAGAAACAATAATCTTGTAACTTTTTATAGAACTATCATTCCATGTAACAAATACCATTTCTTTATTTTCATCTATCATTTTCATAGCATGTTCACATAATTTATGATGAATTGTTACTCCTGTAGAATGCCTAAAAGCAATAATCTCGTCTCCTCTTTTAGGTCTACAGCAATAATCAAAATTTATAGTAGTAATTTTGTAATTTGAACCAATAACTATACTTTCAAATTTTTGCTCTTTTTGTTCAAATGTAGTAATTTGATGAGGCTCCATATATTTTCTAAGACACACCACTACTTCTTTAAAATAATTAAAATCTAAGGCTATCTGTCTTAATTTTTTACTAAATTTTTCATTTCTCAACCATTCTTCAATTAATTTTGCATCCTTACTAAATACAGTCGCGAGAAGATTTATGGCTATTTTATTATTAAGTTCTTTCTTTTTTTGTTTACAAAAATCTCTTATGCTTGCTCTTGCTTTTCCTGTTTTAACACTATCTATCCAAGAACATCTAAAAAACTCATCTTCAGATGTTTCAATACTTACAATATCACCATTTTTAAGAACAGTTAAAAGCGGCACTCTCACACGATTTACAAAAGCAGTTTTAGCATGAAGTCCTATTTTTGTATGGACCTCATAGGCAAAATCTAACGCAGTAGCCCCTCTTGGAAGCGTAAAAATTTCACCTTTTGGAGAATACACTGCAATATCTTCTATGTATAAACTATCCTTAGCATACTCATAAAGCTCTATAGCATCATAATTTTGAACATCATCGCTATCTTTTCCATGCATTGATATATCTGCAAGCCAATCTAAATTTGGGGTAGCAATATTACCTTCTTTATATTTCCAATGTGCTGCAACTCCAAATTCAGCAGTTTTATGCATATCGAATGTACGAATTTGAGCTTCAATAATATTTTTTGCATCAAAAAGTGTTGTATGCAAAGTTTGATATCCATTTTGCTTAGGTAAAGCTATGTAATCTTTAAATCTTGAAATTAAAGGGTTAAAATGTGTATGTAAAATTCCCAAAGCCAAATAACAATCGTGTATATTTTCGACCAAAATTCTCACACCTAAAAGATCTAAAACCTCATCTAATTCAACACCCTTTCTTTGCATCTTTAAATAAATAGAATAATTATGCTTAATTCTTTTATGTATAATAAAACTACCTTGTCTAAATCCATTCTTTAAAAACAACATTTCTATTTTAGTAATAAATTCATTAAAACCAAGTTGAATTTGTTGGTCCTTTGAATTAATATAATTATCAATTTGAGCAAATTCTTCAGGTAATAAAAATTTAAAACTCAAATCTTCAAGTAAGTTTTTTATGCTAGAAATTCCTAATCTATGTGCAATAGGAGCATATACAACCAAAGTTTCTTCACTTATTCTTTTTTGTTTATCTTCTCTTAGATAGCTCAATGTAAGCATATTGTGCAATCTATCGCAAAGTTTAATCACCAAAACACTGACATCTTCAACACCAACCAAAAGCATATTTCTAAAAGTTAAAGCAGATTTTGCAAGTTTTTCATTAGAACCTGAGCGTATCAAATGATCCTCTCTTATACTTACAATCTTTGTCAACCCCTGCACTAGTTTAGCAACTTCCTCTCCAAAATTAGCTATCAATTCAGATTCACTATAATCTGTATCTTCTAATACATCATGCAATAACGCCGCTATAATCATAGATTCAACCGGACTTAAAAATGCAACAAAAGATGCTACTAATATAGGATGAACCGCGTATGGTTCTCCACTTTTTCTAAATTGCTTATCGTGCTTGTGAATACAAATTTCTACAGCTTTTTTAAGAATATCAGATTCTGGAAATACCATAAAAAGTATTTCCTTAGCTCTTTGCAAGTTTTTACAATTTTTAATGTCTTCAACAAGTTTATCTAACAACAACTCATCATTTACTAGTTTCAATAAAACCCTCTAAAACAATTTTATCTTCAGCAATTTCATATAAGGCAATATCAGTATATTTATATTTATTTTTATCTAAATTTACTAATGGTTCAGATCCATTTGCAAGCTCCTCAGCTCTTTTTGCTACAACTAAGGCCAATTTATATCTATCATCTTTCATTTTTTTAAGTGCTTGTGCAGCTACTTGTTCTATTCTCATATATAATCCTTTTAATTAATTTTTAACAATAGAGCATAAACTCATATCGCCTTGAATGATTTTAAGTAAATTTCCTTCTTTAAACATATTGCATACTATAATAGGCAAAGCATTATCTTTTGCTAAAGCAATAGCTGTATCATCCATAACTTTTATATTATCATGTAAAGCTCTCTCATAGCTTAATTCATTCAGCATAATGGCATCTTCAAACTTTTTAGGATCTTTATCATAAATTCCATCAACCTTAGTTGCTTTTATAATAACATCTGCATCAATCTCAACAGCTCTCAGTGTCGCAGCAGTATCAGTGGTAAAATAAGGATTACCAGTTCCACATGCAAAGATAACAATTCGTCCTTTTTCTAAGTGTCTATGTGCTCTTCTCATAATATAAGTTTCACAAAAAGCTTCCATCTGTATAGCACTTTGCACTCTTACATCTAACCCAGCACTTTCTAGCGCTTCTTGCATAGCTATAGAATTTATAACAGTCGCTAGCATACCCATATGATCACCGCTAGTTCTTTTTATAAGTCCATCTCTTGCAGCTGAAACTCCTCTTATAATATTTCCACCACCAATAACTATGCCTACTTCAACACCTTCATTTCTTAAACTTTTAATTTCAGAAGCTATATATTTCAAAATAGAATTCTCAATACCAAATCCATTTTCTCCAGCTAAAGCTTCCCCAGAAAATTTAACTAAAACTCTTTTTCCTTTGCGACTCATTAGATTCTCCTTCAATGTGCAAAACTATATCAAAAATCGTATTAAAAAAAACTAATTTATCTAATCATTTCCAAGGGATTTATATGATAATTTTTTTGAGTTACTTCAAATGTCAAATCACTTTCTACTCTGCCTATAATATAACCTTTTTTAATATTTCTTCCCACTTTAACGCCTGGAGCGATTTTATCTAAATGGGCATAAATAGTATGAATTCCTTCTTTATTTTCTACGATTACAACTTTTTTTAAAGTTGGTGTTGCTTTAGCAAAAACTATTTTACCATCTAAAACATTTCTTACTGCAGCATCAGGATTAGTACTCTTTAAAACAACATTTTCATTGTAAATTTTTATATTATAAATTGGATCAACATAATTACCAAATTGTTGTTTTACAGTATAAGACTCTAAAGGTGAAATAGTTTTTGCCCCAACATAACGCTTTACATTACTTGTTTGAAAGCTTGATCCTATCTGTTTTATATTATTTTTTTCCTTATTATCTTCTTGCTTTTGAACCACTTTTTCTTCTTGTTTTTCCTGAATGATCTTTAATTGATTAAGAGTTTTTCTCAATTCTTGTTGTTGTACTTGTAATGAAGATAGTTTTCTTGTATAAATTTCCTTATCCGTTTTTTGTTTTGCAATTTCAACTTCTTGTTTTTTTCTTAAATTACGTAATTCGTCTATTTGATTTTTATATTCCTTTAAACTGGTATTAATAACAGCAATTTGATTTTCCTTATCTTCAATTTTTTTATTAATATCTTCATAATCTTTAGAAATTTTTAAAAATTCCTCATTAAAAATTTTATCTAAATTTCCTATTATCTCTAAAGCAATAATACCATCTTCGCTTTCTATATAATTTTGGGGTATAGCTAAATCATAAGCAAAATCTTTAGCAATTAAATCGATCAATTTTCCCTCAATTTGATTTTTATTTTTTAACAAATCTTTATTTTGATTGTTTAATTGCTCCAAAGCTTTAATCTGAGTTTTAACAGAATTTTCAAGTTTTAAAGTTTTACCATTTAAAAGGTTGATCTCACTAGCAATTTTTTTTAAATTTTTCTCATTATCTAAAATTTCACCAGCTAAATCTTCAAGTTTTTTAGAAAGCTGCTTAACAATCCTTTCATTTTCTTTTATATCTTTTTGTTTTTGAGTAATTTCATCAGAGTGTGCTAATAAAAAAACAAAGAAAAATAAGAAAATGTATTTTTTCATTTTCTAACCCTAAGCATTACAAAACTTACACATAGGAAACAAAGAACCAACATTATTATAAAAATTAAAAACAAATTGGCAAATATATTTATTTTAGGCAAATTTATATCTACACTTTGCAAAGTTATTTTAATTGACTGAAGATCATATAGTTGAGTAAAAAATAAAAGTAAAATTAAAAATGCAATCAAACAATCAATCAAAATTACTTTATAAAGCATCAATGATCTAAACCAAAAAGGTGCACCAAACAAACACATAATTTCTATTCTTTGGGTATGTTCAAAAAACCATATTTTCATCTGCTTAAATAATAACACAAAGCTTAATAAAATAATAATAAACAAGAAAAACCAAAGTAAAAATTTAACCAAAACAAGTAGTTTGTAAATTTTTGTGTGAGTTTTGGCAAAAGTTTCTACTTTTAATATATTAGAATTTTGCAAAAGTTTTTCTTTAAGATCTTCAAGCTCTTTATAAGAAAGCAATCGATCTAGCTTAAGAGTATAAAATTTAGGTAAAGTTGCTTTTAAAACTTCTAAATTTTTTTGCGAAATATCATTTTTAAGTCTATCAAGCATCAAACTTGGATCTAAAGTATCCATCGATTTGAATTCTTTGACTTGTTTTTGAATATTATTTTTATCTAAAATTGTTTTAGATACAACAATAATATTATAATCTTTATTGACTAAGTTTTCATAATGCTCTATAGTTTTATTAGTTATAATCAAAAATTCAAAAGCAAACATCATAACTATCAAAGCAAAAATTAAAGAAAGATGGTTTTTAAAAGATTTCATTCATTCTCCCATTTTCTATGTTAAAACGACGATATTCAAGTCTTAAATTAGTAGGAATTCTATGAGTAACTACTACCACACAAGTTCCAAGCAATTCTCTTGCCGATTTTAATAAAGTCCAAATTATATCTGAAGAATATTCATCTAAATTTCCAGTTGGTTCATCGCATAAAAGCAATTTAGGATTATGTGCCAGAGCTCTTGCCATAGCGACACGCTGTTGCTCACCGCCTGAAAGTTGAGCTGGTTTTTTATCTGCTTTAAAGGTTAAATTTACATGCTTTAAAAGTTTTGCAGCTTGTTCTTTACATATATTTTTACTATAACCTTTAATCATCAAAGGAAGCATTACATTCTTTTCAACACTAAATTCCTGAATCAAACGATAATCTTGAAATATAATGCCAATTTTTTGTCTAAATTGTAATAATTCAGCATTTGAAATATCAATCAAATCATTGCCACAAACTCTCAATTTTCCACTAATTGGTGCCAAATCTCCATAAAAAGATTTTAGCAAAGTAGATTTTCCACTACCACTTTTACCAGTAATAAAAACAAAATCATTATCTTTTAATGAAAAATTAGCATTTTCTATAACCAATTCATCATAACCAAGACAAAGCTTTTTAGCTTCTATCATTATCACTTTTCCTCTAAAATTAAATTTTCAAATAATAAACAATTTTTATAAACAAAATATTTAATCTTCATGAGAAGATAGAATTTCTCTTAATTTTTCTATAGCTTTTAAATTTTCATTAGTTTTAAAGGGATAATCAAATAAAAATTCAACATTACCAACACTTAATTTTATATACATATGTTCTGGTTTATAAAATGCCCCAAATGCAATTTTTATAATTAATCCATCTTCAATATTATAAATATTTTCAAAATGTAGAAAAAAATCTTCATATTTAAATACTTCATTTTTAAATTTTTTATTAATTTTCAGCAAATCATTGTCATTGATTTTCATAGTTTCTATGGCAAATCTTTTTTCTATCTCTTCTTCTTTTTTCTCTTCAAAACCACTAATACTCAAATCATATATATCTTTATTTTGTTTTTTCCAACGATCCTCATATTTACTTGAAATTTCTAAATTTTTATTTTTATCAACCACAGCACTTAAACGAGGTAAATTTAAAAAAGTATTTAAAGTAAAATCAAAATACAAAAAACTATCTGTTCTAAGTTCAAATTTTCCACTACTTTTTAAAATTCTTGCACATTCATTTACAAAATTTAATCCTACAACTCTTCGATGTGGCTTTTTATCCCAAGGTACAGGAAAATGGAGAAAAATTTTATCTATCAAATTAGATTTTAATATACTTAATAACAACCTCGCATCGGTTTTTATTAATAATATATTCTTAATATCTTGACTTAATGCCAATTTAGCTACCTGCTCAAGTGCTGGAGTATAAATTTCAACTCCTATAATTAAAGCATTGAGATTATTTTTTGCCTGATAAAGCAAATGTCTACCGCTTCCAAAGCCAATTTCTATATAAATTTCTTTTTGATCTTGAATTTTATAAAGCAACTCTCTTAAATCATTTGCAATCAAAGAAGTTTTTTGTAATAATCTAGTATGTTTTAGTGCAACTGCTTCACTTATAACATCTTGAGCAAAATTTTCTTTAAATATTAATAAAGCCTTTTGCAAATAACCTATTTGCGATGGTTTAGTGTGTTTTTCACCTTTAACAAGCCATTCATTTTTATTCTTATCATGTTTAATTTGCACAAAAAAACGCTCTTGTTCTATACATGTAAAAATCAAATCAACATTTTCACCACGAGCACACCAAATAAATTTTACCCCATCTTGCTCAAAAGGAAGTTGAGATAAATTTATTTTCTTGCACTTAAAATTTGGCATTATTTAGCTGCTGTGAATTTATTTGATGGCTTTGATTCAATGCCATTAGCATCAATAGCTATTACCTCATAGCTATATATTTTTCCAGGAAGTGCTGTAATATCCTTAAGCTGTTTTGATTTAATTTCTTTAAACACAGCAGAATTTCCACCACCGCTTCTCTTAACTATATATTCACGTGCTCTATCATCATTATCTATCCATTCTACTTTTATACCATCATCCTCAACAGCACATAAAATAATACTTGGAGCCAATGGAGCGCCCAAAGTAATACCTTCTACCGCTTCATTCATCAAGGGACTTTCTAGGCCATCTTTATCCACCATACTAATTTTATAATATCTTTTTTGACTCACTCCATCAACAACATCTTCATAAGTATTTTCTGCAGTTTTAGCAATAACACTCAAAGGTAAGAAAGTATTTGATCCAGAGTAAACTTTATAATATGCAAAATCAGCATAATCTATCTTATCCCAATTTAAAATAATTTTCTTTGGCAAATCTTTACTTGCAGTTAAATTTGTAACCATTGGCGGTAAAGCTTTTGTAGTTGATTCTACTACTTGGCTAGGAGCACTTTTAATCCCATCATAAGTTTGAGCTACAACTCTATACTGAAAGCTTTCATCAGGTTTTAAAGAATCGTCTATATATTCGGCGCTTAAACGATTTTTGACTCTAGCTAGTTCCTTAAATTTCATATCTTTCATATTAGCACGTTCTATAATATAAGAATTTACTCTAAAATCAGGATGTGGTCTCCATACTATTTTTACGCGATTTGGCAAACCAACAATTGCTTGTGCGAAAGGAACTGGATCGATAACCCTAGTAGTATAAGCCTCTATACTTACTCCTTCAGGTGAAATTTGTCCAAGCTCATTATAGGTTTTCATAGAATAATAATACTTAGTATTTGGTTGCAAATTAGTATCTGTATAATGGGTCTGAAATTTATTATTAATTTTTGCAATTAACTCCATCGGCGCACCAATAGAATTTGCTCTATAAATATAAAATCCAGCTATATTTTGATCATATAGTGGCTCCCATTCAAATGCTATACTTGTGATATCTCCGATACTTTTGATACTAGAAATTTTTGGTAATCCTTCGTTAATTTGAGCAGTTTTTGGCAAGCTAGTTGTACTGCAAGCACTAAAAATCAAAGCAGCGCTTAAGATAGTTAAGTGAAATTTTTTCATCAACCTCTCCTTTATTAAAATTTTCTTCTAAAATTTGACTAAAATCATCAAAAATTGGAGCTTTAATAAACATAAGCTCTTGAGTTTTTGGATGGACAAAATATATCAAATATGCGTGAAGCATTACTCTATTATACTTTATTTTTCCTTTATATCCGTATAATTGATCACCTAAAATATATCGATTAAAATCAGCTAAATGAACTCTAATTTGATGTGTTCTACCTGTATACAATTTAGCAGCTATCAATGCACAATTTTGAGAATGTAATAAATTTAAAAAATCAGTTTTGGCATTTTTTGCACTAGGATGGAATATATCATTTGTAGTAATCTTTTTCAATCTATTATTAGGACACCTAATAATAGCTTTTTCATTAGACATCTTATTTTCTTTCAAAGCTAAATCACACAAAGCTATATAAATTCTCCCCATACTTTTATCTAAAAGTTGATTGGCCAAAAACTGATGTGCTTGGTTGTTTTTCGCTATAACAATAGCCCCACTAGTACCTTTATCAAGCCTATGAACAAGACCTGCTCTATATTCTCCATTTAAATTCGATAAAGCATAACCTCTAGATAAAAGCCAGTCAACTAAAGTTGCTTCTTTCACGCTAGTTGCTCCATGAACCACAAGATTTGGATTTTTATTAAGAATTAAAATATCCTCATCTTCGTATAAAATTTCTATATCAAAATCTAAAGCATTGTTTTGAGATGGCTTTTGAATCTTGGGTAAGGTTATAAAAATTTCATCTCTTAATTTTATTTTGAATGAATTTTTAGTAATGTTTTTTCCATTAACACACACGCAATTGTCTTTTATAATTTTAGAAATTTGAGAGCGGCTTTGTTTTAAAATTTCACTCAGTAAAGTGTCAAGTCTTTCTTCATAAAGCGATGAAAAATTAAACATATTCTATTTCCTTCATGATGAATTTGCAATTTTAGCATATAATTACATAATATTTTGTAAAGGATATTTATGATTAAACTTGATAGAAGAATTTTAACTCATTTTGACTTTGTTCAACCTATATTAATTCTTCCTATCATCGCTATATCATTATTTTTAATTTATGAAGCTAATGAACGTTTAATAGAAAAACAATTGATTTATACTCTCATAGGATTTTCCGGATTTGCATTTTTCTTTTTAATACCTTTGAGAAAATTAGTCTGGTTAATACCTATTTTATATTGGGTTAATATTGCTTTACTTTTAAGTGTAGATATTTTTGGTGTAGAAAAATTAGGAGCTAGACGGTGGCTTGAAATTCCTTTTACAGGCTTTACTATACAACCTTCTGAAATTTTTAAACCATCTTTTATATTGATGTTAGCTTATTTAATACATCAAAATCCACCTTCTAAAAATGGATATAATTTAAAACAATTTGCTCATTTAAGCTTTTATATACTATTGCCTTTTTTTCTTATAGCGGGAGAACCTGATTTAGGGACAGCTTTGGTACTATTAATTGTTGGCTTTGGAATGATTTTTATCATTGGTGCAAACTATAAAATTTGGCTTTCAATCTTTATAGCTATAGCAGTCATTTCTCCTATAATTTACACTGACTTTTTAAAACCTTATCAAAAGCAAAGAATTCATGATTTCTTAGCAGAAGAGCCAAGCTACCATGTAAAACAATCTATTATAGCTATAGGTAGCGGAGGTTTAACTGGTAAACAAGCCGATGAAGCAACTCAAACGCATTTTAAATTTTTACCTATTTCTACTAGCGATTTCATTTTTGCATATACGGTTGAAAGATTTGGTTTCATTGGAGCTATAGTTGTTATTTTGCTATACACGCTGTTAATTTTTCATCTACTTAGCTTAAATTATAAACATAAAAATGATTATTTTACTAGAGTTGTAACAAATTGTGTCGCTTTATTTATTTTTACATATGTAGCAGTTAATATTTCTATGACTATAGGATTTGCACCAGTAGTTGGAATTCCTATGCCTTTTTATAGTCATGGTGGAAGTTCTTTTGCGACATTTATGATCTTTTTTGGAATTTTACAGAATTTAATTACTTTTAGATATTTAGATATAGAAAAAGCTGTTAAATTTAAATTCTAAATTTAAATTAAGAATAATAAGATATAATTTCGACTTCAGCTTAACTTCTGGCGGATTTATAGCTCAGTTGGTTAGAGCAACCGGCTCATAACCGGTTGGTCGCAGGTTCGAGTCCTGCTAAATCCACCATTACTTCTATTACGAACTATCATAAATTATCAAAAAAATCCCGATAAATAAGTACTTCAGAAAGGTTTAGTTATCACTAATTAAAAACCTTTTGACATTAACTTTAGATACAAAAACGCTTTATGATACTAGTAAAGCTCAAAGTCATAAAGCTATATAGATGTTATTCTAAAATAAGACTGTATAATAATTAATTTTTTTAAAGTCTTATATTTACTAGAGTAAGTATTTACTTTATCTTATTTCTTTAGTCATTTTTCATATTGCATATCAGCAATATGCATTAATATCCACGAAAATAAGTTGTTTTGGAATATTTTAGACTATTTCAGAAAACCTCTGAGCAGCTAAAGTAATTATATAGCACACATTATTAACATCTAAATCCTCTATCTTCGATATTTTTGCAATTAGTTCTCCAATTTTGTCATAGTATTGCCCAGTTCTTAAATCTTCTTGAGTAAGATGTAATTTTATATCATGTTTCATTATATATCCTAATTTGTTTTATAGAATAGTTATTTTATCCGATTTTAAAAAATATTCATATTAATAATATTAAAAAATATTACTTATTTTTATAGTGAAACAAAAAGCTTTAAATTTTTAGACTTCAGTAATAATAAAATCAACAAAGAATTAAAGAAATTTAAATTAAATATACCAAAACATTTATTTTTTGAAATAAATCATTTTGGTATAAATTAAAAGATTATGCCCTAGTTTGATTTAAAATATTATTTAATTTATCCATTACAGAATTTACATAAGAATTTATACTTTCATTGCTAGGAGAGTAGCCACTAGCTTTAGCTTGATTAAATTGATTATCAAACCAAGCCCAACCATAACCTATGCTTGAATTTTGTCAAGCAATATTATTTTCTTTGGCATAAATTTTAGAATCAAGCCAACCATCTTGAGCGTGTGCTTTTAAAATTTGTGCAAAATCGACTTTACCTGTCATAATATCATTTAAAGAGGCTAAAGAACCATCAAAACTTTCTTTTGCCATAGTTTCAATATGTGCTTTGGCTAATGGGTTTAATGTTGTATTACCACCTTCTAAAACCTCTCCACCACTAGACTTTAAAAAACTCATAAATAAAGCTTCTTTAGTATAGCTCCCATCTTCATTTTTTGGATAAACAGACATATCAGGATTAAAAGTATCTTTTGCTATATCGCTATCTAAATTTTGAGTTTCCATACTTTCAGGTAAAAAATCTAATTTTTTCAATCCTGTATTGATAGAATTTTGCATTCCTATGTTATCTATAGCATTGTATTGCTCTTGTGTATCATAAAAATTTGTTATAGTTTGACTATCTAAATTTTGAAACATAAACTTGAAATCTGTATTATAAACGCTATAACCTTTTGGTAAAGAATTTAAATCTTCTATGCTAAAACTAGTCTTATTAGAATTTTCAAAACTATGATTTATGATTTGATCAAATTTAGAATAATATTGTCTTATGGTATCAGCCATATCTATATTTGTATAGTAATTTGAAATGCCTAAATGATTTGCAGTGTCTTCTTTAAAGCTTGTATTAAATCTATATAACTCATCTAAAGTAGATTTATGTATCTTAAAATCTTCAGGTAATCCCGCTGCTTTGTTAAAATCACTACCCATATAGCCACTAGAATCAACACTATAACCATAAGCCATAGAAGCAGGATTATTAGCTTGTCTATATTTTAAAGCATAAATAGAATTTTTAAAATCGCTTGATATATGATAATTATGAGAATCGCTTTTAATACTATTTTGATTTAATATTGCTTCATTGAGTGCTAATGTTTGAGTATTATTACTTTGAATTTCAATTAATTTACTAGCATTTTGTTTAACAAAAGTATTTGCAAAATTTGTTTTTGAACTTGTTTTATTTTCTTTATTTGCTTTTGTTTGTGAAATGATAGAACCATAAGAGGAATTATCGTTTATACTGAATATACTCTTTAGGCATTCCTTAAAGTTTAGATTTTGCTTTCAATTCTTCAATCTTGCATTTTTATAAGCAAAATTTATTCCACTTAAATTTAAGTGGAATAAATAAAATTAGTATTAATATTTTTTTATGAATTCTTGTAAAACATCGTGCACATAAGAGCCTTGCCAAAATATCAAAAAATATGCATAAATTTTAATTATATATAAAAAATATTTAAAATAAATTTTAATATAATTATAAAATAATTTTTAAGGAGATATAATGGTTAAGAACTTGATTCTTAGTTTTGGCAGAACAATACTTGATATTGTCGTAATTATTAGTTTTGCGCTAGCATTAATTTACTCAATCGCAATGATGTTTATGGTAGGATTTATTTTTGGTTTAATGTCTTTATTAGGCTCATTTATAGCTTTATTTATGAGTTTTTTTGTTATTTATCTTGTTATTGACATAAGAGATTCTTTAGTAAATAAAACCCACGAATAAAAATAAACTAAATAATTAATATCTAAATAAGATGTTAATTATTTTATCATTCTATAAAATCAAAATCACACGATACAAATGGCGACCCCTAGAGGATTTGAACCTCTGTTACCACACAGAGAGAGTGATGTCCTGAGCCACTAGACGAAAGGGTCAGAAGAATATTGGTGTCCCGTGTTGGATTCGAACCAATGGCCCCCTCCTTAAAAGGGAGATGCTCTACCGGCTGAGCTAACGAGACAATGGCGCGGCGGACGGGGCTCGAACCCGCGACCTCCGGCGTGACAGGCCGATATTCTAACCAGCTGAACTACCGCCGCAACCAATAAATAAATTAAGAATGGTGGTCACTATAAGACTCGAACTTATGACATCCACCTTGTAAGGGTGGCGCTCTACCAACTGAGCTAAGCGACCAAAAAAGAACTAAGTGGTGTCCCGTGTTGGATTCGAACCAACGGCCCCCTCCTTAAAAGGGAGATGCTCTACCGGCTGAGCTAACGAGACAACAAAAAAATGAAATTATGCCAAAAGAAAATATTTTTGTCAAGAAAATAGACCAAAAAGTAAGCATCAAAGCTTACTTGAGTGTTAAACTAAATCCAAAGAAACTTTTCCATTTTTAATATCTGCAACTTTTACTTTAATTTCATCTCCTAGATCTAATTTTTCTTTTATTTTAGAGCTATGCAACAACCCATCTACACCATCTCTTAACTCTACAAAAACTCCAAAATCAACTACCTTTTGAACTTTACCTATAAACTCTTCTCCAATTTCAAATTTAGATATATCTTTCTTTTCTCTTTTTTTATTAAAAGATTTAGTGTGAATTAAATTTAAAATAAATTCTTTACTTTGGTTAATTAACTCTTGATTAGAACCAGTAATTTTAACTTCACCTTTATCTCTATCTAAGTCTATGCAAACTTCAAATTTATCAATAATTTCCTTTATAGTTTTGCCACCTTGACCTATAATATCTGGAATTTTATTTGGATCTATATTAAAAATTTCTAATTTAGGTAAAACTTCTGTATTTACAACAATTTTTTCACTGGCTTCTTGCATTATATTTAAAATATATTCCCTTGCTTCTCTAGCTTGATACAAAGCTTCTTTTAAGACTTTTTGCTCGATACCACCTAATTTTATATCCATCTGCAAGGCCGTAATACCCTCTAAATTTCCCGCAACTTTAAAATCCATATCTCCATCATGATCCTCAAGCCCCATAATATCAGTTAAAATAGCATATTTATCCTCTTCAAATACAAGACCCATAGCTACACCTGCAACCAATTTTACACTAGGAACACCTGCGGCTCTTAAAGCTAATGCCCCACCACAAACTGTAGCCATTGAACTAGAACCATTGCTTTCTAAAATTTCTGAAACTAAACGTATAGTATGAGCATACCCCTCATCAACGCTAGGTTGAAGTGCTCTTTTTGCCAAATTCCCATGACCAAGCTCTCTTCTACCAGGTGCTTTTATAGGAGTTGCCTCGCCGACTGAAAATCCCGGAAAATTATAATTAACCATAAATTTTTCACAAATTGGAGTTTTCTCTGTCAAAATATCTGACATTTGTGCGTCATTATCATTTCCTAATGTTACTACTACTAAAGCTTGTGTTTGACCTCTGGTAAACAAACATGAACCATGAGCACTAGGTAAAATATTCGTTTCTATATCTATTTTTCTAACTTCTTTTAAACCTCTCCCATCAGCTCTTTTTTCTTCTTTTATAATTTGCTCTCTTACAAGTTCTCTTTTGCATAAATGTAAAGCTTTTTCAATATCTTCTAGCAACCATCCTTTTTCAGTAGCAATACTTTCTTGAGAAATTTCTTCAGCAATTTTAGAAATTTCACTTGCCCTTTCACTTTTTGCCATTTGATTGATTGCTATTTTTAATTTTACTAGATAAGAATTTTTAATAAAACCGACAAGCTCATCATAGCTATTTTCTATTTTGTATTTTAAATTAGAAATTTTTCTATAAGCTGCAAAAGTTTTTTCGTATTCATTAGAACCTTTCAAAATAGCACTACTTGCTAATTCTAATGCTCTAAGCGTATCATCTTCACTTAATTCATTTATAAAATGCAAATCATCTTTTTTATTAGCTAATGCTCTCATTTCTATCATCAAAAGTTCATCTTTTACTCCAGCAACATACAAATCAAGTGTACTATTTTTTAACTCACTATTACTTGGATTTAAAATAAATTCATTATCAATACGTCCAATTCTAACTCCGCAAACTGGAGCTTTTATAGGAATATCGCTCAAATACAACGCAACACCTGCAGCATTTAAACTCATAACTTGCAAATCTACTTCACTATCTACAGAAAGAACCATGACAACAATTTGAGTTGGATAAGCATAGCCTTTTGGAAACAAAGGTCTTAAACTTCTATCTATTATTCTCGCACTCAAGGTCTCATTATCACCTGGCTTAGTTTCTCTTTTTATATACCCTCCAGGAATTTTACCAGCAGCATAAGCTTTCTCAATGTATTGCACAGTAAGCGGTAAAAAATCTTCTTCCACCATCTTATCTTCACGAGCAACTGTTGCTAAGACAACAGCATTTTTTTCCCTCATTAACACAGCTCCAGCTGCTTGTTTTGCTACTTTATCAGTATCAAAAAATTCAATATGATTATTAACATTTATTTCATGTTGCATAAGCTTTCCTTTTTGTGTATTAGGCAAAATCAAATAAGCTTTTTAAATTTTCAAAATAAAAACTTAAAAAGCTTTTTATTTTTGCCTTTTATAGATTTATATTTAAACAAATAAATACATTGTTTAAATATAAATCTATCGTTTTTGCGGTAAATAATATTTATTCTCTTCCAAAATTTCTAAAATTTCATGAGATTCAAGTTTTGTTTTTTCTTTAAAATAAAATTCAATATCTACAAAATGGTCAATTTTATGGACACAAAATACTTCATCCACAAACACACTAATATAATCATACACATCACTGGGCATTAATGCAGTTGCATAGATAATACTATTTACCTCTTCTTTTAAAAGACTTTTGATACAAGATAAAGCTGTGATACCGCTTTCACAGCCTTCATGTAGCATTAAGATATTTTTTCCTCTTAACTCATTTAAAAGATTGCCTTTTCTATAGCGATAAACATTTTTCAGAATTTTTTCTTCATAAGTTCTATTAGCTTCACCATAAATATAATCCAAGCTAATATCAAAAGCTTTTACTAGCGCTTCATTATAAACAAGTTCTTTAGTTTCACTAATCATAGCTATTTGGCATTCATTATTATTAGGAGCTTTAATTTGTTCTGTAAATAAAAAATTATAAGATATATCTAATTTATGTGCTAATTCATTAACAAATGTTATAGATTTTAAAGACGGAGTGATGATAAGATAATCTTTTAACTTAGCAATAGGCAATTGATCATACAACTTTTGTGCTGCTTCTTTTTCATCTTCAAATAATATCATATTTTTTTCTCGTTTTCTTCCAAGGCAAAATCATAAGCAACCCCGCCAATTGGATAAAAATTAAACATAAAATATAAACCACTTTGATCTTTGGCATTAATACCAGCACTTGTTAATTTAGGTGATATATCTTTTCTATACATTAAAGAATAATTCCAGCATTTTCTCTGATAAGCATAACCAACTTCCCATTTATCTGGTTTTTTATTTAAATCAAACCATACACCACCAAATACTTGATAATTAGTATTTATATTATAAAAAGCTTTCGTACCTATAAAATTATATTTTTCACCTTCATAAATTCTATAAGCATGACTTAAACTAATTTTCCATATATCATAATCAATTGAAGCATCACTAAAAACTTTATCAAAACGATTATTTATACCATTATATTCACTTTCGTTTCTAAAACTAATATAATCATTATAAAAATATTCTACCACATTATCTAACCCACCAAAATCTTCATGTTTTAGATCATATTTTAAAGTCAGATTATGAAAAAGCTTTTTTTTTCCTAAAGCATTATAAAAATATTGATATGCTGAAAAATTAAATTGTTCAGGATCGTTTTCGATATCTATAAAATTTTCAGTTATCTTGCCAGATTTAGCTCCTGGTAAATAATAATTAAAACCAAGATACATAGTATGATAAAAATTTTCATAAGATTTAGATAAATCAGTATATAAAGAAAAATTATGTGAATTCCTAAACAAGTGCTCTTGATTTTTTAAATTTGTATTAGAATAATCAACAAAATTTACATAAAATCTCTCTGTAAAAGCAAAATTCAAAAAATCATCAAAAAAACTAGTATGATATACTAAAGGTGCATCAAAATTAAATGTTTTTGCATAAATTCCTGTCTGTCTATAATATCTATGGAAAGAAGCATCAAAACTATATTGCACATAATTATTAAATATTCCATTTAAATATCTGTGGTATTGTGCTGAAGGGTATTCTTGTAATGTACCTTTATTATTAATTTTTGAAGTATCTATATAATATTTCGCATAAAAACCATAATAGTTTTCATCATCAGATAAAAAATAATTTAATTTAGAAGTTACAAGAGATGCTTCCGTTTTGACTCTAGAATTTAAATTTGTATAATCAACATCATTTAAATAAGTACCATCGATCCACAATCCTTCTTGATAAGAACCTTCCAATAAGCTTTTGAACAACTCATCGCTAGCATATTTAATTTCAAAGCCATAATGTTCTTTATTTTTTAACTCTTCTTTCTTTCTATAACTTGATTTTTCACTAAAAATACCAGCACTAATCTCGCCTTGCGAATTTAAAGAATCTACAAATCTTAATGTTGAATAAAGTCCATAACCCCTCTTGGTTCTAATTTGAGGTTCAAATTGCACATCAGCATTATCATCAATAACATAATATATGGGTTGATTATAATATAAACCATCATTTTGTTTTATTACAAATTCTGGAACAAGCAAACCGCTTTTTCTTTTAGTATCCACACTAAAACCAAAATAAGGTAAATACATAACTGGGACATCTTTTACATACAATCTAGCATTATAAAGGTGTAAAAAATTGCTTTCTTTATTTAGCTTTCCTTCTTCAAAACGAATTTCCCAATCAGGATTTTCCACATTACAACTAGATACAACAGATTTTTCAGTTATAAAAAATTTATCATCAAACTGAGCTTGATGACATTGCAACCAAACTTCTAAATCATTATTTGAAAAAAATAAATTTTTAAAACTCGTAGTATTATTTTGAATGTTTATTTTAGTATAATTTGAGTACGTTCTTTCCTTTTGACCTCTTAAAATATTGACATCCCCAAAAAGCTCTAAATCTTTAGTTTGTTCATTAAATTTTGCTTCATCAGCAGTAATCAAATAAAGATCAGATACCACAACTACGTTATTCTTTGCTTCTACAATATTATTATTTCTCACAACATCTAAAGCATAAATATCTACTTTTGCAGCATATAAATTTCCAATACAAACAAGAGATAAAAATATTTTACGCAAGATCAATCACCACTGTTTTGGCAACATAATCATGCCAAGTTTTTAAAACAACATTACTCAAAGCCCACGCAAAACCCAATCCATATAACATATCGCTAAATTGTCTAAAACATGATCTTAAAGCACTTTGTGTTAAATTTGGTTTATCTAACAAATTTTGATCAACGATCATAATCTTTAAAAATATTTTTCCTAGAGTTGCTCCATAAAGATATGAAAAAAGTGTGTGATAACAAAATTGCAAAAGCAATATACCTCCTGCAAATCGCATCAAAACATTATGAATTTCATCATAAGTTTGCATAGAATAAATTTTATCAAGCAAAATAATACTAACAATCAAGAAAACAACAAAACTATCTATAATATAAGCTAAAAATCTTTTTTTAAAGCTTGCTATTTTGATATTTTCTTTTTCTAATTTATCGAATAACTCTTGATTGCTCATTTAAGAACCTGAAAAGCAATATCTTTTCTATATTGTTTACCTTCAAAATGGACATTATCACAAAGTTTATATGCATTTTGCTGAGCTTCTTTTATATTCTTTCCAACACCAACGCAAACAAGCACTCTTCCGCCATTAGCATATAATTGATCATTTTCTAAGCTGACTCCAGCATAAGATATATGAGAATTATTTGGAATACTATCAACTGTAATCAAAGCCTTAGGACTATCTTTATAAGGATAATTTTTGCTAGCACAAACAACTCCAACTGCATACTCATTTTTAATTTTAACATTAATATTTGATAAATTTTTATTCGCACACGCTAAAAACATTTCTAAGGGATTTTCAATTAATGGCATCAATACTTCACATTCTGGATCTCCAAAACGAACATTGTATTCTAATACATATGGCTTATTATTTACTACCATTAGGCCTATAAACAACACTCCTACAAATTCACTTCCTTCTAATTTCATTCCTTCTAATGTCGGTTTAACTATATCCTTCTTTACTTGTTCAAATAAATTATCGCTTGCTAAAGAACTTGGTGCATAAGCCCCCATTCCTCCAGTATTTGGACCTTTATCACCATCTAAAAGTCTCTTATGGTCTTGAGCAGCTGGAAGCAAAATAAAATTATCTCCATCACAAAGAGCAAAAACACTTAATTCAAAACCATTTAAATATTCTTCTATAACAACTATTTTACCAGCATCACCAAAGCTTTCTCCACTAAGCATTTTTTGTGTAACATCTAAAGCTTCATCATGACTTTGAGCAATAACAACTCCTTTGCCAGCACATAATCCATCAGCTTTTACAACTATAGGTGTAGTTAAATTTAAAATAAATTTTTTAGCCTTTTCAAAATCACTTGTATTCAAAAATTTAGCTGTTTTTATCTTATATTTTTTTAAAAAACTTTTCATGTATGATTTTGAGGCTTCAAGCATAGCAGCAGCCTTGGTTGGACCAAAAATTGAAATATTATTTTCTTTAAAAAGATCCACCACACCATCAGCCAAAAAGTTTTCACTTCCTACAATACATAGATCAATTTCAGAAGCCTTTGCATAAGCAGAAATTACCTTAGGATCTTTCATATTAAGATTTGTTCCCATTTTAGCAGTAGCACCATTACCAGGCACAAAATAAAATTCTATATTACTATCTACTTTTTTAAGAGCCAATGCAATAGAATATTCTCTAGCACCACTCCCTAAAATCAAAATCTTCATTATTTTCCTTAGTGATTCAAAACCCAAACGGCCGTAGTACAAGTATGTGACCCTAAAAAGTCAAATAGTGTCGCTAGGTAATTTTTAAAGGCTGCAGCTTCTCACTTTTTTTCAAAGTTCATACGAAGTCACAGAACACGGTAAATTACACATTGCAACTAAGAATTAATGTGTTGGATCCTCTTTAATACAAATCGAACCATTTAGGCAGATAAATTATAACCAACAAATCTTAAAAACATACTTTATAAAATTTTAAATTTAGTTTTAGAATCTTTTTTTAAAAAATATTTTCCCTCTAAAATTACGTCAGCTACAGGAGCCCATAAAGTTTTTTCATCTACATACACAATATCAAATTCTGTACTTTTCATTAATCCTTGATAATTTACTTTTTTAGGAGCATGTTTTACAACATAATAAGGACTCATAGAAAAAATTTGTATTTTCATTTTAGTATAGATTTCAGGATTTGCAGTAACTATCAAAAAATTTTTTTCACATTCTTTTCTCACTTTTTTTACATATGAAAGAAGCAGTTGATCATTCGAATTTAATGTGTGTTTGTTCAATCTATTTAAATAAAGCTCTGCAAAAGATAAAGTACAAAAGGAAATTTCAGTGGCATTTTTAAAATATGAATTTTTAATACTAGTAGATTTTAAAGATTTTTTCCATATTTCTACATCTTGCTTTGTAGCACAAATATTCAAACCTTGATTAATTTTATCAAAAAGTTTTTCTCTTACCATATTGAAGCTATTTGCAAAAATAGATAAATTCTTTTCATAAAATGCTTTTTTAACTTCTTCTAATTTTATTATACTCTCGCTAAAATAGTCTATTTCATTTTTAATTTCTATAAGTTTTGCTTTTTTAGAATGTATTATTTCTTCTAATTCTTGATACCTTTTTCCATTTTCTGCTTCTAATCTTGACTGTTTTGATTTAATCTCACTTGCTAAAGTACTTATTTGTCTTTCTAAAGCTAATTTCCTATTTTTTCTATTATCAATAGACGCTAGAAGAGCTTGATAATGGCATTGATGCGATAAAAATACCTCATCGTATAAACGCTCCATATTTATATGTTTTTGCTTATCCTGCATATCCTTATGAGCCATTTCAAGATGAACAATAATATTTTTCATAGCTGAAAAATCTGCTTGATTGATTGTATTATCAGAAAAAAGCAAAGTATCTAAAGCTTTACATAAAAAACGTTTAAGAACAAAAAAATCAATAATATAAGGTGCTTCATCTATCTTAATATCTTTGACTGCATTAATGGATAAAGTTTCATTATAAAAATATCGCTGAATAGTTTGTGGTATCGTCATACTTAAAGGAATTTTTTCAAATTCATCATAATTTGTTTCCCTATATAATTGCTGGACATAAGCATCACGCTTTGCCAACCTTAAATCTTCTAATTCATCATCACTATCAGTTTTCCAAAAATCCCTCTCTTTAATAAAATCATTTTCATTAAACTCCTGAAATTTAGAAGGTCTTAAATCTGTAATATGTTTTCCATCAGACCTAAATTCAACAAACATCCCCACTGTAGGCATACTTCTTTTGTCGTGCCAAGCGTGTCTATTAAATTCAAAAAAAGTTTTTGCAAGGTTTATAACCGTCCCTCTACCAGTACCATCTACATAAACCATTATTTTACCATGCATACAAAACCTTTTTTATTTTCAAGTAAACTAAAAATATTTTATCTTTGTTTTTATAAATTTATAATTATATTTTTGACTTTATGTAAAAAATATAATTATTATAAAAAATAATTAAAGCTTGTAGGATATTTTAATCATTCCCACTCTATAGTCGCAGGCGGCTTGCTTGATATATCATACACCACGCGATTTATGCCATCAACCTCATTAATAATACGGCGTGAAATATTTTCTAATAATTCATAAGGCAAATGAGAAAAAGTCGCTGTCATTCCATCACTTGCATTAACAACTCGTACACATACTGTATTATCATAAGTTCTATTATCTCCCATAACACCCACACTTTTAACATTTAAAAGCACACAAAACGCCTGCCATGTTTTATCATACCATCCGCTACTTTTTAACTCTTCAATTAGTATCATATCAGCTTTTCTTAAAAGCTCCAAATCAGCTTCATTAACTTCCCCCATAATACGTATAGCTAGCCCTGGACCAGGAAAAGGATGGCGATATACTATATCTTTGTTTAAACCAAGCTCCATTCCTAAAGCTCTCACTTCATCTTTGAAAATTTCTTTTAAAGGTTCGATTAATTTCAAATTCATCTTTTCTGGCAATCCGCCGACATTATGATGTGATTTTATAGTTTTACTAGCACCAACAACTGAACTTTCTATGATATCAGTATATAAAGTTCCTTGTGCAAGATATTTTACATCACTATGTTTTTTTGCCTCATCTTCAAAAACTTCTATAAAAGTGTTACCGATTATTTTTCTTTTTTGTTCTGGATCTTGAATTCCTTGCAAACGACTCAAAAATAAATCTTTTGCATCAATACTTATTAAATTAATTCCTAAGGTATGTCTAAACATATATTCTACTTGCTCTTTTTCACCGCTTCTTAAAAGTCCATTATCTACAAAAACAACCACAACTTGATCTTTAATAGCACTAGCAAGCAAAGCAGCAACCACACTACTATCAACACCGCCACTTACTGCACACAATACTTTATCATTACCAACTTCTTCTTTAATTTTTTGTGCCTGAGTTTTGGCAAAAGATCCCATATTCCACACACTGTCACAGTTGCAAGCGTATTTAGCAAAATTTTTCAATATATTTTTTCCAAATTCACTATGTTGAACCTCAGGGTGAAATTGCAAAGCATAAAATTTACGTTTTTCATCACCAAACACACAAAAAGGACTATTTTCACTGGTTGCAATCGCTTCAAAACCTTCTGGTAAATTTTCAACTTTATCAGAATGACTCATCCAAACTATTTGTCTTTTAGGTAAATTTTTAAACAAAATACTGTCATTTTGAACATCAATAGTAGCCTTACCATATTCTTTATGTCCTGCGGGAGCTACATTGGCATTAAAATGATGCGCCATTAATTGCATACCATAACAAATTCCTAAAATGGGTAAATTTAATTTAAAAATATCTTTATCACAAAAATAAGCATCATTAGAATAAACACTCGCTGGACCACCGCTAAGTATAATACCTTTTGGTTCTTTTGCTTTAATTTCTTCCATACTAACATTAAAAGGTAAAATTTCAGCATATACCCCTTGCTCCCTAAGTCTTCTTGCAATTAACTGAGTATATTGAGAACCAAAATCTAAAACTAAAATATCTGCTTTTTTCATCTTTATCCTTTTATAAATTTAACATTTGAAATTGTATATACCAAACAACAATAGATACAATATATCCCATTAATATAGTCCATGCATATTTTAAATGAGCATTGAAAGTATAAATCCCTTTCATCTTTCCCATTACGCCTACCCCAGCAGCTGATCCAAAACTAATCAGCGATCCACCAATACCTGCAGTTAATGTAATCAATAGCCATTGCGTATGGTCCATACTTGGATTTGCCTTTAAAACCGCACTCATCACAGGGACATTATCTACTATAGCAGATAAAATTCCCACTCCTATATTTACACTTGTTGGTCCTAAGATTGTATATAAATTTGAGGCATAAGCTAACCAACCAACAAAATGTAAAGCACCAACTGCTGATAGAATACCAAAGAAAAATAATAGTGTATCCATTTCAATACGAGTCATATAATAAAACACATTCAAATCTTTTTTACCTCTTTCTTTGTTGAAAAAATATATATATAAACTCAATAAAGAAAGACCGAAAATCATACCCCACATAGCCGGTAAATCACAAATACTATGGACAAATACAGCCAAAGCAATGGTAAAAAGTCCTAAAATTATAAAAACTTTACCACCTTCTTTTATTTTAATTTCCTCTAGATGTTCTTTAGCAAAATTTGGTTTAACATTTGGCACATAAAGTGACAATAAATAAGCAGTAACTATCCACCCAATAAAAGATGCTGGAAAAAGTGCAAAAAATTCTAAAAAATCTGCCTTTTTAGCAGTCCATACCATTAAAGTAGTAATATCTCCAAATGGAGACCATGCGCCACCAGCATTTGCAGCTACTACTATATTGATAGCACCTGGTATTAGAAAATCTTTTTTATTTTTATCAATCGTCAAAAGCACTGTAGATAAAATCAAAGCTGTAGTTAGATTATCAGCTATTGGGGAAATGAAGAATGCCAAAGCTCCTGTAAGCCAAAATAATTTTCTATAAGTATACCCTCTACTAACAAGCTTATATTTTAGAGTTTCAAACACTGATCTTTCTATTAAAGCTTCTATAAAAGTCATTGCTGCAATTAGAAAAAATACAATCTGAGCAATCTCTAAAATTAAATGATTAACGCTTTCTTCTAAAATTTGCGTATCAAGGTTATTAACAACCAAGTAAACACCAATAATTATAAAAGAAAAAGTTCCCACAAACAATGCTGGTTTAGTTTTATTAATATGATATTTTTCTTCCATTGCGATTAAATAATAGCCTAGAATAAAAATAATCAAAATACCAATACCCAAACTAGTAAATGCTAAATTTAATTCGCTAGAACCAGCAAATAATAAAGTAAAACTACAACAAAGTAAAAAGAAAATTTTTTTCATATCTCATTTTCCATTGCTTGAAATTTTTTTATTTTAATCTCGCTTTGATTATCATCTTTTTTTTCATAAAATGGAATATCTTTATAACCACATGCACTTAAAAACATTAAGATAAAAAATGATAACATTATAAAATGAGAAGAGAAATTAAAACGAGTAATTTTATTATCAACAAACTTATCCAATCTAAACACTATAAACCTCTCAGTGTGCTATTTCAATATAAAGAATTTTTTAATCTCTTGAGCGTTAACCACAAACAAATGATTAGCAAAATCTTCGTTAAAAACAACATGTTAATTATTTTAGCTAAACACCATGTTGCTTACATGGAATTAAATCACGATAATACCAAAAAAACTATTAAAAAATTAATAAAACACTACACTTTTGCAAAACCTGAAAATATTTTTGCCAATGTTGACACAATAAAAATTTTTAGCGATAAAAATTTTATTCATCAAAATACAAGCAAATCTACATATAAAAAAAGCTCTATAGAGCTTTCAAATGCAAGTTTTCATAATAATATAAACCATCCCTTGTTATATAAAAAATTTGAAGAATTAAGAAAAATTATTCAAGATGCTAAAAAATGAAATAAAAACTATTCCTAGTTTACCGGGAATATACCAATATTTTGATCAAAATGGTAAATTATTATATGTAGGCAAAGCAAAAAATCTTAAAAATCGCGTAAGAAGCTATTTTAATTTTACACCAATATTCTCACCAAATTCAAAAAATAGTCTAAGAATTCAAAAAATGATCAGTGAAACTCACCATGTTGAATTTATCACAACAAATACAGAAGCAGATGCTCTAATTTTAGAAAATTCATTTATAAAACAACTTCATCCTAAATATAATATATTATTACGAGATGATAAAACTTACCCTTATATTTATATAGACTTAAATGATGATTTTCCAAGATTTGAAATTACTAGAAAGATTATAAAAAAATCTAAAATAAAATATTTTGGCCCTTTTTTTAAAGGTGTTAAAGAACTTTTAAATGCACTGTATTTAATTTTCCCTTTAAGACAAAAAAAATCATGTAAAGAAATTTGTTTATTTCATCAAATCAAAAGATGCAAAGCGCCATGTGAAAATAAAATAACAAAAGAAGAATACAATCAAATAATACAAAACGCTACTCAAGCTCTCTTAAATTCTTCATTTTTAATAAAAACCTTAGAAAAAAAAATGTTTGATCATGCACAAAGTGAAAATTATGAAGAAGCAGCCATTATACGAGATCAAATCAAAACTATACAAGATTTAAGTGTTAAAATTCATATAGATATTGCAAAATTAGAAAATTTTGATGTATTTGTGTTTTTTGTAAAAAATAATATACTTTCCTTAGTGCGTTTTGTTATAAACAATGGTAAAATGATCAGCTCAAATCAAAAAATTATCACGTTAAAAGAACAAAATGATTTAGATCTAAACGAAATTTATAAACAATATATTTTGGAAAATTTCACAGAAGATACTCCTATTAATTCCACTCAAATTTATATACATCAAGAATTTGAAGATCTAAAATTACTAGAATCAACACTTTCTCAAAGATTTTCTAAAAAATTTTATATTAAAGTTCCAAAGCTAGGAGAGAAAAAAAAGATTTGCGATTTAGCGTTAGAAAATGCAAGAATAAATATAGAAAAATATATACAAAATGAAGATTATATAGTACTAAATGACATAAAAAAATACTTTAATTTACAAAATTATCCAAATAGTATAGAAATTTTTGACAACTCGCATTATCAAGGAGATGCTAGCGTTGGGGCTATGGTTGTATATAAAAATAATGGTTTTGAGAAAAAATCATATAGACATTATCACCTGTCCCATAAAAATGATTACGACCAAATGTTTCAAACACTCAGTAAAAGGGCTTTGTCTTTTGATAAAACTCCGCCTCCTGATCTTTGGCTTATAGATGGAGGAGATGCATTATTAAAACTTGCTAACACTATAGTAAAAAGCTCGGGAGCTAATATAGATATTTTAGCCATATCAAAAGAAAAAATTAACTCAAAAGCACACAGAGCAAAAGGAAATGCTAAAGATAAAATTTATTCTGATAATGGAATTTTTACATTCTCAAGTAACGACAAAAAATTACAATTTTTACAAAAATTACGTGATGAGGCGCACCGCTTTGCAATCAATTTTCATCAAAAAACAAAAAGAAAACAAAATTTATATAGTTCAAAGTTGTTACAACTTGGAATTTCTCAAGCAAATATTCAAAAACTTTTAAATTATTACGGAGATTTTAATAAAATTTCACAAGCACATTATGAAGAAATTAAATCCATATGCAATGCAAAAGTAGCAAAATTGATCAAAGAAAATTATGATATTTAACTTATTCTTTCAATCCAATTTAATTCTGTGATTAATGGCTTTATGTAGCGATATAAAATCAACATTTTCTAAACTAACTCCGCTTGGAATTCCTTGTGCAATATGTGTTAATTTCAAATTTAAATCTTTTAATTTTTCCTCTATAAAAAAAACTATAGCATCAGAGTTAAGTCCTTGAGTAAAGGCAAAAAACAATTCATTGGTATTATATTTTAAAACCATAGATTTCAATCTGATAATATACTCTTCACTAGTATCTTCCAATACAAAATAGTAACCATCAAAACTACCACTATCTTCTAGTATTAATACATCTTTAGGACTTTGAACAACACAAATAATCTCTTTATTTCTATTATTATCAGCACAAATGTCACATATTTCATTCTCGCTTAAAGCACCACAAAATGAGCATTTTCTGGTAACTCTAATTGATTCTTCGATATTATAAGCCAATTTAGTTCCAAGTAATGGATCTTTAATACAAACGTGATAAGCAAGACGGAGTGCTGTTTTTTTTCCTATAGTTGGTAAAGAAGCAAAAGATTTAACCAATTCATTAAACTTCTCAACTGTCTTCAATTATCAAACCTTAAAAAATGAATTTTAAAAGAATGATAACCATCTTCATAAGAGTAACTTAAATTATATCCGTGAATATTACAAATATTATTAATAATATAAAGCCCCAATCCCATTCCTTCTGTTTGAGTATCCCCCTCTCTCACAAAAGGTTTTAAATAATATTCAAAAGTTTTTTTAAGTTTATTGCCTTTATTGCGAACCATAATGTAATCACTAGAACAAATCACTTCACAACTTTTGTCATCAGAATATTTAATAGCGTTATCGATAAGGTTTTTAATTAATAAAGAAAATAATTCCAAATCAGCTACTATCATAGTATCTTCTTTATATGTGATCTTAACTTTTTGATAAAAATCTTCTCGCATAAGATAATCTTGTGCTTGTTCTAAAATTAAACTAATATGATAAGTTTGCAAATTCAAATGACAATTTTTAGATAAAACTTTTTCTATTTTACCAAATTCATCAATCAAAAGTTCAAGCCTTTCAAAGATATCAACTAAACGATCTTTTTGTTTTTGATTGTCAATCATTTCGCAAACAATTCTACCCTTGCCAATAGGAGTTTTTAACTCATGCATAATCATTCTCAAAAAGAATTGTCTTGATTTTACTAATTCTTGAATTTTAGTCATTGCATGATCAAATTCAAAAGAAATTTCAGATATCTCATCATTTATTTGAGAATACTCCGACAAAGGCTCTATCTTTCCCGAATTAATACTTTTGATTTTATTTTTTAAAATTTTTAAAGGCTTCAAAGATCTTAAAACCGAAAAATATAAAAACATAATTAAAACAAGAATAAATACAAAACTAAACAAAAATAAATATTCAAATTTAACTGCTGTATCAAAATAATATAATTGTTTTTGCTGATTATATTCAACATATAAATAAAACTGATCATGATAAATAATAGAAGATAATGATCCTATAGAAAACTGTATTTTAAAAGCTTTTTCGCCTTTAGCTATTATTTGCTTAAAAATACGTTCATTTGTAATTAAACAATAAGATTTAGAAAGGAGATAATTGTGTAAATCAAATTCCTTATCTCTTTCTAAATTATAAGCAATCTTCGCAATTATTTCTTTTTGATTTATTCTTTCATCTGCAATATGAGAATCAATTTGAATTTTTCCCAACAAGGCAAATAAAACACAAACAAATAAAAAAGCTGCTGCAAAAAGGATAGTTATTTTTAAATTTATTGCTATTTTCATCCTATAAGCTTATATCCTATGCCTCTAACTGAAAAAATATGCTTTGGAGATTTAGAATTATCACCAATTTTAGTTCTAAGTCTTCCTATAATAACATCTAAACTCTTAGAATCTTTGTCTTTTAAACTTTTACAATGATACACCAATTGCTCCCTACTTACTGAAAAACCATGTTGTCTAATCATATAACTTAAAATTTCATATTCTGCTGGAGTTAATATTAATACTTCATCGTTATAACTAATTTCATGTCTTTTTTCGTCAATCTTAAAAGCTGAATTAATAATTTTTTCTGGAGTTTCATTAGTGCGCTTTGAGCGACGGATTAAACTCATAATTCTCGCATGCATCTCTTTAGGATCATAAGGTTTTGGCAAATAATCATCAGCACCAATTTGAAGACCTACTATTTTATCACTTAAATCACTTCTTGCTGATGAAATAATAATAGGAATGCTATATTTTTCTCTAATTTCTCTACAAACTTCAAGACCATCAAGACCTGGAAGTGTCAAATCAAGTATTAAACAATCATAGTTTTTTATTCCTGCACTCATACCTAAATATGGATCTTCATAATTAGTAACTTTGATATTAAATTGAGCTAAATATTCAGCTAAAAATTCTGCAAAATCTGGATCATCTTCAATCATTAAAACATTAATCATTATCTATTCCTTCCACTTATTTTAATTCCTTAAGAGCTAGCATTATAACATACAATATTAATATCGTTTATTTTTTTGCTAAAATTACACTTTAAAAAAATAATAAAGGTTAGAAAGTGGAACTTAATTATTATGAAATTTTAGAAATTTCTCAAAATTCTGACAAGGAAACCATTAAAAAAGCTTATAGAAAAATGGCTCTTAAGTATCATCCTGATAGAAATCAAGGCGATAAACAAGCAGAAGAAAAATTTAAATTAGTGAATGAGGCATACGAAGTTTTAAGTAACGATGAAAAAAGAAGCGTATATGATAGATATGGCAAAGAAGGGTTAAGAGGATCTGGAGGCGGTGGATTCGGATTTGAAGATATTGATTTAGGCGATATCTTTTCAAGCTTTTTTGGAGAAGGTTTTGGATTTAATAATTCAAGACAAAAAAACAAAAAAGAAAATAAATTTCCAAGTGACTTACAAGTAACAACACAAATTAGTTTTAAAGAGGCCGTTTTTGGTTGTAAAAAAAATATAAATTTTACATACAAAACTTTTTGTAAAGTATGCGATGGAACAGGTGCTCAAGATAAAGAAGAAACCACGTGCTCTCATTGTCACGGTAGAGGACAAATGGGTGTAAAACAAGGATTTATGACTTTTGTACAAACTTGCTCTCATTGTCAAGGGACTGGGAAAATCATAAAGAATAAATGCAAAACTTGTCATGGTAATGGTTATGAAGAAATTAACGATACTATTGAGCTTGATATCCCAGAAGGTATAGATAATGGCATGAGTCTTAGAGTACAAAATAAAGCAAATCAACTACCACATAGCTCTCAAAGAGGAAATCTATATATCAAAATTATGGTAGCAGATGATGATAAATTTATTAGAGATGAAGATAATATTTACACTATTGTTCCTGTATTTTTTACTCAGGCAGCACTTGGAAAAACTATCAAAGTCTCCACATTAAGAGGTGAAGCGAATTTAAAACTTCCAATAGGCGCAAAAGATAAACAAAAATTCGAACTCGCAAACGAAGGAGTAAAAAATATTCATACTGGGAAACTTGGTTCACAAATAATTCAAATTGATATCAAATTTCCAAAAAGTCTTAATGAGGAACAACACAAGTTACTAAACGAACTTGAAAAGAGTTTTGGTTTAGAAAATGAAGACTCTTGCATAGAACAAGAAAGTTTATTTGATAAAATAAAATCTTGGTTTAGTCATTAAATTTGCAAAGCCTCTTCCATAGCTTTGCAAATTTCTTCGGTATTGTGATTTTCAAAAAATAAGTCAAACGCATACACGCCTTGCCACAAAAGCATATTTTTACCATCTTTGATTTTCAAGCCACAATTACTCGCAAGTTGCAAAAAAGCTGTAGTTTTTCCATAAATCACATCATAGGCATATTTTGAATTTTTAAAAAGACTAATAAGAATTTTTTTATCACAAGCCATTTGCTCATCATTTAATCCAGCACTAGTAGTATTAATTATAATATCAAAAATTTCATGAGCTATTAAATCCTCATACAAACAACAATTAAAATCCAAGAAATTCACAAATCTATCTTGCGACCTATTAGCTATTTTTACTTCAATATTTTTTGATTTTAAAGCATGAGCAATTGATTTTGATGTTCCACCCGCACCCAATATTAATGCTGATTTTATATCTTTAAATTCTTCAATTGATTTTAAGAAACCCAAATAATCTGTATTGTGTGCGTAAATTTTATTATTTTTATTAATCAAAACATTGCAAGATTTTATTTTACAAACATATTCGTCTTTAATATCAGCTATTTCAAAAGCATATTCTTTAAAAGGAACGGTGATATTTACACCATCAAAAAAGCCAACAACTCTTTTTAGATCTAAAGGATTTTGTAAATGAAATCTTGTATATATAGCTTCTTCATTAAAAAACAAAATGGCATTATTATGCATTCTAGGAGAAATAGAATGCATAATTGGATTACCAATAACTGAAAAAAATTTCATTTTATTCTAAAAGTAAAAGCACCTTTAGCTACCTTAGAACGAATTTTTTCTAATTCAACTTTTAAATCATTTTCACTATATGGACCAACCAACACTTTTGTTAATTCCTTGCCGTTCACAGTTGTTTTATAAATTTTATAGTTATATCCATTTTCTTTCAAAATATTTAATTCTTTTGATTTTGGATCCAAAGTATTTAATGAAAACACTTGTATATAAGCACCTGATTCAAAATTAGAATCTGTTGTTTTAACCTTTTCAAACAACTCATTAGGATTATTAACCACATTCTCTTTAACCACTTTAGCGTCTTTAATCTCTTTTTTAACCTCTGGTTTAGCTTTTTTTTCTGGCAACTCTTCTATATTACTCACATTACTCACCATATTTTTTTCTTCTTTTGGCTCAGTACTTGCAATTTGATCCAAAACGTTACTATTAATTACAGAATCAGTCACATTCTCTTCTAAAGGCATTTCATTTGACATTGCTTCATTTGTACTCATATTGTTTTCATTTAAAGCACTTTCTTCTTTTAATTTTCTTGCTAAAGCTTCAAATTCATCCTCTTCTTTACTATTATCTATAATAGGCAGAGAGTCAAAATTACTCTCATAAGATGATTGTTTTTCAGGCTCAGAAGGTATTTGAAGTGATTTTTCTTCACTTGGATTATTAATCAATTTCATTACAATCATAACAACTAAAAATACAATTATTAAAATAATTGCTCTTAAAAGAATTTTTTTAATTCTTTCATTCTTACCACTTTTTTGCAAGATGATATCATCAAATTCATTTTTTTTATTTTCTTCCATAGTATTTATCCTTTCTAAATATTACATATGCTTTGACCAAGAAGCCCCACGTTCTTTTTGATATACTTCATAAGGCAATGTTAAAATATTAAATTCCTTAGGTATATCTAAACTAGGAAAAACTTTCCACTCTATTGGCATTTTCTGAGAAAAAAGCAAAGAAAGTCTCGTTCCTAAAGAACATGCTTCGTTAAAAGTAGTATGCCCTTTGTGTATATACAAATGCAAATGATTATTAGTTCTAGTTTTATAAGCTGTAAAATTAATAAAACCTTCTTCTCTTAATACTAATTGAGCTCTATGCCAAAATCTTTCTGCATTAAAACCATTGTAGTCAAACACAATATTCTCAACCTTATCAAAGCTATTAATCAAAGAATGTGCAACAATAATTTTCTTTTCCATGTGCTCTTGTATAATATTTGCAGTAAGAGGAGCATTTATTTTTTCAAATTTATCAAAAAAAATTCTGCCTTTATACTCATATTTATTAACCATAGTATTTCTTTTTATATAATAATGGTTTGTAACCATTTTAATTAAAGCCATATCCATTGTAGTTATCAAAATACTGCCCTCTCATAAATAATAAAATTACTAGCTAATTTTTTAAGTTTTATTCTAATTTCCTCTTGTAACTTTATATCATGTATATCATCTAAAATATCCGCGATATAATTTGCTACAATTTCCATTTGCTCTTCTTTAAAACCTCTAGCACTCAATGCTGCTGTACCAAGTCTTAAACCACTAGTCACAAAAGGACTTCTTGTTTCTCCAGGAACGGTATTTTTATTTGCTGTAATCCCAGCATTTTCTAATGCTAGATCTGCATCTTTACCACTAAAATTTTTATTTAAAAAATTCAACAAGATTAAATGATTATCAGTTCCACCACTAACTAATTCATATTTTCTATCTAATAAAACTTTTGCCAAAACCGCGGTGTTTTTAATAATTTGCCTTGCATAAATTTTCCATTCATTACTCAAATTATATTTAAATCCCACTGCCTTTGCAGCAATAACATGCATTAATGGACCACCTTGAATACCAGGAAAAATTGCTGAATTAATTTTTTTAGCAATTTCTTCATCGTTATACATTATAATACCACCCCTAGGTCCTCTCAAAGTTTTATGGGTTGTAGAACTAACCACATGTGCATGTGGAAAAGGGCTAGGGTGTTCATTAGCCACAACCAAACCAGCTATATGAGCGATATCAGCAAACAAATACGCTCCAACTTCATCAGCAATTTCTCTAAATTTAGCAAAATCAATAATTCTAGGATAAGCGCTTGCACCGCAAACTATAAGTTTAGGTTTGATTTTTTTAGCAATCTCTCTTACTTTATCATAGTTGATTCTCCCATCAAGCTCAACTCCATAAAAATGACTTTCATAAATTTTACCAGAAGAACTAACTTTTGCACCATGAGTCAAATGTCCACCATGACTTAAATCCATGCCCAAAATCTTATCTCCAGGATTTAAAAGCGCCATATATACACCTTGATTTGCCTGAGATCCAGAATTTGGCTGAACATTAGCAAAATTACAATTAAAAAGCTTTTTACATCTTTCTATAGCAATACTCTCAATCTGATCAACGAATTCACATCCGCCATAATATCTCTTCCCTGGATATCCTTCTGCATATTTATTTGTAAGGATACTACCCATTATTTCCATAACTTCTGGAATGGTAAAATTTTCACTTGCAATCATTTCAAGACCATCACACTGTCTTGCAAGTTCTTGCTGTGTTAAATCAAAAATTTCTCTATCAAATTTCTCTAACATTCATTCTCCTTTTATTTCAGACTTTATTGGTCGCATTGCAGGAAACAAGATAACATCACGAATTGATTTTTTATTTAATAATAGCATCACGAGTCTGTCAATACCTATTCCTTCTCCAGCGGTTGGTGCCATAGCATAACCAAGTGCATTCACAAAATCTTCATCCATCTCACACGCTTCTTCATCACCTGCGTTTTTAGCTTCAATTTGTTTTAAAAATCTTTCATACTGATCAAGTGGATCATTTAGCTCATTAAAGCCATTAGCAATTTCTCTACCAGCAATGAATAACTCAAATCTTTCTGCAATACTTTCATCCTCATCACTTCTTCTAGACAATGGGCTAATAGAAATTGGAAAATCAACAACAAAGGTTGGATTTATAAGCTTATCTTCTACATAATTATCAAAAAGCTCAGCTTGTAAATGTCCTAATTCTAATTTTTCATTTACTTCAATACCATCACTCTGCAATTTTAAAATAATTTTTTCTCTATCGTTAATTATTGTATCATTCAAATTACCATATTTTTTTAAAGCATCTTTGTAGGAAATTCTTTCAAAGGGTTTTGAAAAATCAATCACTTTTTCATCGAAATCAATTTTAGTATCTAAATTTAATTTTTCTAACAACGTAGCGAATAATTCTTCTGTTAAATCCATTAAATCGTTATAGTTATGGTATGCCCAATAAAATTCAATGGTTGTAAATTCTGGATTATGAGTGAGATCCATACCTTCATTTCTAAAACATCTATTAACTTCATAAACCGCTTCAAAACCGCCAACAATCAATCGTTTTAAGTATAATTCAGGAGCAATCCTTAAAAATCTTTCCACCCCTAAAGCATTATGGTGAGTAATGAAAGGTTTTGCATTTGCACCACCAGCAATAGGATGCATCATAGGAGTTTCAACCTCCAAAAATCCCTTGTTTTCAAAAAAAGCCCTAATATAAGATATAATCTTAGAACGCAAAATAAAATCTTTTCTAACTTGTGAATTCATAATCATATCTACATATCGTTTTCTATATCTTTGCTCAATATCAGTCAATCCATGATATTTTTCAGGCAAGGGCACAATGGCTTTTGTTACAAGCTGAATTTGTTTTACATGTATACTAAATTCACCAGTTTTAGTCATAAAAGGGAAACCCTCGACTAAAACAATATCTCCTACTTCAAGATATTTTTTTAAAGTATCAAAGTATTCTTGACCTAAAATATTTTGATTAAAATAAATTTGTATATTATCTTGCTCATCTTCAATATTTGCAAAAATAGACTTCCCAGCAATCCTAAGTAATTTTAATCTCCCAGCTAAAATCCCACCTACACCTTCATCTCTTTGGTTTTCCAGATCTTTAATATAAAAAAATTTCTCTTTATATTGAGATACACTCATTTCTTTTTTTAAAAAATGAGCATATGGATTAATTCCTATTTTTCTTAATTCTTGTACTTTTTGAATTTTTTGTTGCTCTAAAATATTATCAAACATTTCTAACCTTTTTTTGCATTACATTTTGGACAAAGACCATAAAGCTGCATCAAATGACCTGTTAATTTAAAATTATATTCTTTTGCGATTAACATTTGCTGCTGTTCGATAATAGAATTTTCAAATTCAACAATTTCACCACAACTTTTACAAATCAAATGATCATGGTGAGGTTTATTTGCAAGTTCAAATTTTTTCCCTGAAGCTCCAAAAGAAATAGAAGTTGCCATACCAGAATCTTCCAATAAATTTAAAGTTCTGTACACTGTTGCTATACCAACATTTAGCTCGGGATTATTTTGTTTAATCTCCACATACAAACTTTCAGGAGTATAATGCTTTTCACTGTGATATAAAGTTTTAAGCAAAATTTCTCTTTGTTTTGTATATTTTAGTCCATTATCTTTAAGTGTTTTTTTAAAACGCTCGAGCAAAACATCGTATTCTATATTTTCAATTTGCATTTACAACTCCGGTGTTAAACTTAAATTTGAATCTTTAATTTTATCTTCCATTTTTTCTAAATTAGTTTGTGTAAAATCCGTATTCATTATAAAATCACCTGTATATTTAAGTATTTCAAAAGTATGGCTATTTTGAGTATACTTACTCAAATTTATTCTTAAAAATTCTATATTACTAATACATGCAACTAATATAGCAAAAATTAAAAATATTTTAGCTCCGCCGAATAAAAAGCCACCAATTCTATCAACAAATCCGAGTCCACTTAAACTAAACAATTTTGATAAAATATTTCCAACAATTAAACATACTATCCAAATTACAATAAGCAAAACCAAAAAACCAGCAAATACAGCTAAATTTTCGTTCTGAATTTGATAAAAATTTTTATCAATAATATTTGCTACTTCTTTAGCATATCTAGAGGCGACTAAAACTCCGCCAACTATTCCGAGTAAACCAAATACTTCTTTTATAAAACCGCTAATTAAGCCTTTTAAACCTAAAATTAAGATTAATCCTACTACAAAAACATCAAACCAAGCAAAATTTTCCATTCAATACCTACTTTAAATTATTCTATAATTTTTGGAACGATAAAAAAACCTTCTTGAGACTTCGGAGCATGCTTGCTGATAATCTCAATCACACTGCTCTTGCAACTTTCATCTTCCCTAAAAGGAGTTCCACCTGTAGTAGTGCTAGTAATCGCTTCTATACCGTCAAGTTTTAATTCATCTAGTTTCTGAACAAAATCAACTATTTGTCCTAACTGTTGTTCTAATTCTTTTCTTTTTTCCTCAGATACTTTCAAAGCACTAAGTTTTTCAAGTTTAGTTAATAATTTGTCATCTATTTGCATTATATACCCTAAATATTTTAAAATACAGCATAAGCTTTTTACTCTAAGAGCTAAAAATTATAACATAAATATTTTATTTTTTCATTTTTATATGATACAATTGTTATTTCACAAAATAAATAAAAGTACAATTTGTACAAGTAAAAATTAAAATTTCTAGGAATAAAAATGGCTTTAAAGGAAAATTTACAACAAACCATAAAAAATGAATTAAATTCTCAAGAACAAATAATGGAAAAATTTATAAAAAGTGAACGTTTTATAAAAAAATATAAAAACTATATTTTAGTCTTATTGGCTATTGTAATCATCTACTTTTTAACCAATTTTATTGTAAATTATAACGAAGAAAAAAATACACAAGAAAGCAACGCGATTTTTATTTCTTTATTAAAAGATCCAAAAAATATAGATAATTTAGAAAAATTAAAAACTAAAAATCCCAATTTATATGTTATATTTTTAATGAGTACATCAAATTTTACTGATTTAAATCAAACTACAAAATTAGATTTAGATCCTCTATTAAAACAAATCATATTAGCACAAAATAACGAAGATGCTACATTTTTAAAGGATTATAATACCTTACTCAATGGTTATAATTTTTTAAAAAATAATGATTTTAAAAATGCGCAAATGGAATTTGAGAAAATACCTTTAAACTCACCATTGTGGCAGCTTATAAAAAGTTTAAAACATTACCAGGGATTGTAAAATGAAACATTTTTTTATTTTTATTGTAACCTTATTATTTTTAAGTGCATGTGGTACTAAAAGAGAATATTACCAGCCTTCCAAAGTTGAATCAACAACATTACAAAGTAAAAATATCCAAGGTAAAATTATAGACTTTAATAGCAATGTAGCCCAATTAAATAATAATACCTTTATCGATGAATTTGGCGAGATAATTAATTTTAAACTTGACAAAAACTACCAAATAATCAACACTTATCAACATGAAATTTTAATCGCTGATAACAATGGAAATTTCAAAATTCTTGATATGCAAAACAATGAATTATTTTCACATAAATTTAGCGAAAGCGTTGTAGCTGCAAATATAGATGGAGATGATATTGCTTTAGTTTTAGCTAATAATACTTTAGTTTATGCAAATAAAAATTTAGGTATAAAAATGATTCAAAATATCGGCAGCTCTTATGCTCAAGATAGTCGTTTTGCTAGTCCGCAATTTTTAAATACAATCATCATATACCCTATGCTAAATGGCAAACTTGCAATAGTTAACAAAAGTACATTAAAAATCATACGAGAAATTATAGTAAGTAGCGAGGAATTTTTTAATAATATTATTTATCTTGCCATAAAAGATGATAAAATGGTTGCTGCAACTGGCAAAAAAGTTATTGTAGTTGCTCCTAATAGAACTTTATATTTTAATGAAGATATAAAAGATATTACTATGGGTGATCGAGAAATTTTTATACTTACAAAGGATGGAAAAGTTATCAAAACAGATCTTAATCTTAGAGTAATTAGCGAAAATAAATTTCAATTTGCATTATTTTCAAAAAGTACTTTCTATAATAATTTTTTATATATCTTTGAAAAAACTGGATATTTAATTAAAATCAATTCAGATTTAAATAATTATAATGTATATAAACTATCTGATGCTGTTGATAAAAAGAGTTTTATGAAACAAAATAAGTTTTTTTACGGTGACAAAGTTTTGCAACTTAAATGATATTATATGAATCAAAATCTTAGCAATGTATTAATCCATCATCAGTTTATCCTTAAGAATACACAGAATATTGATACTAGTTTATATACAAAAATGAAAACAATTACAATTATTTTAGGAGAAGATGCTAAAAGCCAAAAATATTTAGTTATATTCTCTTTTGCCAAAAGTAAAATATTAATGAAAAATATTATAGATATTGAAAAAATATTTTTAAATATTAATAAAGACATCTTGTGTAAAAAAAATATTTTTTTTCACAAGGCAATGATTTGTTCTAAAGTGCAAAATTATTTAAATTTAAAAGGAATTAAAAACTATGCTTTTGTGTGATATTGGAAATACAACTGCGAGTTTTTTAGATAACCAAAAATTTTACTCTATGAATATAGAACAATTTCTAAAATATGAGCCCGATCAAAAAATATTTTATATTAATGTCAATCCTAACTTAGATCAAAAACTAGAAAATAATCCTTTATTTATAAATTTAGCTTCATATTTTAATTTTGATACAATTTATAAAAATTTAGGAGTAGATAGAATCGCTGCGTGTTATACTATAGAAGATGGAGTTGTAGTTGATGCAGGCTCAGCAATCACAGTTGATATAGTTTCCAACTTCATCCATCTTGGAGGTTTTATATTACCAGGTATAGAAAACTACAAAAAATCTTTTGCAAATATCTCATCAAAACTAAGATATGAACTAAATACTCAAGTAAATTTTGATGCTTTTCCGCAAAGAACAATAGATGCTTTAAGCTATGGAACTTTTAAAAGTATTTATTTATTAATCAAAGATTGCGCCTATGACAAAAAACTATATTTTACAGGTGGTGATGGACAATTTTTGGCTAACTTTTTTGATTATGCTATTTATGATAAATTTTTAATATTTAGAGGTATGAAAAAAGTTGTTGATGAAAATTTTAAATTATAAATTCATTTATTCTTAAATTGCTATAAATTATAAGTTTAATTTAATCTCAAAACAACTATATTTTGCTATCATACTAGTTAAAAAAGGCAAAGGAAGATTTGACAATGGATCAAAAACATTTTGATACTATAGTAGTTGGCGCAGGTATATCCGGAGCTGCTGCGTTTTATGAGTTAGCTAGATATACTGATATACAAAATATTGCATTGTTAGAAAAATATTCTAGCGCAGCAACATTAAATAGCCATGGTACTAGTAATTCTCAAACAATTCATTGTGGTGATATAGAAACAAACTATACTTTAGAAAAAGCAAAAAAAGTAAAAAAAACTGCTGATATGATAGTAAAATACGGTATTTTACAAAACGCTCAAAATAAATTTATGTACTCGCACCAAAAATTAGCTCTTGGGGTAGGAAATATTGAGTGTGATTATATGAAACATAGATATGAAGAATTTAAAGATTTATATCCCTATATTAAATTCTACACTAAAGAAGAAATTAAAAAAATTGAACCCAATATCGTATTAAACGAACATGGTAATGCTGATAGAACCGACGAAGTAGTTGCAATGGGAGTTGAAGCTGGTGCAGTTTATACTACAGTTGATTTTGGATTAATGAGTCAAAGTCTCATAGAACAAGCATGTAAACAAGGTAAAAACACCCATGTTGCTTTTAATCAAGAAGTTGTATTTATAGAAAAAAAAGATGATATTTTTTATATAAAAACTGCTGATTTTAAAGAATATACCGCAAAATCTATAATAGTTAATGCTGGAGCACATTCTTTATTTTTAGCTCATAAAATGAAAATAGGATTAGATAAATCTTGTTTTCCGGTAGCAGGTAGCTTTTATTTATCAAAAAAGAAAATTTTAAATGGAAAGGTATACATGGTTCAAAACCCAAAATTACCTTTTGCAGCATTACATGGAGATCCTGATTTGTTAGCAAATATGAATACTCGTTTTGGACCAACAGCATTGGTTATTCCTATGCTTGAACGATATCATGGTTTTAAATCCTTGCCTGAATTTTTCAAAACCCTTAATTTAGACATGAAAGTTGTCAAAATTTGCTTAAATTTATTCAAAGATTCTACTATTAGAAATTATATTCTTTACAACTATTTATTCGAAATTCCTTACATCAATAAAAAACTTTTTATAAAAGATGCAAAGAAAATAGTACCAAGTTTAAAAGTTGATGATATTTATTATGCTAAAAATTTTGGCGGAGTAAGACCTCAAGTATTGGATAAAAAAACAGGTGAATTAATGCTTGGAGAAGCTAGTATCACAGAAATTCCTGGTATTATATTTAATATGACTCCAAGTCCTGGTGCAACAAGTTGTCTTGGTAATGCTCAAAGAGACGCAAGATTGATATGTCAGTATCTTGGTGCAAATTTTAATGAAGATTTATTTTCTACTGAATTGTTGTAAAAGGATCGAATATGCTTAAAAAAACAAAAATAGTTGCCACAATAGGACCAGCAAGCGAGAATGAATCTACAATTAGACAGATGATAATAAATGGGGTTAATGTATTTCGTTTAAATTTTTCCCACGGAACGCATGAATATCATAGTAAAAATCTAAACACAATTAGGAAGATAGCCCTTGAACTTAATGCTAGAATTGGAATTTTACAAGATATAAGCGGTCCTAAAATTAGGACTTTAAAGATTCCACAAACTTTTGAACTTAAAGCAAACGATAGGCTTGATTTTTATAAAGATAACTTTGAAGGAGAATGTGTATGTGAAAACCATTATAAAGTATGCATTAATCATCCTGAAATTTTATCAATGTTAAAAGTGGGAGAATATATATATTTATGTGATGGCTCCATAAAGACAAAAGTTACTCAAATCAGTGAAAATTTCATACAAACACAAGTTGAAAATAATGGCACACTTAGCTCAAATAAAGGTATTAATTTTCCAAATACTAAAATAAATATTGATATAATCACTCAAAAAGATAAAGATGATCTAGCTTGGGGAATAAAAAATGATGTAGATTTCATCGCTATATCTTTTGTGCAAAATGCTCATGATATTGATGAAGTTAAAAAAATATTACAAGAAAATAATGCGAAAATAGCTATTTTTGCAAAAATAGAAAAATTTGATGCAGTTGAAAATATTGATGAAATTATTTATTCAAGCGATGGAATTATGGTAGCTAGGGGTGATTTAGGTATAGAGGTGCCTTATTATAAAGTTCCAAATATACAAAAACTAATCATAAAAAAAGCTAACGAAGCTAATAAACCAGTTATTACAGCAACTCAAATGCTGTTTTCATTAGCCAAATCAAAAACTGCCACTAGAGCCGAAATTTCAGATGTTGCAAATGCTGTTTTAGATGGTACTGATGCTGTAATGCTCAGTGAAGAAAGTGCTGTTGGTATAGATCCAGCAAATGCTGTAGATATTATGACGCAAACCATTATAGAAACTGAAAAAAATTATCCTTATGAAAAATTTGAAAATTTTAAATGTTTTAATGAAACGGATATTATTGCTAAATCAAACACACAATTAGCTACCAATCTTAATGCAGATGCTATTTTTACTCTAACAAGTAGCGGCTCATCAGCAATTAAAACTGCAAGATATAGACCTAAAATGGATATTATCGCCATCACACATTCAAAAAAAGCTTTAAATTTTTTAAGTATAGTTTGGGGAGTTCAACCAGCAATACTTATAGAAAAGCATGAAAATTTAACTGAGCTTGTTAGTAATTCAGTAAAATTAGGTATAGAAAAAGGATTGATGCAAAAAGATGGTATTTATACACTTACCGCTGGATTTCCTATAGGTGTTGCAGGAAGTACAAATCTTATAAGAATTTTACAAAAAGAACAAATTGAATATTATTTAAGTTTAGCAAAATAGCTAAACTTAAATTTTACCTTATTTTTTTATCTTTTTAATTACATCACTAGTACTAAAACCTTTCTCAAATTCTATTAATTCAACTTTATTTACCAAATTCGATCCAATAATCTCTTTATTTTTATAATCAGCTCCTTTAACTAAAATATCGGGTTTTAGATATTGTATTAGTTCATAAGGAGTATCTTCATCAAAAATTACAACATAATCTACGAAATACAGACTTGCCAACATACAAGCTCTTTCAAATTCATGATTAATTGGTCTTTCTTGTCCTTTTAATCTTTTAACGCTTTGATCCGAATTTAATCCCACAACTAAAATTTGCCCCATTTTTTTAGCTTTTTCAAGATATTTAATATGTCCAAAATGCAAAATATCAAAGCAGCCATTGCTAAAGACAACTTTTTTATCTTTAATCAGACTACATAATTCTTCTTTAGTTTTAATTTTTTCAAAAAATGACGCTTTTTCTAAATTCTTGATTTCATCAAAACTAACACTAACACTGCCTATTTTTGATACCACAACTGCTGCTGCTTTATTGGCAAATTCGCATGCTTGAAAAATATCTATCTTCAAAGCAAGAGCAAAAGCAAGCATAGCAATCACACTATCTCCTGCTCCAGTGACATCATAAACCTCTAGAGCCTTAGCAGGAATAATTCTTAATCTATCATCAAATAAAGCTATTCCTTCTTCTGACAAAGTAATTATTGAATACATAAGATTAAAATCATCTTTTATTTTTTTTATTGCTAATTCTAAATTATTTTTATTTAAAGTATCAATTTTTAATACTTCTAAAGCTTCTTTTTTATTTGGCGTAAGCAAAGTAGCATTTTTATATTTACTAAAGTCATTACCTTTTGGATCTATTAATATAGGAATATTTAAATTATTTGCACATTTTATTAATTCTTGGCAAATATTTTGACTCAAATTTCCTTTAGCATAATCACTCAAAACAACTGCATCAAAATCTTGCACAATACTTTTAAATTCTTGAATTACTTGTACTTCTAATGCAGTATCAAAATCATCTTCATCATCAATTCTTAATACTTGTTGAGAATGCGATAAAATTCTTGTTTTTAGAGGAGTTTTTCTATTTTTTTCTACAAAAAATTTACCATTTAATTTTTCTTTTAAAATTTTGCCATTTTCATCATCACCTATTACTCCAAGAGCAAAAACTTTGGCCCCTAAGCTTTGTAAATTAGTATACACATTTCCAGCACCGCCAAGCCTTTTATCTTCTTTAATATTTTTCATAACTAATACTGGAGCTTCAGGAGAAATTTTGGTACAATCACACCATACATAATGATCTATCATAAAATCTCCGGCAACTAAAATTCTTGGGCTTTTAGAACTTAAATAATCAAGCATTCACTTCCTTCTCAAAAATTCTCTTAATTTCTGGTAAATAATCTTCAATTCCATCTTCTAAGTTAAACTGAGGTCTATAAGCAAAAATTTCACTAAGTTGCGCTTGAGTGTGAAACTGATATGCTTTAACATAAGGATTTTTAATATACTCACATGTTAAATTTGCACAAAGTTTATGCTGTAAAATATCAACTATATCTTGAAAAGTTCTTGGCACTGCAGTAGCAACATTATAAACACCACTTTTAGCATCTAAAGAACATAGATTGGCGTTTATAACATCTTTTATATAAACAAAATCGCGATATATTCTATCACTTCCTTCAAATAAACGAGGATTTTTATTTGATAAAATTTGCAAACCAAATTGCAAAATCATTGATGCAGTAGTATTCTTATAATATTCACCCTTGCCATAAACATTAAAATATCTAAGTCCCACTATATGCATTTTATCAAAATATTTTTGCGCAAGATTATCCATCATTAATTTTGAAAAAGCATAAGGATTTTTAGGAGCTTCTCCCTTTCCAACTACTTGCGGACTTGGAGTATCACCATAAACAGAAGCCGAACTAGCATAAATTAGTTTTGCATTTAAAGATAAAGATAGTTGTATAAATTGTTTAAAAGTATTAAGATTAGTTGCTAAAACTTTAGTTTGATCATAAACTGTAGTGTCAGAAATTGCGGCTTTATGAAAAATAGCATCGGGTTTAAAATCTCTAATTACTTCAAATGTTTGATGATCGTTAATATCTCCCACATAAAGCTCGCCTTTAAAATCTAATAAATTTTTAAAATGTCCAAAACTTTCTAAATTTCCATTTTCGAATTTAGCATTAGAACGCATCTTATCAATAATTAAAATTTCATGATTTTCTTCTTGAAGCTTTAAGGCAAGTGCTGAACCTATAAAACCTGCACCACCTGTGATTACTATTTTCATTTTATGTCCTTTATGTATTCTAATAAAGTTTTTAAGTTATTAAAAGTTTTAAATTTATCATTACTTGTATAGTTATTATTTATTAAAAAAAGATTTTTTACATTTGCACTCATACCAGCTTCCATATCGCTCAAATTATCTCCAATAAAAAAAGACTCATTCATATCAACATTAAATTCTTTTTTGGCCTTTAATAACATTGCTGGTTTTGGCTTACGACATTCACAATCATTCAAATGTGGGCAATGATAAATTTTTTCTATCGTTATACCTTTTTTTAAGAATTCATCTATCATATAAGCACTTAAAATTTCAAAATCTTTCTCTGTATAATATCCTCTTGCTATACCTGATTGGTTAGTTATTACACAAATTAAATAACCTCTTTGCAAAAAATATTCACAAAGATCAAAAATTCCATCACAAAATTCAAAATCTTCAATTTTATGAACATATTTTTTATCTATATTAATAACACCATCTCTATCTAAAAATAATACTTTCTTTTTCATCAAAAAATTATAATGTATTTTTATTAAGATTTTGATAATTTAAAGATTATTAAATGAAAAAAGTTTATAATTAAAAGTTATTTTATTCAAGGAGTCTTAAATGAAAAAATTAATCGTTTTATCAGCGTTAGCATGTCTTGGGGTTTCTACTTATGCAGCAGATGGCGCAGCATTATATAAAAAATGTGCAGTCTGTCATGGTGCAAAAGCAGAAAAAATGTATCTTAACAAAGTTCCTGCATTAAATTCTTTAACAAGTGCTGAAAGATTGCAATACATGAAAGAATATTCAGAAGGTAAAAGAAATGCATATGGTCAAGGTGCTATTATGAAAATCAACCTTAAAGGCTTAACAGAAGATGACTTCAAAGCTATCGAAGCATACATTGAAACTTTAAAATAATTAAACAGCCTTATGGCTGTTTTGATTTTCTCTATCTTTTAAAATATTTTTTTTTCTATTCTCTAGTATTATGGCATCATTTAATGCTTCTTCGCTATCATTTAAAATTGTAAATTTGTAATCATCATCGAATTGTTTATTTTTTATACCCCATAACAAAGCACAGATTGCTAAAAATAAAGCAAATAATGACACACCTATCATCATCATCAAAACATTATTCATTTTTAATCCTTAAAGCATTTAAAATTACCACTAAACTACTAAAAGACATTGATAATGCTGCTATAAGTGGGTTAATCAAACCTAAAAAAGCAAGTGGTATAGTACAAGCATTATAACATAATGAAAATGCTAAATTTTGCTTAATAATTTTATAAGTTTTTTTTGCAATCACCATACTTTTTTTCAAACTTTGCAAATCATTTTTAAGTAGAATAATATCACTATTTTCAAGAGCTAAAGCAGATCCTTCTTTTAACGCAACTCCAACAGCAGCATGAGAAAGTGCTAAAGTATCATTCACCCCATCCCCAACCATCAAAACTTTATTTTTTAAATTCATATCTAAAATATATTTTAATTTATCTTCAGGCATACATGAGTGTTGAAATTGTTGTATGTCTAAAATAGAAGCAACTTTTTTAGCAGCAAATTCATTATCTCCTGTCAACATATAAATTTGTAGATTTTGCTCCTTTAAAAATTTCATAAGCTCTTTAGCGTCATTTCTTATATTATTTTCAAGTTCGAAGGTAGCTAAAATATTACCATTTTTAGCAAAGATAAAATGCGTACAGTTAAATGGTTGAACTTTTATATCATTCTCTTGTAAAAATTTTTCATTTCCACCTATAAACTCATCTTGATTAAAATAAGCTTTGTATCCCTTTGCTTGGATATTTTGAACTTTTTCAAATTCAATTCTTTGATAATTATCATTTTTTAAGAAATCCAAAATACTTTTTGCTACAGGATGATTAGTTAAATAGAGAAAATTTATCAACTCATTTTTGTTTAATTTATCATCATAAAAAGAATTTATAACTTCCAATTTTGCTTTTGTCAAAACTCCAGTTTTATCAAAAACAGCAATATTACATTTGCTAAGATCTTCTACAACTCCAGCTTCTTTAAATAATATTTTCTCCTTTAAAGCAGTGCTTATGGCCACTAAAGAACTAACAGGAGTTGCAAGAGCCAAAGCACATGGACAAGCAATAATTAGCACCGAAACCATCCTTACCATAGCTTCTTCAAAACCAATATTTAATATAAAAAAGGTATATAAAAAACACACTAATGCAAAAGACAAAATAATTGGGGAAAAATATTTACTAATTTGTCCTACAATTTTTTCTATTTTGGCCTTTTTTGCACTAGAATTTTCAAGTAAAGATATAATTTTTGCTAACTTTGAATCCTTATATAAGGTTTTACATTCATACAAAATACTTCCACTTAAAACTAAAGAAGCAGAATATATTTCATCATCTTTACAAACATCTTTTGGTAGACTTTCTCCGCTTAAACTCGAAATATCTAAACTTGCATTACCGCTAATACAAACACCATCAATTAAGATTCTATCTCCTTCCTTAACTTCAATAATATCACCAATATTTACATTCTCAACATCACAATTTTGGAATTTATCATCTTTTAAAACTCTAATTTGTGTTGATAAAAAAGATCTTAAATGATCTAAAGCATCAAATGCTCTTTTTTTACTTAAAAGTTCCAAATATTTTCCAACAAATACAAAACACATTATCATAGCAACAGAATCAAAATATACTTGTGCACTCCTTGAAAACATAGCCCATACGGAATAAATATAAGCCAAACTTGCGCCACTAATTACTAAAGTATCCATATTGACATTTTTAAATTTCAACGCATAATAAGCATTTTTATAAAAAATTGATCCTGTATAAAAAATAACTGGAGTACAAAGTAAAAATTCAGCAAAATGCAATATATCTTTAGTTTCTTTTTCCATTCCACTAAAAAATCCTGCATATTTAGCAACAGATATCCACATAATATTCATTACACAAGCAACTGCAACAATTAATTTTGCATAAAATTCCCGCTTAGTTTGCATAGCCCTTTTTTCAAATTTAGTAGGAGAATAAATATTGGCTTTATAACCTATACATTCTATGTTTTGAATAATTTTAACCAAGGAAATAATATTTTCATCAAATACAATTCTAGCTTTATGTGTGATTGAATTTATATCAACTTCTACCACACCATCGCTTTTAATTAAAATTTTTTCATTTAGCCAAACACAAGCAGCGCAATGAATATCTTCTATGAGTAAAAAAATCTCGCTTAAACCATCTTTTGTCTTTGTGATATATTTTTGATAATCTTTATATTCATATTTAAATTCAACAGGATTTAAAGTTTGATTACCAAGCTTATCATAAAATTCTTCTAAACCACTATCATGTAAAATTTCATAGACACTTTGACATCCATTACAACAAAAATAATTACCATTTTTTTCTATCATTTGCTCTTGTTTGAAATTTAATTGGCAATGCTTACACTTCATTTATATCTTTCATAAAAAATATTTTAAAAATATTCTATCATTTTTTATAAGTATCAAACTTTTAAAATATATTTAAAAACATAATATATAATTTCAAAAATTTGACAAAAAAGTATTTTTTTTAATAAAATCTCAGCATTACTTTTTAAATACTACATTTTCTACATTTTACGAGGATACATGGAAAAAGAAAAAAAACAACATCAAAGAACCCACATTCCAGTTGAAGGTTACAAAATAGAGGATCTAAAATTACTTGATCTAGAAAATCTTATCAAAATAGCTAATGAAGCCGAAATAGAAAATCCTAGAGAATTTCGTAGACAAGACTTAATATTTGAAATTTTAAAAGCTCAAACAAAAAAAGGTGGCTTTATACTTTTTACGGGAATATTAGAAATTTCTCCAGAAGGCTATGGTTTTTTAAGGGGAATGGATTCAAATTTAAGCGATAGTGTAAATGATGCTTATGTATCAAACTCACAAATTAGAAAATTTGCTCTCCGTGTTGGAGATATTGTCACAGGTCAAGTAAGAGAACCAAAAGATCAAGAAAAATATTATGCTTTACTTAAAATAGAAGCAATTAATTATCTCCCTTTAAAAGAAGCAAGAGAAAGGCCATTATTTGACAATCTTACTCCTATTTTTCCTACTGAAAAAATAAAATTAGAATATGATCCGTTAAAATTAACCGGAAGAATGCTTGATTTATTTTCTCCAATTGGAAAAGGTCAAAGAGGTTTAATAGTTGCTCCTCCAAGGACAGGAAAAACAGAACTCATGAAAGAATTAGCAGCAGCTATTGCAAAAAATCATCCAGAAGCTCATCTTATAGTGTTATTAGTAGATGAACGACCTGAAGAAGTAACTGATATGCAAAGATGTGTCAAAGGAGAAGTTTTTAGCTCCACTTTTGATTTGCCTGCTTATAATCATGTACGCGTAGCTGAACTTGTTATTGAAAAAGCCAAAAGGATGGTAGAAACAGGAAAAGATGTAATTATCTTATTAGATTCTATTACAAGACTTGCAAGAGCTTATAATACTGCAACGCCTAGTAGTGGTAAAGTTTTAAGTGGTGGTGTAGATGCAAATGCGCTTCACAAACCTAAAAGATTTTTTGGTGCAGCTAGAAATATAGAAAATGGAGGTTCTTTAACTATCATAGCAACTGCTTTAATTGAAACAGGTTCAAGAATGGATGAAGTAATTTTTGAAGAATTTAAAGGCACAGGTAATAGTGAAATTGTTTTAGATAGAAATATTTCAGATAGAAGAATTTATCCTGCAATTAATATTATTAAATCGGGAACAAGAAAAGAAGAATTGCTTCAAGGTGTAGAAAAACTTCAAAAAATTTGGGCTATAAGATCGGCTATATCTCAAATGGATGATATAGAAGCATTGAAATTTTTATACTCAAAAATGTTAAAAACTAAAAGCAATGAAGAATTATTATCTATTATGAATGAGTAATTATGCTTCAAGCCTTAGCGATAAAATATAGACCAAAAAATTTTAATGAACTAGTAGGACAAGATACTGTTTCTATTAGTTTAAAATATGCTTTAGAAAATAATCGCTTAGCGCATGCTTATTTATTTTCAGGACTTAGAGGTAGCGGAAAAACCTCAAGTGCTAGAATTTTTTCTCGAGCTTTAGTTTGTGAAAAAGGTCCTAGTTCAACCTCTTGTGGAGAATGTTCTCAATGTATTTCTTCGCTAAATAATACCAACATAGATATTATCGAAATGGATGCAGCTAGTCATAGAAGTTTGGAAGATATCCAAGAACTCATTGAGCAAGTAAAATATGCTCCATCTTTAGCAAGATTTAAAATTTTTATCATTGATGAAGTACACATGCTTACACCACAAGCTGCTAACGCTTTACTTAAAACCTTGGAAGAACCACCAAGTTATGTAAAATTTATTCTTGCAACAACAGATCCATTAAAATTACCTGCAACAGTTTTATCAAGGACACAGCATTTTAGGTTTAAACAGATTTCCCAGCATGCAATTTTAAATCATTTAGAATGGATATTAAAACAAGAACAAGTTAATTATGAGCAAGAAGCTTTAAAATTGATTGCTAGAAGTGGAAATGGTTCATTAAGAGATACTTTAACTTTACTTGATCAAGCTATTGTATACTGTCAAAATAACATACAAACCAATCAAATCACTACAATGCTTGGTTTTTTAAATCCAAGTAAAATTGAAGAATTTTATCAAGCTATCTTAACTAATGATAAAGATAAAGTTTTTGAATTTTTAAAAGAATTTGAAGATTATGAAGCAAGTAATATTATCGATGAAATGATATTTTTTCTAAAAGAAGCTTTTTTTGCTAAAAATAATCTTTTTTCTATTTTAATATATGAAAGATTTTTTAGAATACTTTCTCGTGCTAAAACTATGTTAAATTCAAGTGATAACGATAGTTTTGTACTTTGCGTAATGACTTTTATGCTAATGGAGGCGACTCATTTAAAAAGCATAGATGAAGCTATAAATATCAAAGAAAATAAAACTTTAAATACTTCAAATTTAAATATTGAAAATAAATTCATATCCTTATCTACTAAAGAAGAAAAATTAAACGCTTATGAACAATTGCTTCAAAGCATTTACAAAAGAGATTATGAGCTTGGAGAAATTTTTAAGAAAACTACACAATTTATTTCTTTTAAAAACAATACACTTAGCATAAGTTCTAACGCTCAAAATGAAGATAGAATTGTTTTAAATAATGGTTTTAAACTCATAAAAACACTAATTCATGAACTTTTTGGACAAGATGCACAAATTAAAATTCAGAAAATAGATACCATACAAACTGAAAAATTACAAGATATATTTAAAACTCATACCCAAGAAGAAAACAAAACTAACACAAATTTCAACGAGCATTTTGAACACTTAAAAAAAGATGCAAAAAAATATGATCAAAAAGATGAAACCAAAGAAGCTCTTAACAAGCTCTTTGGTTCCCCACAAATTTTAGATTAAAAAGTTCCGTTGATAGAGATATAAAGTCTTCTTCCTTCTTCTATACGATTATAAGTATTTACATAGTTTGTGTTTGCACCACTCTGATATGTTTCATAAGCATTAGTAAAGCTTTTATCAAAAAGATTATAAATAGCAGCGTTGATATTCCATTGTTTATTGATATCATAACGCACACCCATAGAAGCTAAGAATATATCTTTATAATACTCTCTATCAATATTTGTATTACCCATATAACGATCAATTTGCCATTCACCTTTTACCCAAGGATAGAATTTGTTGAAAATATTATATCCAGCTTTTAGCATAATATTATGTTTTAAGCTATTTTCTTCAGGTTTACCTATAACATCTTTATCACCTTCTTTTATCTCACTATCAAGATAGGTATAAGCTAAATCCAAATTTAAATTTTCTATAGGACTAACACCTGTACCAAGTTCAATGCCTTTATATTCAACTTTTCCATGGTTAATGGATTGATAACATATATCGGCACTACAATTACCAACTCCAGGAATTGAATTACCTTTGCTAAATGATCTACTTGAAATTTTGTCTTTAAAATTAGTTAGAAACCCTGTTGCTGAAACATAAAACAAATCAGTATTATATATAGCAGCTAATTCATAATTTAACGAAGTTTCTTCTTTTAAATCAGGATTTCCATATAAAGGAATTTTTCCTTGACCTCCATAATTATAAGTTCCTGCTATTAATCTATTTGCATAAGGGGTTCTAAAGCCCGTTGATACCCCTCCTTTTAAAGTAAGATCTTCTGTAGGATTGTAAACTAAATACGCTCTTGGTGAGATATTATTTCCAAAAATTTCATGATGATTATAACGCGCTCCAAAAGTAAATCTCAAATCATCTCTAATGCTATACTCATCTTCTGCAAAAATTGCTAGTAAATATTGATCAAAATTAGTTGGATTAGCTATTTTATCTTGCATTTTTTCAAGTCTATACTCACCACCCACACTTAATATATGACTTTGTCCTAAAGGTATAACTGCTTTAGTATCAAAGATAATATCTTCTGCAATTATATCTCTATTTTCTCCCAAATAAGCTTGACCTTTTTTTCCTACAACTTCACGTCCATCATTACTTACACGGTTATATTGTATAGTAGAAGTAGTAGAAAAATTCTCATAAACTCCCTCATGACTTAAATAAGTCACAAGCTTATCTACTTCCATAGTTTTAGTATATCCACCGGTTAATCCAGTATTTGGTGTAGAATTTGGTTTTGTAAGAGTTCCCATTTGGCCTTTTCTATTATCATAATGATTTTTAGAAAAATCAATATCAAAAATCAAAGTATTATAATCATCTACTAAAAAACTTAATCTTGTTCCTAAATTAAAATTATTAGCCTTAGTAGGATTTTGCGACATAGAAGCAGGTACTAAGTTCCCACTTTTATCTTTACTTTTTACTTCAGATAAAGATCTATAAAATTCTCTAAAACGCAAAGTCAAACCTAAACGATCATCCATTAAAGGACCGCTTGAATAAATACTCGTTCCATAAGAATTACCCCAGTCATGATTGGTATTAAAAACACCATCAAAACTTACTGAAGTTTCCCATTCTTTACTTATTTTTTTAGTGATGATATTTATAACCCCACCTAAAGCTTCAGAACCGTATAATGTACTCATAGGACCTTTGATAACTTCTATCCTTTCGATACTTGAAATCGGAGGCAAAAGAGAATTTGCTATTTCATTAAAACCATTAGGTCCTACTTCTCCTCCTATCCCTTGTCTACGTCCATCAATCAATACTAGAGTATATCCAGTAATCCCTCTCATAGTTATATTATATGATCCAGTTTTCCCTTTACTAGCATATAAATCAACACCTGGAACATCAGCTATAGCCTCTGCTATATCTCTATAAGGTTTACTTTGTAATTGCTTTTTATCAATTACATTAATAGTTGCTGGTGCTTCTTTGATATCTTGAGAAAACCCAGAAGCACTGACAATAGAGCTATCTAATAAAACGTTTTGGGAAAAAACATTGGAAATTGAAAGACCAGCAACACAAACTGATAATATTGTTTTTTTCATTATCTTCCTTCATCAACACAATATATAAAGAGGCGAATATTATAATAATGATTATTAATTTAATATTAAATTATATAAATAATTATGATAATTAATATTAATAATAATTTAATTTTTTATATGCTAAAATACCCAAAAAATTATCGCAAAAAATGTAAAAAAGAGTGATTGTATGGAATTTTTAAAAACTTATATTGACTTAATCATAGTGATTATTTTGGGTTTAATGGCTTTTATCGCGTTATGGTGCACCATTGAACGCATATTATTTTTTATGAAAATAAATTTATCACATTATAAAAATCAAGAAAACTTTGATAATGCAATAACAGAAAATCTAACCACAATTTATATTATATATACTAATGCCCCTTATGTGGGATTGTTAGGAACTGTCATAGGAATTATGATTACATTTTACGACATGGGACTTAGTGGCAATATCGATGTAAAATCCATAGTCGTTGGCTTATCTTTAGCTTTAAAAGCAACTGCATTAGGAATTTTAGTGGCAATACCATCTTTAATGGCATATAATGGCTTGCTTAGAAAAGTATCCCTTCTAAGTAATTCTTATCGTACTTTCAAGGAAAATAATGCTTAAACTTCCTAAAAATGAAGGGTTAAATATAGTACCTTTTATTGATATTATACTAGTTTTGTTAGCTATAGTATTAAGCATTTCTACTTTCATAGCACATGGAGAAATTAAAATCGAGCTCCCAAAAAGCCAAAATTCACAAGAATTAAGCAAAAACGAAAACAAATTAACAGTTTTAATTGACAAAGAAAATAATTTTTATATAGATGAGAAATTAACTTCTTTAAATGATTTAACCATGAAAATTAATTCAATTAATTCTAAAACATTAGTAGAATTAAAAAGTGATAAAGAAGCAAAATTTGAAAGTTTCATTCAAATCATTGATATTTTGAAAAATAAAAATCACGAAAACTTCCAAATTATAACAGAACAAAAGCAATGATGCCTTTCATAACAAATCATAAAAATCAATCATTTCTAATCACGTTATTTTTGTTTATTCCTATATTTTATATACTTATTTATTCCAAAAATTTTATAAATATCCAGCATAAAGATCTTAACAAAGAAGATAAAATTAATTTAGCAATAAAACATTTTATACAACAAACTCAAACGCCAATTAATAAACAAACTCCAAAAAATATACTAGAACAAAAAATTCCAACACCTAATAAAGTTATCAATAATCCAATTAAAAAACCTATTCCTAAAGCCAATCAACCCGTAAAATCTAAACCATTACCTAAACCCCAACAAACAATTCCTTTATCTCAACCTACTGTAAGTAACTCCACTATATCTTCTACCACCATAAGTAACAATGATTTTCTAAAAGAAATAAAATTAGCTATAGATAATACATTAGTATATCCAAGGCAAGCTCAAAAAATGAGAATGAGTGGTGAAGTTTTGGTAGAATTTACTTGGACAAATCAGCAAATATTAAAAAATTTAAAAGTAATTACGCCTTCTAAATACAAACTTTTAAATGAAAGCGCTTTACAAACTATACACTTAGCTTCTAAGTATTTTCCTAAATATGATCAAACATTTAATATAAGAATTCCTATAATATATAAAATAAACTAGTCTTCATAAAATAATCATTATAAAATTATGGTCAATTACTGCTTTTAACACACCTATATTTCAAGAAGAACTAATAGAATTAAACATAAAACTTAAAATAGAAGATTTAACACATCTTTATAAAACTATTGTAAAAAAAATATAATAAATAAATTTATACTATTCTAAGTTACTAATAAATCATAGCTTTTATACTCTAAAAACAAAAACCCACTTATATAAAAACAATTTCAATATATCTTGCTAATAAACTAATCTTAAAAAATACCTAGAATATAAACTTATAAATCATAAAAAAGCTTTACTCAATAAGAGATTAAATTCATTTCTTATTATAATATCATTTTGCTTTAATAAAAATATCAATAAGCTAAAATAAGTAGTAGAAGAATTAACAAGTCCGCAATGAGCTACTTTCCCCCTGCCAGTAAGGCGTAGTATCATCACCCACGATGTGCTTAGCTTCTTGGTTCGGGATGGGACAAGGCGTCTCCACATCTGTATAATCACGGACATTGTTATTTAAATATTCTAAACTAAGAATACTTAAAAAACAATGTTAAGAGCAAGTTTAAAAAAACATTTTCTTTTAAGATTATAAAAAACCTTAACAAGGAAGTGATGCTTTATAAGATAAGCCAAACGCTCTATTAGTACTGGTCAGCTAAAAGACTTTCATCCATTACACACCCAGCCTATCAAACTAGTAGTCTTCTAGAGAGCTTAGAGAAGATTCATCTTAGAGTTGGCTTCACGCTTAGATGCTTTCAGCGTTTATCCGTTCCAAACTTAGCTACGCTGCGATGCTCTTGGCAGAACAACAGCTACACCAGTGGTTTGTTCAACCCGGTCCTCTCGTACTAGGGTCAAATCTCTTCAATCTTCTTACGCCCACGGCAGATAGGGACCGAACTGTCTCACGACGTTCTGAACCCAGCTCGCGTACCGCTTTAAATGGCGAACAGCCATACCCTTGGGACCTGCTCCAGCCCCAGGATGCGATGAGCCGACATCGAGGTGCCAAACCTCCCCGTCGATGTGAGCTCTTGGGGGAGATCAGCCTGTTATCCCCGGGGTACCTTTTATCCTTTGAGCGATGGCCCTTCCACACAGAACCACCGGATCACTAAGACCGACTTTCGTCTCTGCTTGACTTGTATGTCTTGCAGTTAAGCTGGCTTATACCTTTATACTCTACGAACGATTTCCAACCGTTCTGAGCCAACCTTTGTAAGCCTCCGTTATTATTTGGGAGGCGACCGCCCCAGTCAAACTACCCACCAGACATTGTCCCACTTGAGGATAACTCAAGCTGGTTAGCTACCCAAATAAGAAAGAGTGGTATCTCAACAACGGCTCATAATAAACTGGCGTCTATTAATCAAAGCCTCCCACCTATCCTGCACATTCTTATCCAAATAGCAGTGTCAAGCTGTAGTAAAGGTCCACGGGGTCTTTCCGTCTTGCCGCGGGTAGGAGGAATTTTCACCTCCACTACAATTTCACTGGATCCCTCTTTGAGACAGCTCCCATCTCGTTACGCCATTCATGCAGGTCGGTATTTAACCGACAAGGAATTTCGCTACCTTAGGACCGTTATAGTTACGGCCGCCGTTTACTCGGGCTTCGATCAAGAGCTTCGCTAATGCTAACCCCATCAATTAACCTTCGAGCACCGGGCAGGCGTCACACCCTATACATCCTCTTGCGAGTTAGCAGAGTGCTGTGTTTTTGGTAAACAGTCGGGAGGGACTCTTTGTTGTAAGTTTCTTCGCTTTCGGAGTAAATCCTAGTACGAAGCGAACCACACCTTATACCGAAGATACGGTGCTATTTTGCAGAGTTCCTTAAAGAGAGTTCTTCCACGCGCCTTAGAATACTCATCCCACCCACCTGTGTCGGTTTACGGTACGGGCAACATTAGCTAAACTTAGAAACTTTTCTTGGCTCGACAGCATCAGCAATTCTCCTCGCTATCCGAAGATTTTGAAGAGCCTTTCAGTTCTCGGAGTATTCTTATACGGATTTGCCTATATAAGCTCCTACAACCTTAGACTAGCACTTCCATCCGCTAGCTTGCTTAGCTCTAAGCGTCCTTCCATCGCACACTAATGTTGGTATTGGAATATTAACCAATTTGCCATCGTCTACCCCTTTCGGACTTGACTTAGGACCCGACTAACCCTACGATGACGAGCATCGCGTAGGAAACCTTGGGTTTACGGCGTTAATGATTCTCACATTAATTATCGCTACTCATGCCTGCATGCTCACTTCTATTCGCTCCAGCACTCCTTACCGGTATACCTTCGACGCAAATAGAACGCTCTCCTACCACTTAGTAAAACTAAGTCTACAGCTTCGGTACTTACTTTAGCCCCGTTATATTTTCCGCGCAAAATCACTAGACCAGTGAGCTATTACGCTTTCTTTAAAGGATGGCTGCTTCTAAGCCAACCTCCTGGTTGTTTAAGTAACTTCACATCGTTTTCCACTTAAGTAAGATTTAGGGACCTTAGCTGGTAGTCTGGGTTGTTTCCCTCTTGACGACGGATTTTATCACTCGCCGCCTGACTGCTGTGATTACACATAAGGTATTCGGAGTTTGATAGGGTTTGGTACATTGGTGTATGCCCTAGCCCATTCAGTGCTCTACCCCCTTATGTTACGACACAACGCTATACCTAAATATATTTCGGAGAGAACCAGCTATCACGAAGTTTGATTGGCCTTTCACCCCTATCCACAAGTCATCCCGGGGCTTTTCAACGCCTATGGGTTCAGTCCTCCACTAGCTCTTACACTAGCTTCAACTTGCTCATGGATAGATCACTTCGTTTCGGGTCTGCAGCATCTGACTTAATCGCCCTATTCAGACTCGCTTTCGCTACGGCTTCGCGTGTGCTTAACCTTGCCAGACACCACAACTCGCAGGCTCATTATGCAAAAGGCAGTCCATCACACTGTATTGCTACATAGTGCTCTGAATGATTGTAAGCAAATGGTTTCAGGTTCTATTTCACTCTGATCACCTCAGTTCTTTTCACCTTTCCCTCACGGTACTTGTGCACTATCGGTCTGGTAGTAGTATTTAGGGTTGGATCGTGGTCGACCCAGATTCAGACAGGATTCCTCGTGTCCCGCCCTACTCAGGATACTGCTAGCTAAAGTTTGGTTTTCGTATACGGGACTATCACCCTCTATGGCTACACTTTCCAGAGTGTTCTACTAACCTCACTTATTGCACATTGCAGTCCTACAACCCCCAGTGCAAGCACTGGGTTTGCCCTCTTGCGCTTTCGCTCGCCGCTACTGACGCAATCTCTATTGATTTCTTTTCCTGTAGGTACTAAGATGTTTCAATTCCCTACGTTCGCTCCATTTATGGTAATATATATCTCTATATATTAGGTTGCCCCATTCGGAAATCTACGGATCAAAGCTTCTTGACAGCTCCCCGTAGCTTATCGCAGTCTAGTACGTCCTTCATCGCCTTTACCAGCCAAGGCATCCACCATTCGCTCTTAATAGCTTACCTTTTATTAGATTCATTCTAAAACGCATCACTTCCTTGTTAAAGCTTTTACAATAAAACTTTACTATCTTAAGACGGAAAGCATTTAAACACTTATAAATAAATATAAGTCGTGAGTTTAAAACTTATCTTTAATAATTTAAAGAAAAGATAGTTCAGCATTATTCTTTAACAAGTCCTGTAAAATTGTTTTTATTAAAACTTGCTTGTGACTCTTAACAATAATAATTTAAATAACGTTAAATAAAAACTCTATTGAATAAGTATTTATTTATTTTAGGTCTTAAAACCTAAAATAAGTGTATATTAGAATTAAAAATAATATTTAAATAATTAAACTTAATTTTTATAGGACAACTATTAAATAAAATTCAATATCTTAACTAGATAAATATATACTTATTTTAAGTTTTAAAACTTTTATCATCATTGATAAACAAATCTTTTTATGGTGGGCCTAACAAGACTTGAACTTGTGACCTCACCCTTATCAGGGGTGCACTCTAACCAGCTGAGCTATAGGCCCTTATCATGGTGGAGAATAGCGGGATCGAACCGCTGACCTCCTGCGTGCAAAGCAGGCGCTCTCCCAGCTGAGCTAATTCCCCAAAATTAGCTTTTCATCAATCTTTGAAATCTAAACAAGGATGATTGAGTTTATATGAACTGATAGTTGTGAGACTTATCAGTTTGTACTCTAGAAAGGAGGTGATCCAACCGCAGGTTCTCCTACGGTTACCTTGTTACGACTTCACCCCAGTCGCTGATTCCACTGTGGACGGTAACTAGTTTAGTATTCCGGCTTCGAGTGAAATCAACTCCCATGGTGTGACGGGCGGTGAGTACAAGACCCGGGAACGTATTCACCGTAGCATGGCTGATCTACGATTACTAGCGATTCCGGCTTCATGCTCTCGAGTTGCAGAGAACAATCCGAACTGGGACATATTTTATAGATTTGCTCCACCTTGCGATATTGCGTCTCATTGTATATGCCATTGTAGCACGTGTGTCGCCCTGGGCATAAGGGCCATGATGACTTGACGTCGTCCACACCTTCCTCCTCCTTACGAAGGCAGTCTATTTAGAGTGCTCGGCCTAACCGTTAGCAACTAAATACGTGGGTTGCGCTCGTTGCGGGACTTAACCCAACATCTCACGACACGAGCTGACGACAGCCGTGCAGCACCTGTCTCTAAGTTCTAGCAAGCTAGCACCCTCATATCTCTATAAGGTTCTTAGGATATCAAGCCCAGGTAAGGTTCTTCGCGTATCTTCGAATTAAACCACATGCTCCACCGCTTGTGCGGGTCCCCGTCTATTCCTTTGAGTTTTAATCTTGCGACCGTACTCCCCAGGCGGTACACTTAATGCGTTAGCTGCATTACTGAGATGACTAGCATCCCAACAACTAGTGTACATCGTTTAGGGCGTGGACTACCAGGGTATCTAATCCTGTTTGCTCCCCACGCTTTCGCGCCTTAGCGTCAGTTAAGTTCCAGCAGATCGCCTTCGCAATGGGTATTCTTGGTGATATCTACGGATTTTACCCCTACACCACCAATTCCATCTGCCTCTCCCTCACTCTAGATTATCAGTTTCCCAAGCAGTTTAATGGTTGAGCCATTAGATTTCACAAGAGACTTGATAATCCGCCTACGCGCCCTTTACGCCCAGTGATTCCGAGTAACGCTTGCACCCTCCGTATTACCGCGGCTGCTGGCACGGAGTTAGCCGGTGCTTATTCCTTAGGTACCGTCAGAATTCTTCCCTAAGAAAAGGAGTTTACGCTCCGAAAAGTGTCATCCTCCACGCGGCGTTGCTGCGTCAGGGTTTCCCCCATTGCGCAATATTCCCTACTGCTGCCTCCCGTAGGAGTCTGGACCGTGTCTCAGTTCCAGTGTGACTGATCATCCTCTCAGACCAGTTAAGCGTCATAGCCTTGGTGAGCCATTACCTCACCAACTAGCTGATACTATATAGTCTCATCCTACACCGAAAAACTTTCCCTACTCAACTTATGTTAAATAGGAGTATAGAGTATTAGCAGTCGTTTCCAACTGTTGTCCTCTTGTGTAGGGCAGATTAACTATACTTTACTCACCCGTGCGCCACTAATCCACAACTAGCAAGCTAGTTGCTTCATCGTTCGACTTGCATGTATTAGGCACGCCGCCAGCGTTCACTCTGAGCCAGGATCAAACTCTCCATAAAAATATAGATAAGTTTAATCTTTTTCTTCAAAGAAAAAGTAAAATTTAAAAATTACAAAATAATGAATATTCATGTAATTTATAATTTTAATTATTAGTGATAGATTTAATCTATCTCTGGCTCAATCGATCACTTATTTAGATTTCAAAGATTGACTATAAGATTTGATTAACAATAATTAATAATTTAAAGAACAAATATAAAAATTATGATGATTTTAAATCGTAATTTTTAGAACCCTTTTTTCAAAAAAGGAAATGAAATTATAGCTATAAAAGCTTAAAGTTTAATTAACTATGTGATAGATTAATTAAGTGATAAAAATAATATAATAAAGAAATTTGACATTATGGTGTAGTTAAAAAAGAAATGGGGGGGGGAGATAAATTTATCCAAGTTATTTTATTAAATCAATTTATTGTTTTTTTTGTTTTATAGTTTGATTTTACTTCAAAGAAGTAAGTGAATAATTAATATAAGGTATACTTAGATTTTATTTTAATTTTATAGTTTGTTTGGATAAATAATTTGTATCGTTAAGTTAAATGATTAATGTGATTAATTCGTTGAATGAGAATTGGAGAGATTTTTAAGGAACACAAATTGGTTGCGAAGGGGAGATTTGAACTCCCGACCTTCGGGTTATGAGCCCGACGAGCTAACCACTGCTCTACTTCGCGACAATATATGGATGGGGTAAAGGGATTCGAACCCCTGGATGACAGGACCAAAACCTGTTGCCTTACCGCTTGGCGATACCCCAACATCAAAAATGAAGCGACATTATATATCATTTTACATTATTTGTCAAGAAAAAGTGATATAATCTCTCATTATAATAAATAATTTTTTAAGGAAAAATAATATGAATTTTATAAGTATAAAACAAGCTATCAAAGAATTACAAGATGGTAAAATGCTTGTAGTAGTTGATGCAGAAGACAGAGAAAACGAAGGAGATTTAATTTTTCCTGCACAATTTAGCACTCAAGAAAAAATAAATTTTACTATTACACATGCTAAAGGTGTACTTTGTGTGGCTTTAAGTGAAAAACTTGCCAATAAATTTAATTTACCTCTAATGGTTCCTCATAATACTTCCAATCACGAAACTGCTTTTACAATCACAGTAGATGCAAAAGATGCAACTACTGGAGTAAGTGCTTTTGAAAGAAATATGACTGTACAAATTTTTGCAAAAGATGATGCAACAGCTGAGGATTTTGTTCGCCCTGGTCATATCAATCCCTTAATTGCCAAAAAAGGTGGAGTTTTAGAGAGAACAGGACATACAGAAGGCACTGTAGATTTATGTCGTTTAGCGGGATTAAAAGAAGCATGCGTAATTTGTGAGATAGTAAAAGATGATGGAAATATGGCTAGAAGATCTGATCTGGAGGAATTTTGTAAAAAACATAATATTAATATGATTACTATTGCTGATTTAATTGAATATCGCTTAAAAAATGAAAGTCTTATCACACTCATAAAAGAAGAACAAAGTTCATTAGCTGGATTTGACACAAAAAAATTAATTTTTAAAGATCATAGAGATAATGAACATATAGTTTTTGTATTTGGAAAATTAAAAGAATGTGAAAATGTAAAATTTTACCTTAGCGGGAGTGATTTTGAACTTTTAACTTCCAATAAATTTAACGAGCTCTTAAAGCAAATTGAATTTTTAAATCAAAAAAATGGAATTATTATTTTTATGAATAATGAAAAAAAAGAAAGTTATCAATTTAAAAACTATGGAATTGGAGCACAAATTTTAAGATATTTAAATATATCAAAAATAAAATTATTGAGCGAGAATAATGACAAAGAATTTATAGCTTTAAAAGGTTTTGGGTTAGACATCATTAATAATGATTTTAAAGCTTAAACTCTAAAAATTTAAATTTATCGCCAAAGTTAAAAATTAAATTTTGACTTTGGCTAATAAAATTTCTGTAAATATTTTCATTACGTTGTTTAGCTAAATTTAGAATTTCTTCTAATCCAAAATCAATTAAAGCTTTATTTTGATTCTTAAATTCTAATATGACAAACCCTTCCTCTTTTAAAACTTTAATAAGATGTTCAAAATTTACATTGTAAGTAATATCACTTTTACCAAAAAAATCTTGTAAATTTTCTTCTAAAACATTATAAACTTGCTGATTTTTATATATTCTAGCACTAATTTTTTCTTCTTTTTTTGCATAATCAAAACAATTAAAAACAATATTTTTACAAACGTTCTTGAGTTTTTGTAAAAAATAATGATATTCTATACATAATTCAGAATTTGTAATATTATATCGATTGCATTGTTCTAATATATTTTTATCAGCTTTTTTAAAACAAATTTTATAGTTTTCATCTACATAAGCCATAGTGTCTTCTATAATAAGCTCACAAGCAAAGCAATCAAATAATTCGTTGGCATAAAAAAAAGCATTATTAAAACAACAAGTGTCAAAACTTTTATGTATTTTAATATCAAGATTATATTTAGAAAATAGTAATTTTTGATTAGTTCGTAAGTTTTCATGAGGTTCTATAATATGAAATTGAATTTTGTTTAATATTGTGGGTCTTAATGTATATAAAGCCTGTAAAAAGTCAAACGCCAAATAGCCTTTATTGGCACCAATTTCAACAATATCAACAGGTAAAGATATAACTTTGCCATCAACAAGTTTTAAAAAATGGTTTGCAAGTAAAACACCAAATAAATTTCCTACACTTACTGCTGTATAAAAATCTCCTCGTTTTCCAATCTCTACAGATTGAGCATAATAAGTCTCACTCCAATTTTTAAAAAACTGACTAAAAGTAATCATTAAAGTTTATTAAATTTAATAATAAAATCAAGCGGATCAACCTGAATACCATTTACCACAACACCAAAATGCAAATGCGGGCCAGTCACTCGACCACTTGCCCCACTCAAACCTATAATTTCTCCTTTATTAATTTTCTGACCTTCTCGCACAAAAAGCTCAGATAAGTGGTAATATTGCGAATAAATGCCATAACCATGATCAACTACAACAGACCAACCAGCATAATATCTATTTGATGCAATTTTAACTATGCCACTGTTACTTGCTTGAATTTGAGTCCCAATATTTGCTCTAAAATCAGTCCCACTATGATAACTTTTTAAAGTATTATTAAAGATTCTTGCTTTACCAAAATCACTAGTAATTTTACTCGTTAAAGGATAAATAAATTTGCCATCAAAAAAAAATTTATCTGTATAAAAATTATAAATTTTCGTCGCTTCTTGATATTCTCTTTCTATACGATTTAATACCTCTTTTGGTGGATTCACTTTAGAAGCGTTAACTTTTAATGTTTCTTTTTTATAAAATCCATCAGTAGCTTTGATATAGAATTTCTCTTTATGATTATCTTTAAACTCTACTAATACTTCCATATCTTTTTGGTTTTTATAAGGCATAGCAATACTAACTACAACCTTATCATCGTAAACAAAATGCGAAATTGATTTATTTTTAGAATAAAATTTAAAAAAATCGCTCTTATTAAAATCTAAAAACAAAACTTGTCCTTTAACAAGCTCAATTTCTTTTGCATCAAGAACATAAATTAAAAAAAATAAAAATAAAAAAACTTTTTTCATAAACTAATTTCTTTTATGTCCGCTATATTAAGAAATTCTTTATATATTGCATATACCATAGCTTGACGATTTATTTTAATTTCGTCATTTTTATCATTAATCATAACATTATCAAAAAATGCGTCAATTTGAGGTTTTAAGGCAAAAAGACTTTTTAAATATATTTCAATTTCATTTTGATTTTGCTTGCAAAGAGTAAATGCTCGATAAAGATTTTTTTCTTCTTGAGTATTAAATAATTTCTCTTTTACTTCGGTATTGCTGATAATAACAATATTTGCAAGACGCTTAAAAGTAGAAAAATTCTTATCAAAATCACCACTATCAACAATATTCATCAAAGCCTTTACAGAAGAATCAATATGCAAAATGTCATAATTTTTAGAATTTAATACTGCTTTAATAAAAGATGCATTAATGTCATAAAATGTGTACAAACGCTCCAAAATAAATTCGAGTAAAATTTTACAATCAAAATTTTTATATTTAAAAGTAATATCTTTTAAAAATTCTTCAATATTAAATCTTTTTCCCAAATTTAAAATAATTTTTAACACACCATTTGCAGCCCTCCGCAAAGCATAAGGATCTTTATTCCCATTAGGAATTTTTCCCATGGCAAATAATCCTACCAATGTATCAAATTTATTTGCCAACGCAACTATAGATGAAAATTCATTACTTGGAAGATTAGAATTATCTCCATTAGGTAAATATTGTTCTTTAATAGCAAGGCAAACCTCATCGCTCATTCCCATCGCCTTTGCATAATATGAACCCATAATTCCTTGAAGATTGGTAAATTCATACACCATTTGAGTACTAAGATCTGCTTTAGAATATTCTATTGCTTGCATAATTTTATCTTTATTAGAATTACCTAGCATCTGGCATAACTTTATCGCTATATCTTTCTCACGCTCAATTTTATCTTTTAATGTTCCAAGACCATCTAAATATAGCATCTGACTAATTTTTTCATTATGTAATCCGTGAGTTAAGTCATTTTTCCAAAAAAACATTGCATCACTTAATCTAGCTTTTAAAACTTTTTCATTTCCATGAATAATTTTAGAATAGCTATCACAAACAGCATTTGACACTACAACAAAATTATTACTTAAAATCTTGTTTTTCAATACTGCAAAGTAGCGCTGATTTTCTCTCATTGAAGTAACAATTACTTCGCTTGGAATTTCTAAATATTCCTTGTCAAAATGTCCCAACAATGCTTTTGGATATTCTGTTATAGCAACAACTTCAGCTAACAATTCTTCATCTTCTACGATGCTTATATTATTTTCTTTCTCAAGATTTTGCAATTGCTCTATGATATTTTGTCTTCTTATATTTTGATCTAAAATCACATAATTTTTTTCTAAAGTCGTAAAATATTCATCAATATTGTTAAATGGAACTAAGTTATAAGTAATACTCCTATGAACAAAAGTGCTTTTATCACTTTTGACACCATACGCTTCAAAACTCACTAACCTATCATCTAAAATACAACACAATGAACGAATTGCTCTAATGAATTCAAATTCACCATTACCCCATCTCATAGTTTTACCAAAATTTAAACTCTTAAGAAATTCCTCTATCATCTTAGGTAAGACTTCTTCACTATTTAAACCTTGTACTTTTTTTTGACAATATAAAACCTCTTTGCCTTTTATTTCTTTAATTTCTATTTCGTTTTCTTTCAAATCTGATTTTTTTAAAAAACTTAATCCTGCCTGTGTCAATTTACCATCTTTGTAGGCTATGTGTTTTGGAGCGCCGATGAATTCTACAAAAAAATCATCTTGTTTTGCGTGAAAATATTCATGCAAAAAAACTAATCTTCTTGGAGTATAATAAAATTTAAAATTTGAATTTAAATGATATTTATCAAGGATAGTTTGCCATTTACTTTGAATACATGGCAACTCTTTCAACAAAGGTATTGCAGGTAGCTCTTCAACACCTATTTCAATTAACATTTTCATTATTTACTCTTTGATTTATAATTTTTGTAATTATTCTACCGATTTTTTCTGAATTTTTCTTTCTTTTTATTTTTTTCTTCTCTCATTTTTGATTTTTCTTGCATTTGTCTGTTAAAACCAAATACAAGAAAAATCATAAAAAACACAAAAAGAGTAATTATAATATAATCAATCATTAATCCCAACACTCTGCATTTTTAATTCCAAGCTTTGATGCACTAAAAACAGGATCTTTTCCTTGTTTTTTTTGCGTACTAAAATCTTCTAAAACTTTCTTTACTATCTTACCAAGTAATAAAATTGATACAATATTAATTGTTGCCATAAACGCCATAGTTGCATCAGCTAAATTCCAAGCAAATTGTAAGTCCATATTTGCTCCAATAAATATCATAAGAACTGCACTAAACTTAAATATATTAATTATAATAGGATTTTGAGTAAGATATTTAATATTTGCTTGTGCATAATAATAATTACCAATCAACGAAGTAACAGCAAATAAAACTATACTTATAGTAGTAAAATGCACTCCTAAATTTCCATAATATTCTCTCATAGTTTCTTGCACTAAAGGCAAAGCAGTTAAGATAGGCTTACCGTCAAGACCAATATTATTAGCATAAGCCAAGGAAAATAAAACCAAAAATCCTGAACTAGTACAAATAATTACATCGATTAAAACAGAAAAAGCCTGAATAGCACCTTGTTTTGCTGGATGTGTTGTAAATGCTGCTGCTGCTGCATTTGGAGCAGAACCCATACCAGCCTCATTTGAAAACAACCCTCTTTTTATACCAATAACCAAAGCTGAACCTGCAAAGCCACCAAAAATTGCCTCAAAATCAAATGCACTTTTGAAAATCATAGATATTACTTCAGGAATTTTCTCATAATGCATAATCATAGCAATAATAGCCAATCCTATATAAATCATAGCCATAACAGGTACTATAATTGAACTGGCTTTACCGATTTTTGTATGATCTCCAAAGAACATAAAAGCAGCAAATAAAGCTAAAATTCCGCCAATAATAATAGGCCACCAACTTTGTGCAAAACTTATTTCTGTGCTATTAATCATTGCTTTGTAATAAAATTCAAAAGCAGAAGTCATAGTTTGGCTTTGAAGTCCGTTAAAACCATAAGCATAAGTAATGATTAAAATCACTGCAAAAATTGCACCGAGCCATTTTAAATTTAAAGCTTTACTAATATAATATGCCGGACCTCCTTTAAAACCTTTTCCATCACGACTTTTATAAACTTGCGCTAAAGTACTTTCAGCAAAAGCAGACGCTCCGCCGAAAAATGCCATAACCCACATCCAAAACAAAGCTCCAGGACCACCTAAAACTATAGCCACAGCAATACCTGCTATATTTCCTATACCAACTCTTGAAGCTGTTGATATCATTAAAGCTTGAAAAGGGGAAATATGATGTTTTTCTCTTTCTTCTTGTTTTTCAGTTAAAAGATCAAATACATAAGGCAACATACGAAATTGCACAAAACCTGTTATATAACTATAATAAAATCCGGTAACAACAAGCAACAAAACCAAAATAGAATAATATCTATCATTAATAAGATCAACAATTAAGGATACAAAATCCATACTTTTCCTTTTTATAAATTACAACATAAATAAATTTAGCATAAAAAAATGAATTTCTTATAAAAAAATATAATTTTATTTTATTTTTATTTTTATTTTTATAGCTTTATAAATTTTTAATTGAAAATTTTACATATCATATTTTTTTAAGAAAAAAGAAAACTTTATTTGTATAAACTTGTAATTTTTTAAATTTTTAATACAAAAAAGAGGGTTGCAAATTGAAGCAAAATACAGCAAAACTATTTGTATTTTTCAGTATAGTTATATTTTGGGCTTATTTTTCTTTTCCTATTGAAATCTTACAAATTAAAGATCACAATGGTATTCCCACTGGAGAATTAGCTTATACAATAGAGGCAAAAGCTTATGTAAAAAGTTATTTTGTAACCTTAGGTTTGACATTAGGTGGAATTGTCATAGGCATAATACTTGGATTTTTTATAGCTTTTTTGAGATTTTTGGAAATTGAAAGTTTAAATTTTATTATAGATGAATATATAGATATCATACGTGGTACACCTATACTTTTACAACTACTTATATTTTCCGTAGTTATATTTGCAACATGGAGTGATAATTTTTACGTCGCCATTATAGCGCTTGGTCTAAACAGCTCTGCTTATGTTGCTGAAATCGTAAGAAGTGGAATTCAAAGTATTGACAAAGGCCAAATGGAAGCGGCAAGATCTATGGGACTTAGCTATTCAACTTCTATGAGAATGATAATTTTTCCACAAGCTATAAAAAATATTTTACCTTCTTTAATGAACGAATTTATTTCCCTATTTAAAGAAACTTCCATAGTAGGATACATAAGTGTTATGGATGTTACCATGCAAAGTAAAAGTCTACAAGCAGTTTATTATAATCCCAAACCCATTATTTTTACAGGCCTTGTATATTATATAAGCGTAAAAATTTTTACGCTTTTTGCAAGAATTATAGAAGAAAGACTTAATAAACATGATTAAAATAGAAAATTTAGTTAAAAAATATGGGAGTTTAGAGGTATTAAAAAATATAAGTACCACAGTAAATAAAGGAGACATTATAGCTATCATAGGACCAAGTGGTAGCGGTAAGAGCACCTTTTTACGCTGCTTAAATAAATTAGAAACTCCTGATAGCGGTAATATTTATATTAACAATATCAATATACTAGATAAAAAAGTAGATATTAATAAAATTCGTCAAAAAGTTAGCATGGTATTTCAACACTTTAATCTTTTTAATAATAAAAATATTTTAGAAAATCTATGTTTAGCTCCTATACAAACAAAGATATTAGATAAAGAAGAAGCGGTTACAAAAGCTAAAATTCTATTAAATAAAGTAGGATTAAGTGACAAAGAGAGTTATTTTCCTCATAATCTCTCAGGTGGCCAAAAACAACGCATTGCCATAGCGAGATCTTTAATGATGAATCCTGATATTATTTTATTTGATGAACCAACTTCAGCATTGGATCCTGAAATGATTGGTGAAGTTCTCAACATTATGAAAGAAGTGGCCAAAGAAGGTTTAACTATGCTTGTAGTAACACACGAAATGGGTTTTGCAAAAAATGTAGCTAATAGATTATTCTTTATGGATAAGGGCGTTATAGCAACGGATGAAAATCCCAAAATAGCATTTGAAAATCCAAAAAACGAGCGTTTAAAAGAATTTTTAAATAAAGTTTTAAATCATTGATTATTTTTTAAAAGAATTAAAATTCTGTCTTAAAGCCTCATAAGCGATAATACCTACACTTGTAGCCAAATTCAGACTTCTACCACAATCTTTCATAGGTATATTAATAGTATTTTGCCATTTTGTTTGCATAAGTTCCACTGGTAATCCAAAACTTTCACTGCCAAAAAATAGAAAGTCTCCTTTTTGAAATTTTACATCAAAATAAGCTTGGTTCGTTTTAGTAGTAGCAAAAAAAAATCTATCCTGAAATTTTTGATTTTCTTGCAAAAAACTATTCAAATTATGCCACAATATAGGATTTAGTTTTTTCCAATAATCAAGTCCTGCTCTTTTAACAGCCTTCTCATCTATATCAAATAGAGGATTAATAATGTGCAAACTAAATCCCGCGTTATAACACATTCTACCTATACTACCTGTATTTTGAGGAATACGAGGTTCAACTAAAACTATATGAAACATATTTTTCCTTAAATATGGTGTCCCTAGCAAGATTTGAACTTGCGGCCTCAGAATTAGGAATTCTGCGCTCTATCCAGCTGAGCTATAAGGACAAAAAGGAAAATTATATTTAGTTAAACTAAAATTTATCTTATTAATTTAAGCATTAAGCTCAATATAAAAACATTTAGGATTATCTTCAAATCCTAACACACCATTGTGTGCCTCTATAATTTGTTTAGATAAAGAAAGCCCTAATCCGTTACCTTTTAATTTTGTGGTTTTAAACGCCTCAAAAACCATTTTCTTATCTTTTATAGCTATACCATTATCATATACTTTTATAAAAATTTTATCTTCTCTTTTGATACAAATAATTTTAATTTCACCATTTTCTTCTTCAATTTCTTCAATCGCATCAATAGCATTATAGATTAAATTTTGCAAAACTAAAGCTAACAAAGCCTTATCAGCATAAATTACAAAATCAATAAAATCAAATATAAAATTAATATTTATCAAATAATTATAAGAATTAATAGCTTGCTCACATTCTTCTTGAAGTTCTTTAATGTTAAAGTGACTTAAATTAACATGGACTCCTTTAGTAAAAAGCAGTGTTGAATTAACGATACGCTCTACTCTAGAAATAGCCTTTTGAATTTCTAAAACAATATGTTTATTTTTAAGCTCACTTCTATCAAATAAAGTAGAACTTAAAAGAGAGATCGAGCCTATAGGATTTCTAATTTCATGTGCTAAATGCGCTGCAACTATCCCCATACTAGCAAGTCTTTCATTTCTTTTTTCATCACTAATATCTGTGGCACTAATTATAAGCTTATCAGCATGTGAAGTAACTTTAACAAGATAAAATTTATGTTCAAATTCTAATTCGTAATGTGATTTTTGAAAATCGATACATTCTAAAAGCTCAGGTTGTTGCTTTGCTAAATTATTTTGCAATGTAATATTTTTATTAGTGTCTAGAACCCATAAGGCCATAGGTAAAACTTCTATAATTTCGTTTATAGTATGTATAAGCGCACTATAATTTTCATTTAGTTGATTGTATGCATTTTCCACTACATAAGTTTGTTCGATTAAAAGCTTAAGTCCTCGTTGCAAATCTTCTTTTTCATTAGAGTCTAAGCTTTTTAAAATATTTTCGTCCATTATTAATCCTCAATTAAAAAAACAAAATCTTCTAATGTGTATAAAAGCAAATTACGCTCCTTATTTAAAATAATTTCTTTACTAAAGCCAATTTTTGAAAAAAGTACAAATAAGTTAGGATTAACATTCATTTTTTTTGCTTTATTCTTTAAAATATTTAAAACATTTTTGCAAATTTTTCTATCTTTAAATTTAGCTTCACCTATAACACAAAAATTGTTATCATTATAATAAATATCTATTTCGCAATAATAATTCCAAAAACTAAAAATTTGATTTAATTTTAATTTTTTTGCTAGAAATTCTTTACATAAAAGTTCAAAAGTAAAACTTTGATATTTTTCTAAATTTAACTTAATAATATCCATAAGTTCTTCATGTTTATTATTAGCTATGAGGTTTAAGTTAGGATAAATAAAATAAAAGAAAAATCTTACCCCTTGATTTTTAAAAAACACTTTGTCCTGAATACTATATCCTCTAAGTTCTTTTTTGATTTTTTGCCTTTTACTTTTAACTAATGGTTTTTCTTGACTTTTTTCTAAGATTAAGATCTTTTTGTCTAGAAGATTATTGACTATACCTAAAGCCTTAAAGTGAGGTATGAATTTATTTATAGAATACCTTTTTCTATCATTTCGACTTAATATATGAAGAGCTTTTAAAGAATTATCATTCAATCTTAGATTTTTTAAGAAACAATCACTTTTTTTGATATAAATTTCTAAAATATTACAGTATAAATCTTTTTCACAATCAAAGTCAACTTCATCAAAAACGCTATAAAAATCAAATTTTTGTTCAATATTAAAATGACAACATTTTTTTGCAAAATCATTAAATTTTATTATCATATCCTTAAGTTTTAAGTTATTACTATGTTATAATTTTAACAAATTTTTAGAGGAAAATTATTGGATATTGAAAAATTAAAAAAAGATATTATTTTAAAAAAAAATACATACTATTTTGATTTTACTGCAAGTGCATTAGCTTTAAAAAGTATAGAAAAGGAAATCAAAAAATATCTTAAAACCTATGCCAATACACATTCAGATAGTTCTTTAAATTCTTTCATTACACAGCAACATTATGAAAATGCAAGAGAAAATCTAAAAAAATACCTATTACTTGATGAAAGTTTTGCATTAATTAGTTGCGGTAGCGGTTCTTCAGCGGCTATAAAAAAATTTCAAGAATTATTAGGGCTATATATACCTCCTCGTGTAAAAGAAATCTATTTTCAAAATATAAATAAAAACACCTTACCCTTGGTTATAGTAGGTCCTTATGAGCATCATTCAAATGAATTATCTTTTAGGGAAGCCTTATGTGAATGCATTCGTGTTCCTCTAACCTCTAATGGAGAAATCGATTTTGTTTTTTTAGAAAATTTACTTAAAACTTCTAAAGGAAGGCAAATAATAGCAAGTTTCAATGCAGCTTCTAATGTGACTGGTGTTATTAGTGATTATAAAAAAATTTATACTTTAATAAAACACTATAAGGGAATTGTGGCATTTGATGTTTCAACTCTAGCTCCATATGCGAATTTAGATCCTAAATTTTATGATGCAATTTTCATTAGTGGACATAAGCTACTTGGGGGAGTTGGATCTTGTGGATTATTAGTGATTAAAAAAAATCTATGTGGACAGACGCCAAGTTTTGCTGCAGGTGGGACAGTTGGTTATGTTTCTAGAAGCTCACAAGAATATCTTTGTAAAATTGAAAATTTAGAAGAAGGTGGAACTCCTGGAATTATACAATTAATTAGAGCAAGCCTTGCATTTAAAGTGCGTCAAGACATTGGAATTGATTTTATCAAACAAAAAGAGAAACAACTATGTAATTATTTTTTTGAAAAAACAAAAGATTTTCCAGATATGATTTTATATGCTAAAAATCTTACAAATAGATTACCAATTTTTGCTTTTAATATTCAAGAAATTTCTCCATTTGATTTAGCTTATAAACTAAGCAAAACTTACAAGATAGAAACAAGAGCTGGTTGTGCATGCGCCGGACCTTATGGCCACGACCTACTAAATTTAAAAGATAATCAAGTATTAAAATATAAACCAGGTTGGTTAAGAGTTGGATTTCATTATGTACACGACAAGGAAGACATAGACTATTTTATCAAAGCCTTGAAACTAAGTATCAAGGCTTTAAAATAATTATTGCAAATCGTATTTTTCTACAATTTTTTGATAAGTACCATCAGATTTAATTTTTTCTAAAGCTGTGTTAATTTTTTGAATAAGTTCAGCATTTTGACCTTTATCAAAAGCTATACAAAATCCTGAACTTCCATCATCTTCTTCTAAAAAAGCCTCAAGTTCATCATTAGTTTTTAGATATCCTTTACCTATATCCTTATCTGTCAAAACTGCATCAACTTTTCCAGCCTTTAAAGCCAATATAGCAGCCAACATCTCTTCACTCGCTACTACCTGAGAATTAGGTATCATCTTAGCAGCATTTTCTTGAATTGTACCAAGCTGTACACCTATTTTTTTACCTTCTAAACTTTCTTTATTACTAAGGCTAGAATCTATTTTCAACTTTAAATATAAATTTTTAGTATTAAAATATGTATTGCTAAAATCCATACTACTAAGTCTTTGTGGTGTAGAGCTCATAGCAGAAGCTATCATATCAATTTTGCCAGATTTTAACGCAGGAATTAGACCATCAAAGCTCATATTTACCCATTCAAGTTTAAAGTTTTCTCTTTTTGCTATTTCTTCTAACAAATCAACATCAAAACCAGTTATTTGTGTATCTTTTACAAAATCAAAAGGAGGATAATTAGCCGCAATACCTACCTTATAAACCTTTTCACTAGCCATATTATTAGCTTGATTTTTATCATCTGAGCAAGCACCTAAAACCAAAATACCAAATAACGCTAACATAGCATATAAAATTTTTTTCATTTCTTATCCTTCAATTATTAAATTTAAATTAAAAAAATTATAATATACCACAACGCCTATATTTATCCATAATATCTCCCTTGTTCAATAAATTAAATTAATTATAGCAAAAAAACATCTTTTGTAAGTAAAAAATATTATTTAGAATAGTTTTTATAATTTATATTTTAAATTTTTACTTTTTTGCTAATCATCAAAACATAACCTATGCCAAGGCAAATTGACCACATAGAACTACCTCCATAGCTTAAAAGTGGAACAGCAACGCCTTTTAATGGAGTAAGAGAAATAATTCCAAAAGCATTCATAAAAAATGAAAATAATAGCAACAAAGCAACTCCTGAACAAAATAAAAAATGCATTTTATTTTCACATCTTCCAGCTATCCTAAATATTCTAAGTATAACAAGTAAATAAATAAAACAAATTATAGCCAGCCCCAATAGTCCAATTTCTTCTGTTATTCCAGATAAAACAAAATCTGTATGAACTTCACTTAAAAATCCTAATTTAAAAGTACCAAGCCCCAAACCTTCTCCAAAAATTCCACCATGTGCAATAGCGTTTAGGCTATGAGAAATTTGATAAGGTTCAGAACCATGAACCACTCTTAAATTGTTTGCTATCCAATCTGGAAATAAAGGTAAAAATGCATCTTGTATATTACCCCACCATGCTGTAATACGTTGAATTCTTCTTTGGTTATTTAAGATTACCAAAATTCCTATCATTCCAACTACTACAATACCAAAAGCAAAAAGTCTCTTACTAGCTCCTGCAAAAAATGCCAAAGCAAAAACTAAAAAAAACGAAATCGCACTTTGACCCAAATCGTTTTGTGTAATATAAATATAACCAATCACAATACTTGCTAATATCAAATATGGAGTTAAGATTAAAATTTCATGCTTAATAGCTTTTTTGCTATCATCAATTCTTCTAGTATAAGACCAAGCAAGAAAATATATCAAACCTATTTTAAAAAATTCAACAGGAGAAATAGACAAAGGTCCAAGCCTAATCCATCTTTTGGCACCTCCTGCTGCAGTAGCTAAGAAAGTAGGTAAGAAAGGCAAAATAATAATACATAAAAAAGAAATTATTAAAATCGTTGTCATTAAATATTTAGATTGTTTACTATCTGGATTAAGTCGCGAAACAAAATAAATTATACCAATACCACTAAGTCCAAAAAAAAGCTGTCTAATAAAAAAATGAAATTCATTATATTCTAAATAAAGGACAGTAAAGGCACTGAGAGAATAAGAAAAAAGTATTCCTATGGTAATTAAAATACAGCTTAAAAAAAATAATTTTCTATCGGCAATCAAAAACTTTATCCTATTTTTTTATAAGAGACTAATTGTAATCAATTACAACTTAAAAGGATGTTATTTTATATTAACTATTATTTTTATATAAAGACTTTAAACTTTCATAGGCAAGTTGAATTTTTTCAAATTCTTCTCTACAATAAGCTTGTTCTATTTTACTTTTTCCTTGATGGCGATCAGGATGATAAATTTTAACTAAATTTAAATAATTCTGTCTTATAGTCGCAAAATCATCGTTATTATTACAACCTAAAGTTTGAAAATAATTTTCAAAAAGTTTGGCAAGAGCATTAAATTTCCAGTTTGTATTAGTTTTATTTTTCATTTTATTTCTAAACTCTAAAAGTTGTGTTTCATTGATGGTAAAATCAACACAATATTTTAAATGCTCGTTAACACTAGCTAAAATTTCCAATAAATTTAGAGTCGTATCATCTTTATAATCGACAGAAAAAATACAATTTTTTTCATCATAAGAGCTCTTATGATTTTTAAAATACTGTTCTAAATACACAGCAAAAATCTTTTCATTAGAACTTAAAGTAATCAAAATACTTCTTTGAGCAAAACCAATTTTAGCAAAAATAACTGGTTTTAATGTATTTGCTTGAGCTAAATTTAATTTAAACGTTTTATAATGAGCAAATGCAAGATTATCTATATCATTTCCCGTATCTTTTTTGTATTTATGATTTACAAGTTTCAAAAAATATCTTCTTTGAGGAATTTCATTCTCTACAAAAAAAGATAAAGTTTTATTTTTATTTCCTATGACTTTTGAAAAATTTTTACGGATAAGATCTTGAAAATATCTAAACATTAAAAAATCATCAGTATTAAGACTAACTGATTCTAAAGTTTGAACAACTTGCATAAAATCCTCTCGATAAAAATTAACACCATAAAAACGCTTGTTCATTTAAAGCACTAGTGTATTCTAAAATTTCATTTGGACTATAATCGGCTTTATATGATAAAGATTGACACTTTTTTACAAAATATCCTAGATAGATATATTTTAAATTTTTAAGTTGAGCAAGTTTAATTTCTGTCAAAAGAGAATATTTTCCAAGACTTAAATGAGAAAAATCAGGATCATAAAAACAATAAATACTCGAAATTCCATCATTTAAAATATCTATCAAATCTACACAGACTAATTTATTATCAACATAAAAATCAAGCTCATATCCGAAATTTCTGGCATTATCTACATATAAATTATAATATTTTCTAAAATTTAAATTATAAATTTTCCATAATTTTTTATCTCTTTGGTGGTGATGATATTTTTCATAAAGTAATAAATGCTCATCACTCAAAGAAGGTTTTTGTAAAATAATTTTAGTAGCAATATTTTTTTTTAAAACCCTACGATAATTTCTACTAAAATGAAAATTTTGAGTTACTATTCTTAAATTTTGACATTCATTACAATCTTTACAAATAGGTCTTGAAAAATATGATCCAAAACGTCTCCATCCTCGTGAAACTAATTCTTGATTTTGTTCTTTTGTAATCAAAGGAACATAATTATATTCATTTCTACACATTTTTTCATTAAGATATGGACACTCTTCTTCTAAAGTGCAAAAGCCTATATTATTCATTTTATTTTTTTAATATCACTATTTTTTACAAAATCCATAAATTCATTTGCAAGACGCTCTTCTTTTAAAAAAATATCTTCAAATTCTTTTTTTTGTTTATTTTCTTCATTTTTTAAGGATAATTCTTTTTGCATCAAATTTAAATCAGATTTCTTTATACTAGCCCCATTAGCACTAAATTTATTTTTATTTTTCTTTATATTGATTTCTTTTTGCAACTCTTTTTTAATACCTTTTAATTCTTCCAAAAAATTCATCATTCCCTACTTTCTTTTAACTTTTGTAAAGTTGCAGCAATAGCGGCTATTATTTCTTCTTTATTTTCTTGATGTCTATCTTCAGTTTTTTCTAAAAGCTCTTCTATATGAGTTTCTATAAACGAAGTATCAAAATACCCTCTTCTAAATTCTCGAATTTTGGTAATAGCTATTAAAAATGGTACAGTAGTTCTAATGTCATCAATTACAAATTCTTTCAAAGCTCTTTCAAGTCTATTTAACGCACTATCATAACTTGAACCTTTTACAATTAATTTTGCTAATAAAGAATCATAATAAGGAGGAACAACATAACCTTTATATAAATGACTATCAACTCTTACTGAAGGACCTAAAGCTGGAAAATACTCAGTAATTTTACCTGGACTTGGAATAAAATTTTTCCATACATTTTCAGCTGTAATTCTAGCTTCAATAGCAAAACCTCTTGGTTTAATATCACTTTGTTCTAAATCTAAAATTTCACCATTTGCTATGCGAATTTGTCTTGTTACAAGATCAATTCCTGTAATTTCTTCTGTAATTGGATGCTCTACTTGAATTCTTGTGTTCATTTCCATAAAATAAAATTTATTATAATCATCAAGCAAAAACTCTACAGTCCCAACATTAGTGTATCCAACAGCCTTAGCTGCAGCAACAGCCGTTACACCTATGGTTTTTCTCAATTTTTCAGAAATACTTGGACAAGGAGCTATTTCTATAATTTTTTGATGTCTTCTTTGTATAGAACAATCTCTTTCACAAAGATGAATAATATTTCCATAATTATCAGCCAAAATCTGAAATTCAATATGCCTTGGATTAATAACATATTTTTCCATAAAAACTTCATCATTTTTAAAAAAACTAAGTGCTTCTCTTTTGCATGCATCAAAAGCTTTTTCTAAATCTTCTTCCCTGTGGACTACTCGAATACCTCTACCGCCACCTCCACCACTTGCTTTTAAAATAACAGGATAACCTATTTTTAAAGCTTGAAGTTTAATTTCTTCTAAAGTGCAATGATTTAATTTTTCAGTACCAGGAACTATAGGAATTCCATTTTTTTTCATTAAGTATCTTGCAATATTTTTATTTCCCATTTTACGAATTACATCAGATTTTGGTCCTATAAAAATAATACCCGCATCTTCACATTCTTTAGCAAATTCATAATTTTCACTCAAAAAACCATAGCCAGGATGGATAGCATCTGCACCACATGCTTTCGCAATCTCAACTATCCTTTGAGCATCTAAATATCCTCGTATAGGATCAGTGCCAATTCTATAAGCTTCATCCGCCACTTTAACATGTAAACATTCATAGTCAGGCTCAGTATAAACAGCTACGCTCTTTATATGTAAATCTCTACAAGCACGTATTACTCTAACCGCTATTTCACCTCTATTAGCTATTAAAATTTTATGAATCATATTTTTACCTTATAAAGTTAGCTATTTTTTGAAAAGATTAACATAAAAATATAAAATTTTCATAAAACATCTCATTTTTGCTAAGTTTAAGATTTTTTTGATAGAATTTTGGCTTAATTTTATGCGCCCATAGCTCAGCTGGATAGAGCATTTGATTGCGGTTCAAAAGGTCAGAGGTTCGAATCCTCTTGGGCGTACCATATTTTATGATACCTAATTATTTAAAAACAAGTCACTTTTTATTTTAAGTCATTCTTTGACTATAAAATTCTTTTTTAAATTTTTCGAATTCATCTTTTATAATAGCTTCTCTCATTTGTCTTGCTAAATCTAAATAATAATGTAAATTATGTAAACTTGCAAGTCGAAAAAAAGTTAATTCCTTGGCTTTAAATAAATGATTTAAGTAAGCTCTTGAAAAATTTTTACAAGTATAGCACGAACATTTAGGATCAATCGGCAAATAATCTGTAATAAAATCAGATTTTTTGATATTAAATTTACCAAAACTAGTAAAAAAAGTTCCATTTCTTGCATTTCTAGTTGGCATAACACAATCAAACATATCAACCCCACGAGAAACATTTTCAACCAAGTCTTCAGGTGTCCCAACCCCCATAAGATATCTTGGTCTATCTTCATCAACAAAAGGCATCATAGCCTCTATTGTATCATACATTACTTGATTTTCTTCTCCAACACTCAAGCCACCAATAGCCAAACCATCAAAATCCATTTCACAAAGCGATAAAGAGCATTGTTTTCTGGCTTCAAAATCTACTCCACCTTGAATGATCCCAAAAATATTTTGCCCTATGCCTATACCTTGATTTTGCTTCATTTTATGATATTTAATAGCTTCTTTTGCCCATTTAATAGTTCTTTTTAAAGAAAGATCGATACGCTCCTTAGTAGCTGGCAAAGCAACCAAATCATCTAAAATCATCATAATATCAGAATTAAAATCATATTGAGCATCTAAAACACTTTGAGGGGTAAAATAATGTAAACTACCATCAATATGACTTTTAAATTCTATTCCACCTTCATTTGGCTTTGAATTTTTATTTAAAGAAAAAGCTTGAAACCCTCCACTGTCTGTCAAAAATGATCCATTAAACTTACTAAAACCATGCAATCCACCCATTTTATTAATAATTTTTGAACCAGGTCTTAAATATAAATGATAAGTATTTGCTAAAATAATCTTTGCATTTAAAATTTCATTCATATCAACCGCATCTAAGCTTTTAACCGCAGCTAAAGTCCCAACAGGCATAAAAATTGGAGTTAAAATTTCACTATGAGAAGTTTTAATTCTGCAAGCTCTTGCATTTGCACTTTTATATTCTACTTTAAACTGCATTTAAATTCCTATAATTTTTACAAAAATTATATCAAAAGCTTGCTTATAAGTTGTTTGAAGAATCCACTTAACGCGGATTCTTTTAATATCTTTTCACAAAATCAACAATTTTTTGGCAACCCTCTTCTATATCTTTTTCATTGGTAGCATAAGAAAGTCTAAAATATCCTTCCATGCCAAATCCTATTCCGGGCACTAAAGCAACTTTCTCTTCTTCTAATAATCTTTTACAAAATCTCATTGAATCACCATCAACTTCTTTACAAGAAATAAATAAATAAAATGCTCCTTGAGGAATTTGTTCTAATTTTAATTTTGAACATTGAGATAAAATTTTACAAGCTAATCCTCGACGCTGCAAAAATGCTTGTCTCATTGATTCAATATCAGCGTTTGCTTTTCCTAATAAAGCTGGTAAAGCAGCATGCTGTATAATCGAACAAATATTAGAAGTGCTTTGTCCTTGAAGTTTTTTTACTGCATTATTAAAATCACTCATCTTGCTAGCCATATAACCAAAACGCCATCCTGGCATAGCTCCACATTTACTAAGTCCATTTATACTCACAGTTCTATTAAATGCATCTTCACTAGCTTGAGCAAATGCATAAAACTTTCCATCATACACCAACTTTTCATAAATTTCATCACTTAAAACTACGACCTTACTTCCTTCTAAAACTTTAGCTAAAGCAATAATTTCTTCTTTAGAATATATAGAACCTGTAGGATTTGAAGGAGAATTAAACATCAAAACCTTTGTTTTTGGTGTAAGTGCGTTTTTTAATTGTTCAGGAGTAATCTTAAAACCATTTTTAGCATCACCTTCTATAAATACTGGAGTTCCGCCTGCAAATTTAACCATTTCAGGGTAGCTCACCCAATAAGGACTAGGTATAATTACCTCATCACCTTCTTGCACTAAGCATTCAATTGCCATAAATAAAGAATGTTTAGCTCCTACATTGGTGATAATTTCATTTGCTTTATATTCAAGATTGTTATCATTTTTAAATTTGTATTGTATAGCTTCTATTACTTCTTTTATACCAACAACTGGCGTATATGCGCCACAACCTTTCTCTATAGCACTTATTGCCGCATCTTTGATAATTTTTGGAGTATCAAAATCAGGTTCTCCTGCTGAAAAACTAATAACCTTTTCTCCATTTGCTTTCAAATTTTTAGCAATATCAGTCATAACTAAAGTTAGAGATTCTCCAAGATTTTGAGATCTTTGACTTAGCATTTTTTATCCTTTTATTTATCTTTGAAAATTTTTTCCTAGTAATTCTTGCAGTTTGGAGCTTAAAAAAATATACTAATTGATTTATATATGATTATTTTTTAGAAAATGTGTAAAAACTATACATAAGCTTTACACATTTGTATTTTTTTGTTTCTTTAAGTAATTATTCTAAAGCTTCTATATCGCTTTCATTATGATGAATAAAACGTTTATCGTTTTCTATAGTTTCTACTAAACGCCCCACTCTTTCCCATCTAACCTTTTTATCTTCATCCCACGAAAAATAAATAAACCAAGGCTGTCCTACTATAAATTTATAATCTACACTTCCCCAAAATCTACTATCACTAGAATGATCACGATTATCACCCATCATAAAATACTCATTTTCAGGAACCTTAAAATAATAAGCGTTATAGCCATAAATATTATCAGATCCTAATTCATTAAAAGACATGGGTTTCATTGCAAACTGACCTAAATTTAAATATCTAAAAAATATACTTTCAATATCTACCCTCTCATCATAATGAATTCCTTTTTCAAGATAAGGCTCCTTAACATATATTTTTCCATCTATTATTTTTGTTTTGTTAGGATAAAAATCTTTCATATATTCATCACCTTCAATCATACGAATATATAAAGTTTTATTTGCAAAAATAACCTCATCGCCACCTTTTGCTACGCATCTTTTTACATAGTGGATTTTAGGCTCATGTGGATATCTAAAAACAACAATATCTCCTCTTTTTGGACCTTCACCGCTAACTAAATGACCATTTTTATTAAAATCAGGTAAAATGGGAATTTCCACCCAAGGTATATGTGGTGTAGGTATACCATATGAAAATTTTTTTACAAACAAAAAATCACCTACTAATAAAGTATTCTTCATAGAGCCACTTGGAATGGTAAAAGCTTGGATAAAGAAAAATATCACCAATAATACTATAACTAAAGTTCCAGTCCACGATTGTGTAAATTTATATATTTTTCTTAACAAATTCATACTTGTATCCTATTTTTAGCAGATTTTATAGTATTTTCTAAAAGCATAGCAATTGTCATTGGTCCAACTCCACCAGGAACAGGAGTAATAAAACTTGTCTTTTTACTAACATTATCAAAATCCACATCACCAACTATTTTACCATTCACCCTATTAATCCCTACATCAACTACCACTACACCGTCTTTTATCATATCTTCTTTTAAAAGATCAGGACACCCAGCAGCAACTATAATAATATCTGCATTTTTTGTATAAGCTTTTAAATCTTTAGTATATATATGACAAATACTCACACTAGCATTAGCGTTTAATAAAAGTGTAGCCATAGGACGTCCTACTATATTTGAAGCGCCTATTACAACTACATCAGCACCCTCTAATTTTATACTGTAATGTTTTAAAAGTTTCATTACCCCTAAAGGAGTACAAGGTAGAAAACCGCCTCTTAAATTTAAATTTAAATTCCCAACATTAAAAGGATGAAATCCGTCTACATCTTTGTTAAAACTTATACTTTCTAAAATCATATCTTTATTGATGTGCTTAGGAAGAGGAAGTTGAACCAAAATACCATCTACACTATCATCGTGATTTAGCGTATTTATAAGTGCAAATAATTCATTCTGTGTTGTGTTAACATCTAATTTGTATACCAAAGATTTAATTCCACATTGCTCACATGCTCTAGCTTTAGAATTTACATAAGTAGTGCTCGCATTATCCTCACCTACTAAAATCACAGCTAAGCAAGGTTCAATACCTTTATTTTTTAGTTCTATTACTTCGTTTTTTAATTTATCTTTTATTTGATTACTTAATTGCTTACCATCTAAAAGTACCATTCTTATCCTTAAGTTTTATAGCTTCATTTAACTTAAAAAATTGTATCATACCAAAACTTCTTTTTTTGTTAAAGGTGCATAATGAAATTTATATTTTTTTTGCTTTTTATTTTTATCAATGCTTTTGCAGAAGATTTTATGTCTCCAAAAGAATATCAAGAATCTCTTTATCAAAATCCAAGAGGTATAAGTTGTGCAAAATGTCATGGAAATGGCGAGGAAAAAATTTTAGGTTACTATATTCAAAAAAATGAAAAAATTCCTTTTGTAGTACCAAATATTAAAAATATTGATTATGCACGTTTTCAAAAGGTACTTAGCAAAGAACAAGGACTTAAAAGCATTATGCCTACTTATTCATTAACAGAAGAAGAAATACGATCTCTGTATATGTATATCAAAAAAAACAATAAAAAGGATAAATAATGAAAAACAATAAAAAAGCTTTTGAAGAAGCTTGTCAATTTATAGCAGGTGGTGTTGACTCACCTGTGCGTGCTTTTACTAGTGTGGAGGTAAATCCTTTATTTATAAAACAAGGCAAAGGTGCGTATATTACCGATATTGAAGATAAAACATACATAGACTATGTTCAAAGTTGGGGTCCTTTGCTCTTTGGTCATTGCGATAAAGATGTTGAAAAAGCTTGTAAAAAATCATTAGAACTTGGGTCTAGTTTTGGTGCTCCAACTTTAGCAGAAACTAAACTTGCTAAATTTATTTTACAAGATTGGGAACATTTAGACAAAATTCGTTTCGTAAGCAGCGGAACAGAAGCAACTATGAGCGCAATTCGTCTTGCAAGAGGATATACAAAAAAAGACAAAATCATTAAATTTGAAGGATGTTATCATGGGCATTCTGATTCTTTATTAGTTAGTGCTGGAAGTGGCGCAGCTACTTTTAACACCCCAAGTTCTCTAGGAGTTTTAGAAGATGTAGCTAAAAATACTTTAGTAGCTATCTATAATGATATAAATAGCGTTAAAACCTTAGTAGAAAAAGATTCTAACATAGCTTGCATCATCATAGAACCTATAGCAGGAAATATGGGATTAGTCCCTGGTAAAATTGAATTTTTACAAGAATTAAGAAAAATTTGTGATCAGTATAATATACTTTTGATATTTGATGAAGTAATGAGTGGTTTTAGAGCCTCATATCTTGGTTCATATGGAATTTATAATATCAAAGCCGATATAGTCACTTTTGGTAAAGTAATAGGAGGAGGTATGCCTGCTGCTGCTTTTGCTGCAAAAGCTGAAATTATGGATCTACTAAGTCCGCTAGGAGGTGTTTATCAAGCAGGTACGCTTAGTGGCAATCCTTTAGCTATGGCAGCTGGCTATGCAAATGTTAAAAAAGCAAGAGAAAATGAGGATCTATATAAAAATTTAGAAAAATTGGGTAAAAAATTAATTAAAGGTTTTAAAGAAGCAGCTAATGATTGTGGTATTGCTTTACAAGTAAATTGCATTGGCTCTATGTTTGGATTTTTCTTTAGCGAGAATCCTGTTTACAATTATAAAGATGCTTTAAAATCAGATACAAAACTTTTTTCTAAATTTCATGCTCAAATGCTAAACAAAGGAATTTATCTTGCGCCTTCTCAATTTGAAACAGCCTTTATTTGTAGTCGTATGAATAAAAAAATCATAGATACAACTATAGAAGCTGCTTATGAAAGTTTTAAAACCCTATGAATAACAAGAAAAAAATCATACGCAAGGGTATAGAAGCAGCCGATGGATTAAGTCTTGGAATTTCCATCGTTGTTGCTATTTTGATAGGCGTAGGTATTGGATTTTTTTTAAAAAAAACAACTGGTATTTTTTGGCTTTTTTGGATAGGTGTTTTTATAGGGATAGGCGCAGCCATTTTAAATGTATTTAAAGCTTATAAAGCACAAGTTAAAAGCTATGAAGAATTTAAAGAAGAAAATCGCTATAAAGATTTAAGAAATGATACTAAAGCCTAAAATTTTATTAAGTCTTTTACTGGGGTTAAATCCTATTTTTCTAATGGGTATTTTTGTTTATAAAGGATATAATATTCAAAGCTTCATAAGTTTTGAGTTTGGTTTTTGTGCACAAAATTTTATAATTTTAACTTCTTTTATAAATTACAAAAATTTTATATTGAAAAATACTAAAAATTATTATTTTATTGAAAGACCTTTGCAAATTTTTACAAAAAAAATTAATTCTTTTCCTAAAATAGTAAAATTTATTTTATTAGAAGACGATTTTAAACCTAAAGTGAAGAATATTTTTAAAAACGCTATAGTGTTTTTTTCTATATTCAAAATTTTTACTTATATATTTTTAGTTTTAGGATTTTTGGTGTTAGAATTTCAAGGTTTAATGGATATTTTTGCTTTGTTTGTTGCTATGTTTGTTACACCCTTAGCGGTATTAATTTACAATTTTTTAATAAGAAAATGTTAAGCTCAAAAAGAACGATACAATCACTTACTGCCTTGTTTTTTGGAATGGCTTTTATTTTTATAGGTAGCGCACTAACAGTGAATTCTATAGCAATCATTTTAAAACAAAATAATGTAAGTAATTTTTATATTGGACTTATAGGAAGTTGTTATTTTTTAGGCGCTATGGTGAGTACTATTTGCGCCCATAGAATAGTTTCTAAAGTAGGTCACATAAGATCATTTGGAATATTTGCCATTATTTTTGGTATAGCCACCATGCTTCATAGCCTAAATTCAAATTTATATTTTTGGATGTTTTTAAGATTTTTACTTGGTTTTTGTTATTATGCTCTTTTGATGGTTATAGAATCATGGTTAAATGAAAAAGCAAAAAATTCTATTCGCTCAAGAGTTATAGCATTTTACGAAGTTATATTTTATTCTTCTTCTGGATTTGGAATTTTATTAATGTCTTTCGATTTTACGGGTCATACATTATTCATACTAAGTGCGAGTTTTATTATGTTTGCCTCTATACCCTTATTTTTAATTCGCATTAAAGAACCAATTTTACCACAAAAAACAAAGATATCCATTCCAAAAGTTTTTGATGTAGTTCCTCTAGCTTTAGTTACAAGCTTTATTGCTGGTATGTTATTGAATGGTTTTTTTTCCATGGCTTCATTATTTATTTTAATACAAGGTTTTGGTGCCAAAGAAGCTTCATTTTTTATATTTTGTACCATGCTTGGAGGTTTTATTTCCCAACTTTTCATCGGAACATTATCAGATAAAATAAGCCGTAAATTTGCCATTATATTATGTGCTTTTACAGCCTTAATAGCTATGTTTTGTATATTATTATTCAACCAATCTCCATATCTTAAGTATTTATTTGGACTTTTACTAGGTATGGGTATGTGTTGTTTATATGCACTTTCACTTGCACGTGCTAATGACATGCTTGATGATTCTAGTAAAAGAGTAGAATTGGGTCGAGCTGTTTTGTTTACTTATTCTTGTGGAGCTTTGTTCGCTCCTGCGATATTAGGAACACTAATGTATTATTTTGAATCTTATGGTTTCATATATTTTTATATCTGTTTGCTAAGTGTTTTAGTGCTTTTTGCCATTGATAAACCTAAATTTAAAAATTTCACTAAATTCAAGAGAAAACCTGGCAATATGGTAATGCTTGATGATAACTAATATTTCAAATCAAAACCAAATCGCTAAAAATGAAGCGACAAAAGATATTAATAAAGAAAATATCAAAGAAAAACTTGATAAAAAAACTTCAATTAACGATACTTTAAAAACTCCTTTTTTTTCTAAAGATGAAGTTAAACTTCCAAAAGATTATGTTAGTAAGGTTGATCAAAAATTACAAGAGTTATTAAATAAACTTTTAGATCAAATTAGTACAGAAAAAGATCCTAATTTAGCAATATTAAAAAATAATAAAAATTTAAATTTTGCACCCAATATTGCCAATGATTTAAAAAAACTTCAAGGTGAACTTTCTAAAATTCCTGAATTTGAAAATTTCATTCAAACATTAGAAGAATTAATCAAACCTGCAAAAGAAGCAAATTTCAAAAATACTTCTGCACTGATAAAAAATTCTGGAATTTTTTTAGAAACAAAATTAAATTATGCATTAAAAGAACAAAATCTTCCACAAAGCTTCTTTAATCTCTTAAATAGTATCAAAGCAACTAGTAATCAGGATTTAAAAAAAGATATAGCGCAACTTGATCTTAAAAATTTAGATACCACAAACACTTTAAAAGAATTGATTTATATATTACAAAATCATAAGAAAGAAAATAAAGTATCTTTAGAAAATACAAGCTACAAAACACTTTTTAAACTTTTTGATAAATTAGAAAATTTTAAAAATTACATCAATAAAGACTCACAAAATATAAATAATAAAAAAATTCAAAATATGGCTAATCATTTTATTAAGGACTTAAACAAAAATCTAGCTCTTATTAATAAAGAATTATCTAAACCAGAAAATATAAAAATTCAAAATACTCATATTTTAAAAGATTTAAGTCAAAATATAAAAGAATTAATCAATTTTTTAAAAGATATTAAAAATACCCAAAATCATTCTCTAAAAGAACCAACAAATATTAATAATGAAAAAATTCAAAATAAGGAAAATTTAGAAAAAAACTTACACAAAGAACAAAATGAATTACCTAAGGATGAAAAAAATTCGAATACAATCAAAGATACAAAAGATTTTAAAAATGAATTACCTAAGGAAAAAATTCAAAATAAGGAAAATTTAGAAAAAAACTTACACAAAGAACAAAATGAATTACCTAAGGATGAAAAAAATTCGAATACAATCAAAGATACAAAAGATTTTAAAAATGAAAATTTAGCAAAAGAAGAAAATACTTTTATAAATAAATCCACAAACACAACATCAAATAAAAATAATTTTGATAATACTTTTGAGAATATTTTTAAAACTAATAAAAATTTAAATTTTTCTCAAAATTTACAAGAAGAATTATTAACAAATCTCAGTAAAGAACTAAACCAGACTAGCAAAAAACTTAATGAAGTTTTAAAAGCACTCGATTTGAAAAACTATGATGCAAAAAATTCCCTAGATGATATAAAAAATATAGAAAAAAAATTGGAACTTTCTATAAAAGATCTTTCTAAAATCACCCAAAAAAGCGCCAATGAAATTAATTCTGATTTACAAAAAGATATAAAATCTACACTATTACAAATTTCAAATCTAGCCAAAAATTTAGACAATGAAAATGTTTTAAATCAGACTAATCGTCTCATAACTCAATTAGAATTTAATCAGCTTCTTTCTTTGGCAGATAACAATATCCATACTTTTTTGCCATTTTTTTGGGATGATTTAGAAAAATCAAATGTTGTTTTTAAGCGTGGAAAGAAAGATAAATTCTATGCTCAAATAAATCTTGAGTTTGAAAGCCTTGGAAAAATTAATGTTTTTTTATCTTTAAATAATGACAAATATATTGATATAAATATGATGATAGAAAATATCGAATTTAGAAAAAAATTATACGAAAGAGCCCATGAGTTAAAAAAATCACTAGTAAAAGTGGGGCTTTTAAGTTCAAATTTTTTTATAAGCGACATAATAAAAAACAAATTTCAAAACCAAGAAGAATATAACGATTTTAACATGGGTTTTGATACAAAAGCATAAATATGACAAAAAAAATAAAAAAAGCAGTTGCATTAGGTTATAAAAAAGAAGAACAAAATGCTCCAAAAATCTTAGCTAATGCCAAAGGAGAAAATGCCACCAAAATCATTTCTTTAGCGAAAGAAAATGGCATACCCATAAAAGAAGATAAAGACTTAGTAGAAGTTTTAAGCAAACTTGATCTAGGCGATGAAATCCCGCCTAATATGTACAAAGCAGTAGCAGAAATTTTTGCCTTTTTATATAAAGTAGCTAATGAAGATTAAATAAAAGTAGCTAAATTTTTAGAAAATTTAACATCCTCATAAGCTTTTTTATTCCATTTTAAATATCCTTGTTCAGAAATTAAAACTATAGTAGAACCAAGCTCAAAATTGCCCAATTTTTGACCTTTCTTTATAAAAAGATTTTCATAAGTATGCGTAAAATCATAGCTTGATGCGTTTGTTTGTATGCTAGAATCAAATGTAAATTTCATTTTGCCTACATTTAAAGCACCCACAAAGACCATCCAAAGAATAAATTTATCATTTACTAAAGCTTTTACAACAACTCTTTCATTTTTAACATAAAGATTTGCTATTTTTGCTAGTTTTGATTCGCTAACACTAAACAAAGCCCCACTAACATAACTAGCACTTAAAATTTTCATATCACAAGGAGCATGATAATGATGATAATCTCTTGGAGAGAGATAAATATTTACATAATCTACTCCATTTTCTAGCTCTTCTTTTGTCGCCGCTTGTTTTAAAAGATCTTGTATATCATAACTTGATCCTTTGATACTAAGAGCGATATTGTATTTTAAATTATTTTGAAAACTATCTCCAAGTTCTAAAATTTTGCCATCACTCGGACTTATAAAACCATCATCTAGACTTCTTTCATTTTGTAATGTTCTAGTAAACAAAGCATTTAAACTATCATATTTTTCATAAGAATCAAATTCGCTCATATTTATATCAAAAGCTTTTATATAAGCCTTATTGATATTTCTTTGTATAAATTGTGGAAATTTAATTCCAGCTATAATTCCAAAAATTTTCGATATATTATTACTTAATGCCACTTATTCTCCTTTTAACCGCAAAAAAGCTATTTCACTAGGTGCTAAAAATCTTAACGCAGGACCCCAAAAACCAGCTCCACTACTTACATATAATAAAGTTTTTTTACTAAGTTGATACAATCCATACACATATCCTTGTTCTAGTAAAACTAGTAAAGAAAAAGGAAATATCTGACCAGCATGAGTATGACCTGACAAAATTAAGTCAAAATTTTCTACATTATTCATCTTCACATATTTTGGCTGATGCGTAATTAAGATATTAAATTTATCTTCATTTATTTGTTGTGTAATCTTTGAAATATCACTCTTTTTATATCCTAAATATTCAGCACTAAGATCTAAAGTACCACCCAAGACAAAATTCTCGAATTTAACAACCTCATCTTCTAAAATTGTAAAATTTTTCAACTTTCTTAATCTATCACTAATTTTATCAAAATCATTATAATATTCATGATTACCATATACATAATAAGTTCCATATTTTGATTTAAAATTTTCTAAAATATCAAGATAATCTATATTGTCAATATTAGTATCTATTAAATCACCTGCAATAATCACCATATCAGCATTCAAAGCATTAACTTTATCAATTAAACCTTGTAAAAATTCTTTTCCTAAATTTTTCCCCAAGTGCACATCAGAAATCAAAGCTATATTTATATTTTCTTTAAGCTTTGTATTTTTTATATCTATATGCTTTACTTTTGGCAAACTCACAGCATTAACAAAGCCTTTAAAAATCATACTCACACTAAGTATAACAAACCAAGAATCAAAAATAAGTTTTAAAAATTTTCTTCTTTGAATATTAAAAATTTGCTTTTTTTCATTGAAAAATATCCAATGTCCTACTTCAAACAATATAGCAAAAAGTAATAAAAAACAAGTAATAGTTGGAAAAATAGCTAAAATATAATAAAATCTTTCATTTAAAAATTCTGTACGCATACTGGCAAAAAAGATCATTTCCATACAAAAAATGAAAACTATAAGAATTTTCAAACTAGTTTTATAATTTGATAAAAAATCAACTCTACTTAAAAATCTTTTATAAACATATACATTAGCTAATATAAAAAAAAGTATTAACACACTAAAAAAAATTATTATTCTCATTACGTAATTGTATTTAAGCAAAATTAATATTTTTTTAAAGTAAAATTCCGAAAAAATATCAGGGAATAATTTTGGCTCTAATTGACTTAATAGATGCAAATAAAAAATTTAATACAAAAATCATCTTAGAAAATGCAAATTTTAGTGCAAATTTAGGCGAAAAAATAGCTATTATAGGTAAAAATGGAGAAGGAAAGTCAAGCTTTTTAAAAACACTCATAGGCACTTTAAAATTAGACGCTGGAAGAGTAATTAAACAAAATAATATAAGTATTGCCATGTTAAGCCAGCACGTTAGTTTTGAAAGTTCTTTAAGTGTGACTCAGGCAATAAAAAAAGAATTAGAAGAAATTTATCATGCTTTGAGTGAATTTGAAACCTACAATGAAAAATTATCTTTTGATCCTAATAATAAAGAATACCTAAAAAAAGTAGATGATTTAAGTTTATTAATTGATTCAAAAGATGCTTGGAATTTAGACCAAAAAATTCAAAGAATTTTAGAAGAATTTAGTTTAAAAGAATACGAAAATAGACCTCTTTGTTCTTTAAGTGGAGGGGAAATTAGACGTGTTGGACTTTGTACATTATTATTAAAAAACCCAGATATATTACTTTTAGATGAACCAACAAATCATTTAGATGTTTACATGAGTAGTTTTTTAGAGGAAAGATTAAAAGCTTCTAAAATGTGCGTTATTTTTATTTCTCATGATAGACATTTTATAGATGCTATAGCTCAAAAATGCGTAGAGATTGAAGCGGGAAAAATAAGTGTTTTTGAAGGTGGATATACTCAATATTTAGAAAAAAAAGCTGCTATTTTAGCGTCTTTATCTAAAAGTCACGAAACTTTATTAAAGCAATTAAAAAGTGAAGAAGAATGGCTAAAAAGAGGTGTAAAGGCAAGGCTCAAACGTAATGAAGGTCGTAAAGAACGTATATTAAAAATGCGCGAAGAAGCTAAAAAAAACCCTAGCGCAATTAAACGCTTACAGCTTGAAATTAAAAGAGCTAGTAAAAATTTTAATCAAACACAAAGTCAAAATCGTAAAAAAATGCTTTTTGAATTAAAAGATATCACAAAAACAATTTCCCAAAAAATACTATTTCAAAATTTTAGTACCAGAATATTACAAGGCGAACGTATCGCAATAGTAGGAAAAAATGGTTGTGGTAAATCCACTTTCTTAAAAATTTTATTAAATCAACTTCCTTTGGATAGTGGAGAAATCAAAATAGGAGATATAAAAATAGGTTATTTTGATCAAAGTAGAAGTTTGCTAAACACTGATAAAACACTTTTGGAAATTTTTTGTCCCAATGGTGGAGATCACATTCAAGTACGTGGTAAAAATATGCATGTTTATGGATATTTGAAACAATTTTTATTTCCTAAGGAATTTTTAGATCAAAGCGTGAGTGTATTAAGTGGTGGAGAGAAAAATAGAATTGCCTTGGCTTTGCTTTTTACAAAAGAATATGATGCTTTAATTTTAGATGAACCAACAAATGATCTTGATATTGCTACTATAAATATTTTAGAAGAATACCTGCTTTCTTTCGAAGGAGCTATTTTATTAGTATCTCATGATAGATATTTTGTTGATAAAATAGCTACAAAACTTTATGCTTTTGAAGACAACTCAACTATAAACATAGAAGTAATTTCATATAGTGAATACTTAGAAAATGAAAAAGAATTTAAAGAATTTAAAGAATTTTCTCAATATCTCACTACAAATGAAAATCAAGGTCAAAAAAATAAAGAAAAAACTACCAAAAAACTAAGCTACAAAGAAAATGAAATTTTAAATTCTCATCCTGATAAAATTCAAAAAATTGAAGAAGAAATCAAGCAAATAAAAAATGCTCTAAGCGATCCTAAAATTTATCAAGAACAAGGAGTTAATTCTTTATACAATCAACTCAATATACTTGAACAAGATCTAGAACATTTAGAAAAAGAATATTTTGAAATTTTAGAAAAAAGTGAAAATTTATAAAGATATTAACTCTTATTTTATTAGCTTGATTACAATTTGTAAAAATAAAAAAAGGAAAATTATGACACTAATACTTATTTTATGTACTTATACACTATTTACGCTTTATATTTCTTATAATCAAATTCAATTTATAAAAAAAGAGAGAAATAAACAAGCAGTAATTTTAAGTGAAAATGATTACATTAATGCAGCGAATATAGCTATAGAAAATGAAAAATACAAAATATTTTCAAATATTTACCATTTAATCGTCAATATAGCTTGGCTAAGTTTTGGATTTTTATATCTTAAAGATTTTTTTATAAAAGAAAATTCTACCTTTGAAAATACACTATTTTTACTTGCATTTTTGCTAATACTTAGTATTTTAAATTTACCTTTAGGGTATTATGAAAGTTTTATTAAAGATAAAAAACATGGTTTTTCAAATATGACTTTAACACTTTTCGTAAAAGATAGTTTAAAATCTTTGATTTTAATGCTTATTTTTGGTTTTTTAATAATATATTCTTTAGTCTTTTGTTTTGAATTTTTTGGTAATTATTGGTGGATAGTAGCTTTTGCCTTAAGTTTTAGCATAATTATCATTATTAACTTAATCTATCCTACTTTTATAGCACCTATATTTAATAAAATGACAAAATTAGATGATGAAAAATTATTAGAAAAAATCACTAATTTAATGCATAAATCTGGCTTTAGCGCCAATGGTGTTTATATCGTCGATGCAAGCAAAAGAGATAAAAGATTGAATGCTTATTTTGGAGGACTTTTTAAAAGCAAAAGAGTTGTACTTTTTGATACGCTTTTAAAAGCTTTAAAAGAAAATGAACTTATAGCTGTTTTAGGACACGAGCTTGGGCATTTTGTGCATAAAGATCTAGTAAAAATGTTATTTATGAGTGCTTTGATGCTTTTTGCTCTATTTTTTATTTTTGCACATTTACCAAAATCATTTTATATTCAAAGCCATCTTGATGAAGTTAATGCTGGAGTTTTTGCTTTATTAATAATTTTTGGAAATATTTTTACTTTTTTTGTTTCTCCTTTTATCAATAAAATGAGCCAAAAAAATGAATTTAACGCTGATTTACATGGGGCAGAATTAAGTTCAAAAAACGATATGAAAGATGCTCTAATAGCACTTGCAAAAGAAAATAAAGCTTTTATAAAATCAAGTCCAATGTATACGTTCTTTTATTCAAGTCATCCTTGCATTTATGATAGAATTAAAGCATTGCAATGATGCCTATAAAAAAAGCATTAGAATTAGCTTATACTAAAGATTTATCTCAAAAAGAGCATATAGTATTTATACTCTGTGAATTTTTAAACAAAGATAAATCTTGGATTTTTTTAAACCCAAATGTTTTAATCAATGAAAGAAAATTTTTTACACTTGTTGATCGTTTTTTAAATGGGGAACCTTTTGAGTATATCTTTCAAAAAACTAGTTTTTATGGCATGGATTTTTTTATTGAAAATGGAATTTTAATTCCTCGTTTTGATAGTGAAATTTTATTAGAAAAATGTCTAAATCTTTTAAATGAATATCATTTTAAAAATATTTTAGAAATAGGATTTGGAAGTGGAATTTTAAGTATTGCTTTGGCAAAAATAAAAAAAGTTTCACTTCAAGCTTGTGATATAAACCCTCTAGCACTTAATCTTGCCACAAAAAACGCAAAATATCATCAAGTGTTAGATCATATTGATTTTAAACTTTGTGATTTTAAAAATTTGAGTTCAAACTATGATTTTATATTTTCAAATCCTCCTTATATAAAAAATTCTTATCCTTTAGACAAATGGGTAAAAAACGAGCCACATAATGCCTTATATGGCGGTGAAAAAGGTTGGGAGATATTAGAAGATATAATCATTTTTGCTAAAAATAAAAAATGCAAAATTCTAGCTTGTGAATTTGGATATGACCAAAAAGAAATTCTAGCTCAAATTTTAAATGAATACAATTTTAAAGCTGAATTTTTTACTGACTATCATGGTTTTGATAGAGTTTTTGTTGCACATAATTTAAAGTATTAAATTATAATCACCATTAATTTATCTAAGGAGAATATTTTTATGAAAGCTGTATATTTATTTTTACTAGCAAGTTTAATTGGCATAGAAATTAGCATAGGTGTGCTTTTAGCTCCTACTATATTTTACCCTGAAAAATTTATTGGCGAAGGAGTTTTAACTCATTTTCAAAGCGGTCTTTTGATGACAAATATTTTTATTAAATTTAATTATGTTTTACTTGGAGTTAGTATCTTATCTATATTGGTAGAATTTTTTTCTTTTAAAAATAAACATTACTCTTTTAAAATAAATTTTTCTAAATTTATGCTTTCTTTAATTATTTTGGCACTAAGTTTGCTTTTTGTATTTTACTTTAGTGCTTATGTATTACAAGCACAAAATTTAGGAGAAGAAGCAACACAAACTCAAGAATTTATAAAAATTCATGGGGCAAGTGAAGTTGTGATGAAAATCATTATGTTTTCCCAACTTGCTTTATTTTTTCTAAATTTTAAAAAAAATGATATAATATAACAAGTCTTTAAAAAAGGAGCAAAGCGATGAAAATAAATGATGTAGGATCAACTCAAGCAAGTCAGTATGCTAATCAAGCACAAAAAAATCAAGAAAAAGCTTTGTCAAATATAGCTGCAATTCGTGCCATTGATGGTACTGATAGTGCAAATTTAGCTATAGCAGATTCACTAAGAAATCAATATAGCACTATAGATCAAGGTATTTTAAACGCTTATGATTCCATAGGTATTTTACAAATAGCAGATTCAACTTTAAATAACGTATCTTTAACAGCGGATAAACTTAATGAACTTTCAGTTCGTTCTAATAATGCTGCATTAAATGATAGACAAAGAGGTATATTAAATACTGAAGCAACTAGACTAGTAAATTCTATAAATGATGCTTTTGAAAATGCTAATTTTAATGGAAAGAATGTTTTTCAAAGTATGGATTTTGTAGTAGGTTCTGGAGTTGAAAATATCAATCTAAATCAACCTAATACAACAGATCTTAGTCTTGAAAATCAAGATAAGATTCATGAATTCCTTGACCAAGTAGGAACTTTACGTGCAGATATTGGCGCTGGTATTAATGGCATCAATGCAAATATTAATTCATCTTTGCAAACTAGCATTAACACTAAAGAGGCTGAAAGCAAACTGCAAAATAATGACTTAGCTAAAAATGTAAATGATTTTAACGCAAACTATTTAAAAGAAAATGCATTTTTGTTTGCTAATGCTCATTCAAATATAATGCTACAAACAAAATTAGCAAGCTTACTCCAATAAATACAAAACTCCCTTCTTTTAAAAGGGAGTTTTAACGAATAAATTCATGCAAAACAATGCTTTATTAAAACAAGCTCTAGATCATCCTCTTTATAAAGAAATTCAAGATTTAAACAAAGAAATTTCAAAATCACGAATAAAAATAAATGATAGTTTTGAAATCTTATGTGATAAAAATTTTGATGAAAAAATTAAAAGTATAGCTTTACAATTAAAACCATGGCGCAAAGGACCATTTAAGATTAACGAACTTTTTATCGATACAGAATGGCAAAGTTTCATTAAATTTAATACATTAAAAGATTATATACCTTGCATCAAAGATAAAATTGTAGCAGATATTGGATGTAATAATGGCTATTATATGTTTAAAATGCTAGAATTTAACCCAAAAAAAATCATAGGTTTTGATCCTTCAATAAAATATTATCTTCAGTTTTTATTATTAAATTCTCTAGCAAAAACTCACATAAAATACGAATTATTAGGTGTAGCTGATGTACCACATTATGCTTTTAAATTTGATGTTATTTTTTGTCTTGGGGTAATTTATCATCGAAGCGATCCTGTAATGATGTTGAAGCAACTTAAACAATCTCTCAATAAAGATGGTATAGTGTTTTTAGACACTATGTATATAGAAGATGAAAGAGAAATTGCACTTATTCCTCAAAAAACTTATTCAAAAATACCAAATATTTTTTTCATTCCGTCGATATTGGGTTTAAGAAATTGGTGTATCAAAGCTGGCTTTAGTGAATTTGAAGTTTTAGCTACAAAACAAACAGACTTTAAAGAACAAAGAAAAACAGAATGGATAGATTCTTATTCTTTAGAATGTTTTTTAGATAAAAATGATTTAAATTTCACTTGCGAGGGCTATCCTGCCCCAAGAAGAGTGTATGTAAAATTAAAGGTTTAAAATGGCAAAAAGTGCGAATGTAGTTAGCATAGAAGAACTAATAGATCCTGAAGAATTAAATCGCATCAAAACAGAGCTTATTACTTGTCCAAACATTAATAATAACTTAGCAGGAAGTATATCCCACATAGAAAAAAATTTTGCTAAAGGCATATTAATTACCACAGGAGATATGGCAGTAGATGATCTTGGATTAGTCCACAGTGGTTTTGTTTTTAATGCTGCAAATTATATCGCACAAGCTGCTATTAATAAGCAATTTAGCGTATTAATAGGTTCTAGAAGTTTTTTTTATGCACCTTTAAAAGTTGGTGATATTTTAAATCTTGAAGCTAATGCTTTGTTTAGTGATGATGCTAGAAAAAGAGAGGTGAAAGTAGTTGGCTTTGTAAATGAAATTAAAATTTTTGATGCTTCATTTCAAGTTATAACAACTGAAGAACATATTTTTAAACTCAAACAAACTCAAACAAATTTAAATAACAACAATCAGGAGAATCAAGAGAATTCTCAAAAAGATTCTTCTCAAGCTGAATTAAATGCTGCCCTCAAAAGTCTCGGGGGTTAAAGGCAAATCGATCCAATTTTGCGGGCATTCTTTATGGTATATTCCGCTTGCATCATAATATTCTTTACAATCATCATAAAAACGATTTGAAACTCCTCTTTCATTAACAAAACATCCACTGAAAAACAATATCAAAAATACTAAAATAATTTTTTTAAACATCTTATTTTAACCTTATCTGCTTTCGCCACTTATAAGGCTCTATAGGATTTTTATCTTCCCACAAGCCTTTTTTAGCACTTCTAGCTATATTTTGCATATTAAGATATAAATCACTATAATGTTCATAAGCCCATGCATAGCCATTTTTAACCATAATTTGATTAATATCTTTATCATTTAAATAAACAATAGCTAAAATTCTACCATATTTATCTTCATCTTTGATACTTAAAGTAACTTCTTTGTTTAGTACGATAGCATTTAAAAATTTCTTTGATATTTGTCCATAAGCTTGATTTTTTTCTGGAGCATCAATACCAAATAATCTTACTTTTTGCTCTTTATTATTTACCACAACCCTTATAGTATCCCCATCTATAACCTCAACTACCTTTGCTTGCACATATGAATTTACATCATAATTTAACACATAAGCAAAAGCTATCAAAAATCCCATAATTAAAATTTTTTTAGGATCTTTTAATAAATCCAATAAAAGCTTTATTTGTTTTTTAGAAAATTTCATTTCATACCTAGATAAAATATGTCATAATATTATAAAAAAGGAAAAATTATGGAAGAAATTATACAAAATTTTAAACAAATAGCTAAAATACCTCATTGTAGTTATGAAACCGATCAACTAAAAGATTTCTTAATCTCCTATGCAAAGGATCAAAACTGCATAGTAAATACTGACAAAGCTGGCAATATACAAGTTTATAAAGGAAATCCTAAAATTTGTTTGCAAAGTCATTATGATATGGTTTGCATGGGAGATGCACCCAAAATAGAAATTTACGAAGAACAAGGTTTTTTAAAAGCAAAAAATTCAAGTCTTGGGGCAGATAATGGCATAGGCGTTGCCTTAATGATGCAAGCTCTAAAAGATTATGACAATATAGAATGCCTTTTTACAAACAATGAAGAAGTTGGACTTGGTGGGGCAAATAATTTAGAATTAACCCTCATATCAAAAAAACTCTTAAACTTAGACCATGAAGATGATAAAGATATAGTTGTTTCGTGTGCTGGTGGTGTTGATGTTTTTGCAAATTTAGACTTAATCTTGGACGAAAAAGAAGAGCAATGTTATGAAATAGAAGCTGTCTCTTTTAAAGGTGGGCATTCTGGAGTTGATATTATTAAAAATATTAAAAGTTCAATCAAAGAAATGGCTAGATTTATCAGTCAAAACAACGGAGAAATTTGTGAATTTCGTGGAGGTGAAAGAATCAATTCTATACCTAAGCACGCAAATGCTATAGTATTTTTCAAAACCCCTCCTAAAGAAAATCAATATTTTAAAATCAAAGCTCTTGGAAAAATTAAAAGAACTTATTATAAAAATTCAAATGTTGTATTAGATCTTATTAATGCTTTTGCACAAGGTGTTAGAAGCTTTAATTCTCATTTAAATTTAGTACAAACTAGTATTAATCTTTCTTTAGCTTACGAAAAAGAAGGAAAATTTTATTTTGAACTTTTTGCTAGGTCAAATAATTTAGAAGAACTCCAAAATATAGAGTTTGAAACATTAACTTATTTTAAAATGTCAAATTGTCAAGTAAGTAGTGCTAATTTTTATCCACCTTGGGAAAACACAGATACTAAATTTGCAGAAGAAATTCTAAAATGTTTTGAAGAAGAAAATTTAGAAGCTAAGTTATATGCCATACATGCTGGATTAGAGTGTGGAGTTATAGGAAGCAAACAACCGCTTGAATGTTGTTCTATAGGTCCAAATATCTATCATCCTCATTCTACTGATGAAAAATGTGAATTAGCCTCTGTTGAAAAAATTAACAAAGTTTTAAAAAATATTCTCAAAAAATACCAATAAATCTATTTACTAACATTTTTTTTAATGTTAGTAAATATTTATTTAAAATTATAAATATTTTATTTACTATTAATATTCATTGCATTATACTTTGTTTAATTTTAAAAACAAGGAGATGGCGATGGAAATATTAACAAGCCTTAGCGAAGGCGTTCAATTTAGTATCCAATTAATAGTTGTGCTTATTTGTCTTTTTTATGGAGCAAAAAAAGGAGGTATTGCTCTAGGTTTATTAGGCGGTATAGGTTTATTAATTTTAAGCTTTGGTTTTGCTGTTGCACCAGGAAAGCCTGCTATTGATGTTATGCTTACTATTTTAGCAGTTGTCGTAGCAAGTGCAACCTTGCAAGCTAGCGGTGGCTTAGATGTAATGCTTCAAATTGCTGAAAAAATTTTGAGAAAAAATCCTAAATTCTTAACCATATTAGCACCTTTTGTTACTTGTTTTTTAACTATACTTTGCGGAACAGGGCATGTTGTTTATACTATGATGCCTATTATTTACGATATAGCTATAAAAAACGGAATTCGTCCTGAAAGACCTATGGCAGCTTCAAGTATATCAAGCCAACTTGGAGTTATTGCAAGTCCTGTTTCTGTTGCCGTTGTAAGCTTAACTGCACTACTTTTAAATCCTGATTTAAACAAACATCCACTAGCAGGATTTGATGGATATGTAGATTTATTAGCTATTACTATACCTTCTACTCTTATAGGTGTTTTAGCCATTGGAATTTTTTCATGGTTTAGAGGAAAAGATCTTGATAAAGATGAAGAATTTCAAGCAAGATTAAAAAATCCTGAACAAAAAGAATATATTTATGGAGATAGCAAAACTTTATTAGGAGAAAAATTACCTACTATTCAATGGATAGCTATGTGGATATTTTTAGGTGCTATTGCTATTGTTGCTATACTTGGAGCATTTCCAGAATTTAGACCTCAATTTACAAATGCAAAAGGAGCTGTAAAACCTATGAGTATGGTAGTGACTATACAAATGTTTATGCTTTTAGCAGGATCAGCTTTAATTATATTTACAAAACTAGATCCAAGCAAAATCGCTAAAAATGAAATTTTCAAATCAGGTATGATAGCACTCGTAGCAGTTTTTGGAATTTCTTGGATGGCAGATACTATGTTTGCAGTTCATACACCTATGATGAAAGAATCTTTAGGTAGTATTGTAAAAGAGCACCCTTGGACTTATGCTTTAATGCTTTTACTAATATCTAAATTCGTAAATTCTCAAGCAGCGGCAATAGCGGCTTTTGTGCCACTTGCTTTAGGCATAGGAGTTGAACCAGGTATTATTATAGCTTTTGCAGCAGCTTGCTATGGATATTATATTTTACCAACTTATCCAAGTGACTTAGCTACTATACAATTTGACAGATCAGGCACTACTAAAATAGGCAAATATGTCATTAATCATAGCTTTATCATTCCAGGTTTAATAGGAGTTATTACTTCTTGTATAGCAGGATATTTTTTAGCTTTAAGTGCAGGATACTTATAAAATAAGGGCTTTTGCCCTTATTAATTAAATGCTTTATTCAAATCAATAGGCATTGCTTGATACCCTATACCAGAACCAATCAAACGAATTTGCACTGAAGGTTCTTTTTTACCCCATTTAAATTCATCTATTTCAGGTTTTGGTTCGCCTAATGCTACACCTTTATTTAAATCAAAACTCATACCAGCACTAGCACTATAAACCAACAAAGAATCTTTATCTTTTTGATACTCTACTAAAGAAGTAATAGGTGAAAACCACTCATTAGCTCTTTGCTTTCCGTACTCCCAAATTTGTTCTACAGTTTGATTTTTATGATCTATTTTATATATTACAGCTCTAGAATATTTTAAATTTGCAAACACAGGCTGACTTAAACCCCTTGCATCACCATTATCAAAAACACTCAAATATGTGTATTTTTTATTAGATTTTTCATCTATCTTAAAAGCTGTATGTTGTGTCCATGGAAAATCAAAACCACCTTCTTGATTTTCATAACCTTCACATTTGCTATATTCATCTTTGCAAATTATTTTTTTACCATTTTTGTCTATAGGTTGTAAAAGTGTATTTTTGTATTTATCATTCCAACCCTTATGCGTTCCTAATATCCATTTTATTTTTTTATCACGCCCTATTTTAACAACAGCGCTTTGGTGGCGACTTGAAATAATAATACTATCATCACTAAAATCATAATCAACACTATTTACATGAGCCCAATTACGCCCTATTCCCGTGCCAGCTATATCTCCAAAAATATCACTAGTATCCATTTTTAAAAGCTCTTCTTCGCTTAAAGTTTTACCAGATTTTGATGCGTCAACATTCAAGCACACCGCACCTTGATCAAGTACCTTAATAACATTTGCTCGATAAGGATCTAAAATTTCAAAAAGCCTCCACTCATCTACTACATCGCCACTTTGATTTACTTCTATAATCACATCACGCACAGAACGCACATTCTTACCATCAGGGCGTTTAATATTTGCCATAGCCACTCTTAAAAGATAATTTCCATTTGGCATTTCACTCATAGAATGGGAAAAATCTATATAAGAAGCAGGCAAAATGCGGTTAAAAATTTCTCTTCCTAAAAGATCATATTTTACATATCTTTGCCCATAACCAAAACTCAAGGCTCCATCTTTATTTTGCCTAAAGCCCATCATAATACCGCGTTTATAAATATTGTCAAAATCCATTAGTTTGTTAGTATCTAAATACCATCTAAGTTCTCCTTTGGTATCTATAATAAAAGCATTTGAAGCCTCATCCCACTCTAAAGCTCCTCCGATTGGATTATTCCATACTGCTTGAGAACTCAAACCACTAAATTTACCAGGAGTATTGTTGATTAAATACAACCTATCTGAAAATTCTTTTTCTACTTTTAAAATTTCTACTTTTTCAAAAGGCACGCCTCTTTGCATTGTGTTAGCACTTGGCTTTATATTCACTCCAGAAGTGGCGACTTTATAGTATTCTTCTTCTATTCTTTGACTTTTACCAAAAATACTTTTAGTATAGCTTACTTTGATTGTATTCAAATACGAAGGATAAAGCCCAAATATAGGAATTCCGCCATAAGTTTTAAGCTTTTTATCATCAACTTTATAGCTTATTTCTTGTCCATTTTCTTTTGGCACAATACTAACTTTAACATCACTTAAAATATATCCCCCATCTAAAATAACAGCAGTTAGTGGTGCTAATCCATAAGGATTTAATTTAATAGCTCCAATTTGCCCTTGCACTTGCCAATTCACCTTTGCACCACTTGCTCCGCCCACTGCTAAAGAAAAATTTGGAATCATCACCATACTAGCTAACAGGCTAATTACTTTTAAAAATTTCATATTATTTCTCTTTAAAATTAAAAAGTTATTTACTTGAAAGTTCTTTTACTATGCGAATTAGCTCTTCTAAAGAAGTCACGTATTCAGGATTTATTTGATATTTTCCATTTACCACAAAAGCTGGTGTCCCATATGTTTTAGCAATTTCATTAGCTAGTTTATAATTATTTAAAAATTCTTTTGCTTCTTTAGTATCTAAAAATTGTTTTAATTCATTCTTAGAAGCTCCAATAGCATTTAAGCCTATTTTATAAAATAATTCTTCATCACTTAATTGCATTTTATTTTCAAAATGACTCACAAAATACACATCAGCTAATTTATGCGTCAAGCTATCCTTACTCCCTCCATCTAACCCATTAGCTTTTTCTTTAAAAGAAGCCAAAGCAAACATCTCATTTAAAGCTTTTCCATTTTCACTCATAGCACTAACAGAAAAAAGATCATATTTTAAATTTGGCAAAGCTTCTTTTACTTTAGCAAGAGTATTGAATTTATGATGATTATAACAATGTATGCAACGATATGAAAAAACTTCTATTAAAGAATTTTGTGCATTTTGCACTGGATTTTTTAAAACTATATATTCTTTACCTTCGCTCAAAGCATTTGCATTTATGCTAAAAACTAATGTCATAGCAGCTACTAATTTTAAACAAAATTTAGATATCTTCATACTTTTTCCTTATTTATTGATCAAAGCCACAATCTTAGCATATTAAGTAAAACTAAAATCACAATTAAAATTACAAAACCTCATTTGACTTTATGCTTTTCTTAATAGGCTTTTAGCTACAATTTTTATTAAAATCGTCTTAGGAAAAAATATGCACTTTCATTTACTTACACCTTGCGAATTTGTTAAAAAATACAGCACAAAAGCTCCCACAAAAGAATCAATCACAAATTTTAAAAGTCAAGTCAATCAATTTTTAGAAAAAATTACTAAAGTCAATGAAGAAGAATTTCAAAAAAATGAAATCGCAAAACTCTTGCAAAATACTTACCATTATGATTTAAACACTAAAGGCAAAATAGATCTTGCCATTTATAATGATGAGAAAATCAATGTCATCTTTGAAGTAAAATCTATCACAAACAAAAGTGAATTTCCAAAAACAAAAGAAAATTTACTTTCTAAAGCATTTTGCGAGAGCATATTGTATTTTTTAAGAGAAAAACAAAATAAAAATAACGCCATAAAGCACATCATACTTTGCACCGCAAAAGAATTTTTTATCATAGATGCTAAAGAATACGAAAGCCTTTTTGCTAATGACAAAACTATAAAAACATTTTATAAAAATTGTGATTTCAAAGAAGGCACCGACAAAAGCACAAACAAATTTTACGAAGATACTTTTTCTTATCTAGAAAAATTAAACAAGAGTTTAAATTATACTTATTTTGAATTAAGCTCTAATTTAGATGATGAAAACTTTGCTTATATTTATCAAATTTTCTCTCCTTATGTTTTATTACGCCAAAAGCACCATTATGATGCTAATGCTTTAAATAAAAAATTTTACGATGAATTACTTTATATTTTAGGACTACAAGAAAACAAACAAAAAAATATCATCTTATCATCTACGCCAAATACCTTAAGTTACGCTATCAAAAGTGCTTTTAAAGATATAAGCTTTGATGATATTTTCGCACTTTTAATCACTTGGAACAATCGCATTTTATTTTTAAGACTTTTTGAATCCATGCTTTTATCTTTTAAACACATACAAAAGCCTTTTTTACAAAGCGAGCTTATACCAAATTTTGCCAAACTTTCAGAACTTTTCTTTGAAGTTTTAGCTAAAAAAGAAGATCAAAGAAGTATAAAAACTTTTGATTTTATCCCTTATTTAAATTCTTCTTTATTTGACAAAAACACTTTAGAATTACAAGGCAAAGAAATCAAATTTTTAGATTCTTATCCTTTAAAAATTTATGAAAATTCTATACTCAAAAATGACACTCTTTACAAAGACAAAGAAGAATGTGAGCTTTTAGAATATCTCCTTAGTTTTTTAGGAGCTTATAATTTTACCACCACAAACAAAGACATACAAGCAAATCAAAAAATCAATCACGACAAGCTTATAAACTCAAGCGTCTTAGGTAATGTCTTTGAAAAGCTAAATGGCTACAAAGAAGGAAGCTTTTATACTCCAAGTTTTATCACTTCTTATATGTGTAAAGAAAGCATTACTAAAATAGTGCTTGATAAATTTGAACAAAAGCATCGTTTAAAAGCAAATTCTATCCAAGAGCTAAGAATGCTAATTGATAGAAATTTTTCTCTAGAAAAACAACAAGAGTATTTAAACACTCTTTTTAAGCTAAAAATTTGCGATCCAGCCGTAGGAAGTGGGCATTTTTTAGTTTCAGCCTTAAACAAACTTGTCTTTATAGCGTGTGAGCTAGGGCTTATTAATTCTTTATTAAGATCAAAAGTAGAGCTTATAAATGATGAAATAATCATCTTCCTTAATCAAAATGAAATTTTTAATTATCACAAACCAGACTTTCAAAACGATAATATACATTTAATACAAAAAGAACTCTTTGAGTGCAAAAAGCAAATCATAGAAAATTGTCTTTTTGGAGTAGATATCAACCCAAATTCGTGTGAGATTACTAAACTACGCCTTTGGATAGAGCTTTTAAAATACAGCTATTATATCTTTGAAAATGATAAAAACTCAAACACCCTACAAACCCTGCCAAACATCGATATCAACATAAAATGCGGGAATTCTCTCATAAATTATTTTGAAATTCATAAAAGTTTAAATCACTACCCTAATATAAAAGAACGCATGGATAAATACAAACGCATAGTAAAAGACTACAAAGAAGGCTTTTACACAGATAAAACTCTTATAGCAAAAGAAATCAAAAATTTAAAAGAATCTTTTAAAAACTTTTGCCTTAAAGACAAATTCACTAAAGAAATCAAACAACTCACCAACGAAGCTAATGAGTATTCTAAAAAATACGGCGATTTTTTAGCCCAAGAGCACCCAGATGAAAAATTTAAAAGCTTTTTTTCTAAAAATATGTTTGAATTTGATTTTGATAAAGAACAAGCACAAAAAGAATTTAAAAAGCTTGAAAAGCTTTATGAGAGTATATTTGACTTAGAAAGTGCAAATCCTTTTGAATGGCGTTTTGAATTTAGCGAAGTGCTTGATGATAATGGCGATTTTAAAGGCTTTGATTTAGTAATTGGCAATCCACCTTACATAAGGCAAGAGCAAATCAAAGAATTAAAACCAAAATTATCAAAATCTTACAAAGTTTATAAAGGCACAAGTGATATTTACACCTATTTTTACGAACTAGGCTTTAATGTGCTAAAACAAAATGGTATTTTATCTTTCATCACTTCAAATAAATACACAAGGGCAGGATATGGCGAGTCTTTGCGTGAATTTTTGCTTAAAAATACTACGCTTTTAGAGTATTTAGACTTAAATGGTATCAAAGTTTTTGATAGTGCCACCGTGGATACTTCTATACTAAGCTTTAAAAAAGCCAAAAGTAAAGATGATAAATTTAATTACCTAGCTTTAAATAACGAACTTTTAAAAGAAAACAATTTTACCATATCAAACATTACAGCTTTTATGCAAATTACGCAAAACTCTTTAAGCAAAGAAAGCTTTACTTTTAGCGATGAAAGCATTTCTTCTTTAAAAGCAAAGATACAAAAGTACGGCACGGCACTTAAAGATTGGCACGGACTTAATATAAATTATGGCATAAAAACAGGATACAATGAAGCTTTTATCATAAGCACTGAAAAAAAAGATGAAATTTTAGCTAATTGCAAAGATGAAGCCGAAAAAGAACGCACCGCCAAACTCATACGCAAAATGCTACGCGGTAGAGATATCAAAAGATACAGCTATGAATGGGCGGGATTGTGAGTGATAGGCACTCACAATGGCTATAAAAGCAAAAGTGGAGAAAAGGTGGAAGCGATAAATATAGATGAATATCCTAGTTTAAAACAACATTTAGATGAATTTTATCCGCAATTAGAAAAAAGGGCAGATAAAGGCTTCACTCCCTATAATCTTAGAAATTGCGCATACTTAGAGGAATTTGAGAGGGAAAAAATTGTGTATCCAGAAACTACACAAGGGGCATATTTTATCTATGATGATAGAGGAATTTTCTTAGAAAAAACAGCTTTTTTTATAGTCTGTGAAAATTTAAAATATTTATTAGGTTTATTATCATCAAATTTAATTACATACTATTATAAAAATTTTTCTCAAGGTTGTAAATTAGGAATAAAAGGTTATCAATACAACAAACATGCCTTAGAAAATTTACCATTACCAAAAATAAATTCTAAAAATGAAAAATTAGCAAATAAGCTTGTAAGCTTAGTCGATGAGATTTTAAATTTAAAAGAACAAGACAAAAACGCCAACACACAAGAACTAGAATCTCAAATCGACAAAATAGTTTATAAATTATATAATCTCACTACCGATGAAATAAAAATCATTGAAGGAAAATAATGGAATATAATAGATTTAATATAGGATTAGAAATAGAAAATAGTGGAATTTTTATAATAGGTTTAGATAATGATATATTAACTGTTTCTTTAGATTTGGCAAAATTTTTAGAAATTAACGCAAATAAGATAGAATCTTTAAGTGATAAGTTAGATGTTAGAGATATAGCTAAGCCATTAAATCCATATGACATTTTCAACACTTTAGAAAATAAAGGAAAAAATACTTATAACAATACCAAGATTATAGAGAAAATTGAAACCCCTGACTTCATAGAATACCACTTTCATTATGGGTTAATACTAAATGTTTTTGCGAATAAAGAAAATAAAGTTATTTTAGAACATATAAAAAAGAAAATACCAAAAAAGGCATTTATAAATCCTATCTACTTTTCGTATGACATTATAGGTGATAGTAATGCTATTCCACAAGATGAAATATCAGATCTTACAAAGAATTATGGCTATGAAAGAAAAAATTATAAAAGTATTTTTAAAAAAGAAGTTTATATTAATTACAGCTGTCTTGAAAGATTATATTTTGCTAATTGTGAATTTAAATCCAAAGTGTCTCTACATCATATTGATGGCAGCGATAATTTGGTTACTTTCTTTAATGGTATAGATTTTGCTAATTGTATTTTTGAAGATGAAATAAATTTTAAACGATTTACATCAGGATCACCATTACCTGATGGTAAATATTATAATAATGAACAAAACACTTTATTTGAAAATTGTATTTTTAAAAAAAGAGTTGATTTTCATAATTCTAAATTTGTTAATAGTGTGTATTTTACTAATTCTCATTTTAAAGACTACGCAGATTTTCACGCATGTGAATTTGAAAAGACAGCTTGTTTTTATGGGGTAACTTTTGAAAAAACTCCAAATTTTTCTCAAGTAGTTTTCAAAGATAGTGTCAATTTAGTAAATATAAAAACTAATTTTAATTTTGAAATTTTAAATACTACTATAAATAATATAGACAAACCAAAAGATGAATCAGCAAATGATTTTAGAGATTCTTTTAGAACTTTTAAAAGTGCATTGATAAAAGAAAATAATCCTCTAGAGGCTTCAAATTTTCATAAATACGAGCTTTATTGTAAAGAGATAGAACTAAGAGAAAATTGGAACAAAAGAGGCAAAAAAGCACAAAATATGCTCGAACTACAAAGAAATACTTGGATATTTAGGGATTTTATAGATTCTTTACTTTTAGGATTTTATAGAAAATTATGCGAACATCATACTGATTTTTTGAGAGTTTTTAATAATCTTATATTATTAATTGCCCTATATGCTTTATTTGTTTCAGTTTTTGCATGGCGCCATGATGATAAATCACAAGACAAAAGAAAGATTTCGTCTTTATTTGATTTTTTGTATAGTTTTGAACATAATATTCATATTGTAGTTTTTGTTTGTTTTTTGTTGGGAAGTATCTTGATTTTATACAAATTAAAACTAAAACCTTTCACGCTATATAAATGTTTGTATATAAAGAAGTGGATACGAAAAACATTTGTAAATAAAAGAGCATTATTATTGATATTGCAAGATTTATGCAATCTAACACAAAACTTAATTTTTGCATTATTCTTTGTTTCTGCTTCTTTTTATTTAGGACAAGCACTAGGAGAATTTTTAGGTTTAGATAAGTATTTCGCATATTCATTACTAATAAATACATTATTTATTGGTTTATATATTTGTTTTGTTTATACCGAATCATTATTTTTTGGTAGATATATAATACTTATTTCATCTTATATAGTATTTCTTGTTCAGCTAATCCAAAACCCCAGTATAATACATCCTATAATAGATAAAATTGTAAATGATAATATTGGGAAAAATAATTATCAGGATATTATGGTATTAAATATTTGTTATACGGTATTAATGTTTTTAGTCCTTTTCTCCCTGCAAAAAACCGCAAGGAAAAATTCCATAATCCCAACTTAGTGTAAAATACACAAATTCAAAAGAAAGGATAAAAATGAAATTACGAGTTTATTATGAAGATACCGACGCAGGTGGAGTGGTGTATCACGCTAATTATTTAAAATTTTGCGAAAGAGCTAGAAGTGAGATATTTTTTCAAAAAAATGCAGCTATTTTTGACAAAGACACGGGACATTTTTTACTCACAAAAGCAGAATGCAACTTCTTAAAGCCAGCAAAATTAGGCGATATTTTAGAAGTAAAAACACATATTTTAAAGCTAAAAAAGGCTTCAGTGATTATAAAACAAGAAATTTATAAAGACACAGAAAAACTTTTTGAAGCTAATTTCACTTTAGCCTTTGTCAAAGCAGAAAAAATAGCTCTCATAGATGATGATATTTTAAAGGTTTTTGCTACTCTTGAAAAGGAGTAAAGCCTAAACCTTTAGAACTAATGATTTTAACCTTATAATCAAACTGATTTTCATTTAATTTTTCATCAAAAATTCTTTGAGAATTAGTATCTAAAAACTGCGTGTAAAAATAATCAATCCCCACACTAGTCGCATACGCTATCCAGTTGTAATTAATATCTTGTGAAAAAATTTCATTCAGATAACTTAAGGTTTGATCTTCATTAGATATAGAATTTGCGATAAGTAATTTTTTTCTATCGTTAATTTGAGTCAAGCTTAATAAAACAGGATTATAATTTATTTGAGTAGATAAAAGCACAAAAGGCTCTAAATCATATGCACGAATTTGAGAACTAATAAGAGCTGTTTTAATCAAAGAAGTATTTAAAAATACACTCGCATTTTGAAAGCTTCTATTTCTATTTAATATACTTCTAAAGTCAAATTTAGAGCTATTAATAGTATAAATTTTCTCACTTCCATCGCCAAATTTAATAAGCTCTTCATTAAGACGATTTGAAAGACTTGTCTCATCTGAAAAGATGATATTTCTACCATTAGAATATTCTAAAAGTTTTTTGATTTGTTTTTGATAATCTATGCTTCCATAATAAATATTTTCTTTTTGTGTGTCAAAATACCTCTTATGCACCGTAGGTATGAAAATCTTTACATTTGAACTAATATCTTTTTTAAGTAATTGCTTTACGCCCTCTTCTGTAAAACCTGCGATAACATAATTAAATTTTTCACTTTGAATTTCATTAAAAGCTTTAGAAATTTTACTTTCTTCTTCATCGCCTATTAAAAAAACTTTTACTCTAATTTGCGCTCTTTGTCTTAAAAGATAAGCTATGCTAGAATTTATTATAGTATTAGAATAGCTTTTTATAGTTTGCTCAGGTATAACAATAGCAAGTTTTACGCTAGCACTTTTTTGAACACTCTTTTCAAAATCAATGATAGAATTTAAAAGTTTAGTATAGACATTAACTAAAAATTCATTATTAATTGCTTCATTAAATTTAGACAAAAAATTAAAATACAATCCATTTTCTAACAAACCAAACAAACATTCATTATCACAGCTTTGAATTTCTACACTTGGATAAAATGCTTCACTTGGTTCTACAAAAGAAAGTTGTTGTTCTTTTGCAAAAGCATTACAAATCAACACAAAACTTACCATCGCACAAAGAAAAATTCTTTTCATAAATAACCTTTTATTTTCTTAATATCTTCTATAAAATTCGCATACAAACTAGGATTTTTACTAAGATAATCTAAATCATAATTTGGCATAATCAAACTTTCATTAAATCTCAACCATTGCCCAACATATACTTTAAAATTCTCAAATCCCAAACTCAAAAAAGCCTCTTCACCTAAACAAAGTATAATTTTAGGCTTTATAAATTCAAGTTCACTATAAAAATACGGCAAGCAAAATTCTACCGAATTTTTATCAAATTTAAAATTACTAAAACACTTTAGCACATAAGAAAAATAAATTTCATCTTCACTTAAGTCTAATAATTCTTTAAATTTCAATAAAAAATCTTGTTTTAACTTAGAAGCAAAAAACTCTCCACTTTCATTTTCGTCTTTATCAATATAAGTTTGAAAAATCAAAATTTTAGCTTTTTTCACTTCCTTTTCTATTAAAGATTTTTTTCTCAATTTAGAAAAATTACAAAGTGTGCATTTTCTAACCGAATTTTGCAATTCTTCAAAGCTAATATTTGCACCTTTGTTTCTTTTAACTTCTTCTAGATACTCAAATCCAAAAGCTTTAAGATAATACAAACGTCTTTTATCCATCAAAATAATGCTTCTAAATTTTCACCATCTAAACGATAAGTTCTCCATTGACTCATATGCTTAGCATTTATAGCACTATAAAATTTTATACCCAAATCATTATCATTTAAGCATACCCATTCTAAACGCTTAAGATTTTTTTCTTTACAAATCCTCGCTAAATACTTAAAAACTTCTTTTGCATATCCATTTCTACGGTATTTTTCTTGTATATAGATATCTTCTAGATACATACCGCCCAACCCTACAAAAGAAGAAAAAGTATAATAATACATCACATAACCTATAATCTCCCCATCAACTTTTAAACTTAAGGCTTTTGCATAGTTGTTTTTAAAAAAAGACTCTTCTAAATCTTTAGTTGTACATTTTACATCTTCGAGCATATTTTCATGGACAGCAAGCTCTTTGAGTAATTCTAAAATTCTACCCAAATCTTCTTTTTTACTCTCACAAATTTCAAATCCCATTATATCCTCCCAAAATAGAACTAAAAATTTAGCAAAAACTTTTAAAAATAACTCTTAATTAAAAGCAGATTTAAGTAAGAATTTGATAGAATGTCAGCTTTATTATTTTGTTTTAATTTAAGTTAAGGAAAAACTATGAAAAGAACATATCAACCACACAAAACTCCTAAAAAAAGAACTCACGGATTCCGTGTGCGTATGAAAACTAAAAATGGTCGCAAAGTGATCAGTGCAAGACGTGCTAAAGGTAGAAAAAGATTAGCTGCATAAAAGATTTTCTAAACATTAGCAATGTAAGAGAATTTGCAGCAATCTACAAAGAAGGTAAAAAATGGCACTGCGAAGGTATGATCATCTTTTATTTTCCAAGTCAAGAAAAAAAGTTTGCTGTGGTAGCTAGTAAAAAGGTTGGAAAGGCTGTTGAAAGAAATAGAGCCAAAAGGCTTCTAAGATCAGCTTTTTTTCAGCTTAGAAATCAAGTTGAAAACGGAAAATATATACTTGTTGCTAAAACAGGTATTATTGAAATTCCCTTTTTAAAATTAGAAAAAAACTTAAAGTGGGGTTTTAAAAAAATAGGATGTATAAAGCAATCTGCGTGCAACTCATAAGATTTTACCAACTTTGCATTAGCCCTATGAAACCAAAGTGTTGTAGATACTATCCAAGTTGTTCTGAGTATGCTTTGTGGCATTTCAAAAAAAACAATATTCTAAAAGCTTTCTTTGCAGTTTTTTTAAGAATTTTAAAGTGCAATCCGTTTTTTAAAGGCGGTATTGATTATCCAAAAATCAGTAAGAAAAATTTAAATTCTGGTATATGTTTTAAACCTAAAATTAATGCTTTAAAAAGACTAAAATATCTATACATTCCTTGCAAGGATAATCAATTTTTTTTAATTAAGATTATATTTTCAAAGGACAATCCGTGTCAAATAACTTATCTCAACAAAAACGCATATTAATTGCTGTTGTTTTATCATTTTTATTTTTTGTAGTTTATGATTATTTTTTTATACCAAAAGCTCCAATAACAGAGCAAAATATCACAAAAAATGAACAAAACAATTCAGCTCCACAAACAAATCACGCAAAACAAGCACCAAAAGTTGAACTTAGCGTTAATCAAAAAGATGAAATAGCATTAATTAAAAGCGAACATTTTCAAGCTCATATCGATTCTTTAGGTAGAATTTCTAAATTTTATCTTAGCGATGAAAAATTTAAAGATGAAAATGGTAAAAGTATTAATTTAGTAGATACTTCATTATCACCTTTACCTCTAGAAATAAGATTTAGCGATAATACAATCAATCAAGAAGCTTTCAACACCCCATATACCGCAAATCAAAAAAATATCGAAGTAAATGATACAAACAATACTCTTATTTTAACTCAACATTTAAATAATCTTATCGTTACTAAAAAAATTACCTTTTATAAATATGGAAATTATGATATAGAGGTAAATCTAAGTAAAGACATACCATATTTTATTACTCCTGGATACCGCCCAAATATAGCAGTAGATAGTTATACGCTTCATGGTGTTTTAACATTAAATAAAGATGATAAAATCAACATCTTAGAAGATGGCGATGTAAAAAATGATGAAAATTTTGCAAATGTTACTTTAATGTCGGCATTTGATCGCTACTATAGCGTTTTATTTTATAATTTTGAAAACCCAATCAATGCAGTAGTAACTAAAGACACAAATGAAAATTCTGTTATTTTTGCTAGTGCTAATGGAAATTTTAAAGCAAATGGTTACATAGGTTCAAAAGAACATGAAATTTTAAGAAGTATTGATCCAAGGTTAGATGAAGTTGTCGAATATGGTTGGTTCACTTTTATAGCAAAACCTATGTTTGAATTTTTAAATTTCTTACATGGCTATATGGGAAATTGGGGCTGGGCTATAGTTATTATGACTTTAATTGTGCGTATTATATTATTCCCATTAACTTATAAATCAATGATTTCTATGAATAAACTAAAAGATTTAGCTCCTAAAATGAAAGAAATTAGAGATCGTTACAAGGGTGATCCACAAAAAATGAACATTCATATGATGGAATTATATAAAAAACATGGTGCAAATCCTATGAGTGGATGTTTACCTATACTTATACAAATTCCAATTTTCTTTGCTATTTATAGAGTTTTACTCAATGCCATAGAATTAAAAGCTGCTCCATGGGCTTTTTGGATCACAGACTTATCAGTAATGGATCCTTGGTTTGTGTTGCCTATTTTTATGGGTATTACAATGTTTATTCAGCAACTTATCACACCGATGACCATACAAGATCCTATGCAAGCAAAAATAATGAAATTCTTACCTTTGATTTTTACATTTTTCTTTTTAACATTCCCAGCTGGTTTGACTCTTTATTGGTGTGTAAACAATATTTGTTCTTTAATCCAACAAGTAATTGTCAATAAGCTTTTTAAAAATCACAAACAAGAGGAAATAGCTAAGCATGAACATAGAAGCTAAAGATTTACAAACAGCACTCATCGAAGCATCAAAGCATTTTGAGTGCTCAGTTATTGACTTGGAATATGAGGTAATCCAACACGCCAAAACTGGATTCTTGGGTTTATTTAGAAAAAATGCAATTATTTTTGTTAAAGGTCATAAAAAAGTTATTTTACAAGAATCTAGTGCAAAAAAAATCTCCAACAAACAAACTCATAAAAATTACGAAAAACAAGAAACAAAAAAAGAAAAAACAATAACACAAACTAAATCATATAACAAAACAAACTCATCAAAAGAACATTATAAAGTCAAAGATGATGCTATTTTTAATTCTTTTCACAAAGAATCTTACGAAGAAAAAGAAAACAAAATAAATTACATTGATGAAATTAAAAACTCACTCGATACACTACTTGCAACTTTTGATTTTGATATCAAAATAGTAGAAATAAAAATGTGGGATGAAAATTGTGTTTTAATTAAACTAGATGGTGAAGATGCTGCTTTACTCATAGGCAAAGAAGCACATAGATATAAAGCTTTTTCGTATTTACTTTATAATTGGCTTAACTCTAAATATAAAATTCAATTAAGACTTGAAATAGCTCAATTCTTAGAAAACCAAATTCAAGCCATAGAAAATTATCTTAAAATACTTATAGAAAAAGTTGAAACCACAGGCAGGGTTCAAACAAAACAATTAGAAGGAATTTGGTTAAAACATATATTAGAAAAATTAAGAGAGCACTTCCCTAATAAATATGTAGCCATAAAAAATAATGATGGTCAAAAAGTTATCATTGTGAATGATTTTTTGAAGAAAAGTGAATGAATGACACTATAGCTGCTATAGCTACAGCACATGGCGTAGGATCTATCAGTATTGTCAGAATAAGTGGCAAAAAAGCTCTAGAAATCGCCCTTAAGCTTACGCGCAAAAAGGAGTTAATCCCACGTTATGCTCACTTGTGCAAAATTTACAAAGATAATGATGATTTTTTAGATGAGGCTTTAGTGCTTTACTTCAAAGCCCCATATTCTTTCACAGGCGAAGATATAGTTGAATTTCATCTACATGGAGGTTTTGCTTTAAGCGAAATTTTACTTGATGAATTGATAAATTCTAATATCCGCTTAGCTCAACCTGGAGAATTTAGCAAAAGAGCTTGTTTAAATGGAAAAATGGATATTTTAAAAGCTATAAGTATCCAAGAACTTATTATGTCAAAATCATCAAGCGCAGCAAGCATTATTGCAAAAAATTTAAAAGGCGATTTAAGCGTATTTTTAAACACCATAAGAATTGAACTAGTTAAAACCTTAGCTTTTGTAGAAACTAGCATTGATTATGCTGATGATGATTTACCACAAGATTTATTAGAACAAATTATCCAAATGTGTGAAAAGAATTCAAAACTTTTAAGTGATATTGTTGATATATCTTTGAGAAAAAAAGGGCTAATAGAAGGTTTTAAAGTTACCATTATCGGTAAGCCAAATGCTGGAAAAAGTTCTTTGTTAAATTCGCTTTTAGCTTATGATAGAGCTATAGTTTCAAATATGGCAGGCACAACAAGAGATCGCATTGAAGAAAATTTAAAAATAGGTTCACATCTTATTAAAATCATCGATACAGCAGGTATTAGAAATGCTCAAGATGAAATAGAAAAAATTGGTATAAATTTAAGTTACAAAAGCATTAATGAAGCAGATATTATCCTAGTAGTTTTTGATGGTTCAAAAGAATTTGATAGCGAAGATAAGCAAATCTTAGATACACTACAAAATATTGACAAGAAAATTATTTATGTTTTAAACAAAAGTGACCTAGAAGACAAATTTTATCATGCAATAAAAGATTCTTGTATAAAAATTTGTGCTAAAAATTCAAGCAATGAGGTAAAAAATGTACTAAATAAATATTTAAATACTTTAGATGGAGATCATATGCTAGTTAGCAATGCTTTGATTTTAAATAGTTGCAAAGAAGCTAGCGAAGCAATCTGTCGTGCAAAAGATTTATTACAAGAAAATTCTTTGGAGCTTTTTGCTTTTGAACTAAACATAGCCATAGAAGCAATATCACAATTTACAAAAAAATTTGAAAGAGATGAGATTTTAGAAGAAATGTTTAGTAGTTTTTGTTTAGGTAAATAATAAAGGAGATAAATATGGATAAAGAAATTATAAAACAACATAAAATTAGCGATGAAGAATATCAAGAAATTTTAAATATATTAGGTAAGGAGCCAAATTTATTAGAACTTGGGATTATTTCAGCAATGTGGAGCGAACACTGCTCTTATAAATCAAGCAAAAAATATCTTAATGGATTTCCTACTAAAGCTCCATGGGTAATACAAGGTCCTGGTGAAAATGCCGGAGTTATCGACATAGGCAAAGGTATGGCTGCTGTATTTAAAGTAGAAAGCCATAATCACCCAAGTTTTATCGAACCTTTTGCTGGTGCTGCTACTGGAGTTGGTGGTATTTTACGTGATATTTTCACCATGGGTGCAAGAGTGGTAGCGAGTTTAAATTCTTTAAAATTTGGTAATATCCACGATAAAAAATTAGGAAAACATCAAAAGTATTTAGTAAAGGGTGTAGTAAATGGAATTTCACATTATGGCAATTGTATGGGAGTACCTACAATAGGCGGAGAATGTGCTTTTGATGAATGTTTTAATGGAAATATTTTAGTTAACGCTTTTGCACTTGGTACTTGTAAAATTGAAGATATTTTTTATGCAAAAGCAGAAGGCGTAGGAAATCCTGTAATTTATGTAGGATCAAAAACAGGTCGAGATGGACTTGGTGGAGCTGTTATGGCTAGTGATAGCTTCAATGAATCAAGCAAAAGTTTAAGACCAACAGTTCAAATTGGAGATCCTTTTGCTGAAAAACTTTTAATGGAAGCTTGCCTTGAGCTTTTTAAAACCGATTATATTGTTGGGATACAAGATATGGGTGCTGCAGGACTCACTTCAAGTTCCTTTGAAATGGCTGGACGCAGTGGTAGCGGAATGAAACTTTTTCTTGATAAAACTCCTATGAGAGAAGAAGGTATGACGCCTTATGAATTAATGCTTAGTGAATCTCAAGAAAGAATGTTAATTTGCGCAAAACAAGGCTGTGAAGATAAGATTATTGAAATTTTTAACAAATGGGGACTTGATGCAGCAATTATAGGTGAAGTAACAAATACAGGAAAAATGGAACTTTTCTGGCATGATGAATTAGTAGGGTTAATACCTATTGAACCATTAAGTGAAAAAGCACCTATATTAAATAGACCAACTAGTCAACCAAAATATTTAGATGAGATAAAAGATTATAAATTTACACTCCAAATTTCCACTCAAGAAGCTTTTGAAAAATTACTTGTAAATGAAAATATTAGCAACAAAGCTTATATTTATGAGCAATTTGACTCTAGTGTTCAAACTAATACACTAAAAAGTGATGGAAATCTTGGAGCAAGCAGTATTAGAGTAAAAGAAAACAATTGTTTACTTTCTATGGCTATTGAATGTAACTCAAGATTAAACTATGTCAATCCTAAAATTGGAGCTGCTGCTGCTGTAGCAAGTGCTGGTAGAAAAATAGCTTGTTCTGGTGCAAAACCCTTAGCTATTAGCGATTGTTTAAATTATGGCAATCCTCAAAACCCTGAAGTAATGTGGCAATTTGCCCAAGGATGTGAAGGCATTAAGCAAGCTTGCAAAGAACTAAATACTCCTGTAGTAAGTGGCAATGTTTCATTATACAATGAAACAGATGGTGTAAGTATTTTTCCTAGCCCTACTATAGCTTGTGTTGGAGTCAATGAGAATGTAAATAGAATTTTAAAATCTTTCTTCAGTAAAGAAACTCAGGCTATTTATTTAATAGGCAATACCAAAGGTAATTTTGGTGGTTCATTAATTTCAAAAATTTTAGATCAAAAAGTCGCAGGAATACTCGAAGAAATAAACTTCAAAGAAGAATTGGAACTTTGGGATTTTTTACTTAAAGCAAATGAATGTAATTTGCTAGATTGTGCAAATAGTGTTGGTATAGGTGGTATAGCTATGACTTTAGCTAAAATGAGTGCTAAGTCATCCTTAGGTATCCAAACAAAAAGTAATTTTAGTGAAAAAAGTTATATTTTTGAAGAAAGCCCTACTAGAGTCATAATAGGAGTCAAAAATGAAGAAGAATTCACCAAATTTGCTCAAAATTTTAAACTTCAGTTCTCAAAACTTGGGGTAATTAATGAAAATGATTTTATTTTAGATGATATAAAAATTTCATTAGAAAAATTACAAAACCTTTATTTTAAAAAATTTGAAGAATACTTAGGATAAAAATGATTTTTGTTATTTTAATACTCGCTATCATAGTATTTTATTGGTATTACAAAACTTGGGGTAAGCAAGACTTTTTAACCTCTGCAAGTCGTGGAGCTAAAGGATTTGCTAAAGGATTTGCTAAAGGAGTAATGGAAGAAAAAATAAACGAACTAAAAAGAAAGATGAATTATTACACCATAGCTCTTTTAGCAAAGATAGCTAAAAGCGATGGCAGGGTTAGTCAAGATGAAGCTGACATGATAAGTCAAATTTTAGATGTAAATGCTAAAGATGACAAAGAAAGATCATTTTTAAAAGCGAGTTTTAATGAACATAAAGAAAATTTAAATGATGCATATTATGTCGCAAAAGAATTTTTAAAAGAAATACCTTTACCAAAAAATGAACGTTTTAATATTTTGAGAGTTTTGGTATTTATGGCGCTAATTGATGGAAAATTAAACACCGAAAAGCAAGAAATTTTAGAACAAATAGCTAAAGCTTTTGGTATTGCAAAAGTCGAACTTGATACCTTTATAAATAATTTATCAAATTTAAAAGAATCTAAACAAGAAATGAACTTAGAAGAAGCTTTTAATACTTTAGATCTTCCAAATACAGCAGATTTGAATATGGTAAAAAAACAATATAGAATATTAGCCAAAAAATATCATCCTGATATTTTAAATGCCAACAACGTTAGCGAAAATGAATTAAAACTTGGTATAGCTAAATTTCAAAAAATTAACGAAGCATATGAAAAAATCAAAAAATATTTAGATAAAGGATAAATTTATGAGAGCATTAGTCAGTGTAAGTGATAAAGATGGTGTAATCGAATTTGCAAAAGAACTTAAAAAATTAAATTTTGAAATTCTTTCAACCGGAGGAACATTTAAACTTTTAAAAGAAAATAATATTGAAGCTATCGAAGTAAGTGATTTTACTCAAAGTCCTGAATTATTTGAAGGTCGTGTAAAAACCTTGCATCCTAAAATTCATGGAGCCATTTTACATAAAAGAAATGACAAAAATCATATTCAACAAGCTCAAGATAATAATATCTTAGGTATTGATTTGGTGTGTGTTAATTTGTATCCTTTTAAGAAAACTACCATTATGAGTGATGATTTTGATGAGATTATAGAAAATATTGATATTGGTGGTCCTGCTATGATAAGAAGTGCAGCAAAAAATTATAAAGATGTGATGGTAGTATGTGATCCTTTAGATTATGAACACATAATTACAACTTTAAAAACAAACAAAAATAATGAACAATTTCGCTTAAAATTAATGATAAAAGCTTATGAGCATACGGCAAACTACGATGCTTATATAGCAAATTATATGAATGAACGCTTTAATGATGGCTTTGGAGCAAGCAAATTTATAGTAGGACATAAAGTTTTTGATACTAAATATGGAGAAAATCCTCACCAAAAAGGCACTTTATATGAATTTGATGATTTCTTTACTAATAATTTCATCACATTAAAAGGCGAAGCAAGTTTTAATAATTTAACCGATATTAATGCAGCTTTAAATTTAGCAAGTGCTTTTGACAAAGCTCCAGCAGTAGCTATTGTTAAACATGCTAATGCTTGTGGTTTTGCCATAAAAGAAAATTTATTGCAAAGCTATATTCATGCTTTAAAATGTGACAATGTAAGTGCTTATGGTGGAGTTGTAGCTATTAATGGGAAATTAGATAAAGAATTGGCATTAAAAATCAATGAAATTTACATAGAAGTTATCATAGCTGCAAATGTAGATGAAGAAGCCCTAGAAGTTTTTAAAGATAAAAAGCGTATTAAAATTTTTACTCAAAAAACACCTTTTTTAACGCGAGCTTACGATAAATATGATTTTAAACATATCGATGGAGGTTTTGTTTATCAAAATAGTGATGAAATATCTAATGATGAAATAAATAATGCTCAACTTAAAAGCGATAGAAAAGCTAGCGAACAAGAATTTAAGGATCTAGAAATAGCTTTAAAAATTGCCACTTTTACCAAATCAAACAATGTTGTTTATGTCAAAGATGGAGCCATGGTCGCTATTGGCATGGGTATGACTAGTCGTATTGATGCTGCAAAAGCAGCCATTAACAAAGCTAAAGAAATGGGGCTTGATTTAAATGGATGTGTCTTAGCTAGTGAAGCATTTTTCCCTTTCAGAGATAGTATAGACGAAGCAAGCAAAATCGGCGTAAAAGCAATTATAGAACCTGGTGGAAGCATAAGAGATGATGAAGTTATCAAAGCTGCAAATGAATATGGTATAGCGCTCTATTTTAGTGGAATAAGACATTTTTTACATTAAAAAAAGGCTTACTTAACATAAGTTAAACATATTATGTAAAAATAAAATATAAATATTAAAAAGGATAAAAAATGAAAAAAATACATTTTATAGGATTAACAGCTTTAACATTTAGTGCTTGTTCAATAACAACTTTAAGTGTTAATGATATACAAAACAAAGAATTTAATATTACTCATTTTGAGAGCAATAACAAAACTTTTATTCTTCCTAAAAATGCTCAAGCAAATATTAGCTTTGATGATAAAGATAAGAGAGTATTTGGAATATCTGCTTGCAATAGATTTTTTGGAACTTACACAGATGAGGAAAATACAATAAAAATAGACAGCAATCTTGCCTCTACAAAAATGCTTTGTGATAATGATACTATGGATTTTGAAGATAATTTTCTTAAAAATTTCAATGGAGAATTTAAAATAAGCAGTGATGATACTAGCATTATCTTAGATAATAAAAAAATAAAGGTTTATCTAAAATAAGCTCTTAAGCTTATTTTAGATACAAGTTAAAATTTCTTGACAAATTGCTCTAGGCTCTGATGCCTTATAAATAGGCCTTCCTATCACTATAAAATCGGATAAATTTTCTTTCGCACATTGGACATTAGCAACTCTTTTTTGATCGTTTGCTTCTTCTTTGAAAGGACGGATACCAGGAGTCAAAGTAATAAAATTTTTATTAGTAGATTCTTTTACCAATAAACTTTCATAAACCGAACATACCATACCATCTAAACCACTTTCATAGCTAATTTTAGAAAAATTTTTTACAGCATTTGTAATATCTTGATGATACAAATTTTGAAATTCATCATTATCAAAACTAGTAAGAGCTGAAACAGCAAGCACTAAAGGTCTTTTATTTAAAGCATTTAAGCGATCCATAATAGTAACCATAGCAGTTTTTCCTGCACTTGCATGAATATTAATCATATCTACATCAATTTTTGCAAGTTCTTCGCAAGCATCAGCCATTGTATTTGGAATATCATAAAGTTTTAAATCTAAAAATATTTTAAATTCATCAATGCTTTTTATGCTTTCTATTAGCTTAATCCCATCTCTTAAATAAGATCTAAGACCAATTTTAATCCAAAGATCTAAACCTTTTAATTCTTTAGCTAAATTAACACATTCATCAAAACTAGCAAGATCAAAGGCTACACAAAGTTTCATTTGGTCTCCTTATCAATTTTATCTAAAACTCCATTTATAAACTTAGGTGCATTATCTCCTGCCATTTCTTTTGCAAGTTCAATTGCTTCATTTATAATAATAGCTTTTTGTGTTGAAGTAAATAAAATTTCATAAGCGCCCAAACGTAAAATTGCCTTTTCAATATTTGCTACACCATCAAGCTTATGCTCTTTTAGACAATCATTGATTTTCTCATCTAAATTTTCTAATTTTTCTTTAACTCCTTGATACAACTCAAGAGTAAATTTTCTTTGATCGTTACGAATTTTTTTCTCATTCAAAAATTCATCAATAAAATCTTGATTTTCCTGATTTAATTCAGCAGCATACAAAAGCGAAACTATACTTTGTCTTACTTGATGTCTTGTAGCCATTATCAAACCTTGATTTTATTAATCAAATTTAACATTTCTATTATTGTAAGCATTGCTTCAAAACCTTTATTTCCTGCTTTACTTCCCGCTCTTTCAATAGCTTGCTCAATAGTATCTGTGGTCAAAACTCCAAAACTAACCGGTATATTTGCATTTAAACTTACATTTGCAATACCTTTAGTAGTTTCAGCTGCTACATAATCAAAATGTGGTGTACTTCCTCTTATAACCGCACCCAAGCAACACACGCCATCAAATTTTTTACTTTCTAAAATTTGCTTTAAAGCAAAAGGTATTTCAAAAGCTCCAGGAACTAATACTAAATTCAAATTTTCTTCTTTTCCTCCGTGTCGAATAAAAGCGTCTTTTGCACCTTCGACTAAACGATCTGTTATAATATGATTAAATCTAGCATTAATAATTGCTATATTTTCATCACCTCTTAAATTCAAATTTCCTTCTATGATTTTCATTTTTTTCCTTTTTAAATAAGTTCTTGAATTTTTAAAAGCGTATCCACACACTTTTTAAGTCTTGATATATCAAGCATATTTGGTCCATCACATAAAGCTTCGCAAGGATTTAAATGAGTTTCAAAGAAAAAGCCATCCACTCCAACTGCAGCTGCAGCTCTTGCTAAAGGTTCGACAAATTCACTTTTTCCACCACTACTCCCGCCATTTGCTCCAGGCATTTGCACACTATGAGTTGCATCGAAAATTACAGGAGCATATTTTTTCATTATAACTAAACTTCTCATATCTACAACTAAATTTCCATAACCAAAACTTGAACCACGCTCAGCCACAAAAATTCCATTATGTTTAGCTACATCATATCCTTCTTCATTTATACCTCTAGTTTGTAAAACCTTACTAACGCTATATTTAATGTCATCAGGATTTAAAAATTGTCCTTTTTTTATATTAATCTTAGCTTTAGTCTTTGCTGCAGCAACTAATAAATCTGTCTGTCTACACAAAAATGCAGGTATTTGCAAAGCATCAACAACCTCAGTTGCAACACTAGCTTGAAAACTTTCATGAATATCAGTTAAAATTTGCATACCAAATTTATCTTTAACTTTTTGCAAGATCTCCAAACCTTTATCTATACCAGGACCTCTAAAACTATTTATACTAGTTCTATTTGCCTTATCAAAACTTGATTTAAAATAAAAATCGATCCTATCATCTTTTAAAAAATATTCTAGCTCTTGTGCTACTTTAAAAACAAGCTCTTCACTCTCTATCACACAAGGGCCAGCAAGTAATATCATTTTTTGCATTTTATATCCTTATTTTTTCATATTTTACTTCATTTTCCTTTGATTTTCTTCAAGCGGGAAAACAAAATTTAAAATCATGGCCGTAATTGCACCAGTAGCTATCCCAGAAGAAAACAAAGTTTTAAACCACATAGGGGTAAAATTTAAAATATCAGGATTATTAGAAACCCCTAATCCCATTCCTAAACTCATTGCAATTATAATAATAGAACGCCGATTTAAATTCTCCTTAGAAATAATTCTCACTCCAGTTGCAGCTATAGTTCCAAACATCACTAAAGTGGCTCCTCCTAAGATGGGTTCTGGAATTTGCAAAGTAACATCTGCCACAATTGGAAACAAACCTAATAACATCAACATAAAAGCGACAATAAAACCAACATAGCGGCTTGCAACTCCAGTTAAAGCTATAACTCCATTGTTTTGTCCAAAACATGAATTTGGAAAAGTATTAAAAAAAGCAGAAATAAAAGAATTTACACCATTAGCTAAAACACCGCCCTTAAGTCTTTTTGCGTACATTTCACCTTTAATAGGCTGATTTGATACCTCGCTTGTAGCACTAATATCCCCAATTGTTTCTAATGAAGTTACCATAAAAACTAAAATTAGAGGCAAAATTAAGTTATAATCAACACTTAAGCCATAGTGAATAGGATTTGGTAAAAATATTATAGGTAAATTTTCATTTAAATTAAAACTAAAATTTTCAAAAGTCATCGCTACCAAAAGTCCAATAATCATAGCTATAAATAGAGATGAAATTCTAATATAAGCATTATTAAAACGATTTAAAATAATAATACACAAAATAACAATTCCAGCTAATAATAAATTATGCAGTGATCCAAATTCTCCATTTGCTTTAGCACCAAAACCACCACCTGCACTAATTAAACCTACATTAATTAAAGTTAATCCTATAATCATTACCACTATGCCAGAAACCAAAGGTGATACAATTTTCCTTACAAAAGGTAAAATTTGTGAAATAATCATCTCAGTAATTGAGCAAAGCATTAAAGTGCCAAATATAGCAGCCAACATTGCTTCTTGACTTAGTCCATTATTTTTCAACACAAGTCCACCTAAAATAAGAGGTGAAACAAAATTAAAACTTGTTCCTTGTATAGACAAAAGACCACTACCTATAGGCCCCCAAGTTTTAATTTGCAAAAGAGAAGCAATGCCTGAAGCAAACAAAGACATACAGATAATTCTTGCCGTATTTTCACTATCAACACCAAGTCCTTTACAAATTAACAAAGCAGGGGTAATTACCGCAACAAACATAGCCATCAAATGCACTAAGGCAGTAAAAAAAGCTTTAAAAAAAGGAGGTTTATCTTCTAAACCATAAATTAATTCTATTTTATTTTCCACTTTTATTTCCTTGAGTTTGCTTACTCACTAAAATTATGCCGCCCATAACTATACCAATAATTCCAACAAACACTAAAGCACTAGGAAAATCATCTCCTAATAAAATTCCTAAAAATAATGTAAAAACTACATCTATATAGCCAATACCAGCGATAATTCCTACTTTTTTTGCTACACCATAAGCTTTTGTAATATGAATTTGATACAAAGCTCCAAAAACTCCCATCAATATAATAAAAAACCACGCTTTAAAACTAGGCATAATAAAAGGGGCGATTAAAAAATCTAATTCTTTATTTTCATAAAAAGAACCCACAATCATCGAAGATAAAGGCATCAAGGTGCCAATAAGCACAAAAGATAATGCTATAAATGGCGCGGGATAAAATTTTTTAAGCTCTCTAACACTAGTTAATGCTAATGCTGCGCAAAATCCGCTTAAAATTCCCAAAACGCTATTTTTTAAGTCAAATCCAGAATGATTTATTTCATCAGCAAAAGGTTGACATACAAAAAGTACTCCTATAAAAGCTATTAAAATTCCAGCACACATTCTAATACTTAATTCTTCTTTGAAAAAGAAAAAAGCGATTAACGCTATAAAAATAGGTGCAGTTTTTTGAAATGCAAAAGCTCCACCTAAAGAAATATTAGAAACATTGTAAAAGAAAAGATATAAAGATATCGTGCCTATAACTCCTCTAAAAACCAACAAGCCAAAATGCCCACCGCTTTTATGAAATTTTATTTTTTTCAATATATAAATCATAAAAAAAGTTCCAATAATATTTCTAAAAAACATTATTTCAATAGATGACATTTCTTCACTTAAAATTTTTGCACTAGCTCCAACGAAAGAAAATTCAATTGAAGCAATAATCATAAAATAAATACCTAAATTTTTTTTAATTATTCTTAACATATAAAATCCATAAAAAATTTAACTATTTTAGTCTTTTTTTGCTTAATTTTAAGGCAATTTTTATATAATTAAATAAAAATTTTATATGGATATAAATGCAAAGTATTATTTTGATTGGCAAGCCAAATGTAGGCAAATCAAGTCTTTTTAATAGATTAGCAAAAAAGCGTATAGCTATTACAAGCGATATTAGTGGCACCACAAGAGATACTAATAAAATAGAAGTACAAATTGATGGCAAAAAAGCCTTGCTTATAGATAGCGGTGGCCTTGATGAAAGCAATGAATTATTTAAAAATGTTAAAGCTAATTCGTTAAAAGTAGCTAAAAATAGCGACATTATATTTTATATGGTAGATGGAAAATTTTTACCTGATGATGAGGATAAAACCTTTTTTTACGAAATGAAAAAACTAAATAAACCTGTAGCTTTAGTCATCAACAAAATAGATAATAAAAAGGATGAAGAAAGATCTTGGGAATTTTCTAGTTTTGGTGTTAAAGAGATTTTTAACATTTCAGTAACTCATAATATAGGCATAGATGAGCTTTGCACATGGGCTGGAAAATTTTTAAATGAAAAAATTTTAACCCAAGATGAAGAAGAAGATTTTGAAAGTTATTTGGAGAATTTTGACGAAAATAGTGGAGATTTTAAACTAAAAACCATAAATGAAAATCATATCAAAATCGGTATAATTGGTAGAGTTAATGTAGGAAAATCTAGTCTTTTAAATGCTTTAGTAAAAGAAGAACGAAGTGTAGTTAGCGATATCGCAGGAACTACCATTGACCCAGTAAATGAAAGCATTGTATATAAAGATAAAATTATAGAATTTATAGATACAGCTGGAATTAGAAAAAGAGGTAAAATACAAGGTTTAGAACGCTATGCTTTAAATAAAACCGAATATGCGCTTGCTAATGCTCAAATAGCTCTTTTAGTACTTGATAGCGCAGAAGGATTTAATGAATTAGATGAACGTATAGCAGGACTTGCAGCAAAACATTACTTAGGAGTAATTATAGTTTTAAATAAATGGGATAAAAGCGAATTAGATTTTGACAAAACTTTAAAAGAGTTAAGGTTAGATAGGTTTAAATTTTTAGCTTATGCTCCAGTAATTAGTGTATCTGCATTAAGCGGTAAAAGAATTCATGTGCTTTTAGATAAAATTTTAGAAGTTTTTGAAAATTTCACTCAAAAAATTCCAACTGCAAAATTAAATACCTTAGTAGAGGAAGCTACAAAAGCTCATCCTCTACCGCATGATTATGGTAAATTAGTTAAAATTTATTATGCGGTTCAATATGACATCGCACCACCAAAAATAGCTTTAATTATGAATCGCCCAAAAGCCTTACACTTTTCTTACAAACGTTATTTGCAAAATCAAATAAGAAAGAAATTTAATTTCGAAGGTGTACCTTTAATTTTAGCTTCAAGAAAAAAAGGCAGCAAAAATGAACAAGAAGGATAATTTCCTTTTTGTAGGTTTCATGGGTTGTGGAAAAACTACAATTGCACGAGCTTATGCACAACGATATGATAAATTTTTTATTGATACAGATGAATTGATAAAAAATAAATTTAACCTTGAAGTGCATGAAATATTTTCCACATATGGGGAATCTTTTTTTAGAAATGAAGAAAAAAAAATACTTCATTTTTTACAACATATTAAAAATTCCTCTATTGCAAGTGGTGGTGGATTTATAAAACAGAAAAAAATCAACGAAATTGGAGTTGTTATTTATCTGAAATCTACTTTTGAATTTATTATAAAAAGACTTGATAAAACACAAATTCATACAAGACCTCTGCTTTCAAATTTAGCAAACGCAAAAATACTTTTCGATCAACGAATACAAAAATATGAAAAAAAAGCAGATTTAATTATTGATATTGAAAACAAAGAAGTTGAAGATATCATTTCACAAATACACAAAGAGGTAAAATGAAAGTTATAACAGGATTGCAGCCTAGTGGAGATTTACACATAGGAAATTATTTTGGCTCTATAAAGCAGATGTTAAACATGCAAGAAGAAAATCAAATGTATATGTTTATAGCAAATTATCACGCAATGACTTCAAATCAAAATGGAGAAGTGCTTCAGCAAAATTCACTAAAAGCAGCAGCAGCCTTTTTAAGCCTAGGAATTGATCCACAAAAAAGTATTTTTTGGTTGCAAAGTGACATTAAAGAAGTACTAGAACTTTATTGGATTTTATCTCAATTTACCCCTATGGGACTTTTAGAAAGAGCACATTCATATAAAGACAAGATCGCAAAAGGTTTAAATTCAAACCATGGTCTTTTTTCTTACCCTGTTTTAATGGCTGCTGATATCTTACTCTTTGATGCACAAATTGTTCCAGTAGGTAAAGATCAAATTCAACATGTTGAAATTGCAAGAGATATAGCCTTAAAGGTAAACAATGAATGGGGTGAAGTTTTTACTCTTCCAAAAGCTAAAATCAATGAAGAAGTGGCTGTAGTACCTGGAACAGATGGTTCTAAAATGAGCAAATCTTATAAAAATACTATAGATATTTTTACTTCTCAGAAAGTTTTAAAAAAACAAATTTCTTCCATTGTAACCGATAGCATAGCTTTAGAAGACCCTAAAGAATTTAGCACTTGTAATATCTACAACATAGCAAAACTTTTTTTAGATAAAACACAACAAGAGAATTTGCAAGAAAGATACAAAAAAGGTGGCGAAGGATACGGGCACTTTAAATTATATCTAAACGATCTTATTAATGATCATTTTGCTTACGCAAAAAACGAATATGAAAATTTAATCGAAAATCCTTCTAAAATTAAAGAAATTTTAGAATTTGGTGCACAAAAAGCTAGGAAAACAGCGCAAAAAACAATGGAAAAAATTTATGCTAAAATTGGTTTATAATTAAGGAGTCAAAATGCTAGATCTTAAACTTTTACAAAATAACTTTGAAGAAATTTCACAAAAATTAAAAGCAAAAAAAATAGATGAAAACTTATTAAAACAACTAAGTGAATTATTTATTACTTTAAAAAAAGAAAAAGCAATTTTGGAAGAGTTTCAAGCTTTTCAAAATAAATTTAGCAAAGAATTAGCAAATACCGATGACAAGGAAGCTTTAAAAAATCAATTAAGCAAAAATAAAGAAAAAATCAACAATCAATCAAAAATAGTTTTGCAACTAGAAGAAAATTTAGAGAAAATCTCTTCGGCAATTCCAAATATACCTGATGAATGTGTGCCTTATGGAAAAGATGAAGATAAAAATATTGAATTAAAGAAAGTTTTAACACCTCCTCAATTTGACTTCGAAATCAAAGAGCATCATGAATTAGGAGAAAAATTAGATTGGCTTGATTTTGTAAGAGGCGTTAAAATCTCCCAAAGTCGCTTTTGTGTATTAAAAAACGAAGGAGCTCTATTAAACAGGGCTTTAATAAATTATATGATAGATTTTAATAGAAGTAAAGGGTTTGAACTTGTAAATGTTCCATTTTTAGTTAATAGCAACACAATGTATGGCACCGGACAACTTCCTAAATTTAAAGATGATATGTACAAGGTTGAAAATGATGATTTATATCTTATATCAACCTCTGAAATTCCTGTAACAAACCTTTATTCAAATGAAATCTTAACTAGTGAATCTCTACCTTTAAAGATGACTTGCTACAGTGCTTGTTTTAGACAAGAAGCTGGTAGCGCAGGTCGCGACACAAGAGGTATAATACGACAACATCAATTTGAAAAAGTGGAGCTTGTGTGTATTGCAAAACCTGAACAAAGTGATATGATATTTGAAGAAATGGTAAATTGTGCTAGTGATTTATTGAGTTCTTTAGGACTTGCTCATAGACATTTAATGCTTTGCACTGGAGATTTGGGATTTAGCGCAGCAAAAACTATTGATTTAGAAGTTTGGATACCTTCGCAAAATAAATATAGAGAAATTTCATCTGTATCAAATTGTAGAGATTTTCAAGCAAGAAGAGCTAAGATCCGTTATAAAAATGACAAAGGCAAAAATGAGCTAGTTCATACTCTTAATGGCTCATCACTCGCAGTAGGAAGAACTTTGGTTGCAATAATGGAAAATTATCAAGAAAAAGATGGCAAAATAATCATACCTGATGTATTAAGAAAATATTTTTAAGAATGAAAAATGGCTGAAGAAGTAACACTAAAAGAACAAGATGAACAAGAAAATCTTGATAAAGAAGAAAATTTAGAACTTACCATTCCACCAGGTACCATTCCACCAGAACTAGAAGAAGAAAATACATTCCAAAAAGTGGAAGAGCAACCACAAGAAGCTCAAAAAGAAGAGAAAGTAAAATTTTTTGATAAAAAATTTCTTATTATAATTTCAGCTCTTGGCACACTTGTATTGATATTGTTAATAGTGTTGATTCTGCTTATGGTATTTAAAAAAGATAAAACTGAAATTTCCATGAATGAAACATTACAAGAAGATAATTCATCTATGGAAATTACAAAAATAAAACAAACTACACTTGATGCAATTATACAAAAAGCTAATGTATTGTATGAAAAAGGTGATGTCAAAAAAGCTTTAGAGCTCTATGATAATATTAATATTTTTAATGAATCTTTATCAAGCTACAATCTTGGAGTGGTTCAAATGAAACAACAAGATTATGCAAAAGCTATAATGAATTTCAAACAATCTTTAGAATTAGAAGAGCATAAAGTTGCTGCGGCAATTAATATTGCAGTATGTTATTTTTATCTCAAAGACAAAGAAAAATTCAATTATTATTTAGATTTAGCCAAAGTTCATTTGCCACAAAATTCAAATTCAATACTATATAATTATTATCTAGGATTAATAAATTATTATCAAAGTCTTTATCCTGAGGCTTTGCAAATGTTTGTTCATTCTAATAATCTAGCTGATTACACAGATGAATCACTATATCTTGGAGCAAAAATTTATTCTGTTTTGGAAGCAAATAGAGATGCTATTAATTTTTTACACAAGCAAGAAAATTATGAAGCGAGTTTACCATTAGGTCTTTTATATGCTAAAATTGGAGAATACACCAAAGCTAAAGAATATCTCAATAAAGCTACAAAAATTGACTCTCAATATTTAAGAAGTACTATAGCCTTAGCTTTAGTAGAACTCAAAACAGGACAATATGATAAAAGTGCTCAAATTTTTAAAAGATTATTTGCAAAAGATAAAGATGTGGGCTCTAAGTACTACGGAATTAAAACTAGATTGAAAAAAAATCTTTATAGCATTGATATTGCACAACAAAATTTTGCAAAAAAACTCATTAGCGGAAAACAACAAATTTATGATTTACTTTTTTACTTTGCTCCTTATAGAGTATTTGATGTTAAGCAAAGCATGGAATTAATAACTAAAGCAGATTTAGGTAATTTCATACAAGCTTATCAATATGAAGATAATTTGCTTACTCAAAGTAAAACTTTATCTGGAATAAATATGCAGCTTTCACAAGCAATTAATTTAGCTTTTAATTTTCATTTAAGAGAAGCAAACCAAAAACTTCAAAAATTAAGTCAGAATTATCATTCACACGATGTAATACATTATAATCTTGCACTAACTTATGCTCAATTGCAAGATTATAATAATGCAGCTAATCATTTTTCAACGGCCTATCATTTAAACCCAAAAAATCATTTAGCTGGGATTTTTGCTATTTTTTGCATGGATTTAATAAAAAAAGATTATAGTAAATTTCAAAATGAAGTCATAGAGAATTTACAAGCAGATAATAATATTGATCAAAATACTAATATCTATAAATATTTACTCCATATTCCGTATAATGATTATGCAACTATGCTACCTTATCTTGATAATTTTGAAATAAATAAAAAAAGTCCATTGGAATTGATGTTTGTTATTATCGCTTCTAATGCAAATAACTTAATCAATCTAAGAAATCAATCTGTTGTAGCATTAAAAGACCTGCTGAATAAAGATATTATCAGTAATATATTATTTTTCAATGCTAAAAATATAGATCTTGATATCAAAACTTATGCAAAGCAGGCACAAATTTATTTTCAAAACACAAAACTTGATTATAATTCTTTGTTTGGTGGCTCAGGTATAGTCAAAGATACTTTCATAAGTTTAATGCAAATTACTGGTTTAATCAACCATGTACGAAATGATATTAAGAAAAAACTAGCAACGAGTGATAAAAACTCTATGGGATTAATCTTTGCATTAGCTTATGTTGATATATTTGCAAAAGAATATCAAGAAGCTTACACACTTTATAATATACTTATTGATGATTATAAAATAAAAGATTCTCAAACCTTATTTTTGGCTGCAGTTTCCGCCATAGGATCAAATAATCCAAATTCAGCTATAGCACTCTTAGAACTTGCAAAACTAGAAAATGAGGAGACTTTAGAGGCTCGATTGGCGCTAGGTTTATTGTATCATGAAATGAAAAATTTAGAACCTGCTATATTCCAATATGAAAAAGTTAGAGATGATTTTGAAAGTAAATTCTTTACATTCGACATAAAAAACTAAACAAAGACCGCTATATAGTAGGGAACATAAAATAGAAGTGGCTCCGGATGTAGGATTCGAACCTACGACCAATCGGTTAACAGCCGACTACTCTACCGCTGAGCTAATCCGGAATATTTAAAAAAGAAATGGTATTTTATAGAAAAAAAATATATTTGTCAAGTATTTTTATAAAATTTTATTCCAGCTAAATCTATCAACTCAATTTTTTGTTTTTTAATTAAATCTTCTAGATTATTCTTGCTATATTGACTAAATCTATTTTCTATATCAAATTCACTTTGAGCGCGCAATTTTAACATCTTCAAAAGCTCATCTTTAGTAAAATCAATTTTATTATTATTGTAAGTATGCTTTGCCAAAACAACAGGAACGCTATGAATTAACAAACTAAGCTCATATAATCTTTCAAACGTTATGGGCTTTACAGGATACGCAGGTGGACGATCTATAGTACTAAAATCAACTCTTAATGGTTTAATTTGAGAAAAGACTTCATCTAATGCTATCATTTCATATTCTTTATCGTTTAAACCTTCAACGATCAAAGTTTCCATAATTAAATCACCCTTAAAATCTTTACTAAATTTTATCATATGCTTAATCATATTATCTAAAGAAATTTCTTTTAACGCTCTATCTATTTTATAAAATGTTTTTTCTATAGCACTATCAAGACTAAATTTAACTATGTCAATATTAAGTAAAGCATTATAACTTTTTAAATTCAAAACAGCACTTCCATTACTAAGTATCAGAAGTTTTTTATTTTTTTTAATTTTGTTAAGCTCATTTGTAAGTTCATATAAAAAAGGATATAAGCTGGGTTCACCATTTGCAGTCAAAGTCAAAAATTCAAATTGCATTTGACCAGCTAAAGCTTTTTGTACCTCATTTACAACTTCATCAACACTAGGGTATATCAAAGATTCTTTTTGAGGTTTAGAAGCTTTTAATTCACAATACACACAATCAAAATTACATTGTTTTTTGTCTGGACTTAAATCAATACCCAAAGAAGAGCCAAATCTTCTTGAATTTATCGGACCAAAAACAATATTACTCACCTCTTTGAACTCTCCTGAACCAACCTAATGAAATATTTAGCATTTTCAACCGGAATATCAGGCAAAATTCCATGACCAAGATTAACAATATAAGGTGTATTTTGCATAATATCCAACATATTCTCTATTCCAGTTTTTATAGAACTTTTATCATACAGTCTACATGGTTCCATATTTCCTTGCAATGTATATTTATAAGATAATTTTTCCTTTGCTAATTTTAAAGGTGTACTCCAATCTACCCCAAAAACATCAAAATTACCATCAATTTCATCTAAAAATCCACTAATACCTTTAGGAAATATGATGATAGGTATTTGAGGATATTTATTTTTAATATAATCTGAAATTTCTAACATATATTTAAAAGAAAATTTAAAAAAAGCATCTTTTTCTAAAGCACTTGCCCAACTATCAAAAATTTGTATAGCATTAGCCCCAGATTTAATCTGTTCTTCTAAATATAATTTTAAAACTTGAGTTAGTTTAGATAAAATTCTATGTAAAAATTCTGGATCTTGATAAAGAATTTTTTTGCTTTTTGCATAATTTTTACTTCCGCCACCTTCTATCATATAAGTAGCTATGGTCCATGGGCTTCCACAAAAACCTATCAAAGCTTTATCAGTAGAAAGTTGCTCTCTAGTTAATTTTAAAGCATCATAAACATAATTAAGATTTTTCACACCTTTATCTATATCTAAAGCGTCTAAATCTCTATCATCTTTAATGGGATTTAAAAAGACAGGCCCCTCTCCTTTTTCAAATTTAAGTTCCATACCCATTTCCAAAGGAACAACTAATATATCAGAAAAAATAATAGCTGCATCCACTCCTAAAATATCAACCGGCTGCAAGCTTACTTCGCTTGCTTTTTTATAATCTTTACATAAAGATAAAAAATCACCAGCTTGAGATCTAACTTTCATATATTCAGGTAAATATCTTCCCGCTTGTCTCATCATCCAAACTGGAGTGTAAGGAGTTTGTTTTTTAAAACATGCATCAATAAAAATCATTTACTTTTCCTTAGTAATTAACTTTTATGTAAAAAATACAATCCGACACAAAGTGCTAAAATAGATCCCGCAAGATAAGACATGTCTAAAACCGTATTAAACTGCATTTGTAAAATTCTTTGAAAAAAATTCACTATTAAAACCATAATGATAACTTTTGCAAGTTTATCTTTTAGTTGATCTAAACTATGCACCTCTAAAACTTTAGATTGCTTGGTTTGTTTAAAATCTTCTATCTCGCTGATAAAAAGTTCATAAATTCCAAAAGAAAAAATAAATAAAACCAAAGCCATCAAGTATAAATCTACAGCTCCGATAATTAATCCTACAATATCTTCATGTAAATCAACCGATGAATTAGAAAACATAAAATAACCAAATACATATCTTAAAACTTTTATCACATCATAACTTGCAATAAAAAATAAAACAAAAGCTCCAATAAGTCCAAAAATAACAGGTAAAATAGTAACTAAACGACTTTTAACTAATAAATTTTCAAAAAATTTTTCCAACATTTATTTCCTTTTAAACCAATTCCAACCATTTTTTTGCAATACGCACTGCATTAGTTGCAGCACCTACACGAATTTGATCAGCAACACACCATAAATGTAAAATATTTTTACGATTAATGTCACCTCTAATTCTCCCAACATAAGTTTCATTAGTATCACTAGCAAAAAGAGGCATAGGATATTTTTTATTCTCTATATCATCAACCACTACAACACTTGGAGCTTTTGATAAAATTTCCTTAACCTTAAGAATATCCACATCTTTTTCAAATTGCATAGTAATAGCTTCGCTGTGACTTCTAAGTACTGGAACTCTCACACAAGTTGCTGAAATTTCAATATTTTTATGTAATATTTTTTGAGTTTCATTAACCATTTTTAATTCCTCTTTTGTATAACCATTTTCAGTAAATACATCAATTTGAGGAATCAAATTCAAAGCCAAAGTATAGGGAAAAATTTTAGCTTCAAAATCTTCAAGCTTAAAAGCAAAAAAACTTTGCATACCTTCAACTAACTCTTCCATGCCTTCTTTTCCCGCTCCGCTAGCGGCCTGATATGTACTAACATCTACTCTTTGTAAATTAAAAATATCATCAAGTGGCTTTAAAATATGAACCATCTGAATGGTTGAACAATTTGGATTTGCTATAATTCCTGTTTTTTCCCAATCTTTAATATCTTCACTATTACATTCTGGCACAACTAAAGGAACATCTTTATCCATCCTAAAGTGACTTGTATTATCTATAACAACAGCACCGCACTCAACTGCATATTTAGCATATTTTTCACTAATATTTCCACCTGCACTAAAAAAAGCTATATCTACAGGATTTTCTTTAAAAACTTTTTCTGTTAATTCTTGAATTTTATAGGTTTTTCCCCTAAATTCTATACTCATGCCTACACTTTTAGCACTAGCCAATGGCAAAATACTTTCAACAGGAAAATCCAACTCATCTAAAACATTTAAAATTTCCTCACCAACTGCACCAGTTGCGCCAACTATTGCTATTTTTTTCATGTAACCTTCCTCAAGTAATATTGTATTGTTTCATTTTTTCATGAAATTTTTTTTCACTCATTCCTATTGATTCTGCTGCATCGCTAATAATATTATTTGAATTTCTTAAAGCTTCTAAAAGTAAATCTTTTTCAAGATTGCTAATATTTTTAACTTTTCTGCTTTCTAAAAATAAATCACAAGAACTAATTTCATCACCTTCACTTAAAATACAAGCTCTTTGTATGATAGAAATTAATTCTCTTATATTTCCAGGAAAATCATAAGCAAGTAATGCATTTTGCGCTTCTATACTTAATCTTTTTTCTGAAAAATTATATTCTTTGCAAGTATCATTTAAAACTTTTTCTGCTATTTGCAAAATTTCATCTTGTCTATGTCTAAGTGGCGGAATATTAATTGGAATAGTGTTTAACCTATAATACAAATCCTGTCTAAATTCATTATTCTTAATTTTTTCTTCTATATTTGCATTTGTTGCGCTAATGATTCTAATATCTATTTTTACACTTTTTGTTCCACCTAATCTAGTGATTTCTTTTTCTTGAATTGCTCTTAATAATTTTGCTTGTATTTCATAAGGCATTTCACCAATTTCATCTAAAAATAAAGTTCCTTCGTTAGCTAATTCAAAAAGTCCGATCTTTGTATTATTAGCGTCTGTAAAAGCACCTTTTTCAAAACCAAACAACTCACTTTCTATTAAATTTGATGGAATAGCTGCCATATTAATAGCCACAAAAGGCTTCGAGGCTCTTAATGAATTTTTATGAATATAATTAGCAAAAACTTCTTTGCCGACGCCACTTTCTCCAAATAAAATCATACTAGCATCTGTCTTAGCTGCTTTATTAACCAAATTTAAGCACTGGTTTAATGCTTTAGAATTTCCAAAAAAATTACCATTTATTTCTTTTTTTTCATTCTTTTTTATATTTTTTTTTGATGTCTTCTCTTGAATAATTTTAGCTCTTTTAATAGCTGTTACTAAGGTATTAACATCAAAAGGTTTCACTAAAAAATCTTTAACTCCAAGTCTTACTGCCTCTATAGCACGATTGAGTGTTGCATTACCCGTAATAATAATAAAATCATATTTATTTTCACAAGCTTGAACAAACTCAATCCCATCAATTCCTGGCATATTAATGTCTGTAATAATCAAATCAACATCATCATCTAATTTCTTTAAAGCCTCTGTTGCAGACTTATAAGATTTTATCTTAAATTCTTCATATTCGCTCAAAGCTATTTCAAGCGATTTTCTCATATTTATATCATCTTCAACTATTACTATATTCATAAAAAAACCTTAAGCTAAAATCCCTTTTTTAGGACCACTTTTACCATGACAATCTTTATATTTTTTACCACTACCGCACGGACAAGGAGAATTTCTAGGTACTTTATGAATTTGCGCCTTCCCTTCTTCATCTACACCATTTTCTGTAGTATTGGCTATTAATTTTTCATTAGCATCATGAGCTTTTTCTTCTAATTCTTGAGCATTGTGTTGGGTAAATACTACATTAAATAGTAATTTTAAGCTATCAAATTTTATACGCTCAACAAGCTCCATAAAGAGATTGTAGCTTTCTTTTTTATATTCAACCAATGGATCTTTTTGATTATAACTTCTAAGCCCTATACCAGTTTTTAAGATATCCATTTGATATAAATGCTCTCTCCAAAGATTATCTAAAATTTGAAGATATAAAATTCTTTCTATTTTTCTAGCTTCTTGTTCATTTATAAAACTCATTTTTTCTTGATATCTTTTTTCTAAAATTTCAATAAGCTTACTTTCACTTTCAATTTCATTTAAATCTTTAAAATCATTTTCGCTTAACTCTATATTACACTCATATATAATTTTTTGTTTTAGAGAATCAAAAAATGAAAAATTTTCAGATTCTATATTTGCATGAATTTGACTTATAATATAACCACAATATTCACTAATATTTTTAAGAATTTTACTCTGAATATTGAAATTTTCATCTAATAACTCATTCCTATAATTATATATAGTTTTTCTTTGTTCGTTTGCTACATCATCATATTCAAGCAAATGCTTTCGACTTTCAAAATGTAAACTTTCAACTTTTTTTTGAGCATTTTCAACAGCTCTTGTGACGATACGACTTTCTATATGTTCGCCTTCTTCTATACCTAATCGATCCATAATGTTTTTAATACGATCACCACCAAATATCCTTAATAAGTTATCTTCCAAACTCAAATAAAATCTACTAATACCAGGATCGCCCTGACGACCCGAACGACCACGTAATTGATTATCTATTCTTCTGCTTTCGTGACGCTCTGTTCCTATAATATAAAGCCCTCCTAAAGCTCTTACTTCATCGTTAATTTTTATATCAACCCCACGTCCAGCCATATTTGTAGCTATAGTTACAGCACCTTTTTTTCCTGCATCTTGTATAATCAAAGCCTCTTGTTCATGATTTTTAGCATTAAGTACATGATGGGCTATGCGTTCTTTTACAAGCATATCGTGAAATACCTCACTTCTTTCAATACTTGCTGTACCTACCAATACAGGCTGTCCTTTAGCATTAGCTTTTTTTATTTCCTCTATCACTGCTTTAAATTTTTCATTTTGAGTTTTATAAATTAAATCATCTTTATCTACTCTTGCAACTGGTATATTTGTAGGAATAGAAACTACATCCAAATTGTAAATTTGAGAAAATTCTGTCGCTTCAGTTTGTGCTGTACCAGTCATACCAGCTAATTTTTTATACATTCTAAAATAATTTTGAAACGTAATATCAGCTAAAGTTTGGCTTTCTTCTTGAATTTTAACCCCTTCTTTTGCCTCAAGTGCTTGATGCAATCCGTCGCTAAAACGCCTTCCTTCACTTAAACGACCTGTAAATTCATCAACAATTACGATTTCTTTATTTCTCAAAACATAATGAACATCTTTTTCAAACAAATTATGTGCTTTTAAAGCTTGATCTAATTGATGAGCCAAAATAGCATTATCTAAACTGTATAAATTTTCAACTCCAAATAACTTTTCAGCTTTTGAAATTCCAGATTCAGTTATTATTATAGTTCGATTTTTTTCATCTACTACAAAATCACCTGTTGGTGATTCTTGTGGGGCAAGTCCTGCCTTGCCTTTTTGCATTCGTCGAGCAACCTCATTTGCTTTTATATATCCATCCAAAGTTCTATTGGTGGGTCCACTAATAATCAATGGAGTTCTTGCTTCATCTATTAAAATACTATCAACTTCATCAACTATAACAAAATTATGCTCCCTTTGAACTTTATCTGAAATTGAAAATTTCATATTATCTCGCAAATAATCAAAGCCAAATTCATTATTTGTGCCATAAGTAATATCACATTCATATGCTTTTTTATGCGCCTCATCACTGTGATCTTCTGACAAAATTACTCCCACACTAAAACCTAAAAAGTTATAAATAGCACTCATTTGTTCTGCGTCTCTTTTAGCTAAATAATCATTCACAGTAACTACATGCACACCTTTTTTATTCATAGCATTTAATACTACAGGTAAAGTTGCTACTAAGGTTTTACCTTCTCCTGTTTTCATTTCTGCAATTTTACCTTCATGCAATACCATACCACCGATTAGTTGTACATCAAAATGTCTCATATTTAAAGTTCTTTTACCTACCTCTCGAACAATAGCAAATACATCATTTAAAACTTGCTCTAAAGTTTGTTCTTTATTTTGAACTTTAATTTGAAAATCTGCAAAACTTTTTTTTATTTCTTCATCGTTTAATTGTTGATATTTTGCTTCTAAAGCATTAATCTGAGATACTCTTTTTAGGTATTTTTTTATTTCTCTATCATTTTTTGTCCCAAATATTGCTTTAAATACATTAAAAAACATTTCTTGCCTTTGCTTAAAATTATGAGCTAAGATTATATCTTATTTTATTTTAGAACTATATAAAAATCCTTTGTTTGTATAAATTTTGTACAATTAAAAAAATATAAAAGGTCTATATATGAAATATTTATTCGTACTTATTTTTATCTTCTCACAACTTTTAGCTTTTGATATTAATTTCAAAAATTTTAGCAGTGATTTCATACAAAAAGTATACAATAACAATTCTTCTATAGAATACAAAGGAAATTTTATTATTTCTCAAAATAAAGCATTTTGGAATTATATTTATCCTAATTCCAAACAAATTTATATTAATCAACATGAAATAACAATTATTGAGCCTCAATTAGAACAAGTAATTTTCACAAAAATTCAAAATTTACCAAATCTTCAACAAATTTTTAAAAAAGCCAAAAAAATCACTGAAGAAACATACGAAGCAAATTATGAAAATGTAAAATATAAGATTAATTTTAAGAATAATAAAATTTCAAATATTTCTTATACAGACGAACTGCAAAATTCTGTTGCAATCTATCTCTTTAATCAAAAAATAGATGAAAAAATAGATGAAAAAAAATTTATACCAAAAATTCCAAACCACTACGATATAGTAAATAATTAAAATAATTCCTCATTTTTATGTGGCAAGAGCATTTGTTTTTGTGCATCTTCCATAGTTTTTAAAATCATATCCATAGCTTCTTTGCTTACATTTGCTTCTTTGTTAACACTAGTATTCTTATCATTGCTTAAATTGATATCATTCATCTTAGTTTCATTTACATCTTGCCTTATATTTTTTTGCTGAAGCGGTAATTCTTGAAAATCACTAGCTTCTTCATCTAATTTAAGATTATCTTTTAGAATTTTTTTTAATTCTTCCATATCAAATTCTTTTATAGAATTAACTCTGATAATATAAATATATTCTATTTGTGTTTTATACTTTTTGTTGCTAAATTTTAATAAAGTTTCTTTGAAATTATTCTTTCCAACCTCTGTAAACAAATCTTCATAAAAGTAACTTGAAATAATAGTATTTAAAGCATCTTTGATTTTATTTTCCTCTAGTTTATTACCTTCAAATTCCAAATCTAATTCTATTTTTTTTAAAATATTACTTCCTGTTTTTGAATATAAATCTGTCTTAAATTTCTCAATGCTTATAGTATCTGCTACAGAATACAACACGGCAAAAATACACAAAATAAATATTTTCATTTTATAATCCTTTTTCTAAATCAACAAATTTTTGCTCTTGATAAAACCTTTTTACATTTTTATCATATTTTAAAGCCTTTAAAAAATAATCTTCAAAAGGAAGTTGATGATTGTAAGTAATCTTTAAATTTTTAGGATTAATTGCTCTTGATAAACACACATACAATTGTCCTTTTTCAAAAATTCCATCAATATCACATATCAATTTATCTATACTCATTCCTTGAGACTTATGTATAGTTATAGCATAAGCTAATTTTATAGGATATTGTATAAATTTGGCCTTTATACTCACTTCAATTTTTTCATTATCTTTTATAATATAATCTTCAAAAGTGTACTCATAAGGTCTTAATTTAATAATATCTTCATTATTTTTTTCTATAAGAATTAAACATTCATTATCTTCATATATAAAATCTATAATTTTTCCTTGTTCTCCATTAAAGTATCCTTCTTCTTTATTATTTACACAAAAAATAATTTTAGCACCTATTTTAACCTTCAAATGAAACATTGAATTTAATCCTTCAATCCATTGATTTAAAGTTTTATCATCTAAACTTAAATCAATTTTTTCATATTTTGCATCAAATATTATTTCACTTGTATTTAAAATTTTTAATTTTCTTTCATTTATATAATTTGTTTTTTTATTTGTTGCACACAGTAATGTATACTCATCTTCATAAGACATTAGCTTATTTTTATTTATTAACATCATTTTAAAATAATTTATTGTTTCAAAATCTATCTCCCCAATTCTTATATGAAATAAATATTCATAAAATTTTTTATCATCAGTTCTTTTTGGAAATGATAATTTTGCATATTGCAATTTAAATTCTTGCCATATATGAGATGAAAAAGCGTAATAGCTATCTTGAAATAAAGATTGAGAATAATTTTTGTTTATCACTGGAGGAAGTTGAAAAAAATCTCCAACTAATAATAATTTACCATTAAATTCAAAATAATTTAATCTATAATAAATCATTTCCATATGCCAAGAACTTACCATAGAGATTTCATCAATGATTAATAAATCACATTGTTTTAAAATTCGTCTCAATTTATCTAATTTATCTTTTTGTTTTCTATCTTCATAATAAAGTTCGTTGTAATTTTGACATCTTTTAAATGCAAAAAAACTATGTAGAGTAATACCTCCCAATGCATAAGCACTAATAGCAGTTGATCCTAAAACTATTACTACTTTTCCCTTAGATCTATAAAACTTTATCAATTCTAAAACAAGATGCGTTTTACCAACACCAGCACCTCCACTTAAAAAAACATTACCAGTATCAAGACATGCAATTAATCTTTCTAAAACCATTTAAAATTATAGTAAATTTACACAAATTCTAATTTTAAACTGTATTAATAAGAATATAGTTTAATTTTTAAAAGAAATAAAGGTAAAAATGTTAAATATAATCTTTTGTTGTGATGACAATTATATAAAATATTTATCTGTTTTAATTCATAGTATAGTAAAAAACATAAGTAAAGAAAAAATACTAAATAATAAAATTATTTTTCATATAACAAGTGATTTTATATCCAAAAAATGATTTAAATAAAATTAACTATTTTGTGAGCAAGAATTAAATAAAATTATCCCATGTAAAATTAGTATACATAAAGTAAAAAATAACGAATTTCAAAATGCTAGAGCTTGGGGTTTTGAAAACAATAAAAATCATCCAACATATTTAAGATTTTATATAGATAAATTCATTAATGCTGATGTATGCTTATATCTTGATGTTGATATGTTGGTTGTTGACGATATTAGCGAACTTTTTTCACTTGATCTAAAAGATAAATTTGGTGCTTGTGTTCTTGATTCTATATATATGCTAAACCATATAATTCAAGCTAAAAATAATGAAGAAAATATAAAATTAAATCCAAATTATCATTTTAACACTGGTTTTTTATTACTTAACCTAAAAGAATGGAAAAAAGCAAATATAAAAAAACAAGCTTTAGAATTTTTAAAATTATACGATCCTATCTTTTGCGATCAAGATATATTAAACATTATATTTAAAGATAAAATTTATTTATTACCATTAGAATGGAATTTTGTAAGATTTTCCCTAATGCAAAATGTAACCTTCAAATGTGAAGATGAAAATTATATGATTAGATACACAAGAAAACAACATGAATATGCATTATCAAATTTAAAAATAATACATTATAATACTGATATAAAACCTTGGAAATTTTCTCATGATTTCAAAGATAATAGTCTTGTACAAAGTTTTCATAAAACTTGGTGGGATTACTGCTTTTAACACACCTATATTTCAAGAAGAACTAATAGAATTAAACATAAAACTTAAAATAGAAGATTTAACACATCTTTATAAAACTATTGTAAAAAAAATATAATAAATAAATTTATACTATTCTAAGTTACTAATAAATCATAGCTTTTATACTCTAAAAACAAAAACCCACTTATATAAAAACAATTTCAATATATCTTGCTAATAAACTAATCTTAAAAAATACCTAGAATATAAACTTATAAATCATAAAAAAGCTTTACTCAATAAGAGATTAAATTCATTTCTTATTATAATATCATTTTGCTTTAATAAAAATATCAATAAGCTAAAATAAGTAGTAGAAGAATTAACAAGTCCGCAATGAGCTACTTTCCCCCTGCCAGTAAGGCGTAGTATCATCACCCACGATGTGCTTAGCTTCTTGGTTCGGGATGGGACAAGGCGTCTCCACATCTGTATAATCACGGACATTGTTATTTAAATATTCTAAACTAAGAATACTTAAAAAACAATGTTAAGAGCAAGTTTAAAAAAACATTTTCTTTTAAGATTATAAAAAACCTTAACAAGGAAGTGATGCTTTATAAGATAAGCCAAACGCTCTATTAGTACTGGTCAGCTAAAAGACTTTCATCCATTACACACCCAGCCTATCAAACTAGTAGTCTTCTAGAGAGCTTAGAGAAGATTCATCTTAGAGTTGGCTTCACGCTTAGATGCTTTCAGCGTTTATCCGTTCCAAACTTAGCTACGCTGCGATGCTCTTGGCAGAACAACAGCTACACCAGTGGTTTGTTCAACCCGGTCCTCTCGTACTAGGGTCAAATCTCTTCAATCTTCTTACGCCCACGGCAGATAGGGACCGAACTGTCTCACGACGTTCTGAACCCAGCTCGCGTACCGCTTTAAATGGCGAACAGCCATACCCTTGGGACCTGCTCCAGCCCCAGGATGCGATGAGCCGACATCGAGGTGCCAAACCTCCCCGTCGATGTGAGCTCTTGGGGGAGATCAGCCTGTTATCCCCGGGGTACCTTTTATCCTTTGAGCGATGGCCCTTCCACACAGAACCACCGGATCACTAAGACCGACTTTCGTCTCTGCTTGACTTGTATGTCTTGCAGTTAAGCTGGCTTATACCTTTATACTCTACGAACGATTTCCAACCGTTCTGAGCCAACCTTTGTAAGCCTCCGTTATTATTTGGGAGGCGACCGCCCCAGTCAAACTACCCACCAGACATTGTCCCACTTGAGGATAACTCAAGCTGGTTAGCTACCCAAATAAGAAAGAGTGGTATCTCAACAACGGCTCATAATAAACTGGCGTCTATTAATCAAAGCCTCCCACCTATCCTGCACATTCTTATCCAAATAGCAGTGTCAAGCTGTAGTAAAGGTCCACGGGGTCTTTCCGTCTTGCCGCGGGTAGGAGGAATTTTCACCTCCACTACAATTTCACTGGATCCCTCTTTGAGACAGCTCCCATCTCGTTACGCCATTCATGCAGGTCGGTATTTAACCGACAAGGAATTTCGCTACCTTAGGACCGTTATAGTTACGGCCGCCGTTTACTCGGGCTTCGATCAAGAGCTTCGCTAATGCTAACCCCATCAATTAACCTTCGAGCACCGGGCAGGCGTCACACCCTATACATCCTCTTGCGAGTTAGCAGAGTGCTGTGTTTTTGGTAAACAGTCGGGAGGGACTCTTTGTTGTAAGTTTCTTCGCTTTCGGAGTAAATCCTAGTACGAAGCGAACCACACCTTATACCGAAGATACGGTGCTATTTTGCAGAGTTCCTTAAAGAGAGTTCTTCCACGCGCCTTAGAATACTCATCCCACCCACCTGTGTCGGTTTACGGTACGGGCAACATTAGCTAAACTTAGAAACTTTTCTTGGCTCGACAGCATCAGCAATTCTCCTCGCTATCCGAAGATTTTGAAGAGCCTTTCAGTTCTCGGAGTATTCTTATACGGATTTGCCTATATAAGCTCCTACAACCTTAGACTAGCACTTCCATCCGCTAGCTTGCTTAGCTCTAAGCGTCCTTCCATCGCACACTAATGTTGGTATTGGAATATTAACCAATTTGCCATCGTCTACCCCTTTCGGACTTGACTTAGGACCCGACTAACCCTACGATGACGAGCATCGCGTAGGAAACCTTGGGTTTACGGCGTTAATGATTCTCACATTAATTATCGCTACTCATGCCTGCATGCTCACTTCTATTCGCTCCAGCACTCCTTACCGGTATACCTTCGACGCAAATAGAACGCTCTCCTACCACTTAGTAAAACTAAGTCTACAGCTTCGGTACTTACTTTAGCCCCGTTATATTTTCCGCGCAAAATCACTAGACCAGTGAGCTATTACGCTTTCTTTAAAGGATGGCTGCTTCTAAGCCAACCTCCTGGTTGTTTAAGTAACTTCACATCGTTTTCCACTTAAGTAAGATTTAGGGACCTTAGCTGGTAGTCTGGGTTGTTTCCCTCTTGACGACGGATTTTATCACTCGCCGCCTGACTGCTGTGATTACACATAAGGTATTCGGAGTTTGATAGGGTTTGGTACATTGGTGTATGCCCTAGCCCATTCAGTGCTCTACCCCCTTATGTTACGACACAACGCTATACCTAAATATATTTCGGAGAGAACCAGCTATCACGAAGTTTGATTGGCCTTTCACCCCTATCCACAAGTCATCCCGGGGCTTTTCAACGCCTATGGGTTCAGTCCTCCACTAGCTCTTACACTAGCTTCAACTTGCTCATGGATAGATCACTTCGTTTCGGGTCTGCAGCATCTGACTTAATCGCCCTATTCAGACTCGCTTTCGCTACGGCTTCGCGTGTGCTTAACCTTGCCAGACACCACAACTCGCAGGCTCATTATGCAAAAGGCAGTCCATCACACTGTATTGCTACATAGTGCTCTGAATGATTGTAAGCAAATGGTTTCAGGTTCTATTTCACTCTGATCACCTCAGTTCTTTTCACCTTTCCCTCACGGTACTTGTGCACTATCGGTCTGGTAGTAGTATTTAGGGTTGGATCGTGGTCGACCCAGATTCAGACAGGATTCCTCGTGTCCCGCCCTACTCAGGATACTGCTAGCTAAAGTTTGGTTTTCGTATACGGGACTATCACCCTCTATGGCTACACTTTCCAGAGTGTTCTACTAACCTCACTTATTGCACATTGCAGTCCTACAACCCCCAGTGCAAGCACTGGGTTTGCCCTCTTGCGCTTTCGCTCGCCGCTACTGACGCAATCTCTATTGATTTCTTTTCCTGTAGGTACTAAGATGTTTCAATTCCCTACGTTCGCTCCATTTATGGTAATATATATCTCTATATATTAGGTTGCCCCATTCGGAAATCTACGGATCAAAGCTTCTTGACAGCTCCCCGTAGCTTATCGCAGTCTAGTACGTCCTTCATCGCCTTTACCAGCCAAGGCATCCACCATTCGCTCTTAATAGCTTACCTTTTATTAGATTCATTCTAAAACGCATCACTTCCTTGTTAAAGCTTTTACAATAAAACTTTACTATCTTAAGACGGAAAGCATTTAAACACTTATAAATAAATATAAGTCGTGAGTTTAAAACTTATCTTTAATAATTTAAAGAAAAGATAGTTCAGCATTATTCTTTAACAAGTCCTGTAAAATTGTTTTTATTAAAACTTGCTTGTGACTCTTAACAATAATAATTTAAATAACGTTAAATAAAAACTCTATTGAATAAGTATTTATTTATTTTAGGTCTTAAAACCTAAAATAAGTGTATATTAGAATTAAAAATAATATTTAAATAATTAAACTTAATTTTTATAGGACAACTATTAAATAAAATTCAATATCTTAACTAGATAAATATATACTTATTTTAAGTTTTAAAACTTTTATCATCATTGATAAACAAATCTTTTTATGGTGGGCCTAACAAGACTTGAACTTGTGACCTCACCCTTATCAGGGGTGCACTCTAACCAGCTGAGCTATAGGCCCTTATCATGGTGGAGAATAGCGGGATCGAACCGCTGACCTCCTGCGTGCAAAGCAGGCGCTCTCCCAGCTGAGCTAATTCCCCAAAATTAGCTTTTCATCAATCTTTGAAATCTAAACAAGGATGATTGAGTTTATATGAACTGATAGTTGTGAGACTTATCAGTTTGTACTCTAGAAAGGAGGTGATCCAACCGCAGGTTCTCCTACGGTTACCTTGTTACGACTTCACCCCAGTCGCTGATTCCACTGTGGACGGTAACTAGTTTAGTATTCCGGCTTCGAGTGAAATCAACTCCCATGGTGTGACGGGCGGTGAGTACAAGACCCGGGAACGTATTCACCGTAGCATGGCTGATCTACGATTACTAGCGATTCCGGCTTCATGCTCTCGAGTTGCAGAGAACAATCCGAACTGGGACATATTTTATAGATTTGCTCCACCTTGCGATATTGCGTCTCATTGTATATGCCATTGTAGCACGTGTGTCGCCCTGGGCATAAGGGCCATGATGACTTGACGTCGTCCACACCTTCCTCCTCCTTACGAAGGCAGTCTATTTAGAGTGCTCGGCCTAACCGTTAGCAACTAAATACGTGGGTTGCGCTCGTTGCGGGACTTAACCCAACATCTCACGACACGAGCTGACGACAGCCGTGCAGCACCTGTCTCTAAGTTCTAGCAAGCTAGCACCCTCATATCTCTATAAGGTTCTTAGGATATCAAGCCCAGGTAAGGTTCTTCGCGTATCTTCGAATTAAACCACATGCTCCACCGCTTGTGCGGGTCCCCGTCTATTCCTTTGAGTTTTAATCTTGCGACCGTACTCCCCAGGCGGTACACTTAATGCGTTAGCTGCATTACTGAGATGACTAGCATCCCAACAACTAGTGTACATCGTTTAGGGCGTGGACTACCAGGGTATCTAATCCTGTTTGCTCCCCACGCTTTCGCGCCTTAGCGTCAGTTAAGTTCCAGCAGATCGCCTTCGCAATGGGTATTCTTGGTGATATCTACGGATTTTACCCCTACACCACCAATTCCATCTGCCTCTCCCTCACTCTAGATTATCAGTTTCCCAAGCAGTTTAATGGTTGAGCCATTAGATTTCACAAGAGACTTGATAATCCGCCTACGCGCCCTTTACGCCCAGTGATTCCGAGTAACGCTTGCACCCTCCGTATTACCGCGGCTGCTGGCACGGAGTTAGCCGGTGCTTATTCCTTAGGTACCGTCAGAATTCTTCCCTAAGAAAAGGAGTTTACGCTCCGAAAAGTGTCATCCTCCACGCGGCGTTGCTGCGTCAGGGTTTCCCCCATTGCGCAATATTCCCTACTGCTGCCTCCCGTAGGAGTCTGGACCGTGTCTCAGTTCCAGTGTGACTGATCATCCTCTCAGACCAGTTAAGCGTCATAGCCTTGGTGAGCCATTACCTCACCAACTAGCTGATACTATATAGTCTCATCCTACACCGAAAAACTTTCCCTACTCAACTTATGTTAAATAGGAGTATAGAGTATTAGCAGTCGTTTCCAACTGTTGTCCTCTTGTGTAGGGCAGATTAACTATACTTTACTCACCCGTGCGCCACTAATCCACAACTAGCAAGCTAGTTGCTTCATCGTTCGACTTGCATGTATTAGGCACGCCGCCAGCGTTCACTCTGAGCCAGGATCAAACTCTCCATAAAAATATAGATAAGTTTAATCTTTTTCTTCAAAGAAAAAGTAAAATTTAAAAATTACAAAATAATGAATATTCATGTAATTTATAATTTTAATTATTAGTGATAGATTTAATCTATCTCTGGCTCAATCGATCACTTATTTAGATTTCAAAGATTGACTATAAGATTTGATTAACAATAATTAATAATTTAAAGAACAAATATAAAAATTATGATGATTTTAAATCGTAATTTTTAGAACCCTTTTTTCAAAAAAGGAAATGAAATTATAGCTATAAAAGCTTAAAGTTTAATTAACTATGTGATAGATTAATTAAGTGATAAAAATAATATAATAAAGAAATTTGACATTATGGTGTAGTTAAAAAAGAAATGGGGGGGGAGATAAATTTATCCAAGTTATTTTATTAAATCAATTTATTGTTTTTTTTGTTTTATAGTTTGATTTTACTTCAAAGAAGTAAGTGAATAATTAATATAAGGTATACTTAGATTTTATTTTAATTTTATAGTTTGTTTGGATAAATAATTTGTATCGTTAAGTTAAATGATTAATGTGATTAATTCGTTGAATGAGAATTGGAGAGATTTTTAAGGAAGGAGGTGAGAAAAAGAATGATGAAAGTAAAAAATAATAAAATTGCACTATAAATATGCGCTGTGAAAAAATCTAAATTTTCCATACTTTCATAAATTGCAATGCTCGCAACTTTTGTTTCTCCACTCAATGAACCTCCTATCATTAATACTATCCCAAATTCTCCCATAGTGTGAGCAAATGTAATAATTAACGCACTTAAAATCGCCAATTTGATATTTGGCAAAATAATTTTTATTAATGTGACATAAGGACTCTTTCCTAAAGAATAGCTAGCTTCTATAATATTTTTTGGAACTGCAAGCATAGCAGAATATAGAGGATTAAACATAAAAGGTAATGAATAAATACAGCTAGCTAAAACTAATCCTTCAAAAGTAAAAACTAATGAAATATTAAAATATTTTTCTAAAAATTTTCCAATTGTGGAATATTTTGAAAATAAAACTAATAAATAAAATCCCATGACAGATGGTGGTAACACCAATGGTAAGGTTATTAATGTTTCTAAAAAATTTTTAGCCTTAAATTTTTTAAAAGTAAAAATATATGCAAGCAAAATGCATAATAAAAACAAAATAATACAAGTTATAAAAGACAACTTTATGGAAACCAAAAAAGGCTCCCAATCAATATTATTTAGTATTTCTAGCATTATTTAAAATAATCAACTACCCAAACTAGGCGTCATTTCAAGAATTTTCCACGGCAGACCTTGAATATTTAATTCATCCATGAAATATTTAGCATCGAATTCTTCCATATTAAATACCCCTTGTCCTTTCCAAATTTTCTTTGCAACTAATTTTGCTCCTATCATAGCAGGTACGCCAGTTGTATAGCTCACAGCTTGAGCACCAGTTTCTTTGAAGCATTCCTCGTGATTACAAACATTATAAATATAAATTTGTTTATCTTTTCCATCTTTAATACCTCTTATAACACAGCCTATATTAGTATAACCTTTGGTTCTAGGTCCTAAACTAGCAGGATCTGGTAACAAGGTTTTTAAAAATTCTATAGGTATTATTTCTACACCTTTATGCATTATAGGTTTAATTCCTAGCATCCCAACATTTTCTAAACATTTCATATGAGTTAAATAGCTTTGTCCAAAAGTCATAAAAAACCTTATTCTTTTCAAGCCTTTAATATTTTTAACCAAACTTTCTAGTTCTTCATGATAAAGTAGATAACTATCTTTTACTCCAACTTCAGGATAATTCCACTCCATTTTTATTTGCATAGGATCTGTTTCTATCCATTTTCCATTTTCCCAATAACGCCCTTTTGCTGACACTTCTCTTAAATTTATTTCAGGATTAAAATTTGTAGCAAAAGCATAACCATGATCTCCTGCATTACAATCAAGTATATCAATATAATGAATTTCATCAAATAAATTTTGTTGTGCATATGCGCAAAATACATTAGTAACTCCTGGATCAAAACCACTTCCTAAAAGTCCTAAAATTCCAGCTTCTTTAAATTTTTCATTTCTTTTCCATTGTTCTTTATATTCAAATTTAGCTAAATCAGGATGTTCATAATTAGCAGTATCAATATAATGAATTTTAGTCTTTATGCATGCATCCATTAAAGAAAGATCTTGATAAGGCAAAGCCACATTAAGCAAAATTTGTGCTTTTGTTTTTTCAATCAGTTTTACAACTGCATCAACATCATCAGCATCAATTTGTTCAGTCTGAATTTCAACACCTAGACGTTCCTTAATAAATTTTGCTATTTCATCACATTTGCTTTTAGTTCTACTTGCCAAAGTAATTTTACTAAAAGTATCACTATTCATAGCGCACTTAATTGTCGCCACACGGCTAACACCACCTGCTCCTATGATTAAAAGATTGCTCATTATTAAATCCTTTTCGGTTTAAAAATTACAAAAAACTTATTTTGTAATAATGTTTTTTGAAACAAGAATTTGTATTATAGTATATTATTAATACAAAATCAGTAAAATAATTATCCTATAATTTTTATTTTTCCAAAAATATTATTAGAATCAACATTAGTATTGATATATTTTACAATGTTCTTTAAAAATACGTTCAAATACTATAGAAAGAGTTAATATGTTCAAATCGTTTTTTTTGTCAAAACAATGGGCTTTGTGGGCTTATTTAGGTTTATTTTTTTTACTTGGTTCTTTGTTAGTTCAAACATCTATAAATGTTGCAATTAATGAATGGTATAAAGATTTTTATGATGTTTTACAAAATGTCAAAGATCATAATATCAATGATTTTTATTATTTTATACAGCAATTTTTGTACCTTGCATTACCCTATGTGTTAATCGCTACTATCACTAAATATTTTGGCAGTATATATGCATTTAAATGGAGAGAGGCGATGACATTTGACTATATTAAATTTTGGCAAAAAAAGGATAATAATATAGAAGGAAGTTCTCAAAGAATTCAAGAAGATATTTACAATTTTTCAAAAATCATAGAAAGTCTAGGGCTTGCTTTCGTAAGAGCCTTAATGACTTTAATTGCCTTCATACCAATATTATGGATGCTCAGCGAGCATGTAAATTTACCTATATTAAAAGATATTAAAGGTTCTTTAGTATGGGCGGCATTTTTAGTATCTTTAGGAGGACTTGTGATATCATGGTTTGTAGGTATCAAATTGCCAGGTCTTGAATATAATAATCAAAAAGCTGAAGCTGCTTTTAGAAAAGAGCTAGTTTTTGCAGAAGATGATAGAAAAAATTATGCAAGTGATGAAAGTATTTTAAATTTATTTACAGGACTTAAAATAAACTATAAAAGATTATTTTTACATTATGGGTATTTTAATATATGGCTTTACTTATTTGAACAAATTATGGTTATAGTTCCTTTTTTAATAATGGCCCCAAGTTTATTTGTAGGCTTAATTCAACTTGGCATTATTATACAAGTTGGAAACGCATTTGATCAAGTTCGTTCCTCTTTTAGTATTTTTATAACAAATTGGACAACTATAACTCAACTAAGAAGTATTTATAAACGTTTAGATGAATTTGAAAAGAGCATTGATTATAGAAAAAATTAAATCAGTTGTTTGATTTAACTTAAGCTAGTTTTATAGTTATGATTTGATATAATCTTCAAACAAAAATTTATTTTAAGGAGTTTTTTTGGACCCCAGTCAATATTTAGACTTAAATCAAACCTTACCTATGGCCTCATCTATTGATGTTGGTTATTCTACTTTTATGATTATTGTTGCTCTACTCTTAGTGCTTTTAAATGGATTTTTTGTTCTTTCTGAATTTAGTATTGTCAAAGTAAGAAGATCTAAATTAGAAGAAATGATTAAAGAAAAAAAACCAAATGCAAAAAAAGCATTGGAAGTCACTTCTAATCTTGATACTTATCTTAGCGCATGTCAACTAGGGATTACATTAAGCTCACTTGCTCTTGGTTGGATAGGAGAGCCTGCTATTGCAAAAGTTCTTGAAAAAGCGTTAATAAATTTAGGATTTAGTCCTACTTTAATTCATACTATTGCTTTTATCATAGCGTTTGCAATAATAACCTTATTACACGTAGTTTTGGGAGAATTAGTTCCAAAAAGTATTGCTATTACCATAGCTGATAAAGTTGTATTGTGGATTGCTAGACCTTTACATTTATTCTGGCTAATGTTTTTACCTTTTATAAAAACTTTCGATTTTTTAGCCGCAATTTCTTTAAAATTTATAGGTATTAAGCCCGCCAAAGAACATGAATTAACTCACTCAGAAGAAGAAATTAAATTCATAGCAACAGAAAGTCAAAAAGGCGGAATTTTAGATGAATTTGAAACAGAAATCATCCGCAATGCTGTTGATTTTTCAGATATAGTTGCTAAAGAAATCATGACTCCAAGAAAAGATATGATTTGTCTTAATAAGCAAAAAAGCTATGATGAAAACATGCAAATAGTTTCTTTACATAAACATACGCGCTTTCCATATATAGATGGTTCTAAGGATATTATTTTAGGTATGGTTCACATTAGAGATATTATGCAAAATGAATTCAACGATCGTAAAAAAAATCTTGATGACTTTTTAATTAAAATGATACTGATTCCAGAAAACATAAGTATTTCTAAAGTTTTATTCATGATGAACAAAGAACAAGTTCATACTGCTTTAGTTGTAGATGAATATGGAGGCACTGCTGGACTTTTAACTATGGAAGATATCATGGAAGAAATCATTGGAGATATCAATGATGAACATGATGACTCAAGTCCACACTACAAAAAAATAGCAGAAAATATTTTTGAATTTCAAGGTCGATATGAAATTAGCGGCGTTGAAGAATTACTAAATATTACCTACAATGAAGAATTAGAACAAGTAACAATAGGAGGCTATGTGTTTAATCTTCTTGGACGTTTACCTATTGTAGGAGATCGTATAGAAGATGAATATTGTTATTATGAAGTTAAAAAAATGGATGGCAATAGCATAGAACGTGTCAAAGTTGTTCGAAAAAACGAAGAGAATGAAAATTAATTTTTAAAAAAACCAAGATGAAATCTCATCTTGGTTAGATTCAGAAATTATCCATTTCTTTTCTTGATAATCTCATCAGAAACATTTTTTGGAACTTCATTATAATGATCAAATTCCATAGAGTAAGTTGCACGACCTTGAGTTTGACTTCTAAGATCTGTGGAATATCCAAACATTTCAGCCAATGGACAAAATGCTGTAACAATCTTATTACCGCCTCTCTCATCCATAGAGTTCACTTGACCACGACGCTTATTTAAATCTCCAATTACATCACCCATATATTCTTCTGGAGTTTCAACTTCAACCTTCATCATAGGCTCTAGAATTACAGCTCCAGCTTTTCTTGCACCTTCTTTAAAACCCATAGAAGCAGCAAGTTTAAATGCCATCTCTGAAGAGTCCACCTCATGATAACTTCCATCATATACGGTAACTTTTACATCTTCAACCGGATATCCTGCCAAAACACCATTTTGTAATGCTTCTTGAATTCCCTTATCAACAGCCGGAATATATTCTTTTGGAATAACCCCACCTTTAATATCATTCACAAATTCATAACCACTTCCTGGCTCAAGTGGCTCAAGTCTTAAAAATACATGACCATATTGTCCACGACCACCTGATTGTTTAGCATATTTATATTCTTGCTCAACCATTTTTCTAATAGTTTCACGATAAGCAACTTGGGGTTGCCCCACTTCAGCTTCAACTTTAAATTCTCTAAGCATACGATCAACAATAATTTCTAGATGAAGCTCACCCATACCTGAAATAATAGTTTGACCGCTTTCTTCATCAGTAGATACTCTAAAACTTGGATCTTCTTGAGCCAATTTATTTAAAGCGATAGACATTTTTTCTTGATCTGCTTTTGTTTTAGGTTCTACCGCAACAGAAATAACAGGATCTGGAAAATCCATTCTTTCTAAAATAACTTTATCTTTTTCACTTGCTAAAGTATCACCAGTTAAAGTATCTTTAAGACCAACAACTGCTCCAATTTCTCCCGCATATAAAGTCTTGATTTCTTCTCTTTTATTTGAGTGCATTTTTAAAAGACGGCCAATTCTTTCTTTTTTGTCTTTTGTAGAATTATATGCATAAGAACCACTCTCTAAACATCCTCTATATACACGAACAAAAGTTAATTGTCCAACAAAAGGATCTGTCATAATTTTAAACGCAAGACCTGCAAATTCACCATCATCTGTTGATTTTACAGATACTTCACTACCATCTTCATATTCGCCTTTAATATTAGCAACTTCATCTGGAGCTGGGAGATATGCAACTACAGCATCAAGTAAAGGTTGAACACCTTTATTTTTAAAAGCTGTTCCACAAAGCATAGGAACCATAGAAAGACTTAGACATCCAGCTTTAATTCCAGCTTTAATTTCTTCTTGAGTTAATTCTTCACCACCTAAATATTTTTCCATCAATTCATCAGAAGTTTCAGAAACAGCTTCTATCATTTTTACACGATATTCTTCAGCTTTTTCTTTTAATTCAGATGGAATTTCTTTTTCAACATAATCAGTTGGTTTACTTTCATCTTCCCATACCAAAGCTTTCATAGTAATAAGATCTACAACACCTTTAAAATTATCTTCAGCACCAATAGGAATTTGTAAAGGAACTGGATTACCTTTTAAACGATTTTTAATTTGTTCTTCTACATTAAAGAAATTGGCTCCAATCCTATCCATTTTATTGACAAAAACAATTCTTGGAACACCATATTTATTTGCTTGTCTCCAAACAGTTTCAGATTGAGGTTGTACACCACCTACAGAACAAAATACAGCAACAGCACCATCTAAAACACGCATAGATCTTTCAACCTCAATGGTGAAATCAACGTGGCCTGGAGTGTCTATAAGATTAATTTGATGATTGTTCCAAAAACAAGTCGTTGCAGCAGAAGTAATTGTAATACCTCTTTCTTTTTCTTGCTCCATCCAGTCCATTGTTGCAGCACCATCATGTACTTCGCCAATTTTATGACTCATACCAGTAAAAAAGAGAATTCTTTCACTAGTAGTTGTTTTACCAGCATCAATATGTGCTGCAATACCAATATTTCTAACTTTTTTTAAAGGAGTATTTCTTGACATTTATTCTCCTTAAATTACCAACGATAATGAGCAAATGCTTTATTAGCTTCTGCCATTTTATAAGTATCTTCTTTCTTCTTAAATGAAGCACCTTTACTATTTGCAGCATCTAACAACTCAGCTGCTAATTTATCTATCATAGTTCTTTCACTTCTTTTTCTTGCAAAAGAAATAATCCAACGAATCGCTAAAGCTTGTTGTCTAGCTGGACGTACTTCAACTGGAACCTGATAAGTAGCACCACCTACACGACGTGATTTAACTTCTAATAAAGGCTTAATATTTTCAATAGCATCATTAAAAATTTCTATACCTTTTTTTTCTCCACCTTTTTTATCGATAGCTTCTAAAGCACCATACATTATAGTAGTAGCTGTACTTTTTTTACCATCATACATTAAAGAATTAATGAATTTTGTGATTACTTTATTTCCATAAATCGGATCAGGCAAGACTTCTTTCACCGGAGCTTTTCTTCTTCTCATAATTTTCCTTCAAACTTTATAATTTTACTCAAACAAAATCAAATCTAACGGATTTGTCTGTAATCTTGTTATTTAGCAGCTGCTTTAGGACGTTTCGCACCATATTTAGAACGAGAAACAGTTCTTTTTGCAACACCTGCAGTATCTAAAGCACCACGAACAATATGATACTTAACACCTGGTAAGTCTTTTACCCTTCCACCACGCACTAAAACAATGCTATGCTCTTGCAGGTTATGACCTTCACCACCGATATAACTAATAACCTCAAAGCCACTTGTAAGTCTAACTTTAGCAACTTTTCTTAACGCTGAGTTTGGTTTTTTAGGGGTTGTAGTATAAACCCTAGTACAAACTCCCCTTCTTTGTGGGCAATTTTTAAGCGCTGGAGATTTAGATTTTTCTAAAACTTTTTTGCGCTCTTTTCTAACCAATTGATTTATGGTAGGCACAATAATTCCTTTCTTTAATAAAATAATAAGCCTAGTATTATATCTAAAATTTACTTATAAAATTATAAACTATATAAAATGATATTATCATGTATCGTAATAACTTCCAAAACACTTTACATCGTTTTAGAAGTTATTAAAAATTTAAGATGAAGATCCTAGTAAAATATACTAGGATAAGCAGAGATAATTAATTTTGTTGTTTAAGCTTTAAATTTTGATCTCCATAAAGTCCAGTTCCTACAGGAATCATACGACCTAAAATAACATTTTCTTTCAAATCTTCAAGATAATCAAATTTACCAGCTATACTTGCCTCTGTTAAAACTTTCGTAGTTTCTTGGAATGAAGCAGCAGAAATCACACTATCACTTCCTATAGCTGCTCTTGTAACTCCAAGCAGTACAGGTTCAGCCACAGCAGGTTCTCCACCATATCTTAGAATTCGCTCATTTTCTTCTCTGAATTTTCTTCTTGAAACTAAATCACCTACGATGAAATTAGTATGACCACTATCTACAATTTTTACCTGTCTTAGCATTTGAGAAACTATAATTTCGATATGTTTATCTGAAATTACAACACCTTGACCACGATACACTTGTTGAATTTCTGAAATTAAATAATAATGCAATGCTTTTTCACCTAAAATTCTAAGCACATCATGGCTTGAAACAATACCATCTGTTAGTTTTTCACCAGCATGAATAAATTCACCATCTCTAACTTGAATTCTTTTTGATTTATCAATCAAATATTCAGCACTACTACCATCTTCAGCTTGAATAATAATTCTCTCTTTTGATCTCAATGGTTTGTCAAATCTCACTATTCCATCAATTTCAGCAACAACTGCAGTATTTTTTGGTTTTCGAGCTTCAAATAATTCAGATACTCTTGGAAGACCTCCTGTAATATCCTTTGATTTAGCCGCTGCTTTTGGAGTTTTAGCTAAAATATCTGCCTGTTTTACCTTATCACCATCGTTAACATAAATAACAGTTTTAGGTTCAAGTTGATAACGAACTACTTGATCTTTTTCTCCGATAATTAAAATAGCTGGACGCACACCGCTTGGTAAATATTCATTAATTACAAGAGATCTTTTTCCAGTAGCTTCATCAATTTGCTCATCAGCACTATATCCTGCTTCTATATCTTCAAAACTTATAGTTCCATTAATTTCTGCAATAACAGTATTATTATAAGCATCCCATTCAGCTATAATAGTTTTATCCTCTTTGCTTGATCTTGCAATAATTGTCTTAGCATCATCAATAATCTGACTATCACTAAATTCAATCACAGATTCTCTTGGTATATAATGTCTTTTTGCTTCGCGATCATTTTCATCAGCAATAACCACAAAAACACCTTTTTCCTTAATGACATCACCTTTTTTAAGATTTTTAATTCTATCTAAACCATCACCTTTGAGTATATAAAATTTCAAAGTTCCTTTGGCACCTGCAAAAATATTTTGAGTAATAGGGTCACCATCATTTACAAGCAATTCACTAGCATATGGAATACGATTTGGCACATTCCAACCTTCCTTAATTACTTCAACAATACTTTCATTTTCACCAACTTCATCACCGTTATTATAAGGGATATATAATTTTCCTTCAATATTTCCACTTACACCAGCAAGTTCATTTGCTTTTGCTAAATCATATTTTCTTAAAATAAATTTAGATTCATTACTTTTATTTTTAATACTCACAATAACATCTTCGTAAGCATATTCAACATTAATTACACCTTTAAATGGTGCTTTAATCTTAGGTTCTACAAGTAAAATAGCAGCATTACGATGATTTGCAACGATTGTTTTACCTTTTTTATCCTTATATGTATTCAAATTATAAAATCTTACAAAGCCTTCTTTATGCGCTACAACCTGACGATCTTGCAAGTCAGTACTTGCTGTTCCACCACTATGGAAAGTTCTAAGCGTAAGTTGAGTTCCTGGTTCACCTATTGATTGTGCTGAAATGATACCTACGGCTTCACCAGGTTTTACTAGTTTTCCTTCTCCTAAATTTATTCCATAACATTTTGAACAAACACCTTTTTTAGCTTTACAAGTTATAGGAGTTCGAATACTTACACTTTTAACACCGCTTTCTGTTATTATTCTTGCTTTTTCTTCATCGATCAAAGTTCCCTCAGAAAATAAAATTTCATTCGTAATAGAATCAATAATATTTTCAGCTAATACTCTACCTAAAATTCTTTCTTCTAAAGTTTCTATAACCACACCATCAGCTGTTATTTCATTAATTTCAACACCTTCGTGGGCACCACAATCTTCCATTGTAACTTTTACATTTTGAGCAACATCTATAAGTTTTCTAGTCAAATAACCCGCATTAGCTGTTTTAAGTGCAGTATCTGCAAGACCTTTTCTAGCACCATGAGTTGAAATAAAATATTCAAGAACATTCAAACCCTCACGGAAATTTGAAATAATAGGTGTTTCAATAATCGATCCATCTGGCTTAGCCATAAGTCCTCTCATAGCAGCAAGCTGCGAAATTTGAGCAGCAGAACCTCTAGCACCAGAATCAGCCATCATATAAATAGAATTAAAACCATCTTTATCTTTTTTAATCAATTCCATCATGTCTTTTGAAAGAGTATTATTAGTACTTTTCCAAATATCAATAATTTTATTATATCTTTCACCTGATGTAATAAGACCTAAATTATATGAATTTTGTATATCTCTTACCTGTTTTTTTGCTTCATCTATATTTTTTTGTTTTTGATTTGGAACAATAATATCTGCGATGGAAATAGAAATTCCTGCTTTTGTTGCATATTCAAATCCTAAATCTTTTAGATTATCCAAGAAATTTGCACTAACCTCAAGACCGCCAATTTTATAAACATAATCAACCAAAGCTGCAATATCTTTCTTTTTCATCACTTTATTCCACATATTTTCTGGAACAAAATCAGGTAAAATTGACTTAATAATTAATCTTCCTGCAGTAGTTACTATTTTTCTACCATCAACAACACTTCGAATATTAGCATGAATATCTAAAGAATCTGCTTCTAAAGCTATCATAACTTCTTCAATACCTGTACAAATTTTATGCTCACCTTTGGCACCTTCTTTTTCTAAAGAAAGATAATATATTCCTAAAACCATATCCTGAGATGGAATAGTTACAGAACGGCCACTAGCAGGAAGCAAAATATTCATAGATGAAAGCATTAATACTTTACATTCAGCAATTGCTTCTTGTGACAAAGGAACATGCACAGCCATCTGATCACCATCAAAATCAGCATTAAATGCAGCACAAACTAAAGGATGAAGCTGAATAGCTTTACCTTCAACAAGCACAGGATGAAAAGCTTGTATAGAAAGCTTATGAAGTGTTGGAGCACGGTTAAGCATGACAGGATGACCCTTAACTACTTCTTCTAAACATTCCCAAACTTCATTAGTTTTATTTTCTATCATTTTTTTTGCTTGTTTTACTGTTGTAGCATAACCTTTTTCTTCAAGTTTTGCTAATAAATGCGGTTTAAACAATTCTAAAGCCATTTTTTTAGGTAAACCACACTGATCCATTCTTAATTTCGGTCCCACAACAATAACACTACGACCTGAAAAATCAACCCTTTTTCCTAAAAGATTTTGTCTAAAACGCCCTTGTTTACCTTTAATAATTTCACTAAGTGATTTTAAAGGGCGCTTATTAGCTCCTTTAACAGCATTTGCTCTTCTTCCATTATCAAATAAAGCATCTACTGCCTCTTGAAGCATTCTTTTTTCATTTCTGATAATAATTTCAGGTGCATCAAGTTCCATTAATCTTTTTAAACGTGTATTTCTATTGATAACTCTTCTATACAAATCATTAACATCTGAAACAGCAAATTTTCCACCATCTAAAGCTACTAAAGGTCTTAAATCAGGTGGAAGCACAGGTAAGTTCGTAATCATCATCCACTCAGGTCTATTTGGAACAACTTCATCACTATTAGTATTACTATTTAAATTGCTATTGAGAAAGTTTTCAACAACCTTCAAGCGCTTAATAATAGTCTTCTTTTTAGCCTCTGAATTAGTAGAAGCAATTTCTTCTTTAAGCTGATTTAAAAGCTCAACAAGGTCTAAATTTGCCAATAAATCCCTTACAACTTCTCCGCCCATTCTAGCTTTAAATCCACTACTTTCATAGCGTTGCATTAAATTTAAATATTGTTCTTCATTTAAAACATCGCAAAATTCAACTTTTTTTGAGTTCTCATTATCATAATATGCATCACCTGGATTTTCAACAATATATGCTTCATAATATAATACACGCTCTAAATCTTTCATTTTTATGCCAAGTAAAGTACCAATACGACTAGGCAATGAATTTACGTACCAAATATGAGCAACTGGAGTAACTAACTCTATATGGCCCATTCTAGAACGACGTACTTTTGAACTAGTAACTTCTACGCCACATTTTTCACATTTAATACCTTTAAAACGCATTTTCTTATATTTGCCACATAAACATTCATAATCTCTAATAGGACCAAATATTTTTGCACAAAATAACCCATCTCTTTCTGGTTTTAAAGTTCTATAATTAATAGTCTCGGGTTTTTTAACTTCACCATAAGACCAGAATTTAATTTTTTCAGGACTTGCAAGTCTTAGTTGGAAAGCTTCAAAGTCTCTTGGTCTACCATCTTCTTTTATTTCGATAGGTTTAAATTTACTCATTATCTTCATCCTTATCAAAAATCTCAACATCTAAAGCAAGAGATTTTAATTCATTTGTAAGTACAAAAAATGTTTCTGGAATACCAGTAGCTGGAACATTTTCGCCTTTTGTTAAAGCTTTATAAGCACTAAATCTACCCTCAACATCATCTGATTTTATAGTCAACATTTCTCTTAAAGTATGAGCAGCACCATAAGCTTCCAATGCCCAAACTTCCATTTCACCAAATCTTTGACCACCAAATAAAGCTTTTCCACCCACTGGTTGTTGGGTCACAAGACTATAAGGTCCAGTACTTCGTGCGTGAACTTTCTCATCAACCAAATGGTGTAATTTAAGCATATACATACACCCTACATGAACACGTTCTGCCATTTTTTCGCCGGTTCTTCCATCATAAAGCTCACTTTTACCATCCATTTCCATTTTTGCCATTTCAAAAAGTTTACCAAATTCATCAACTGTAACACCTTCAAAAACTGGTGTTGCAAATTTAACTCCTTTAGTCCAATCTCTAGCATAAGAAAGTAATTGTTCATCATTTAAATTTTCAACAAATTTCTTTTCCAAAGTAAGTCTAGAAACGCTACAAATTTCAAGAATTTTATTACGCAATTGCTTGATAAAATCTTTTTGTTTTTTGTCAAAAATTTCTTGAATTTGGTCGCCTAATTTCATACCCACTACACCTAAATGACTTTCAAGAATCTGACCTATATTCATACGGCTTGGAACTCCTAGTGGATTTAAAGCTATATCAATAGGTCGTCCATCTGGCAAATAAGGCATATCAACTTCTGGAACGATATTTGAAACAATACCTTTATTACCATGTCTTCCAGCCATTTTGTCACCAACTTTAAGCTTTCTCTTGGTAGCAATATATATTTTTACAAGCTTAACTACACCACTAGGTAAAATATCATCTTTCTCTAAAATTTCAAGTTTTTCGTCATGCTCTATCTTTAATTTTTTCTTTTCATTTTGGAAATGATTTTTTAAGTCTTCATATTCTTTTTGAACTTCTTTAGAGTATGCTTTCACTAGAGAATTTAAAGCAAAACGATTAATTTTCTCTAGCTCTTTAATATCTATTTTTGCTGTTTTTTTATATTTTTTTCCATTAACTTCCTCATCAGAATTCAAAGGAGACTTAGAAAGTAAAGAGCAAACCCTCAAAGTTTCTTCTCTATCCATCATTAACAATCTATCGTGGTGTTCTTTTTCTAAGTTTAATTTTTCTTCATCATATGCTTTAACAGCACGAGCATCTTTTTCATAACCTTTCTTAGTAAAAATCTTAACATCAACTACAACACCCTCCATAGAAGCTGTTGCATATAAAGATTTATTTACCACATGTCCTGCTTTTTCTCCAAAAATAGCTCTTAATAATCTCTCTTCTGGAGTTGGCTTAACTTCTCCCTTAGGAGAAACTTTACCCACTAAAATCATACCTGGTTTAATATGAGTACCAATCCTAGCTATGCCACTCTCATCAAGATGAGCTAAATCATCTTCTTTTACATTTGGAATATCTTTTGTAATTTCTTCCACACCATCTTTAAGTTCTCTAGCTTCAACTTCTTTTTCATAAATATGAACACTTGTAAAAGTATCTTCTCTTAAAATTTTCTCACTAATTACAATCGCATCTTCATAATTATAACCATGCCAAGGCATGAAAGCAATCAATGCATTTTTACCTATAGCTAATTCACCTTTATCCATACTTGGCCCATCAGCTATAATTTGTCCTATTTGAACTAAATCACCTTTTTTAACTATAGGATGTTGTGTAAAAGTTGTATTTTGGTTTGTTCTTAAATTCTTTTCCATTTTGTAATGATCTATAAAAGGACCATTTTCATCTTCACCTAAAATAAAGATATTTTTATTATCAACTTTTTCTACTACACCTGCTCTTTTTGCTTTAATAGCTTCCCAAGCATCACGAGCAATAATTTTTTCCATACCTGTACCAACTATCGGTGCCTCAGCTCTTAAAAGTGGAACTGCTTGACGTTGCATATTTGATCCCATCAAAGCTCTATTAGCATCATCATGTTCTAAGAAAGGAATCAAAGAAGCAGCTACTCCTACAATCATACCCGAACATAAATCAATTAATTGAACCTCTTCTCTTCTAGCTAAAATAGTTTCTCCATCTTGCCTAGCTTCAACAAATTCTTCTAAAATATTGCCTTTTTCATCAATTTTTGTAGATGCTGCAGCAATAATAAGCCCCTCTTCTTGTGTTGCAGTTAAATAAACAATTTCATTACTAATTTTACCATTTTCTACTTGTTTATAAGGAGCTTCAACAAAACCTAAATCATTAACCTTTGCGTATGTTGATAAGGTGTTAATCAAACCAATATTTTGGCCTTCAGGAGTTTCAACCGGACAAATTCTTCCATAATGAGTTGCATGAACATCACGCACTTCAAAACCAGCTCTTTCTTTTACTAAACCACCTTCTCCCAATGCTGATAAACGACGCTTATGAGTCACTTCGCTCAAAGGATTGGTTTGATCCATAAACTGAGATAATTGTCCACCAGTAAAAAATTCCATAATCGTAACTGTAATTGTTTTAGGGTTGATCAAGTCATAAGGCATTACTTTATCAATATCTGTATTTAATGCTGTAAATTTATCTCTAATAGTTTTTTGCATTTTAGCAAGGCCTACATGTAGCTCATTTGCCAGTAACTCACCAATTGATCTAATACGACGATTTCCCAAATGATCCCTGTCATCTATATGACCCTTACCATTTTTAACTTTTATAAGATATTTTGCAGTCTTTACTATATCTTCATTTGTCAAAACAGTAACATATTCAGGTGTGTCTAAACCAAGTTTGTGATTCATTTTCATACGACCAACTTTAGTTAAGTCATATCTTTCAGGATTAAAAAATAAATCATTTACAAAGGTCTTAGCAGCATCTTTTACAACAGGTTCGCCAGGTCTCATTACTTTATAAATTCTAATAGCTGCTAAATCATTTTCATCTTCTAAATTTTCAGTTTGTTTCAATAATTTAAGTGTTTCATTATCTTGAATGAATGAATTTATAATGGCAGCATCAACACCATTTGCCAAATCATTTGCTATATCAAATTGTTTTTCTTCTTTAATTTTTGCCAACTTTGCTTCATCAAGTAAAGTTAAAGAATCAAAAAGTACTTCTCCTGTATCTTTATTAATGATAGGATTTGCTAAATATCTATTTGTCAAAATTTCAACTGGATATTCCACCCATTTTAATCCATCTTTAGCAAGTTGCTCAGCCTTCTTCTTTGTCATTCTTTTTCCAGCTTGATGAATGATATTACCTTTTTCATCTTTTAAATCATATTCAACTCTATCGATAAAATCGTTTGGATTAAACTCTGTTAAAAATTTATCTTTTTTAACATGTATAGTTTGTATAGGATAGAATAATTTAATAATATCTTGTTTTTTATATCCTAATGCCCTAAATAAAATTGTAATAGGCACTTTTCTTCTTTTATTAATACGCACATAAAGCACATCTTTTGCATCATATTCAAAATACAACCAAGAACCGCGATCTGGAATAATTTGGGCTGTATAAACAAGTTTATTAGCGACAGTTGAACTTTCTTCTTCTTTGAATATAACACCTGGACTTCTATGAAGTTGATTAACAACAACCCTTTCTACTCCATTGATGATAAAAGAAATTCTATCAGTCATTAAAGGAATTTCTCTAATAAATATTTCTTGTTCTTTAATATCTTTTATACCTATTTTCTCACCTGTTTTTTCATCTCTTTCATGTAAGGTAAGACGTATTTTCATCTTTAAATTTACCGAATAAGTCAAACCTCTTTCCATACATTCTCTAATTGTATATTTTGGCTTACCTACTTCGCTACTAACATATTCTAAACTTAATCTATTTTGTGGATCGTGAATTGGAAAAATTGATTTAAAAACTTTTTCAATACCACTTTCTGAATTTTTCATATCAACATTTAAAAAATAATCAAAACTCTTTTTTTGTAATTGTAATAAATTTGGAATGTCTATTTGTTGTGGAACATTCGAAAAATCAATTCTTAAGCGATTTCCTGATTGTGTATTTAACATTTTAATATACCCCATGGTAAAAGTATTGTAGAAAGGATCCTAATCAAAGGATTACAAGAAAGGTAAAATAAAAAAACCTTTCTTGTTTAAATTTTAAAAACAAAAATTATTTAAGTTCAACCTTAGCACCAGCTTCTTCAAGTTGCTTTTTAGCTTCTTCTGCTTCTGCTTTGCTAACACCTTCTTTAAGAACTGATGGAGTTTGTTCAACAGCATCTTTAGCTTCTTTTAAACCAAGACCAGTTAAAGCACGAACAACTTTAATTACGTTGATTTTTTTATCTCCACCATCTTGTAAAACAATATCAAATTCAGTTTTTTCTTCAGCAGCTCCACCAGCAGCTCCACCAGCAGCAACAGCACCTGCAACCATAACAGGAGCAGCAGAAACACCAAATTTTTCTTCAAATTCTTTAACTAATTCTGATAATTCAAGAACACTTAAATTTGAAATAAATTCTAACACATCTTCTTTAGTAATTGCCATTTTTTATCCTTTTTTATTTATTCTGATTCTTTTTTATTTTTTAATGCATTTAATCCAATAGTAAAATTGGTAATCGGTGCATTCCAAACTTGTAAAAGCATAGCAAGTAATTCATTACGCGAAGGCATTTTAGCCAATGCTTTAACTTTACTAGTTGATGCAACTTCACCATCGATAAACGCAGTTTTAATTTCAAAAGACTGATTTGCTTCGCTAAATTTATCAGCAACTTTTGATACATTTAATTGATCTGCACCCCAAAGATAAATATTAGTATCTTTAAGTTCCATTCCATCTTTGCCGGCATTTTTAAGAGCAATATTTGCTAAAGTATTTTTAATAATTTGCACTTTAACATCCATTTCTCTAGCATTATTTCTTAGTTCTTCAAGTCTTTTAGTATTCAAACCTTTATAGTTACAAACTACGACAGCTTCACTATTTTTAAAACTTTCTTCAAGTTTAGAAACAAGCTCAACTTTTTGGCTTTTAGTCATCTTTACTCCTTTCCGACCGGTGATTTCAAGCAGAGTAGAAAATTTCTAATTAAGTCAAATGACCTCGGCTATCTCCAATCTAAGATAAAAATTAGATAAAATAAAAAAATAATTCGATTATCTTATCTAATTTTTATTAATGAGAGAAAAACTCTCATTAATTTTATTTTGTATCAAGAAGCTCTTGAGTATCCAAAGAAAGAGAAGGACTCATTGTTAAAGAAAGACTTGCATTTTTAATATATCTTCCTTTTGCTGCAGCTGGCTTATGTTTATTAATAGCTTTTACAAAAGCACTCATATTTTCTTTGAGTTGTTCCTTAGAAAAACTAACTTTGCCTAATCCTGCGTGTATATTTCCCTGTTTATCAACACGAAAATTTACTTGACCATTTTTAGCGTTATTAACAGCCTGTGCAACATCCATAGTTACTGTTCCAGTTTTTGGATTTGGCATTAAACCTTTTGGCCCCAAAATACGACCAACCTTACCAACAAGACCCATAAGATTTGGTGTAGCAATTAAAACATCAAAATTCATATTTCCTTTTTGAATTTCTTCAACTAAATCATCACTACCTACTATATCAGCACCGGCATTTTTAGCTTCATCTGCCTTGGCATCTTTAGCAATAACAGCAACACGAACTTTTTTTCCAGTTCCACAAGGTAACACTACACTACCTCTTACCATTTGATCAGCATGTCTTGGATCCACATTTAATTTTAATGCAATCTCAACAGTTTCATCAAATTTTGCAGAAGCAAGAGTTTTAACAGTACTTATCGCTTCATCCATTAAATAATCTTTATTTGAATCTATTTTCTTTAATAATTCAGTAAATCTTTTAGTATTTTTTGACATCAATTTTCTCCGCATTTTATATAAAGTGCTTCCGCCTTTTTATACTCTTGGCGGTAAAGAGTATTAATCTACGATTTCAACACCCATTGAACGAGCTGAACCCATAATAATCTTAGCAGCTTGTTCTCTGTCTTTGGTATTCATATCAGCAATTTTTTTATCAACTATTTCTAAAACTTGAGCTTTAGTTAATTTTCCAACTTTATTTTTAAGTGGATTGTCAGTTCCTTTAGAAATTCCAGCAGCTTTTTTAATTAAATCTGTTGCTGGTGGTTGCTTTGTTATAAATGTAAAACTTTTATCAGCATAAACAGTAATAACAACTGGTATATTAAAACCTGCCATATCCTTAGTTCTTTCGTTAAATGCTTTACAAAATTCCATAATATTAACACCTTGTTGTCCCAATGCAGGACCAACAGGAGGTGATGGATTAGCCTTAGTAGCAGCTATTTGTAATTTTATTTCACCTACGACTTTTTTAGCCATAACCTTCTCCTTTACTTAGTTATCAAACAATTTTTTCAACTTGAGAATATAAAATTTCAACAGGTGTTGATCTTCCAAAAATAGAAACATTCAACTTTAAAACACCTCTTACCATATCATATTCTTCTACAATACCAACAAAATTTGCAAAAGGACCCTCGGTAATTCTTACACTTTCTTCTCTATCAAATGAAATCTTAGGTTTTGGTGCCGCTTTATTTTTAACCTTTTCTAAAATAAGATTAATATCTTTTTCACTTAATGGAGTTGGATTTTTACTCTCACCGATAAAACGACCTACCTTTGGCAATGATTGAATTTTATGCCAAAGCTCTGTTGATAAATCAATATTTGCAAAAACATAACCTGAATATAAACTTCTCTCGCTTATTTTTTCTTTACCATTTTTAAATTCAATTACATCTTCAGTTGGAACTATAACATCAAGTAATCGATCTTCAATACCATTATCTCTTACCAAATTTTCAATGGCTCTTTTAACTGCCATTTCACTCCCAGCATAAGTTTGAATTGCATACCATTTATGATTCATGTATTATCCTATAATCTTAGATAATGAAAATGACATAAGTAAATCTACTAATGCTAAAAACAACGACACAACGGTAACAACTACAAAAACTGTAATATAAGCATTTCTAACTTGTTCTTTTAAAGGCCAAATTACTTTTGCCAATTCAGCTTTTGATAATTTAAAATAAGTTATTAATTTTTCCATATCTAACCTTATTTTGTGGCAGGGCAAGAGGGATTCGAACCCCCAACCATCGGATTTGGAATCCGGCGCTCTACCATTGGAGCTATTGCCCTAAGGGCTTAAAAAGCCTTAACTTTTTAATTTAACTTCTTTATGAATTGTATGTTTTTTTAATCTTGGACAATATTTTTTTAACTCTAATTTTTCAGTTGTATTTTTACTATTTTTAAATGTGCTGTAATTAATATCACCACATTCTTCACATTTTAAACCAACTTTAATTCTCATTTTTATTCCTTAAAAAAGCGAGATAAATCTCGCTTATAATTATTTAATAATTTTAGCAACAACACCTGAGCCAACAGTACGACCACCTTCACGGATAGCAAAACGTGTACCTTCTTCAAGCGCAACTGGAGCAATAAGACTTACTGTAATACTTACGTTTTCACCTGGCATAACCATTTCAACGCCATCAGCAAGTTTAATAGCACCTGTAACATCAGTTGTTCTTACATAAAATTGTGGTCTATAGTTATTAAAGAATGGAGTATGACGACCACCTTCATCTTTATTTAAAATATAAACTTCTGCTTCAAAATCTGTATGTGGAGTAATTGATTTTGGTTTAGCAAGCACCATACCACGTAGAACATCTTCTTTTTTAGTACCACGAAGAAGAACACCTACGTTATCTCCAGCTTCACCTTGCTCCATTTCTTTTCTAAACATTTCAACACCAGTTACAGTTGTTGTTTGAGTATCTCTGATACCAACGATTTCAATAGTATCGCCTACTTTTACAACACCTTTTTCAATTCTACCTGTAACAACAGTTCCACGACCTGAAATTGAAAAAACATCTTCAATTGGCATTAAGAAATCTTTATCTGTATCACGAGTTGGAGTTGGAATATAATCATCAACAGCAGCCATAAGATCTAAAATTTTCTTTGACCATTCTCCATCTTGACCAGCTTTTGCTTCTTCAAGCGCTTGTAATGCAGAACCTGAAATAATAGGAGTATCATCTCCTGGAAAATCATAAGAACTTAATAACTCTCTAATTTCCATTTCAACTAATTCTAACAATTCAGCATCATCAACCATATCAGCTTTATTCATAAATACAACAATGTAAGGAACACCTACTTGACGAGAAAGTAGAATATGCTCTCTAGTTTGTGGCATCGGACCATCTGCAGCTGAAACAACAAGAATAGCACCATCCATTTGTGCAGCACCAGTAATCATATTTTTAACATAGTCGGCGTGACCTGGACAATCTACGTGTGCATAGTGACGATTTTCAGTTTCATATTCAATGTGTGAAGTTGCGATAGTAATACCACGCTCTTTTTCTTCAGGAGCATTATCGATATTATCATAATCTTTAAGCTCAGCCAATCCTCTTCTTGAAAGAACAGCAGAAATCGCAGCTGTTAAAGTAGTTTTACCATGATCAACGTGACCAATAGTACCAATATTTACGTGAGGCTTATTACGTGAAAATTTTTCTTTAGCCATTTTTTTCCTCCATATAAAATTTTCAGACAAATCCTAATTTATGTTTTACAATCTTTTGATTTTATGGAGCTCATAGCGGGACTTGAACCCGCGACCTCTCCCTTACCAAGGGAGTGCTCTACCTCTGAGCCATACGAGCGCTCAGAAAAATTAAAAACACAAATACAAAAAATTTTGGAAATTGAAACTGCTAGATAATCTGAATAAAAACAGCTCCCAGTTTCACTCTACCAAAATTCAGGTTGGAGCGGGAAACGGGACTCGAACCCGCGACCCTCAGCTTGGAAGGCTGATGCTCTAGCCAACTGAGCTACTCCCGCAAAGCAATGGTGGTGAGTCGTGGATTCGAACCACGGAAGGCGAAAGCCAGCAGATTTACAGTCTGCCCTCGTTGGCCACTTGAGTAACTCACCATAATAAAAAATGCTTTTTATTTCTGGTCAAACACTGCTATTAACAATGGAGCTGGTTAAGGGACTTGAACCCCCGACCTGCTGCTTACAAGGCAGCTGCTCTACCAACTGAGCTAAACCAGCAAAAAATAAAGTTGAATTATATTCTAATTTTAGAATATTGTCAAGATATTTTATATAATTTTATATAATTTAAAAAAGCGACAGAAAAGGAAATCATTATGAAAATATTATTCTCACCTAGTGAAGGAAAAACAAAAAAATGTAATAATGAAGTGATAAATAAAAAATCATTTATTTTTGAAGAAAAATACGAAAAAAGAATAGAAGTCATTTCAAAATATCAAAATTATATCAATACCTTAAATGATGAAGAATTAAGAAATTTTTTTGATATAAAAGATGACAATGAAATTTTTGAACTTAAAAATGATATATTTCAAAGAAAAGGTCTTAAAGCTATAGAAAGATATAATGGTGTTGCGTATGATTTTTTAAACTACAAAAAACTTAATTTACAAGAAAAAAAATATATAGATGAAAATGTAATTATATTTTCAAATTTATTTGGTCCTGTAAGAGCGGGTGATAATTTACCTTATTATAAATTTAAACAAGGTAAGAAAATTAAAAATTTTAATATAGAAAAATTTTATAAAGATAATTTTTCAAAAGAATTAGACAATTTTTTAAAAGATGAAGTGGTAATTGATTTAAGAGCTAAATTTTATGAAAAATTTTATGTTTTAAATCAACCTTATATAAGTTTTACATTTTTAAAAAATTCTAAAGTGCTAAGTCATTATGCCAAAGCTTATAGAGGAATGATTTTAAATTTTTTAGCGATAAATAATATTACAAATAAAAAAGAAGTACTTGAAAAATTACCACAAAACCTAAAAATAAAAGAAATTAAAATACAAGGATTGAAAAAAGAAATAATTTTAGAAATAATGAGCTAGGTAAAAACCTAACTCATTTTAAGATTAGAATTTATATAAAGCTTCAAGTCTAATATATTGATCTTTATTATCACTTACACCTTTTTCATTATAATCTTCAGTTAAATAAGAATAGAATCCACTAAATGTAAGTTTTGGACTATAAGCATAAGATACACTTCCAACAAATTCATTTTTATCTATATCATCTGCTTTATCAAATTTAGTAGTACCACCAATATAGTCAAAACCTACTCTTAAAGTTTCAGCAAAAGTATAACCTATGCCTGCGAAATAGAATAAGTTTTTACCAAAATCTCCATTTAAAGAACTACCATCTGAATAGAATATTTGTTCTCCAGCAGTAATAACTTTACCTGTATCTTCTAAAGTCACAAGACTATATTCATTTTTATCACCATAACCAACTATACCTGCTTGGAAATCAAAAGCTGAAATATCACCTGAAAATCTAGCCGCATAGAAGTTACCATTTGAAAATCCGTGATCATCATGATAGCTTTCTAAAACATTTCCTAAATATTGACCTTCGATTTTAAAGTTAGCATCGTTAAATGCGAATTTATAGCTTGCATCTACTGCATATAAATATGCCCAACCTGCTGAGTAAGCAGCCCATAATTGGAATGCGAATGGATCAAAATCACCTAATACAGCTGCACCATATAAAGATGAATTTCTTATACCAAGCTCAGAAAAATCTCCATCATCTTGGTCATTAAAACTATCAAACCAGTAACCTGCAAAAGTTAAACCTTCGATAGAATTATTTAAAACTTTAGCACCTGTTCCTACGCCATCATCAGTCCAAATAGAATCTATTTCCATTTTACCAAAGATTACATTAGTAGCATAAGCTTCATTCATATACTCTAAGTAAGCTTGTTTAACAGCGAATGTACTATGAGTGTTTGTTCCAACTTTTTTTGTACCATCATCTCCGAATCCGTATTCACCTGTGTTGTATTCAAATTGAACAAATGCTTTAAAATTATCATCTAAAGCTGCTTTGAAATTTAATTGAGATTTAAATTTATGAGTATTATTTTTAGAACCGTTATATCCTCTATCTTGAACACCTGGATGATTACCGGTAGGATTACTGGTTTGTGAATAAGCATTATGTGGTTTAGAACCCATATCTAATCTATCAGATTCAAATCTGTATCTTAACATACCTGATACATCAACGTCTTTTATAGCTTCTTCAAGTGAAACAGCGTTTGCTGCTGAAAAAGCACCTGCAGCTAAAGCTGCTACTAAACTAAGTTTAACTAGTTTCATGAGAATTCTCCTTATTAAAAATAAAAATGTGAAAGAAATTATACCATAGTTTTATATGAAAAATCTTAAAGCATATAAAAAAAGTTAATAAGTGGTAAAAAACGAAAATATAAAATCTTAAAAAAATGTAATATATATGGAAAAATAAGCATTTTAGATACAATAGTCAAAATAGCAATCTTGACACTTGATATCTCAAAATGGTATTAAAAAGATAAAAAATTTAAATGAAAACTTAAAAAAATATTTTTAAAGACCTAGTAAAAACACTAGGTCTTTAAAAACTAAGGAGTTATCTATGAATGTTTGCTTTTACAATCGTAATTATGCTCTTTGAAAGTTAATGTATAGAAACAACAAGAAATTTATAATTTATCGCAAGTAATATATCTACCATTTAATGAGAAATATTGCTTATCATCACTTTCAAACTTAGGTATATAAGCATATGAAGTTTTTGAGTTTATCAAAATACAAATATGTTTTTCTTCTTTATTTGATAATCTTATAATGCAATCATTTTTAAAGTTGAGTAATTTATCATAAATTCTTGAAGAATTTTTTAAAGGAGAATACAAGCGACCAAAACTATCAAAAACCAAACGAGTGCTACCTTTACAAGAACCTTCAAATAATACTTTTGAAATACCATAGCTTTTTTCTATATTATATTTTGAATTTGCTTTAGTATTAGCTTGCGTGATGACTCCACTTTGGCCTGAATTCATTAAAAGATTAGGGTTTAATAAATCTATAGCTATTTCTCTATCTTTATTTATTATATTTTTGCCAAGATTGGCATTTCCATCTCCATTTTTATCTAAAAATATAGTATAGGTTTGTTCGTTATTAGTAGCTAGTTGTGATTTAATAAAATACAATTGCCATTTAGCTTTAAACCATTCTCTTTTGGCGATACTAAAATCTTTAGTTCTAAAATCGTTTTGCATTAAAGCTAAATGTTTGGTGTATTTAATATCGTTTAAAATTTGCTCTACGCCAAGATGTAGATAATTAGGTTTTACATAAAAATAAGCTATAGAAAAAACTAAAGAAAGTATCATACAAACTAAAATTAATTCTATAAGAGTAAATGCCTTATTCATTTTAATTTAAAATATAAAGAATGTCTAGGTAGAGAAATTACAATATTGCTTGGTTTATCAGAATATAGAAGATGTTTTTCTCCTTCTTGAATACCATAAAATTTAAGTCTTAAAGCTAAATCTTTTTTAGCTTGAACTTCTAAAATATTATTTTCTTTCAAAACTTTTGCTAATTCTTTGGCTATGTGATAATTGTAGGCAAAATGTTTTTGTGGAGATTTTAAAATATAATAAAAAGAATGATTAAAAATGAGACCTAAATAAAAAAGTACCAAAAAAATTAAAGAACATTCGATAAAGATATTGTGCTTAATGCGTAATTGCGGAAGTCTTGAACGATATGAAGACATCAAATAACGCAGTAAAAGAGGAGTGCAAACTACACAAAATGGTAAAAAATCTTCTAAAAATAGTCTTTGTCTCAAAGAAAATAATAAGCAAAAAATAAATGTTGTCGCTATCACAAACCACAATAAAGGCTTTTCTTTTTGCAAAAGAATTTTATATATCACATAAAAGAAATATAAAAATATTAATGGCGAAAAACATGCAGCAAATATACCTATAGTATCTAAAAAATAACCTTGTGGTTTGCCACTTGCATCAAATCCATAAATACTCATAGCAATGGCAAATAATACTAACGCACTAAAAATTAAAATTTTATCTCTTTTGTGAATACCATAAAAAAAGAATGCTAAATACAAAATAGCAAATTTTCCATCTATAACTAAAGAAAAAACTAAAAATACATAAAATAATATATTTTTTTTATATTCAAATAAAACTAAAATCAAAAGAGTAAGAAATATAACTATGGAAGATTCATTAATCAAAAGTGCACTAGCGACACTACCTGGTAATAAGATAAAAAGAACCACTGACATTAATGCGTCAAAAGAAGTTTTGGTGCATTTTAAAGCTAGAAGATAGAGTAAAATACAACTAAAAGAATGAAGCAAAACAAAAGGAATTCTCAAACCATAATCATTTTGTCCAAAAATAGTTGTACCTAGTCGAGAGATCATAGCAATCAAGCTATGATCATAAAAGAAAATTTTAGCTTCATTATAGCTAATAGATAAAGTGCTTATACCATACAATAAAGCACAAAAATCAAGTAATAAAAATGCGAGTAAATACCTTTTCATTCATTTAATCAAGATTTACAGGTCCATTACTAGCATGAGATTGCAAAAATCTTAAAATTCTGTTTTTTTCTGCATCGTTAATTTTTGCAAAACCTTGCATAGCTGATAAATAAGCATCCCACTCTTCCATTAAATGTTCTTTTGGTTTATGCGCCGCATGACAACTTGTACAAGTATCATAATACGTAAGTTCTATTTCATCCCACGCATCTATTTCTTTATCGGTTAAGTCTTTACTTTTTACTAAGAATTCCATTTCACTACTAGCATTTTTGGAATCTAAAGTTAGCAAAAGATAAATACCATCTTTAGTGTATGCTAATGATTTTGGATTTGTATCAACTACTTCACCTTTTACTTTAATCAAAGAATATTCACCTTCTTCTTTAATAAGTTCAACCTTAGAACCTTCATAAATTTGTCCTACAACTTTTTTACTAGCACTATCTAAAAGATCTACTTTTTCGCTATAAATAAACATATCTTTAGCAAGTATTGAACTTGCTAATAAAGTAAGTGTTAATATAATTTTTTTCATCTTAAGCTCCTATAATCTGTGGCGGTGTGGTTGATTTATAAGGTTTAATCACTTCATTTAATTTCTTAATATTTACAAGGCAAGTATTAACACTTGTTGCTTGAGCCATAGTAGAAGTTGGTCTTGAACTTGTCAAGACATTGACATGACCTGCATTACATCTTGGCATAGAATCATCTACATCTTCAGGATCATACCAAGCTCCTTCTTGAATACTTATTACACCCTCCATAATATTATCTGTTACAAAAGCACCTGCTAGTAAAGATCCTCTGTCATTATAAACTTCTACAACATCACCATGGTTAATGCCAAGTTTTTTTGCATCTTGAGTATTAATCACTACAGGCTCTCTACCTTGAATTTTATATAAATCTCTTACCCAAGTGTTATCAAGCTGGGAATGCACTCTATATCTTGGATGTGGACTTAATAAATGGAAAGGATATTTTTTAGTTAATTTTTCATTACCAAGCCATTCTGCTGGTTCAAACCATGTCGGGCAAGCTTTAAAATCTTCAAGATTATACTTTTCAAATTTAGGAGAATAAATTTGAATTTTTCCACTTTCTGTTGCAAGTTTATTAGCTACTGGATCTGCTCTAAATTCAGAATGTCTTACATATTTATACGCTTCCTTTGGTGTTTCAAAATGCACGTAACCTTGCTTCCAAAAATCTACAAATTCCATATAATAAGGACAATCGCTTCTTCCATAAAAACCTTCAAGCCATTGCTCTTTTGTTTTACCACCTGTAAATTTTTTATGCTCTCTTTCACCTATTTTTCTTGCCAATTCTTCAAAAATATCATAATCATTTCTACTTTCAAAATAAGGCTGTATAACTTGTTTCATAGCATATACATAATCTTGAGAATAAGACCCTCCAAAACTAATATCATCTCTCTCTAAAGTTGTTGTAGATGGCAATACAATATCTGCCATTTTTGCCATAGGAGTCCACCAAGGTTCATGCACTATTAAAGTATCAAGAGTTCTTAAAGCTTTAATAAGTTCATTAGTATTTGGATGATGACCTAAAACTGAAGCACCAACCACATACATTAGTTTTATTTTAGGAAAAGTTATTTCCTTACCTTTAAATTTAATAGTTTTTCCTGGATTTAAAATAGCTTCTGAAATTCTACTTGCTGGAATATTACTATCGAGATTATTTTTACCTTGCGGTAATCCAACTGGAAGTCTTACTCCTGAAAAAGCCTGTCCTCCACCTGAATAATGCATAGAAAAACCAAAACCTCCGCCTGGTAAGCCTATTTGACCTATCATAGAAGCTAATGTTATCAAGGTCCAATCAGCTTGCTCACCGTGATGAGCTCTTTGCATAGCCCAATTTCCAGCTAAGAAAGTTCTATTTTTTACAAAAGTATCAGCCAAAGCTGTAATAATTTTTTCATCAACTCCTGTAATATTTGCAGCCCAAGATGGAGTTTTTTCAATACCATCACTTTGACCAAGTAGATATGGTAAAAATTTATCAAAACCATCGGTATATTTTTCTATAAATTTTTTATCATATTTGCCACTTTTATAAAGATAATTCATCATACCAAGCATTAAAGCTACATCTGTATTTGGACGAATTTTAATCCACTGAGCATTTAAAATTTCCGCAGTTTGAGTGTATTGAGGATCAATGGAAATGAATTTAATATTTGATTTACTATATTTTTTATAGTATTCGTCATTACCACGATTTGCCACTTTAAAATCAATTTGATTACATTTATATAAATCAGCACCCCATAACACATAAACTTGAGTATTTTCTAAAATTACTTCATGGGCGGTTTGCAAAGAATAAACTTCTAAATCTCCCATTATAGTTGCATTTACTCTACCAGCAGCACCATTGCTATATTCACCATCAGTACCTATGTGACCACCTAAAGCAGTATTAAAAAATCTACCTGCAACTGAATTACAATTATGAAGCAAACCAACATGACCCCAAGCACCATAACTTGCATTGAATAAATTTTCTATAGGAGTTTCTTTTAATTTTTCTAAAACTAATTCTAAAGCTTTTTCCCAACTTACTCTTACAAAAGGCTCCTTGCCTCTTAATTTTGGTCTTTTTTTACCTTCTAAAAAACTTTTTCTCACGCATGGATACTTGATTCTAGTATCTGAATAAGTTCTGTCAATAATTGCATCTGTGATAATAGAAGGATGTTTATCAGATTTTTGTGGAGTAATTTTTGTAATTTTACCTTCTGAATTAACATCTGCAAAAAATGCACCAAAGTGCGTCGCATGTGGAATTTTTTTAGTGTCATAGAATTTAGTTCCACTTGTTGCAGCTATCAAAGGATTAGTAGAAGCAATGGCTGAGGTCGCAGCTAAACCTTTTAAAAATTTTCTTCTTGTTAAACTCATATCTTCTCCTTTCTTAACAAAAATGAATATTATAAGGATATCGTAATATTCTTAGTTTGATTTAAATTTCAATACTCCAAAAGAATTTTATCCATTCTGTAGCTTCTTTAATACAAAATTCCGGAATCAATAAAGCTGAAGGTTTATAAAAAACTGTAGCAACTTTAAGTTCTAAATGTGGATATTGTTCTATTAAAATTCTTTTAATTTCTATCATTGTTTCACCACTATCGATAATATCATCTACTAAAAGAATTTTTTTATAGGCACTAAGATCTGGTATGTTAAAAATTTTAATCGTATCTAGCTTTTGCGTATCATTATAATGAATAGAATTTAGAGAAAATAAATTTCGATTATTTAAACCTTCTGCTAAAAAATGCCCTAAAGTCATACCACCTCTTGCGATAGCAAGCAAAACATCTGGGTTAAATTCTTTTTGAATTTTATGAGTAAAAGGGATAATTTCTTTTTGAAATTCTTCATAAGAATAATAATACATTTTAATGTCCTATAAATTGTAATAAAAAAACGGCTAAAGAAATAAAACTTAAAACAACTATACCAAAATTAATTCGCGCAAATTCTCTCTGCACAAGACACATAAATAAATAAACAACAAAACCAAAAGCAAAACCTGTTGTAATAGAATAAGTTAAAGGCATCATGATAATAATAAAAAATGCACTTGCTGCAATACTTATATCTTTAAAATTAATACTCGCAACTTCCATAAACATCAACACACCTACCAAAACTAATACAGGATAGATAGAATTTGCTGGAATAGCTTTAAATACAGGAAGTAAAAATAGAGTTAAAACAAAGCAAATTGCTGTTACTAATGCAGTAAGTCCTGTTCTACCACCTGCTTCCACTCCTGCTGAACTTTCAACAAATGCTGTAACTGTAGAGGTCCCAACAATTGCACCAAGGGCTGAGCTTGTCGCATCAACACCTAAAGTTTTACCTAATTTTTTCTCACCAAATTTAGGATCATCAAAAATTTTTCCTCTTGAGCCAACACCTGTAATAGTACCCACACTATCAAAAAGCTGAGTCACAAAAAAAGTTAATATAATAGGTATCATACTAAGTTCTAAGGCTCCTACGATATCAAGTTTCCCAAATATAGCACTCAAGCCATTTTCACCATTAATAATAGGCAAAGAAAAAATTTTTTCTGGAAAAGTAGCTCCGTTTATACCAAAAATCCAAGCAAAAAATGCACTAACAAAAACTGCCAAAATAAAAGCTGCCTTAATTCGCCAAGCCCAAAATGTAAAAACCAAAAATAAACCAAATATACCAAATAAAACATTAGAACTTGAAAAATCTCCTAAACTCACTAAAGTCGCCTCGCTTTTAACAATCACACCCATTTGCACAAGTCCCATAAAAGCTATAAATGTCCCAATACCAGCCGAAATAGCTTTTCTTAGATCATTAGGAATACTTCTAATAACCCATATTCTAAAATTGGTAAAAGAAAGTAAGGTAAAAATCATTCCAGATAAAAATACCGCACCTAAGGCTGTTTGCCAAGGCACTTGATAAGTATTACAAACACTAAAGGTAAAATATGCATTCAAACCCATACCCACACTCATAGCTACGGGTGTATTAGAAACAAAAGCATTTAAAGCTGTTGCAAAAATAGTTACCAAAGCTGTTGCTACAATTAAAGCTTCCAAAGGCATACCTGAAGCACTCATAATATTTGCATTCACTGGTATAATATAAATCATCGCTAAAAAAGTAGCAATACCTGCATAAATTTCTGTTTTTATATCGCTTTTATGTTCTTTGAGTTTAAAAAAATCCATTTTCTTCCTTAATAAGTTTTTAATTCGTTATATAAACTATCACGCTCTATAGCAACATAGCCTGAACTTTGTATCAACTCTATAAAAGTTTTTAAATTTAAACCATTGGCACTTTTTGCACCACCAGCACTTTGTATACTTTCTTTTTCTATAGTTCCATCTAAATCATTAGCTCCAAAATCTTGCGCAACCATAGCCAAATTTATTCCCATAGTAGCCCAATATGCTTTAATATTTTTAATATTATCAAGTACAATTCTTGCAATGGAAAGTGTCTTTAAAATTTCAACTGAACCTAATGGTTTTTTATTTGTAATAAAACTATTGTCTTGTTGCCACACCAAAGGAATAAAAGCATTAAAACCGCCAGTTTGATCTTGAAGTTCTCTTAATCTTATCATGTGATTTGTTCTATGTTTTCTATCTTCAATATGACCAAATAGCATAGTTGCATTACTTTGCCTACCTTTTTCATGCCAAAGCTTATGAATTTTTAACCAATTTTGACTACTAACTTTACCATGGCAAATTTTTTTACGAATCTCTTCATCAAAAATTTCAGCTCCACCGCCTGGCATAGAATCAACACCATATTCAAGCATCTTTTCTATAATTTGCTCATAACTCATATTAAAAGCTCTACTTAAAAAATCAACTTCTGCAGCAGTTAAAGCCTTAATGTGTAAAAATGGATATTTTTGTTTGATCATTCTAAAAATTTCCAAATACCATTCCCAAGAAGTGTTTTTATTATGTGCTGAAACAATATGAATCTCTTTAGTGTCTCTTTGCACTGTTTCATCAATAATATTCATAATTTGTTCATGAGTCATCGTATAAGGATTTGGATTTTTCCTATGAGCTGAAAAAGCACAAAATTTACAAGTATCAGCACAAATATTAGTAGGATTAATATGGCGATTAATATTAAAATAAACTTTTTTCCCATGAAGTTTAGTACGAATTTTTTGAGCGTATTTTCCTAGAGTAAAAAGATCAAAATCCCAAAGTTTATTAGCTTCATTCTCATTTAATCTTTCTTCATTGTCTAATTTTTGAATAATTGTTTGCATCATTTAACCAAAATTTTGAAATTTAAAATGTAATTATATTTTTAATTTACTTAAAACTTCATACAAATTATTGTGGTATGATTTAAAAAATATATTTAAGGATATTTTTTGAGTCTCAATATAGAAAAAATTCAAAAATTAAAAATTTCTTTAAAAGATTATGAAGCATACTGCTCAAGACTTTTTTTAAAACAAGGTTCTTTTAGTTATCATCATTCCAAGGAAATAGATCATTTTATAAAAGATACATACGATTTAATTTTAAATGATTTTTTTGATAACTTTTTTCCACATGAAGATAAAATTCCTTTATGTATTTTGGCTATAAAACAATATGCTAAGATGAATTTAAGTATAAAAGAAAATGTGGATCTGCTTTTAATATATAAAGATATCAAAGCTTACAATATAAAACCTCTAATGAAAAATTTTTTAGGAATTCTAAATGATATTAATCTTAATATAAACTACCAAATTTATGAGCTTAATGGGCTTCACAATGTAGTAAAAAATGAACTTAAAGAAGATATTTTACAATATAGATTCATTTGCGGTTCTAAGATTTTATTTAAACAAATTAAAGAAAAAATTACACAAATACAGAATGAATTTAAAAATGATTTTAGCTATAAAATTCTAAAAAATTTCAATCCTTTCGAACAGATCTTAATAAAACAAGAATTTGATATTAATACAGAATTTGGGGGACTTAATGAGCAATTAAACATAGAAAATTTAAATATTTTATATAAAAATAGCCCAAAAAACTATATGTTAAATTTTATCAATGAAAAAGAATTGAGTGAATTTAAATTAGCAAGTGATTTTTTATTTTCATTAAAATGTGCAATGAATCTTTTAGAGGGAAAAAATACAAATATATTTTTAATACAAAACACCCAAAATCTCGCAAATTTAATGCATAAAAAAGAAAAGAAAAATTTAAATCTTAACTCTATACTCACTCAAAAAGCGCTTCAATCTATGCATACTTGCGGAATTTATACTCATTTTTTAGCAAGAAATATGCAAAAAAAACAAAATCAAAATTTTGAATTTATAGAAAATGATTATTTTATTTATAATGAAAACGAAAAAAACTTAGAAGAAATTTTATCAGTACTTTTAAAATTAGACGATAAAAATTATCATTTTGATATTAGCCTTATTTTTGCACTCAAGCGTTCAAAAAACAATATAAAAAATTTAGATTTTTTTGAAGCCATCTTAAAGCGTAAATATTCCTATAGTATATTAAAATTATTATTAGATGCTAATATCTTAAAAGACTTTTGCAAACCCTTAATTCAAAGTAAATTTTTACTCGAAGAAGATGGGGTGTATAGCGCTTTAGATAGAGCTTTACTTTGTTTATATCACTTTGAAAATAAAAACGAAAATAAAGATTTAGATGCGGATATTTTATTGGTGCTAAAATTAACCATACTTTTAAGCGCAATAAATGAAAACAATGAAATATCTTTAGCAAATATTTATCGAGCTTATGTTGGTAAATTTAACATCAATAATGACAGTTTAGAGCTTGGAATAAGATTACTCAAAAATTTTAATGCTTTTAAAGATATTATAGAAAAAGAAGATATTTACAATCAAACTATAATATTGAATTTTATATCTAAACTTACCGATTCATATACTTTAAAAATGCTTTATATTTTATCTTTTTGCAACGCCAAAGCTTTGGGTATAGAAAATAATTTTTATTATAAAAGTTTAGAAAATTTATATCAAAATGCTTTAGAAGGTTTTGAAGATGAGAATCTAATAGATGAAAGTCAAAAAAGAGTTAAAAAAGAACAAATTTTAAAAAGAAGTAAAGCTTTTGCAAATCTTGATGAGCAAACTCAAAATAATATTATTCATATTAAATCTAATTTATTTTTTATCCAGAATAATTTTGAAAAAATTATCAAGATTACTCAAATAGCACAAAAAGAAAATTTTACATTTTGGCTTGACAACAGTGAAAATTTAGTTTTAGAAGTTATTGTGAGTAAAAATAATAATTTAGAGAATATATTAAATTCTTTAAGCTCTTTAAATTTGATTTTTATGGGATTTTTTGAATTATTTGAAGATAAAATATATCTTAAATTTGAATATTCTGATATTATAAGCGATGAACAAAAAGAAAGTCTTCAGAATTTATTAAATTCAAAATTACATACAAAGATACAAAAAAAAGTAAAAAAACCAAACATTAAAAAAGATGAATTAAAATTAGATATGGATTATTCTAAAAATTATGCTAAGATAAACTTAAATACAAAGGATCAAAAAGGTTTAATGGCTTATGTAATGGAAGTATTAACAAACTACGATGTAATTTTAAGTGCGGCTAAAATTCAAACTATAAGGGAAAGAACTAGAAATGTTTTAATCTTGCATAAAAACGAAAGTTTGCAAAATTATAAGGAAAAAATTTTAAAATCATTAATAAGTGAGTAGGAAATGTGTGGGATTGTAGGATATATAGGAAATAAAGAAAAGAAAAAAATCATCCTTGATGGATTAAAAGAATTAGAATATAGAGGTTATGACAGTGCTGGTATAGCTGTGATGAAAGAAGGAGAGCTTGATTTTTTTAAAGCAGTTGGAAAATTAGATAACTTAGCTAATAAAACAAGTCAATTCAGTAGTGATGGTTTTGGCTTAGCTATAGGACATACACGCTGGGCAACACATGGCAAACCAACAGAGATTAATGCTCATCCGCATTTAGGACAATACTCGTGTGTGATACATAATGGAATCATAGAAAATTATCAAGAACTAAAAGAAAAACTTACTAAAGAAGGAATTTCATTTTTAAGTCAAACAGATACTGAAGTTATTGTGCATTTGTTTGAATATTATGCAGCCACTTTATCATCTTTTGATGCATTCAAAAAAACTATTGAAGAACTAAAAGGAGCTTATGCTATATTATTAATTAGCAAAAAAGATCCAAGTACTATTTATTTTGCCAAAAATGCCGTACCTTTGATTATAGGTAAAAACGATGATGAAGATGAGTATTATTTTGCTTCAAGTGATGCTCCTTTGGTATCTTTAGTAAATAAAGTAGCTTATCTTGAAGATGGGGATTATGGCTTTGTAAATTTAAAAGAATGTAAGTTATACCATGAACAAACACATATTCAACCTAATTTTGTTATTTTAAATCAAGATAAAAGTTTTGCACAAAAAGATGGATATAGATTTTTCATGGAAAAAGAAATTTATGAACAAAGTAGAGTCTTAACTGAAGTATTAATGGGACGCTTGCAAGGTGATGAAGTTGTTTTTGAAGATATTAATGATAAAATATTAGAAAACATAGAAGAAATTACACTTTGTGCTTGCGGCACTAGCTATCATGCTGCTTTAAGTGGAGCTTACTTATTTGAAAGATTAGCAAAAATTAAAACTAAAGTGGAGGTTGCTAGTGAATTTAGATACAGAGAAGCTATTATAGGAAAAAATACACTTTTTATAGTTATATCTCAAAGCGGAGAAACTGCCGATACACTCGAAGCTTTAAAAATAGCAAAAGCTCAAGGAGTTAAAACCTTAGCAGTATGCAATGTAGATAATTCCAATATCGTACGATTAGCTGATATTTCCTTACTTACTAGAGCTGGAATCGAAAAAGGTGTAGCATCAACTAAAGCTTTTGCTACTCAAGTTGCTACTTTATGGATGTTAGCTATTTATCTCGCACAAAAAGCTAAACTTGATATGAATCATGAAATTAAGGCTTTAAGAAGCTTACCAAATATAGTAAAAGTAAATCAAAATTTACATGAAAAAGTTCATAGAATTTCAAAAAGATATTTACATGGTCACGGATTTTTCTTTATAGGAAGAGATGTATTTTATCCATTAGCCCTAGAAGGAGCTTTAAAGTTAAAAGAAATTTCTTATTTACACGCAGAAGGATATCCTGCTGGAGAGATGAAACATGGACCTATAGCTTTAGCAGATAGCGAACTTTTTACAGTGGCATTAATGCCGAAAAATTGTCTTTATGAAAAAACAAAATCAAACGTGGAAGAACTTGCAGCTAGAGATTCTACTTTGCTTGCTATTTCACCTATTGATTTTGACTTAAGTGATGATTTTATAAAAACTTCAAGTCAAGAACATTATATGTGCGAATTTTTCGAAATGATGGTTATTTTACAACTTTTAGCTCTTGAGGTGTCTATAAGATTGGGTAATGATGTAGATATGCCAAGAAATTTAGCTAAAAGTGTTACTGTTGAGTGATAATACGCTATTGTTGCGCATTTAAATGAAATTTATATAACATTTTTAAAAATTGTAAGCTAATTTTAGGTTTTTTTGCGTTTAAATATGGTTTTAAATTCAATTTTAAGGAATAATCATGGAATATAGAATTGAACATGATACTATGGGAGAGATTAAAGTTCCTAATGATAAATATTGGGGTGCTCAAACTGAAAGAAGTTTTGAAAATTTTAAAATTGGTACTGAAAAAATGCCAAAAGTTTTAATTTATGCCTTTGCAAATCTTAAAAAATCTTTAGCATTGGTAAATAATAAACTTGGAAAATTAGATGATGCAAAAAAGAATGCTATTGTTCAAGCTTGCGATGAAATCGTAGCAGGAAAATTTGACGATAATTTCCCACTAGCAATATGGCAAACAGGTTCAGGCACACAAAGTAATATGAATATGAATGAAGTCATAGCAAATCGTGCTACAGAAATTATGGGTGGAGATTTTAGAAAAGAAAAGCTTGTTCATCCAAATGATCATGTAAATATGAGCCAAAGCTCAAATGACACCTTCCCAACTGCTATGAGTATAGTTTCGGTTGAACAAGTAGAGAAAAAACTTATCCCTGCTTTAGATGAACTTATTGCGACTTTTGAAAAGAAAGTAAAAGAATTTGAAGGAATTATCAAAATAGGAAGAACTCATCTTCAAGACGCTACTCCATTAACTTTAGCACAAGAATTTAGCGGATACTTATCCATGCTGCTTCATTCAAAAGAACAATTGATTGCTTCTTTGCCGACTCTAAGAGAGCTTGCAATAGGCGGAACTGCTGTTGGCACAGGATTAAATGCTCATCCAGAACTTAGTGAAAAAGTAAGTGAAGAATTAAGCAAACTCCTAGGTACTAAATTTATTTCAAGTCCAAACAAATTTCACGCTTTAACTAGTCATGATGCGATTAATTTTACCCATGGAGCTATGAAAGGCTTAGCGGCAAATTTAATGAAAATAGCTAATGATATTAGATGGCTTGCTTCAGGTCCTAGATGCGGTCTTGGAGAATTAATCATTCCAGAAAATGAGCCTGGAAGCTCTATTATGCCTGGTAAAGTTAATCCAACACAGTGCGAAGCCTTAACAATGGTTGCAGTCCAAGTTATGGGAAATGATGCTGCTATAGGTTTTGCGGCAAGTCAAGGAAATTTTGAACTTAATGTTTTTAAACCTGTAATTATTTATAATTTTTTACAAAGTCTTGACCTATTAGCTGATGCTATGCATTCGTTTAATATTCATTGTGCAGTAGGTATAGAACCAAACAAAGAAAAAATTGACTATAATCTTCATAATTCTTTAATGCTAGTTACTGCTTTAAATCCTCATATAGGTTATGAAAATGCTGCAAAAGTAGCAAAAAATGCTCATAAAAAAGGCATTTCATTGAAAGAAAGCGCCATGGAATTAAATTTAGTTAGTGAAGAAGATTTTGCTAAATTTGTAGATCCTACCAAAATGATAGGTCCTAAAAAATAAAATTCTATAGACTAGGATATCCTAGTCTATGAGGAATAAATTATGATATATGAAAATGATATTTTATACATAGAAAAAGAAGATTCACAAATCCCTTGGATAAAAATTTTTACCAAAGAAAATTATAAAGAATTAAGCGATTGTCCTGACTTTGTACAAAATATGCTTTTTAAATTTATTGTAGCTAGCGAGCTTAGTTTAAAAGAATATTATCAACCTGAAAAAATCAATATTGCTTCATTTGCAAATTATGTCCCTAGAGTCCATTTCCACGTTATGGCAAGGTTTAAAGAAGATGCATTTTTTCCAGAAAGTATGTGGGGTAAACAACAAAGAAAAATAAAAAATTTGAACCTTCCAAATTTTGAAGGATTTATCCAAACACTAAATAAAAAACTTACAGAAATATAAATTTATAAATTAAAATTTATTGTCTTTATTTAATGTTTTTAAAAAATCTTCTATATTATATTTTTGTCTATAATTTTCACTCATCAAATGGATCAAAATATCTCCTAGATCAATAGCTGTCCATTCTTCACTACTTTCTATATTTAAAAATTCTTCCCCTTTATTTTTGAGATTAGTTTTTAAATCATCTAACAAAGAAAGTGCGTGCCTTTCCCCCATAGTAGTGGCAATTACTACAAATTTAACAAAATAATCTTTATTTTGCATATCAAAAGTTTCTATAAAGTCAGCTTTTTTATCATCTAAAATTTTAACTATGTTATCAATTCTCTCTTGCATATACTTCCTTAATTTTGTTTATCTTGAAATTTAGAATAATAAAGCTTAACTTCCTCTTTGATTTGCTCACAAACTTGTGTAGTTTGTAATGTTTTTCTAATAAAAGAAGAAGAAATATCAACTTTAGTATCTAAAGTTATGAATTCTTGAGGTATAGATATATCATCTCTTTTTGCAATCACAAATTCAACCATTTTTTTTAAACGATCATATTCATGCCACTTATGTAAATTTTGCAAATGATCAGCACCTAAAATAAGATAAAATTTTTCTATTTGATAATTTTTATATAAAAAATCAACACTTTCTATACTAGGAACTGGTCTTTGCTTTTTAATTTCAAAATCACATATTTCAACTTTAATCAAATTTTTCCAAAGTGTTTTTACCCATTTCAAACGCTTTACTTCATCAGCAGCAAAACTACTTTTAAATGGATTTATAAAAGTTGGCATTATAATTAATTTGTCTATATCTAAATTATCTAAAGCATTAAGCACAACTGCATTATGTCCTAAATGAGGTGGATCAAAACTACCACCAAAAAGTGCAATTTTCATTAAATTTTTAACCTTTTTTTAGTAAAATCTTAGCGACTTAATCATAAAAAGGAAATGAAAATGGCTGTAAAAGTTGCAATAAATGGCTTTGGACGTATTGGAAGATGTGTCGCAAGAATTATTATGAAACGCGATGATATAGAACTTGTAGCAATCAATGATACCACTGATATAGAACTTACCAAATACCTTTTTAAATACGATACCATTCATGGAGTATATGATGGTAGTGTTGAAAATGAAGGAGATGATTTAATCATCGATAACAAAAAAATAAAAGTTTTAAAAAGTAGAAATGTTGCAGATTTAGATTTTGCAAAATATGGTGCACAGATTATTTTAGAATGTACTGGTGCTCATTTAACTTTAGAAAAATGTCAAGGATTTTTAGAACATGGGGTTCAAAAAGTTATCATGAGTGCTCCTGCTAAAGATAAAACTCCAACTTATGTTTTAGGAGTAAATGCACACGAATATAAAGGTGAAAATATCATTTCAAATGCAAGTTGTACTACTAATTGTCTAGGACCAATTTGTAGAGTTTTACAAGATAATTTTGGTATAGAAAAAGGTCTAATGACTACTATTCACGCTTATACAAATGGACAAAGCATTATTGATGCAAAAGCAAGAGATAAGAGAAGATCTCGTGCTGCTGCTCAAAATATAATCCCAACATCAACAGGGGCTGCTAAGGCAATGAAGCTTGTCATGCCAGAACTTGATGGTAAATTACATGGACAAAGCATGCGTGTGCCTGTAGCTGACGTATCAACTGTGGATTTAACAGCAACTTTGAAACAAAAAGTAAGTAAAGAAGAAATCAATGAAGCCTTCAGAAAAGCTGCAAATAGTAATTTAAAAGGCATTTTACATGTAGACGATGAAGAAAGAGTTTCTAGTGACTTTATCACTTGTTCTTATGGTGCTATTGTAGCAAGCGATTTAACTCAAGTAATTTGCGATGACTTTGTAAAAATCGTTGCTTGGTATGATAATGAATGGGGATATTCCTCCCGCTTAGTAGATATGGCAGTATTTGTAGCAAAGGCTTAAAATGAGTAATAATATTTTATCAATTAAAGATATAGATCTTGCTAATAAAAAAGTCTTTATAAGATGTGATTTTAATGTACCTCAAGATGAATTTTTAAATATTACTGATGATCGCCGCATAAGATCAGCCATTCCAACAATAAGATATTGTTTAGATAATGGTTGTAGTGTAGTTTTAGCCTCACATTTAGGACGACCCAAAGAAATAGCTTCTAAGTATTCTTTAGAGCCTGTTGCCAAAAGACTCGCAAGATTGATGTCTAAAGAAGTTATAATGGCAAAAGATATTATAGGTGAAGATGCTATTAAAAAATCTACCGAACTAAAAAAAGGTGAAATTCTACTTTTAGAAAATTTACGTTTTGAAAAAGGTGAAACAAAAAACGATGAAAATTTAGCTAAAAAACTCGCTTCAATGGCTGATATTTATATCAACGATGCATTCGGAGTATGTCATAGAGCTCATGCGAGTGTGGAAGCTATTACTAACTTTTTTGATAATTCTCACAAAGGCGCTGGATTTTTATTACAAAAAGAAATAGAATTCGCAAGTAATCTCATTAAGCATCCAGCTCGTCCTTTTGTAGCAGTTGTAGGTGGATCAAAAGTAAGTGGTAAATTACAAGCTTTAACTAACTTATTACCAAAAGTTGACAAACTTATCATAGGCGGAGGTATGGCTTTTACCTTCCTAAAAGCACAAGGTTATGACATAGGAAATTCTCTTTTAGAAGAAGAACTAATAGAAGAAGCAAATAAAATCTTGCTTAAAGGTAAGAATTTAGGAGTTAAGATTTATTTACCTGTAGATGTAACAGCTGCGCAAACTTGTTCTCAAGAGGCTGTAATGAAATATGTTCCTATTCAAGAAATACCAGCAGGCTGGATGGGACTTGATATAGGGCCTGCAAGCGTAAGATTATTTAAAGAAGCCATTTCTGATGCACAAACCATATGGTGGAATGGACCTATGGGAGTATTTGAAATAGATAAATTTTCAAAAGGTAGCATAAAAATGAGTCATTATATTAGCGAATCACATGCTACAACAGTAATTGGTGGTGGAGATACAGCTGATGTTGTTGCAAGATCAGGCGATGCTGATGAAATGACTTTCATTTCGACAGGAGGTGGAGCTTCTTTAGAACTCATAGAAGGCAAAGAACTTCCAGGAGTAAAACCTTTAATGATAAAGGACAATGAATGATTTTTGCTGCAAATTTAAAATGTAATCATACAAGAAGCAGTTTTCAATCTTACGCTGAAGAGATCAACTCTTTTAAAAATACTGAAGATGAAATTTTTATATTTCCTTCAAGCACTTCCTTTTTAATGCAAAAATTAAATTTTTATCAAGGTGCTCAAAATTTTTATCCTTGTATAAATGGTGCATATACAGGAGAAATTGGGCAAGAACATTTAGAAGAATTTAATATCAAAAGTGTCTTAATAGGACACTCCGAAAGAAGAGTTTTAGGTGAAAATGAAAAATTCTTAAAAACCAAATTTGATTTTGCTAAAAATTTATCCTATAACATTATCTATTGCATAGGAGAAAGCCTGGAAATAAAACAAGAGAAAAAAAGCTTAGATTTTTTGAAAAAACAAATAGAAAATATTGATTTAGACTATGAAAAACTTATCATTGCATATGAACCAATTTATTCTATAGGCACAGGCGTGAGTGCTAGTATTGAAGACATAAAAGAGAAGTTAAATTTTTTAAGTCAATTTAGTAAATGCAAATTTCTATATGGCGGAAGCGTAAATCAAGATAACATAAAAGATATTTGTAGCCTACAAAACTGCCATGGTGTATTAATAGGAACAGCGGCATTGCAAGCTGATAAATTTTTAAAATTGATACAAATTGCCAAGGGATAAAGATTAAAAATTCTTTAATATTTGATTTTTGTAAGGTAAAAAAATCTTACAAAAATTATTGAATATTTTATTATTTTGTCGATTTAACTTTAATTCGTTATAAAGGATCTAAACTATGCAAATTTCAAGCTTAAATTCTCAAAGTTTTTCAATGGACATTAAAACAAAAAGCGGCAATCAACTTTCATTTTCGATGTATGATGAAAAAGAAGCAAAATTCAAACAAGAAGGAAATTTAACTTCTTTAAGTTTAAAAAGCCAATTTGGATTTTCATTTTCTTACAGCGGAACTAAATTATCAGAAGATGATATTAAAGAAATTAAAGACGCTGTTGCAAAAGTCCAACCTCAAATCGATGAATTTATGAAAAATTCAAGAGTTGGTAGCTTAAAACCTAAAGAATTAATCGCTACAGCAATGAATATTACTAACGTATTACCTCAGCCTAAAAGTGAAGAACATAAAAAAGCTACTTTACATGAGTTACTTAATACTATGGATAAAAATTTAAAACAAGAAATGAACAAAACTGATCTTAAAGATGTTAAAGCACAAATTTTCCAAGATAGTGCAAAATTATTAGAGGAAATTTGGAAAGATTATAATAAACAACAAGAGAACAAAGAAAATAATAAAGAATTTGGATTTTATGCATAAGGATAATAATATGAATACAAAAGATATTCTAAAAAATATGCTCGAACTTCAACAAAAATTAAATGATGAAACAAATGGTATAGGCTGGGAAAATGGCTACACAAAAGAAGGAAAGCTTATTAGTTTTAGAAGGTGTATTTATATGGAATGTGCCGAGCTTATCGATTCTTTTGCTTGGAAACATTGGAAAAGCATTAATAATCCTACTAATTGGGATAATGTTCGTATTGAAATTGTAGATATTTGGCATTTTATTATGAGTTTGATTTTAGAAGAATATAAAGAAAAAAACATTACTGATAAAAATTTTATAGCAGAGGAAGTTTCATCAGTGAGTTTTTTTGATGATTTTTGCAAAGAAAATCCTATCCCAAAAGATGCTGATACTTATGGAATTTTAAACGACATTGAACTTATTATACATAAATGTAGTGGGTTTGATTATGATTTAGGCGAATTATTAAGTGTATATTTTGTTTTAGCTAAAAAATGTGGATTAAATTTTTTTGATCTATATAAAATCTATATAGGTAAAAATATTTTAAATCAATTCAGACAAGAAAATGGTTACAAAGATGGAATATACAAAAAAAATTGGAATGGTATAGAAGACAATGAAGTGCTAAATCAAATTTTAAAAGACACATTAAAATATGAGGAAATTTATGCAAGATTACAAAAAGCTTATAAACAAGCACAATGAATATCTTATATCTTAGTTTACAAGATTTTTTCAATAAATCATTTTTGAAATTTGCTTTTTTACCCTTGCTATTTAGCGTGGTTTTGCTTAGCCTATGTGTTTATTATACTTATAATACTTTCTTTTATTATTTAGATAATTTTACTAGTAATTCTTGGTTTGCATGGTTTTTTAGCTTTAGCATAGTTCAGTTTTCCTTGACTTTTTTAAGTGTCATAGGTGGATTTTTTATTGTAATATTTGCTTCTGTTTTTTTATCTATGCTTATTGTATCTTTTTTAACTCCCTATGTTGTTAAAAAAATTAATTCCAAATACTATCACCACATTATGAACGATGAGATAAATTTTTTAGAAATTTTGTTAAAAATTTTAAAAATTTTGTTTATTGGAATTATTTTGTTTATCTTAGCTACTTTTCTACTTATCATTCCTTTTGTGAGTATTGTTGTATATTATGGTGTTTTTTACTATTTTTTTCATAAATTTTTAATTCTTGATGTGGGTAGTTGTGTTTTAGATAAAACAAATTTTAGAATATTTTTTAAAAATTCATCACCTTTATTATTTAAATTAATAACTTTTATATTTTTTTTACTTTCTAGTGTTCCTTTATTAGGATTATTTTTACAAGTCTTTTATGTCATTTTTTTAACTCATTTGTTTTATCAAAAAGTTTTATTGCTGCAAGCTAATCAAAATGCATAAGCAAATTCAAGATTTTATTTTATCTCAAAAAGTTTTACATTTAGGGATAATTGATGATGATTGTGGAGTATATTGTGCAAGTTGTTATTATGCTTTTGATGCATTAAATATTACCCTAATCTTTGCAAGCCATAACAATACAAAACACATACAACTTGCATCTAAACACCCTAATGTCTCAGTAAGCATTGCTTGTGATAATAAATCAATTTGTTTTATTAAAGGAATTCAAGCCAAAGCGTATTTTACAAAAGCAAATAAAAAACAAGAAAAAATATATTTTGATAGATTTCCTTTTGCAAAATTTACGGAAGCTAATCTTTATTCTTTAGAAATTTACTGGGCTAAATACACAGATAACAAAAAATTATTTTGTAAAAAATTAGAATTTCAAAGATGTCTTTAAAGACATCTTTAATTTTTATGAAAAAGAAGGTCTAATTTGCTCAACCCAAGCATCAATTCTACTTTCAGTCAAGTCTTCGTGATTATCATTATCTAAAGCAAGTCCTACGAATTTATCACCTTCAACTGCATCACTTGATTCAAAAGTGTATCCACCTGTAGAAACAGCACCTACAAGATTTGCTCCTGCTGATTTTAGTTCTTGAGCTAATTTCCCCATAGCACCACAATATGTATCTGAATAACTTTCGCTATCTCCCATACCAAAAACTGCTACTGTTTTACCATTAAGACTTAATTTTGAAAAATCAAAACTATCCCAATCATCTTGCAAATCGCCACTACCCCAAGTAGAAGTTCCACAAATTAACTTATCATAAGAGTTAATCTTATCTGCATCAATATCTGCTATATTTAATACATCAGAAATTCCTAATTTTTGTGCAATCATACCAGCTGCACCTTCAGTATTTCCCATAGAACTTCCAAAAATTACTGCTGTTGCCATTTATTATCTCCTTAAAATTTGATTATTAATAGTATAGGGAACTAATTTTAACAAAGTATTATTATTTTCACATAAAAAATGTCTTATTTGTTTATATTGAGTAAATTTCTTGCTTCTAGGATACACAATATAAAATTTATCAAAAGAATTCTGGCTAATAATTCTCAAAGCATAGTCTATATCATTTTTTTCATCTTGAAAAAATTTTGCGCTAATAGCCATTTTATTGCCAATTATGCATAAATTATTCTTGATATTTATTTTTAATTTTGGGTTAGTTTTAGCAATTTTATCAAAAACAAAATTTTCAAATACAACTTGTGGATCAATTAAAAATTCTTCCTGAAAAAATATATTTAGTATTAATTTTGCAGGAATCAAATCAGGAATTTGATGTTTTAAACTATTACAAAACCCGTTTTTTTTATAAATCTCAATTATTTCTTTAGAATATACACATTGCTCAAAATCATCGCCACTTTCAAGTAAATCTTGAATGTATAATTTAAATATATCTTTCAAATTTTTAGCTACTTTTGCATATTTATAAGGGATTTTCATATCACTTTCATTTAATGCATTGTAAAAATTTAAAAATATATAATTTATTTCATATTGAGAATAATCTTTAAAAACGTTAGGAATGATTTGTCGATTTTTAATAAATCCAAACATTCTTATCCTTTATTAATGCAATCATATTTTTGATCTAACCCAAAAACTTTGCAATATTCACAATACACACAACTCACACTACGCTTAGCACATACTAAAGGTATATTTCTTTTTTTAGCTTCAGTTTTAATTTTTTTCATAGTGTTATGATTTAAAAAACTAGTAAGCATTACAATACACTGTGTATTTTGAGGAATAGGTTTTCTATTTACCCTATTTTCATTTCTAGCATCCCAATGTTGGATATCTTTTGCACCTAAATTTGTTAAAACTGCTTTAATAGGGGTGATCTCATCCGCACCAATAACCAAAACTGACATTTATTTTCCTTTTATAGTGTTAAAAAATGATAATGGTTATTATAATTTAAAAAAATAAATTTAAACTGATATTTAATATCAGTTTTATTAAATTATATTTTGTTCTTGTATGTTAGTATGTAAAATTTCTTCTAAAACAATTGTTGCGTATGAGCCCTTCTGTAAAAAAAACTCTAAAATACAATGTGCTTTTTCTTCATCATAATAGTACTTACAATCTTGCATATAAGACCATAAAAATCTTCTTGATCCTTGCATTTTAATCTTATAATCATAAAAATCTGAAAAGATTTCATCTTCTATTTTTTGAGCCAAACTCCCTAATTGACATTCATAAGCTTTTACTCCTATTAAAAGCCCCATAGCACTAATATCTCTTTGAACAAATCTTTCTAATTCATCTTGTAATTTGTCACAAATAAAACACTTTCCAAAAGGATAATGACCTAAAACTTCTCCTGACAAAAGTTTAAAAAACTGTTTTTGATCTTTTAAATTTTTGTATTCTTTTTTATCGAGTGCATAAATTTTCCTTACTTCTTTTTCATTAAATTCTTCAATAAAACGGGAAATTTCTATCCTTTTGCTCAAATATTTATTAAAAAGTTCACTTTGAAAAGCAGAAATTAAAAAATCTTGCATCTTTTTATTTTTTATTTTTTTTCCTTTTAAAATTTCTAAACCTTGATAAAAATTATCTTGAAATTTTCCAAAACGTTGATATCCAAAATAATTAGCAAAACCTTGATTTTGCAATACATTAAAAGCTTGTTTGATTTTAAGTGCATCTATATTTGAAACTTTTTTAAGTCTTATAAAAAAAGAATTTCCTTTTAAGTGTCCTATTTTAAGCTTATTATCATGAATAAATTTTTCTAAAATTTTCATCTTTTCATGTTGAAAATTTTTTAAATTATCTTCAAATTTCTTAGGCATTGAAATATATTGAGTGGTCAAACCTTGTTTATCCTTAAGACCACAATACCCAAAATCTCTCATTCTTACACCAGTTTGTTCGCTTAAAATTCTTAAAGCTTCACTTGTACTTAAATCTTTTTTTTGAATATGCAATATAAGATGCTCTCCTTTACCACTGAAATCATATAAAGGCTTTTCTCTTACCACAAAATCATTGCTATTTTTAGAAAAATGAACATTTATAGGACTATGATTTAAAGCATAAATAGGTTTAAAAATGATGTTCTTTTCCATGATATATATACCTTCCTATTTTAGTTTTTGCAAAAATATTTATTTTTATTCTATGTTTTTTAGCCATATTTTCTATATAGGCTTTATGTTTTTTATTAAATGCAAATAAAATTTCATATTCTTCTGCACTATTTAATTCAAAAAAGCTAAGTTTTTTAAGAAATTTAATATTTAAACGATTAACAGTAAGTAGTCTTGATAAATCTTTTTTTAAACCATCAGATATATCCATGCTTGCATTTATTTTTTTAGCTATATCGTAAAAAAAATCTTGTCTTAATTTTGGTCTTATAAAACGATGCGTAGAATGAAGCTTAGAGCCTCTTTGTAAAATTTTTAGACCCTTTAAACTGTCTCCCAATTTTCCACTAAAAGCTAGCAAATCATCTTTTTTTAATCCTTTACGATATATCGCCTTTTGATTTTGATTGATTATAGAGATAATAGTAATGCTAATGTTGATTTTATCATCTGCTATTGTATCACCACCAATAATTTGCACCTTAAAATTATTAGCTTCTTGCATCAGACCTTGTTGTATTTTTTTTATATCTTGTAAAGATAAATTTTTTGGCAAAGAAAGTCCTAATAAAGCATATTTTGGAATTGAATTCATAACTATTGCATCAGAAATATTAACAAGCATAGCTTTTGCACCAATTTGCTCTAAACTCATCCAATTTCTTTTAAAATGAACATTCTCACAAAATAAATCTTTGGAATAACAGTGATTATTTATAACAGCACCATCATCTCCATTAATAGAATTAGCAAAAGTACTAATAATAAATTTTTCTTTATCCATGTGAATATTTTATACAAAATGAATTTAATTTTTTATAATAATCAAATCTTTATAAGTTTAAAATGTATATAATGGAAAATAACACAAGGATATAATCATGAAAATAATTTTAAGAATTTTTCGTTTTGATAAGAATAGTGATTATTTAGCTTATTATAAACCATATATTTATGAAAGTAATGATTTTCAAAGTATTTATGATTTACTTTTGCAAATTAAAAAAGATGATATATATTTTGATTTTGAAAATAATTCTGAAAGTTGTATAAAAGTTAACCAAATTGCTATCAGACAAAGACGAAATTTAAAAAATATTATTGATGAATTTGGAACAGAGTTGATTATAGAACCATTAGATACCAAAAGAGCTATTAAAGACCTTATCATCGATAAAAGTGATTTTTATGAAAAATTTAAACTTTTTGAAGGTTTAGTTGATACTCACGATATAGAACTCTATAAACAATACGATTTTTTATATTACACTAGTGAAACAAGGGAATTTTTACCTCAGTATTTAGGCGGAAGTTTTTTTATATTTGCATATAAAATGCTTTTAAAATATCCTGAAAAAACTCCACATTTTTTAAAACTTGTTGCAGATGAAGAAAAAGGAATCTATTATCATACAAGTTTTAAAAATTTTATTTCATCTAATGAATCTGACTATGAAGCTTATATTAAAGAATTAAAAATACTACTTGTCAAAGCTGGCTATACAAGAAGTATATTTTAAAAGGGAAAAATATGTATAAAATTTATACCAACAATAATAACGATTTATTTTGTTATTTTGACATCATTAGCAATGCTTTGGAATTTATAGGAATAAAAAATCAAATTTGCAACAAACCTTTAGGAAAAAATTATTTTATTGTTGATTACAATCCTAAGGAAATATTAAAAGAATACGAAAGAATGATGGACGATGATAATATCTTAGCCTGTGAATTCAGCTCATATGATATTATGAGCCAAATAGAAAAAATTCGATACGCTCCTGATGTTTTTATTCAGAATTTAAAACAAGAACACATTAAACATTATTTTGATGGATTTAATATTGCTGTGTATCAAAGCCTATCTAAAGCAGAATCTTCGACACAGCTAGCTAAAACTCTTCGTGCTAATGTTATAGATTTTGAAAGAAAATACAATTCATGTGGATATAGCTTCTTAGCCCTAAATCCTCAATTAGCATACAAGGCTGCATCAACTGTTATACTAGATGCTTATGATAGCGGAAGTGACTTTTTAGTTGTAGAAAATTTTTACGCTTTTTATATGTTTGATAAATGTTATAAAGAATTACAAGCTGTATCTGGTAGAAATTTCGAAGATTTTTATATTCTAACCTTTTCAGAACTTGCAAATTTATCCTTAGGTATAATACCACATACTTTAAAAAAACATTCCTTAAAAGTGAGTCTAATAGAATGAAAATTTCTCTTGAATGCAAAGATTTAATTTTAGAAAAAACATTAGAGCTTGTTTTAAAAGAGCATTTAGTTTTAAAAAAAGATTGTGATTTTATAGTTTGTGATGAAAAAATTTATTCTCAAAAACCGCAATTTATTATCAACAAACATTCTGTCTTTTTAACCATACCTTTTAGCACCGAAGAACTAATAAATGCTTTAGAAGAATTTGATGCAAGCTTACAAAATATAGCTTATAAAATTGCTTATCGTGAAAAGAAAATCATGAATCAAAAATGTGAAACATTACTCGAACAACTCCGCGTACAAACACATAAAACAATAGATGAAATTTTTGATATCTATAAGAAAAATCTAAAAAGTCTCTTACAAGAAGAACATACTAATGTCTAAAAAACAAGAATTTAAAAATGTAAAAGAATTTTTAAATTCTTACACAAAAGACAAAACAAACTCAAATACAGAAAAGTCTAAAAAAATATACTCTTGTATAGAAAGTGGTACATTTAAAGGTAAAAAAATACTCTTACCCGATCTAAAAACCACAAGAAGTACAAAAAGTATTGTAAAGTCTTGTGTTTTTAATGTCTTACGTTTTCAACTGCAAAATAAAATTTTTATAGAAGCCTTTGGAGGAAGTGCCTCAATGGCACTTGAAGCAAGAAGCAATGGTTGTTTGAAAAGTTATGCCATAGAATTAGATAAAAAAGCTTATACTATAGCATCGCAAAATGCTAAAAATATTGATGCAAATACTATATGTTTTAATGATGATACTTTTAAAAAAACTCCTCAAATTATACAAAGCGTAAAAGAAGAAATAATTTTATATATAGATCCTCCTTTTGATATTCGCGATGGATTTTTTGATATCTACACAAAAATACTTACGATGATAGAAACAATACAAAATCAAAATATCAAAATTATTATATTAGAACACCATAGCACTTTTAAAACTCCTCAAAAAATTGGATTTTTTCATAAAATAAAAGAAAAAAAATTTGGCAATACCACTTTGAGTTTTTATATTTCTAAATAAAAATCTATTTTGGAACTTTTTTTGCTTTATTTTAGCTATAAAAAGCAGTAGATTAAAGGAAGAATCAATGAAAATAGTATTATTTTTCATAGCTTTTAGCGTTAGTTTATACGCAGCTACAATTAAAGAACTCGCAAATGTTGTGGGTGTTAGAGACAATCAACTTATAGGATATGGTTTAGTAGTCGGATTAAACGGAAGTGGCGATGGTACAAGTAGTGAATTTACTCTACAATCTATATCTAATATGCTTCAAGGTATGAACGTAAAAATTAGCCCAGGTGATATCAAATCAAAAAATACCGCTGCTGTCATGGTAACAGCAAAACTTCCAGCATTTGCAAGAAGTGGTGATAAAATAAATGTTAGTGTAGCATCTTTAGGAGATGCAAAATCTCTTCAAGGTGGTACCTTATTAATGACTGCTTTAAAAGGTGTTGATGGAGAAATTTACGCAGTGGCGCAAGGTTCTTTAGCTATAGGGGGTCTTAGTCCAAGACCTGGAGCTGCTGGAACTCATTCAACCTCAGCAAATATTATGAATGGTGCAGTTGTTGAAAGAGAAATTCAGCAAAATTTTAATCAAAATGATGATCTAATTTTAAGTTTAAAAGATGCTGACTTTAAAACAGCAAACAATATAGAAAGAGTTTTAAATAATATTTTTGATGCAGATATCGCAAAAGCATTGGATTCTAGAACAATAAAACTTACAAAACCTGAAGAATTTTCTCATGTTGAGTTTATGGCTAGAGTTTTAGAACAAGATGTTGCTTACACACCTGAAATTAAAGTTATTATAGATGAGAGAACTGGTACTGTTGTAGCCGGTGTTAATATCGAAGTTGAACCTATATTAATAACTCACAAAGATATTACTATAAAAATAGATCCAAATAATAATGCTACTTTAGCTCAAAATGAAATCGATATGAAAGATGGTGGTATACTTGATCCAGTTTCTAACACTCTTAAAATAACAAACAACAAAACAACAGTAGCTAATATAGCAAGAATGCTAAATAAATTAGGTGCTACACCAAATGATATTATAGCCATTATGCAAAATTTAAAAAGAGCAGGTGCAATTAATGCTGAATTGGAGATAATATAATGAAAGTAGATAATTATTTAGCAAGCAAAAATTATAGTAGCGAACTTTATGAAAGCATTACTAAAAAGAATAATAGCTATCAAGCTGCTAAAAACTATGCAAACAGCGCTTTTAAAAACGATGTCGCTCATATACAAGCTCTAAGCAATGAAGATGAAGCTTTGAAAGAACAAACAGATGCATTTGAAGCTTTTTTAATCAAGAGTGTTTTAGATATTTCTCTAAAACAAGAAAATTCTTTATTTGGAAAAGATGCTAGTGATGAAATTTATTCATCTATGTACAATGATACTATGAGTAAAGCTTTAAGTGGTGGTTTAGGATTTTCAAAATTATTATTTGATTATTTAAAAGAAAGGGGTTAAGTTATTTTTTAAAGTGCCGATATAGCTTCTAGAGTTTTTCAATAGAACTGGAGGCTTAAGATGATAAACCCTGTACATCAAAATTATGTAGCTCAAATTGCTACTAATGATTTGAATAAAACAGAAAATAAAGAAAGTAACAAGGCAAAAGAAACTCAAAAGGCAGAAGAAAGTAAAGTTTCTCAAATTGCTGCTAAAATTAAAAGTGGTGAGTATAAAATAGATTTACAAGCTACATCGAGCGCAATAGCAGATTCTTTATTATAGAATTTATCCTTTTTTGGGTTTGTAGCCTAAGAAAGGATAAAAAATGGTAAAAAGATATTTAGACGAAACAAATCTTATATTAGAAAAACTTATTAATCTTACTATCGAAGATATCACACATATTCAAGCTGCAAATCATGAACATGTTAATGAAAGTGTAGAAAACAAAACAAAACTTATTGGTGATTTTCAAACTGCTAAAAAAAATCTCGATCAAGCTTTAATAGATTTAAGTAATAGCGGAAACAACAAAGGCTTAGATGAGCTTTTAGATGATGAAGACAAGGAAAAATTAGCACTTTTAAAAGAAAATTTAAATACCTTACATCAAAAAAACAAAGAATATGCAAAATTAGTCCTTGTAATAAAAGATTTTTATGACAATCTTTTAAACACAATGTTTGAACAAAATGGAACAAATAATGCTTATGGAGATTCTAAAACAATTCCAGATTCGTTGTTCAAGATCAATGTTTAAAGGATTAACATATGGGAATTTTTGATAGTTTATATACAGGAGTTAGTGGGTTAAAAGCAGCAGAGCTTCAAATTAATACCACAGGTAATAATATCTCCAATGCAGATGCAGTTTTTTATACAAGACAAAGAGCATTTCAAGGCACTGGCATGTCTATCAAAAGAGGTGGCTTACATTTAGGCACAGGCACCCAAGTTGAAACAATCAAAAGATTACACGATGAACATGCTTATTATAAATTAAAAAATGCCACAACTCAGCAACAATATACTGATTATCTAGGGAAAATTTTACAAGAAGCAAGTCAAAGATTTCCAGATACTCAAGGGACTGGTATTTTACAAGATTACAAAAATTACAATGATGCTTGGAATAATTTTGCTTCAAATCCAAGCGATAGTGCAAGTAAAGTTGATTTAATTGAAAGTGCTAACACATTAACTCAAAATATACAAAAAACTTTGCAAGCCCTTGATAAAATGCAACAAACAGTCAATGAAGAAATTAAACAATCAGTTGATGAAATCAATAATATTGGTCAAGAAATTGCAAATATCAATAAACAATTAGAGCAAAAAGAAATATTGCCAACAGACAACGCAAACCAATTAAGAGACAGAAGAGATGAGCTAGAACTTAGACTATCAAAATTAGTTGATGCTGTAGCTTGGAAAGGACATTCTTCTCAAGATAATACCTTAGATCAAACTATTACTGATTCTGGAAAATATTATGATCTTAGCATTAAGGGTTTTAGTATAGTAAATGGCTCAAGCTTTCATCCTCTAAAACTTGATAATAAAAATCCTCAAGGATTTTATAATATTTCTTATGAAGTAAATGATGAAAATAGATACGATTTAACTGGCAAAATCACTGGAGGGCAACTTGGAGCTCAACTTGATTTAAGAGGTAGAAATTATGATGGCAATACCAATTCTTTTAGCGATGGAACTTTGCAAGATTATAAAGATATGTTAAATACTTTTACCAAAACTCTTATTACACAAACTAATAATGTGTATGCTCAAGCTGCAACAGAAAAAGTAGTTTCAGATGATTTAAAAGGCTTAAAATCAAACACCTCTTTGATGAGTTATGATAAAAATATTCAAGCAGGAAGTTTTGATCTTGTCGTTTATGATAGTAAAGGTAATCCTGTAGCAAAAAGAACAATTAAAATTGATGTTAATACCACAATAGAAGATGTTATAAAACAAATCAACGCAAATATTGATGACACTAATGACAAGAATGACAAGAATGACTTAGATGATTATTTTAAAGCTTCTTATCAATATGATGGTAAAAGTGATAGTGGAAATTTCCAAATGAATAGTTTAAAACCGGGATATAAAATATCTTTCAAAGATAATGGAACAAATTTTCCAGGCGCTTTAAATGTATCATCTTTTTTCAATGGACAAGATGCAAACAATATCAATGTAAATTCAAGTATTCGCAATGATCCAAATACTCTTAAAGCTAGCTCTTCAGGGATTGATGGAAAAAATGATGTAGCTAATGAAATGTTACAACTTCAAACAAAGCAAGTAAATTTTTATAACAAAAATGGCACAGTAGATACTATGACCTTAGATGGATATTATAGAAAATTTACTGGTCAAATAGCTTCTAATGCTGAGAGTAATAATTTTGCACATTCAACTAATAAAACAGTTTATAACACTGTTTATGGAGAATATCAATCAAAAAGTGGAGTTAATACTAATGAAGAATTAGCCGCACTAATAAAATACCAAGCAAGTTATGGAGCAGCCGCTAAAATAGTTACAACAGTAGATAAAATGCTAGATACCTTACTTGGCTTAAAATCTTAATGAATTTAAAAGCTCTTCTAAATGATTTTGCATCTCACAAAAATACACAAAAAGAGCTTTTCTCATACCCAGATCCTTTACAAATTGCAAGTGTATATAAAGATGAAACAATAGCTTTGATTTGTGCTTTATTTGCTTATGGTAATGCAAAAAATATAGTAAATTTTTTAAATAAACTTGATTTTGATTTATTACAAGAAAGCGAACAAAATATTATAAAAAAATGCCAAAATTTAAAGTATCGCTTTCAAAATTCTTTAGATATAGCTCAAATTTTTATCACATTAAAAAGATTACAAAATGAAGATAGTATAGAAAATATTTTCACAAAAGCTTACAAAAAAAATCAAAATATAATAGATGCAATATCTTATTTTATAAATACCATTTATAAAATAAATTCTTACAGAAGTTATGGTTATGAATTTTTCTTTTCTAAAAAATTTAAAAAACCAACTTCTACCTTAAAGCGATATAATATGTATTTAAGATGGATGGTTAGAAAAGATGAGCTTGATTTAGGAATTTTCAAGTCTATACAAAAAAAAGATTTACTTATACCACTAGATACCCACACTCATAAGATTTCGCTCAAACTAAAATTATTAAAGCGTCAAACTTATGATTTCAAAAGTGTGCTAGAATTAACTCATAATTTAAAAAAAATAGACCCTAACGATCCTATAAAATATGACTTTGCATTATATAGAATCGGGCAAAATAAGGAAGCGACATGGAGCTTGAATTAAGTTATTATATTATTTTATTTTTTATAGCTGCTTTTGCAGGTTGCGTTGATGCTATAGTAGGCGGTGGAGGATTGATTACCATACCTGCTTTATTTGCTTGCGGAATTCCAGCACACTTAGCTTTAGCCACTAATAAACTTCAAAGTACTTTTGGATCATTTGCCGCTGTTTTAGCATATAGAAAATCTATGCAGATACGAAGAGTCATTTTAGGTATTTTATTTACTGCTACAGGAGCCATTATAGGAACTTATAGCGTATTGCTTATAGATCAAGAATTGGTAAAAATAATTGTTTTGATTTGTTTAATTTTGATTTTTATTTACACTATTTTCAAGCCAGATCTTGGACATATTCATAATAAAGCTAAAATGAATATTACAAGTTTTCAAATTATTTTTGGATTATTACTAGGATTTTATGATGGTTTTTTAGGACCTGGCACAGGCTCATTTTGGATATTTGCATGTGTAATATTTTTAGGTTTTAATATGAAAAATGCAAGTATTAATACAAAAATTTTAAATTTCACGAGCAATGTAGTGGCTTTAGTAGTATTTTTATATTCTTATGAAATTCTTTGGAAAGTAGGTATATTAATGGGCATAGGACAAGTAATAGGAGCATTTATTGGGTCAAGATTAGTTTTAAAAACTCAAGGAACTTTTATAAAAAAACTCTTTTTAATTATGGTAGCGCTTACCATTGCTAAAGTTGCTTATGATTATTTAGCTTAAATTCCTTGACTAATTTGCCACATAGGTAAAAATATACCCAAAGCAAGGATTAAAATCATACTTGCCATGAATATAATTAACAAAGGTTCTAATATTGAAAAAATTTTTTGCACATATTCTTCTTTTTTATATTCAAAAAATATAGCTAAATCATAAGAACTATCATCAATTTTAGAACTTTTCAAAGATAAACTTAGCATTCTAATGACAAAAGATTCAAAAATTTTTATTTTAGAAAAAGCTTGAGCTAAATCGACTCCTGATTCAAACAAAACAATAGCATGGGTGATTTTGATTTTTAAAAAATTATTTTTAACACCTTCACTGGATAACTTTAATGCTTTTTTTATATCAACCCCTGAATTTAATAAATAAGAAAGTATAATAAAAAAGCAAAATTTATCTTGATACATAATAATCTTTCCAAGAATAGGCATAAAGATCAAAATTTTATCAAACACGAAAGTTTTATTAAGCAAAATATATATCCATAAAAAACAAACTGCAATAAAAATTACAACGAATAATAAATAATCAGTCAAAAAATCTCCCACAAAAAATAAAATTTTTGTTATAGTAGGCAGCTCTAAATTGAGCTGAATAAACAAATTTCTAAATTCAGGTAGCACAAAAAACATCAAAACAAAAAAGGCAAATATTATACTTGCAAAAACTAATATAGGGTAAGAAATGGCTTTTTTAAATTGCCTAATATTTTTTAAGTTTTTTTCTTTTAAAGAAATAATTATTTCAAACGCTTTACTTAAATCTTGTTTTCCTTCACAAATTTTTAAAATTGCTAATTCTCTAGAATTTAAAATATCTTTAAAAGATTCTTCATAAGATAATCCATTTTTGAGTTTTTGAAAAATGTTATAGAAAATATTTGTAATTTTTCTATCATAAGAATTTTGACAAAATTCTAAAATTGCTTCTTGTAAACTAAATCCCGCATTTAAAATTATTTTCAAATCTTTAAGCAAAAAAATTAATTCTTCTTCTTTGATTTTAAGCTGTTTTTCATTGCAATATTCTTTAATATCGACTAAAAATTCATATTGTTCTAAAGCTTTAATCCTAGCTTCATAAAGATTTTTTGCTTTGATAACGATTTGTTTTTCTTGTTTATTTAACAAATAAGTAATTACATAACACTTCAAAGCACAATTTTCCAAATTTCATCTACACTAGTAAGGCCTATTTTAGCTTTATTTAAAGCATCTTCACTTAAAGTGATAAAATTATGCATTAAAGCATATTTTTGTATATCTTCAAAAGAATAATTATTTTCTATCATATTTTTTATATTCTTATCGACAAACAAAAATTCAGCTACCATAATTCTACCTTTATATCCGCTCATCATACATTTTGAGCAACCTCTTGCTTTGTAAAATTTACCCTTAATCGTTTGATTTTTATAAATAAAACTCTCTTCTTGTTCTTCTTTACATTCACAAAGTCTACGAACTAAACGTTGAGAAATGACTAAATTTAAAGATCTTGCAATAAGATAAGATTTTGCTCCCATATGCATCATTCTAAAGACTGCTTCTAAAGCGCTATTTGTATGTAAAGTACTCAAAACCAAATGTCCGCTTAAGGAGGCTTTTAAAACTATATCTAAACTTTCTTCATCTCTGATTTCTCCCACCATAATTACATCAGGATCTTGTCTTAAAACACCTCTTAAAGCTTTATGAAAATCAAAATTTGCTTTAGTATTTAAAAGAATTTGTTGAGCATTTTTTAATTTATATTCTATGGGATCTTCTAAAGTAATAATTTTTTTACTTTCATCAAGTTCACTTAACATAGCATGCATAAAAGTACTTTTTCCACTTCCTGTAGGGCCACAAAATAAAATCAAACCACTCAAAGCCTGAGCACTAAGCTGCACTTTATGAAGCATTTCTCTTTCTAAAAATAAATTCGCAAGTTCTAGAGCATTTTCTTGCTTTAAAATCCTTATTACCACACTTTGTCCAAATAAAAGCGGCATGATTGAAACTCTAAAATCAAATTTTTCATCTTCAATTTCCATTGTAAAACTCCCATCTTGGGAATTTTTTTGTTCAGCTACATTAAGCAAAGAAATCATTTTAATATAGGTCAATAAAGATTGATAAATGTCACTTTTAAAAATAATGATATTTTGTAAAATTCCATCTATTCTAAATCTTAATTTCACTCCTTCTTCTAAAGGTTCAAAGTGTATATCACTTGCTTTTAAGAAATTTGCATAAGATAAAATCAATAGCAAAATTTGTTTTAAATAATCACCATCTTGAGTATCTTGCGAAATTAAAATTTTTTCTAATTCTTGAGAATAATTTTTAAATTTTATTAAAAATATCATTCTACGAAAAAAATATTCAAATTTTGAAAATTCAGCTATAGATAAACATATATTTTTAGTTCTAAAAATATTTTGTATTTTGATCAATCCATCACTTTTTAATGGTTTGTAAGAAGCTATATATAAATTTTCCTCATCCTCTTTATAACAAAACAACTCATATTTTTCCATAAGCACAAGCGGCAAAACATACAAATACTGCTCAAAATTATTTTCTTTATCTAAATCCACAAAATCAATGTGAAACCTAAATGCTAATTCCTTAAAAAAATTTTCACCTAAATACAAAAGCTTAGAATAAGTTAATGTATCGATATCTTCAATTTTAAGATCTTCAATATTTTCCATTTAATATCTTTTCATATTCTTCTTTTGCTTTTGCAGCTTCTTTTATTTGCCCTTGTTGTATTTTAGAATTTATAAAAATCAACCATGCATCTTTTTCTAAATATTCTATATTATTTGCTTCAATTGCCCAAAATACAGCATTTTTATAATCTTTATTAGTGTAAAAATATTGTGCCAAATTTAAAGCATTAACATAACTTGGCTCTTTAGTAAATTTCTTATACAAAATGAAAGAATCTATATATTTATTCTTTATATAAACTTTGGCATATAAATTTGAAAACAAAAACAAGCTTATAAAACTAAAACATATAATTTTCATTCTCAAAGCCTAATTCTTTTAAATTTAATATTTTTTTATTTTCATGAATAATAGTTGGTTTAATAATAAAAACAATTTCACTTGTATCTTCAATATTTTGCTTACCTTGAAATAAAAGTCCAAAAATTGGAATTTTTGAAAGAATATTAATTTCATTTTGATTGTTTAAACTATTTTTGCTAATTAACCCACCTAAAATTAAAGTTTGAGAATCTTCTACTTCAACAACAGTAGAAAGCTTTTTTTGTATAGTATCAGGAGCTATATTTCTGGGTTTATTTTGATGATGGTTATCTACACTATATTTAAGATCACTCAAACTTGGATTTATTCTCAACATAATTTTATGATCATCTGAAATTTCTGGCAAAATATTTAATAAAATTCCTACAAAAATAGAATAATTATTATATGTTTCACTGATTGTAGTTCCATTTTCAGTTCCTTTAGAACTTTCTTTAACTTGATAATTAATAGTATCGCCTATAGAAATAATTGCTTGCTGATTATTCAAAGCAGTAAGTTTAGGATTGGAAAGAACTATCGTTTTACCATTTTCTTGTAACAAATTTAAAATTGCCTTAGTATCTACATTTGCTTTCAAGTTAATATTTTTAATACCACCTTTATTAATAACAAAATTATTATCATCACCATTTAATCTAAAAGCAAATTCTTGCCAATTAATTCCATTAGAATGACTCTTATTTAAATGTACTGCAACTATACTCACTTCAATCAAAACTTGCTTTTTTAATCTTTTATTTAAATCATCAAGATAATTTTGAATTCTAGTTATTTCATAAGGTGTAGCCTTAAGAGTAATAATTCCTGCATTGGTATTTACTATTGGTTTTGCTGTATTTTCATCAAGCAATGCTTGAATTTCTTCTGTAATATTTGCCCAAAAATCAAATTTATCTGTACTTATAACTAAATTATCTGCTTCTTTATTAGAATGATCATACTCTCCTTGTCTTGGTCTTGAATCTACTGAAGCCTTAGTAATGCTTTGTCCTTCTCTAATGGAGCTTATATAATGAACTTTAAATGTTTTTATAATTGTCCCATAAATTTTTAAAATATTTTTTTCATACTCGTATGCAAGATTATTTTCTTTGAGTAATAAATCAAAAATTTCTCTCAAAGACATTTTTCTTATATGAAGATAATTTTGATCAATATTTAGTTTATTTCTAGCTAATTCATCTTTAATAACAACACTAAAACCACACTCTTTTCCCAATTCATTTAAAATTTCTAATAAAGTTCCTTTTTAGAATCAATACTTATATCAAAAACCCGCTTATAGCATGAATTTGCAAAAATATTGACAGAACATAAACTAATAAATAATAATATTATTACTTTTTTCATATAAATTTAAAACCATCTCTTCTTGATTTTTTATTAGAATAACTTGAAATTTATTTATCGCAACAATCTTATAACCTTCAACCTCATCATTTAGTACATACCATGCATTATTAATTTTGACTTTATTAGAAACTATCGCCTGCAAGGAAAGATTAGTTTTTATTTCTTGCATCTTTCTAAAAAAAGGATCTTGAAGTAAAATTAGTTCATTTGTTGTGCAATTTTTAAAAATAGAGTGATTAACACAATAAGCATCAATCACTACTATTATCAATATAATAAAGCTTTTAAGCAAAATTAATTTTCATTACTAAAATCAGCACTTGCTAAACGTTTTAATTGTCTATAACGACGCTGAGCTTCAGTTTTATTCTTTTCAAATAATTCTTTTGCTTGCTCAGGATTTGATTTTTTTAAAGAGCTATAACGCACTTCATTCATTAAAAAACTCTCATATAAATTCCAATCAGGTTCTTTAGATGAGATTGTTAAAGGATTTTTTCCTTCTGCTTCCAAACGCGGATCGAAAATATATGTCGGCCAATACCCACATTTAGTAGCTAAATCTGCTTGATCTCCAGAATTCCCAAGACCTCCTTTAATACCATGAGCAATACAAGGAGAATAAGCTATGATTAATGATGGCCCATCATAAGCTTCAGCCGCTATAACTGCTTTTAATAGATGAGAATAGTTATAATTTGAATTAACTTGAGCTACAAAAATGTAACCATAAGTCATAGCAATTTGTCCTAAGTCTTTCTTCTGCACAGGCTTACCAGCTGCGGCAAATTGAGCTACAGCTCCAGTTCTAGAAGACTTTGAACTTTGTCCTCCTGTATTAGAATACACTTCAGTATCAAGAACTAAAATATTCACATTTTCTCCACTTGCTAAAACATGATCAAGTCCACCATAACCTATATCATAAGCCCAACCATCACCACCAAAAATCCAATGCGACTTTTTACTAAGATAGTTTTTAAGCTCTAAAATATTATTTACAGCTTTATTCTCTTTATTTTCCTCTAATAGTGGAACTAATTTATCTCTTAGTTCTAAAGATAATTTCACATCATCTTTATTTACTATCCATTCTTTATATAAAGCAGAAAGTGCATTAGGAACATCTTGCATACTTTCATTCATAATAGATTCTATCTTATATCTAGTAGTTTCAGTTGCAATTTTCATACCTAGTCCAAATTCGGCATTATCTTCGAACAAGGAATTTCCCCAAGCAGGACCATGGCCATTTTTATTACTTTTTCTATAAGGCGTTGAAGGTGCTGATCCACCATAAATAGAACTACATCCTGTTGCATTGGCAACAATCATTCTTTCACCAAATAATCTAGTAAGTAAAGTGATATATGGAGTTTCACCACAACCAGGACAAGCACCATGAAATTCAAATAAAGGTTGAGCAAACTGAATACCTTTAGTATTTTCTCTATTTAAAACATCATCTTTATATGTCACTTTTTTAAATAAATAATCAGCATTTTCTTGTTCACCATATTCAAGTTCTTCACCAAGTGGTACCATAACTAAAGATTTTTCTTTAGTAGGACATTCATGAACACAAAGCTCACAGCCTGTACAATCAAGTGGAGAAACTTGAATTTTAAAACTAAGTTTTTGTTCTTTAACTCCCTTTGCATTTAAATTATGCTCTTTTACACCAGATGGTGCATTACTTAATTCTTCTTCGTTAATTAAAAAAGGTCTAATAACTGCATGAGGACACACAGACGCACATTGATTACATTGGATGCAATTTGCTTCAATCCATCTTGGCACCATAACACCAACACCTCTTTTTTCATATTCGGTGGTACCATGTTCAAAACTTCCATCCTCATATCCTAAAAATGCTGAAACAGGTAAATCGTCACCTTTAGCAGCATTCATAGGTTTTGCAATTTTTTCAACAAATTCAGTCCCTTTATAAGATATAATTTCCTCTTTCACTTCATCAACTAAATTCATCCAAGAAGGATCTATATCAATCTTTACAAGTCCATCTCCACCTATGTCAATAGCCTTATAATTCATCTCGACAATCGCATCACCTTTTTTACTATATGATTTATAAGCTAATTCTTTCATATATTTTTGCGCATCTTCAAAAGGAATAATATTAGCAAGCTTAAAAAATGCAGCTTGCATAATGGTATTTGTTCTACTGCCAAGCCCTATTTCTCTTGCTAACTTTGTTGCATTAATAATATAAAAATTAATTTCTTTTTGAGCTAATATTCTTTTGACTGCATTTGGAATTCTTGCAATAGTTTCTTCTGCATTCCAAATACTATTTAAAAGAAATGTTCCACCCTTTCTAATGCCCGATAAAACATCATAAATTTCTAAATAAGCGGCAACAGAACAAGCGACAAAATGCGGAGTAGAAACTAAGTATGTTGAAGTAATAGGTTTTTTAGAAAATCTCAAGTGACTTCTTGTATAACCCCCTGATTTTTTTGAATCATATGCAAAATAAGCTTGCGCATAAAAATCTGTTTTATCTCCAATAATTTTAATTGAATTTTTATTTGCCCCAACTGTTCCATCAGCACCAAGTCCATAAAATAAACATTCTATAGTACTACTATCACTTAATGAAATTTTTTCTCCTACTTCCAACGATGTATAAGTTACATCATCAATGATACCTATAGTAAATCCATCTTTTGGATTTACTTGATTTAAATTCTCAAACACAGCTAAAAGTTGAGCTGGATCTACATCTTTAGACGATAAACCATATCTTCCACCAACTATTAAAGGAGCATTATCTTTTCCATAATATGCACTCTTTAGATCCAAATATAAAGGCTCTCCTAAACTTCCTGGCTCTTTGGTTCTATCTAAAACAGCTATTTTTTCAACACTTTGAGGCATTACTTCAAAGAAATATTTTAAACTAAAAGGTCTATATAAATGGACTTTTAAAATTCCAACTTTTTCACCTTTACTATTTAAGTGATCAACAACTTCTTTTAATGCTTCAGTCACTGAACCCATAGCTACCACTACACGAGTAGCATTCTTATCTCCATAATACACAAATGGCTTATATTCTCTTCCTGTAATCTTAGATATTTCTTGCATATAATCATTGACAATATCAGGAATAGCATCGTAAAATTTATTAGCTAATTCTCTAGTTTGAAAATAAATATCATCATTTTGTGCAGTACCCCGTGTTTTAGGATTTTCAGAGTTAAGACAGGCATCTCTAAATTCATTCAAAGCTTTGCGATCTAGCAAACGATCAAAATGCTCATAATCCATCACTTCAATTTTTTGAATTTCATGACTTGTTCTAAAACCATCAAAAAAATGCATAAAAGGTACTCTTCCTTTTATAGCTGCTAAATGCGCAACACCTGCTAAATCCATACATTCTTGTACAGAATGAGAACACAGCATAGCAAATCCAGTTTGCCTAGCAGCATAAATATCTTGATGATCACCAAATATAGAAAGTGCTTGTGAAGCTAAAGCTCTAGCAGCTACATGAATCACTCCAGGTAAAAGTTGACCTGCGATCTTATACATATTTGGTATTTTTAGTAAAAGTCCTTGTGAGGCTGTATAGGTTGTAGTTAAAGCACCAGCTTGTAAAGATCCATGAACTGTTCCTGCTGCACCTGCTTCACTTTGCATTTCAACAACTTTAACAGGCATACCAAACAAATTTTTTTTACCTTGAGATGCCCAAATATCCGTGTAATCTGCCATAGGCGAACTTGGAGTAATAGGATAAATTCCTGCAACCTCTGTAAATGCATAAGCTGCATAAGCTGCTGCTTCATTTCCATCCATTGTTTTCATTATTTTACTCATTGTATAATCTACCCTTATTTAATCATTTATTTTAAATCAGTAGCTACTTTATCTTTTATTATCTTAAACATTAATAAAAAAAAAATATTCTACTATATAGTGTAATTTAAAGTGTGAATTTATCGGATATTTTTTAAATACTGAACAGCTTCAAAAGTATTATCAAATACGGGAATATTAAATTGATTTAAACTCTCCTTTGCTTCATAGCCACTACTAACTGCGATAGGAGAAATATTAGCATTTTGTGCAGCTAAAATATCCAAATGAGTATCACCTATCATAAAAGAATCATTTTGTGTTTTCCCAAGTCTTTTTAATGCCAATAAAATAGGTTCAGCATTCGGTTTAGGATGAACCACATCATCTCTACCTATAATAATTTTGAAATATTCTCCAATCTCCAAATGCTCAAGTAAAGGTTTAGAGAATTTCGAACTTTTAGTAGTAACAACAGCCAAATCAGCAAATAAATTTGCCTCGCAAACACTTTCTTTTGCTTGGGGTAACAAAAATGTCTGTTCTATATAAATTTTTTGATAAACTTCCCTATAAGCTGTTATGTAATCTTGAATTTGATCTTTTTCTACACCAAGTTTTTCAAAAGCTATATCTAATGGAAACCCTATTAAAGATTTAACAAGAGCATGATCCTTAGGGATTTGATTAAAAGCTTTAAATGCAGCATCAAATCCCTCTAAAATAGCACTTGTTGAATCAATCAAAGTTCCATCTAAATCAAATAAAATTGTTTTTTTAAACAAAAATTATTCTTTTATAAAAAATTTAGCTTCAACACGTCTATTTTTAGCACGACCTTCTTTGGTATCGTTACCAGCAACTGGCTTATCATACCCATAACCCTTTACTTCAATTTTATTTTTTGAAACACCGGCTTTTTCAAGTTGTTTTGCAACCGCATTAGCACGATCTAAAGATAATTTATCATTATAAGCTTTAGTTCCTGTACTATCAGTATGTCCTTCTAAAATTGTATAATATTGTGGATTTTCTTCTAAAACTTTACCTACCTCTTGAATTTTTTGTTCAAATTCTGGATTTATAGTAATTTGATCAAAGCCAAAATGCCCCTCTAAAGCAATAGTCTTTTCACAGCCTATATGATCTAATAAAGCACCTTTTCGTGGCTCTTTACAATTTTTATCCATTTTATGAGTTGAAGTCATCTGTACATTTTTTGTTTCCGGCATTTTTTGCTCTTTGTTTCCAAAATAAAAACTCAACCCAACCGTAGAAATTAAATTATGGTCAGCATTATTAAATTTAATTTGATCTCTAGCTTCAAATCTCAAAGCCAAATTTTCACTTAGAGCAAATTTTAAGCCACCACCATATTGTGCAAACGCACCACTTTTATTTTCATATAGTCCATGATTTAAATACTCATAACCAGCTCCTAATAAACCATATAAATACACATTATCCATCAAATCCATTCCTTTGATAGCATTTGTATAAAATCTTGACACATTGGTTCTTAACTGTTGTTTATCTTGTGGATGATTGTATTTTGCGTTATTGTAGTATTCTATACCTAATTCTGTTTGATCTAACCAAAAATCATCATGATGGTAGCCAAATCTTATACCAACACCGCCATAGTTCTTAAGATCCAAATTTCCTTCTGGAACTGTATAGTTAAAAGTAGGAGTAATTTCTATTTTATTTGCATCAAAAGCAAATAAAGCTGTTGCTACACTTAACAACCCAATGATCTTTTTCATACGCTTTTCCTTAAAAAATAAAAATTCCATATGATTGTATAAAAAAGAATATTAAAATAAGATAAGCCTCTTGGGAGAGAGGCTTAATTTACTACAAAAAGGAGGTTTCCCTGATCGGACAAATAAAATTATAGATATTTATTATAAATAAAAAATCTTGTGTTTTTAAACGAAATAAAAATATTTTGGAATAGTTGAAATATACGAGAAAAGGATCCTGAGAAAGGATCCAATAAAATTAACGTTTAGAAAATTGAGGACTTCTTCTTGCTTTTCTACGACCGTATTTTTTACGCTCAACAGTTCTACTATCTCTAGTAAGAAGTCCTTTTGGTTTTAATAATGTCCTAAAATCTGCATCCATAGCCGCTAAAGCTCTTGAAATTCCATGTCTTAAAGCTTCTGCTTGAGCACTATAACCACCGCCTAAAGTAGTCGCTTTAATATCCATAGAAGTTTCTTGTTTTGTTACTAATAAAGGTTGAACTACTTTTAATTTTATAGCTTCATGTCCGCCAAGCCAAGTGTTTAAATCTACACCATTAACAATGATTTTACCACTGCCAGGTTTTACCCAAACTTTAGCTATAGCAGTTTTTCTTTTACCTGTTGCATATGTTGTTGCCATGATTATTTTCCTTTATTAGCAATTTGAGCAGTATGAGGGTGTTCGCTACCTGCATAAATTTTTAATTTTTTAAGCATAGCTCTACCTAAATTCGTTTTAGGTAACATACCACGAACTGCTAATTTATATAATTTAACTGGATTTTTTTCTAATAAATCACCAAATTTTTCGCTTTTTACGCTTCCAAAATACCCTGAATGTCTGTGATATAATTTATCTTCTGCCTTATTTGCACCTGTGAAAACTGCTTTAGAAGCATTAATAATGATTACATAATCTCCACAATCAACATTTGGAGTATAGCAAGGTTTATTTTTACCTCTTAAAATAGTCGCCACCTCTGTTAAAAGACGACCAAAACGCTTTCCTTCAGCGTCTAAAACGATCCATTCGCGTTTTGCTTCGTTTGGCTTTGTTATCTTTGTCATCATCTTACCTTTGCCAAAAATTTTTTTTAAAAATGAGATTATAATTATTTTAGCTTAACTAATACTTAATTTAAGAATTTTTAAAGTTTAAATATTTTCTTTTTCTTGCAACTTATTCTTAAATACTTTAATATCAAAAATTGCGATATAAAATATTTTATAAAGCAAAAATACGCTTATTATAATATAAAAAGAAATAAAACTCATACAATTACCCGAACAAACAAATAGCAAATATAAAAATTTTGGGAGAAAATATAGCAAAAAATAAGGCAAGATAAGCAAAACTTGTCTTAGTGTATTTGCTTCTTATAATTTTATAAATGAAAGTTTGGTAATAAAATGACGAATATGACTTTATAGATAAAAGTGGAAAATTTACATAGAGTCTATATATTATTAAACAACCTCTATTATATCCACTTTATCTTTTAAAACATATACCAAAAAAGCCTTAGTAGAAGTCTTAGTTAAGATTTTTTCTATGGCTTCTTTATAAAGTAAGATTTGCTTTTTATGTTCGTTTAAATTAATACCTGTTTTATAGTCTATAATGATAGCTTCATTATCATCAAATGCAAGCATATCAAGCTGCTTTTGCTCACCATTATAAGTGATGATTTGCTCTTTTAGTAACTTTTTACCAGCTAAAAGTACATTAAAATTTTTATTTTCTAAAAGCATCATAAGCCTTTTAAAAAGATCTGTAAAACTCTCATCATCTAAGTAAAAACGATATTTTTTACATATCATTTGCTTACAAAATTCAAAATTATTTTTATTATTAAAGTCAAAATATTGCAAAAACTCATGCAAAGCTAAACCAAAATGTATCTGTACACTTGAAAGATGACTTTTTACCTTAACTTCTTGTAAATTTACTTTTTGGAAATCTTCAAATTCTTCTATTTGTCCTAAATTTTCTAAAGGTTTCTTTTTTTCTTTTACATAGTGTTCTTCTAAAATACCTATTTGTTTTTCTTCATAGTCTTGAAAATAACTCTTAAAAGTCTTAAAACTCTCATCATTTTTTATGATAAAAAGAGAATTTTTAGCTCTAGTAAGTGCTACATATAAACAATTTATTTCATCTTCTGCTTGGAGTTTTTCTCTTTTGGCTAAAAAGGTATTGTAGTTTTCATCTTCAAGATATTTTCTAGCACTATGTTTGTATTTTACTTCCCAACCTTGCTCCAAATCATAATCAAACATCAAAGTTTCATTATCTGAAGCTTTTTTGCTAAGTCTATCAAGTACGATTAAATTTTCAAATTCAAGTCCTTTAGATTTATGTACAGTCATTATATTTATTCCATCGTTTTGCTCTTGTAAAGAATTTAATTCGCAAGGGCTAAATAAAAAATCTATAAAATTATCAAAAGCATTGGCATATTCAAAATAAGAAATCAAATTTAAATCACTTAAATCAAGTTTTAAAATATCTGCTAAATATTTTAAAATTTCAACTACACTATAATTTAAATCAAGCTCAAGATAATTTAAATTCTTTTCTAAAATACTATTTACAAAATATAAACTAAACTCATCTTTAAAAACACAAGCCTTTGCATACTCAAAAAGTACCCTCACGCTAATACAATCTAACAAAGGCACATTGCTTTGTGTGTAAGCTTTAATACCATTTTCTTCAAGAAATTCTTGAATCAAAGTTGCATCTTTATTTACCCATACTAAAATACAAATTTCATCAAGTTTTATCCCTTTTTCTGTAAGCTTATTTATAATATTTAAAATTTCCTTATTACTTGCATCAATAGCAGAACCCTTAACTGGAATTTTATTTTGTAAAATTTGTACATACCCGCCTTCTTTAACACTCTTTTGCAATGTAAAATTAGGCTTCAATTTAGCATCAAAGAATTTATCTTTAAAAATTTCATTTACATATTCAACTATATTTTTTTTACTACGATAATTTGTATCTAAGTGCTCTAATTTTATTTGTGGAAAATCTTTTAAAAGTTTATCAAAAAGCTCTTTTTTTCCTCCTCTAAAACTATATATACTCTGTTTTTTATCCCCCACATAAAAAAAACTTCTGTTTTTTTTCGCACCTTCACCAGAAACAAGTTCAGCTATGATAAGCTTTAAAATTTGATATTGCAAAACATTAGTATCTTGAAATTCATCAATCAATAAATGCGAGATGTAACCATCAAGTCTAAAATAAATCAAATCTTTATTAGCTTCATCACTAATTAACTCATACGTTTTTAAAGCTATATCTGAAAAAGTCAATACATTTTGTTTAGCATTATTTTCATTTCTTGCTTCTTTAAAATGTGCCAAAAGCTTTGCAAGCATACTAATGCGGTAATTTTCCATTTGATTAAAATATTCTTTTGCATTTTGTATAAGCTCTGCTCTTTTTTGTAAAAATTCATTATCAATAATTTTTACAAAATAATTTTTATCTAAATTACTGATAATAGGCTTAGCAAAAAAATCTTCCATTCTTTCAAAATTAAAATTTGAAAGATAATTTTTATTTGCACTTAAATTTTTTGCATAAGCTATAAACTCATCGATATTTTTTTCTAAAGCAGCTTTACTTGGAAAGTGAGCTTTTGGATTTGGTTTAACATCGCAATGTTTTACATATAAATTTTCAAGATTTTGCAAAAAGTCACTTTTGCTTTTTGTTTGGATGATATAATAAGCTAAAGTTTGTAATTCTTCATCATCTAATCTTTTAACAAAATTCTTATAGTTATCTTGAGGTTGTGCAATCTTAAAATCACTCATAAAACCCAAATTTAAAGCAAAAGCTCTTATGATTTGTGAAAAAAAGCTATCAAAAGTATAGATATTAAGTTTGGATCTTAAAAAATCATCTTTATATTTTTCCCTTAAGGTGACGAGCTCATGTTTGCTTTTATCCAACATTTTCATAAGCTCAAGACATTCAGCCTTACTTTCACCATTTTCAAGCTCATCAAATTCTAAAAATGTCTTAAATATTCTTTCTTTCATTTCATTTGCAGCTTTATTGGTAAAGGTTAACGCTAAAATTTCATTAATTTTTGCACCCATTAAAATCAAAGCCACAAAACGCACACTCAAAGCAAAAGTTTTTCCACTTCCTGCACTAGCTTCCAAAGCTAAAAAAGGTTTAAATTTGTAACTCAAAGTTTAAACTCCTTTTTATACAACATGGTATAAAAACTATAGGTATTATCATTTTTATGATTAAAAAATTCTTTTTCTAAAGGTTCTTTAGAAAGCTCATTTAACAAATCTTTGAGTTCTTGTACGCTTTTGCTTTCAGCATTTTCATAAATAATCTTTATATTTTTTAAATCATAAAAACAAGCTTTTAAATTTACTAATGAATTTTGATTTTCTAATAAAAACTTATAAAAAGCAAGCTGATAAGATTTTTCATTTATCTTTCCACTTTTATAATCTATAATCATTCTTTCTGTATTGTTATTATCAAGTCTATCTATACAACCAACACTATAAATTTTAACTCCATTGTCTGCAATAAATTCTTTTTTCGATGGTATAAATTCACATTTTTCCACAACATAGCCCTGTTTAAAATGCTCATTATCCATTTTTTCAAATTCTTTGAAAATTTCTTGAATTAAAGCTAAATTTAAAGAATCTAAAGAATAATCCTTTAAATTTTTTACCACATCCATAAAAATTTTATAATCAAAATTATTTTTAGATTTTTGTGTATAGTAAATTTCTAAAGCCTTATGAATGCAATTTCCAAATTCATTGGTTTTCATCGTATTATCTAGTTTTTTTGGTTCTTTTAAATGCAAAACATATTTATAATAATAGTCCAATCCATAATTAATCAAAAGATTTAATCTAGAAAAAGATAAATCATTTTTAAAATAATCATGCTTAGCTTTTATATGAGTGATAGGCTCAAGATTAAAACTAGAATTTTCTTTTTGAGATTGAAAATATTTTGCATAGGCTACATTGCTATAAATATTATCCTCTATAAAAACAAAATCAAGTTCTTTTAAAAATCTTGATTTAATCTTTTCTTCATTTTCTACATAGGAAATACCTATAAATTTGGCTTTTACTAAAAGCATATAGTAATAATGTCTTTGTAAATTTTCTCTTTGAATGTGAGTAATTAATCCTGCTTTTTTACGAATTTCATTATTTAAAAACAACTCACTAGCAACTCGTTTGGGGATAAATTCATCATTAAAATCAACAACAATAACTCCATCAAAATTAAGACCCCTACTTTCTAAGAGTCCCATTACTGTTACCTCTCCTCCCCCAACACTACTTAATTTTATATCATCAATTTGCATAAAAAATAATTCTAAAATTTGACATAGACTCAATTTATAGTGTTTTATAAGCTCGCTAATAAAAACAAGTTCTTCTTGTATTTTATATATAAGCTCATCATCACTTTCGATAAGCAAATCTTGTATTATCTTTTCAAAAAAATCAAAATCAACTTTTTCATCAAAATATTTTTTAAAGATATCAAATTGCTCTTTAGTATTAAAAATATGCAAATTACAATCATGTAAATTTAATACTTCATCGTTTGCTAAATCTAGTTTTTTATAATTATATTCTTCATCTTTGGCTGCAAGATAAAGTGTTTTTAATTTGTGATAAAAATGCGTATTTTTAATATTTTTTCCGACTGCAAAATTTAATACATTATTTTTATCATAAAGTCTTAAAAGTTCACTAAAATCTTCATCAGGAGTAATTACAACAATATCTTTTGCTCTAATACCATTTTTTAAAAAACTATTAATTTTTTCAAACACAAAAGCAACTTGCAAAGATCTGAGATTAAATTTTTTATAAGAAACTTGAGTATTTTTATAAAAACTCTCTTCTTTTAAAATTTTATTATGATTGCAATCATAGAGATAATTATAATTTTCCTTAAATTCTATATTTTGAATTAACTTAAAATTTATCAAAAAATCTTTATTAAATTTTGTACAAGAAAATTTAATTTTCAATGGAATATATTTTTTAATTTTTTCTAAGATTTCTTCTTCAAAATCACTAATAAATCCTTGAAAATCAAAAATTATTTCATCATAATTTTTTATAAAACTCGTGTTAATTTCATATTCGTAGCTCAATGAAATATCATCATATAAGTTTTGTTCTTTAAGTAAAATAAGATAATTATCAAAAAGCTCTTCTAAAATTTTTAAATGTTCATCATATTGAGCATAGACATCATTATAATATAAATCTTTTATGCTTTTTTTACTCACACTCAATTCTTTAAAAAAACTAAACAGATAAGCGTTATTTTTTAAAAATACAAAAAAATTACTAGAAATTTTTAGCTCTTTTTCTAAATTTTTAGTCCGTTCACAAGCTTTTTTCATCAAAAGTAAACGTTCATATGAGCTTGCTTTAAAGTATGAAGAAAAGATTATTTTTTGCATAAAATCAGCCATATTTATAGCTTGATCAACTAATAAATTTTCTCTTAATTTATCCTCATAATATTTTCTAGTGGCCCTTGAAGAGCTAAATACTAAAAGCTTCATTTAGTTTTTAAATAGAATTTAAAAAATCCTATACTATCATCATTTTGAGTAATTTTCACAAGAAGTTGCCACACCCCTTTTTCTTTAATATTTAAGTTAAAAACTAAAGAAGAATCAAGCAATTTAGCTTCAATTTTTTGATCCATTTTATTAGTATGTGGACGAGTAAGCAAAGCTTCAACTTTAAGATTTTTTAAGTCATAATCTTTAAAATTTTCTATATCAATTTTTATAATATCATTTCCATCATTTATAAGATATACTGTGTTATTTTTAGATTTAAAATTATCATTATTTAAAATTAATTTAAAATTATTATCGAATTCTTTTTGTCTATTTTGTATTTCATTATAATTTAATTCTACATTTTGATAGGTATCAAAATAAAAATTATCTTCATAAACTGGAGCCTTACTTGCTATTAAAATTGTTACAATACAAGCAAACACAATAAGCACTAGTGAAATTAAAATTCCATAAGGCCAAAATGTTTTTTTACCTTCCATTTTCATCTTTTCCTTTTAAATCTTTTTTGAACTAACATCAAAGCAGCAACACAAATGAAACCATAAATTAAAATTCTCATAATATTCAAAGTATCTCGATTTGAATTTCCATAAAATGGCTTAATATTAAAATAATTTGCGACTTGATCAGCAATATCTGCATAGCCATTTAAAATCGCTGCATTATAAATATCTTTTTGTTTAGGATTTGCAAGTATAGGTAAAATAGTACCTTTTTCGGGATAGGGACTTAGAACTCTTTCTTTATCAAAAAAAGATTTAGCATCATCACTAGCAAAAATATCTACCCTGTGAGAAATCTTAGAAAATACTAGTAAAATATAAGGTTTTGTTAAATTTTGCTCATATTTTTGAAGGTATTCAAAACTTTTTGTATCACTTAAAGCTAAAGCTATATCAACACCGGTTATTTCTTTAATTTGTTTAGAAGTAGTGCTTATATTTTGCTCAATAGAAACATTTAAAATATTATCATTTAACAAAATTTCAGCATGTGACAAACTAACAAAGCATAAAAAAATGGCGGTTATAAAACCGCCTTTTAAAATATTTTTCATCCTATATGCAAGTGATTTACAGTCAAAACTGACCAAGCTGTAATACCAGCTGCTACAATTAATCCAATTACAATTAGATATTCTATAATTTTTGCCACAATCACTCCTTTACAATAATATGTTCTTCTTTTTTAGAATTAAACATTTTAATTTGCTCTGCATTTTCTAATTTGTAAGGTTTTTGCATTACTTCTTGTTGGGTTTTAAGACCCCAAAGCGTTAAACCTACTAAAATAGCTAATAACAAAATAGTCGCAACCAACATTCCACTAACCCCTGAAAGCGAAAACACACATCTATTTTGATTTTCCATTATTCACCCCTTGAAAGAGAAATTACGTATTCGCCTACTGCTTCTTTTTGAAGCTCATTTAATATACCATTATCAAAATGTGGCATTTCACCTATATGTCCTGACTTACCACGATTTAAAACATCTACAACAAAATTAGCACTACCGTAATTTGTAAGATTTGGTGCAACTGGTTGTCCATCAAGCATACCTGTACCATCTTCACCATGACATGCTGCACAAGTTGCAAAAAGCTCTTTGCCTTTTTCAACAAGTTGTGGATTATTTGTCTTTTTAATAGCCGAAATTTCAGAAGCAACATAAGCGGCAATAGCAGGAATATCAGCCTCATCTATACCATTATCATTTGCACCCAACATTTCACCCATAGGATAATTTAATCCTTTAGAACCTTTAGTAATAACCTCTATAAGACCTTCTTCTGAGCCCCAAATATTAAGATTTTGTGCCTTACCATTAATACCATCACCAGTAATACCATGACATGATGAACATTGAACTAAGAAAATATTTTTACCCATTTCTTTTTTATCTTCAACGCTTAAATTTGCAAATTTTTGTGCAAATTTTTCATTATGTGCTTGAACTTCTTTATTATATTCACCAATTTGAGAATAACTATTAAGTGGATATCCCCAGATAAAATACCATATACACCAAATGATTGCTAAGAAAAACACTACAGCCCAACCAAATGGAACAGGGTTTTTAAATTCTCCTATACCATCCCAATTGTGCTCGCTCAACTCACCTTCACTCTTATCGTTTTTCATGCTTTTAAATAATTTTCCAACCACAACAAATGTAATCAAAAGAATTAAAATAGCACCTATAAAAGATAATAAATTTACATTATCTTCCAAATTTAACCATTGCATTAAGCACTCCTTTTATTTTGCTCTAAAACACGATCACTGATTTCATCATATAAAGCTAAATCAGCATATTGTTCATAATTTCTTCTACCTATTTTTTCAGATCGATACAAATGAAACCAATAAGAATATAAAACTACTACCAAAAATACCACAAGAGCAAAAAAACCGTAACCTTGTAATTCTCTTATTAGTTCTAAATCCATAATCTACCCTACTTTAAACTATTAAGATATGCAATTAATGCAACAATTTCTTTGATTTCACCTTTTGCAAATGCATCTTTTACATCTTGATTTTTCATCTGATTAATTATTGCTTGTGCTTCATTCATTACCTCAGCTTGTGCTTCATCCCAAGTACCAAGCTTTGTTCCATTGTCCATATCATATGGCACATTAAAAACTTTTTTAACTGTCAATGCTTCTGCATAAGCTGTTTCAATATCAGCATTTTTGTTAAACATATGTTTATATGCTGGCATAATTGAACCTGGAACAACTGAAATAGGATCCCACATATGATTTTCATGCCAATCAGTTGTTCTAAAATTACCTACACGTAACAAATCAGGTCCTGTTCTTTTTGATCCCCATAAAAATGGTCTATCATAAGCATATTCTCCACCAACAGAGTACATACCATAACGATCTGTTTCAGATTTAAACGGACGAATTAATTGTGAATGACAAGCATTACAGCTTTCTTTAATATAAATATGACGTCCCGCTAATTGCAACACTGTGTAAGGTTTTTTACCTTCAATAGGTCTTGCATTTTGAGCAAAATCAGGTAAAACTTCTACAACACCCGCATAAGCAATAACCACAAATACCGCTACAGCAAAAAAGAATGGATTTTTTTCTAACCAACTAAACATAATTTTCCTCCTTATGCTGCCATAGGGGAAGCACTTTTTGGCTCTTTATCAAGCACTCTACCCACTGCGATTGATTTATAAATATTATAAACAAACATAAAAAATCCTGTCAAATATAATAATCCACCTATTGCTCTAATCCAATAGTAAGGGACAATAGCTTCTACTGTATCAATAAAGGTATATAGTAAATTTCCATATTCATCAGTAGCTCTCCACATCATTCCTTGAGTAATACCTGCTATCCACATTGAACTAAAATACAAGACTATACCTGTAGTTTGTATCCAAAATTGAGATTCCATTAATGATTTGCTATAAAGCTCCCTTTTAAACATTCTTGGAACCATATGATATAGTGCTGCCATAGTCATAAAACCAACCCAACCAAGTGTTCCATCATGCACGTGTCCTGGAATCCAATCTGTAAAATGAGCTAACGCATTTACTGATTTGATAGAGAGAATTGGGCCTTCTAAAGTCGAAAACATATAAAAAGTTGAAGCTAAAATCATAAACTTAATCAATGGGCTTTCTCTTAATTGACTCCACTCACCTTTCATTGTAAGCAAGATATTAATTGCTGAACCCCAAGAAGGCAAAATAAGTACAATAGAAAAGACAGAACCCATAGTTTGCATCCAATCAGGAACAGTAGAATAAATCAAATGATGTCCACCTGCCCATAAATAAACAAACATTAATCCCCAAAATGCAAATAATGACAATTTATAAGAAAAAATTGGCTGACCACTTTCTTTCGGTAAGAAATAATAAATTTGAGCAATAATTCCAACAGTAAATACAAAAGCAACAGCATTATGCCCATACCACCATTGAACTAATGCATCATTTGTACCTGCATACATTGATACACTGTGCCACCAATCACCCATTCCACTTACAAAATAAGTAGGTATTTCCATATTATTAAATAAATAAAGCATAGCAATACCTAAAAATGTAGCAATATAATACCACAATGAAACATATAAAGTCTTCTCACGACGAATACCAATAAGTCCAAAAATACTCACACCCCATAAAACCCAAACTAAAACCACTAATATATCCAATGGCCATTCAAGTTCAGCATATTCTTTTGAAGTACTCATACCAGCAAATAAGCTTATAACAGCAAAAATCATAGTAAACAAATAAAGCCAAAAATGTAATTTACCGATAAACATTAAAAAATTTGACTCTGCCATACTGACTTTTAATACACGCTGACCAATATAATACCAAGTTGCCCAAATTCCTGATAGCATAAAACCAAAAATTACACCTGAAGTATGTAATGGTCTAAGTCTTGAAAAAGTGCCATACTCGCCAGCTAAATAGTTCAAATCCGGATATGCCATTTGAAAAGCTATAAGCGTCCCAATTGCCATACCAATAATACCAAACAATAAGGTAGCAAACATAAAATATTTAGCAACCGTATAGTCATAGTTTAATGCATTTCCTGGGTGCATTTCCTCTCCTTAATTTTTTTATGCAATAAAGCAATTGTCCTAATTATATGATAGAAAATATCTTTTTTAGCTTAAAAAATTAATCTTATTAATGGTTGGTTAATATTATAAATTTTTAAAATTATGCCGTAAGCATAAAACCTGTGTAAGTAAAATATATTCCATAAAGCAATATAAGCATATAAGAAATTAAAGTACTAATTTTTTGAAATTTTTCACTCAATATTTTACTAAAATATGCTAAAAAAATCATGCTAGGCAAAGTAGACAATCCAAAAAGTAACATAATAAAAGTGGCATCTAGCATATTTTGTGAGGTAATACCAAAAGCTATATAAAAATAAACCAAACCACAAGGCACAAAACCATTTAAAAAGCCTAGTAATATAGTTCCTTTAAGTGATTTATAATGAAGAATTTTTTTAATACTTTTTTTTATAAAATAATCAAAAATAAAAGAATGCTCCAAAAAAGATAAAAGTTTTCCTCTAAAAATCAATGCGAAAGCTAAAAATATTGTAAAAATTCCTATGCAAAAAAACATTATCCCTTTTGCAAATTCACTAAAAGAGAATAAACTACCAAAATATCCAAAAAACATTCCTAAAAACATATAAGCAGTTATTCTTGAAATATGATATGAAAAAATTAATACAAAATATGGAAGTTTTATTTGATTTGTAAGTTGATTATAAGCTAGAATAAATCCTCCGCACATTCCATAACAATGCCCAAAACTTGAAAGAAAAGCTATGCTAATCAATCCTACAAAATCTAAACTCACAAAAGCTCTAAAAATTCTTTAAAAATATACTTACTTTCATGTGGTCCTGACGAGCTTTCAGGATGATGCTGTACAGAAATAATAGGGTAATCTTTGTATTTTACCCCTTCAACATTATCTCCAAATAAATTCCTATGCGTTATAGTAGCTACTTCTGAAATTTCCTCAGGAACATTATAATTATGATTTTGCGCTGTTATTTCAACAAAATTATTTACAAGATTAATAACAGGATGATTGGCTCCATGCTGTCCAAATTTCATTTTATAAGTTTCATAACCAAAAGCATTGCTTAATAATTGATGACCCAAACAAATTCCCAACATCGGAATTTTTGCTTGAATTAAATATTTAATTTGAGATATTTCTTCCTTTAATATCTTTGGTTCTCCTGGTCCATTAGACAAAAAAACCCCATGAATTAAGCCTTTATTAAAAAGCTTAATAAGTTCTTTTGCTTTAACATTATGCGGAAATACTTCTACTTCTAAACCAACACTTACAAGCTCATTTAATATATTTTCCTTTACACCATAATCAATCACAGCAACTTTTTTATTACTCTTTTTAATACTTTGATATGATTTAATCTCATGATTCCAAACGCCTTTTTGATGGAGATATGAATTTTTAGTACTTACCTGAGCAACATAATTTATTTCATCAATCTTTGCGCTATTAACAAGCATTTGTTTTAATTCTTCTTTATCTTTAATTTCTGTTGAAATCACGGCTCTTAAATTTCCACAATCTCTTATCATTTTTACCAAAAACCTAGTATCAACTTCATAAAGTCCTATTTTTTGATGCTTCTTTAAGTAAGAACTCAAATTTTCTTTAGCTCTAAAATTAGAGAAACATTCACTTAATTCTCTAATAATTATTCCACTAGCATGCATTTGCTGGCATTCATTATCATCATCATTGACCCCAACAACACCTATCTCTGGCATAGAAAACACTATAAATTGTCCAGCATAGGAAGGATCTGAAATAATTTCTTGATATCCGGTTAAGGAAGTGTTAAAAACTAATTCTCCAAAAAAGGTGCCATTTGCACCACAAGCTCTAGCACTCAAAAAAATATCATTTTCTATGTAAATATAAGCCTTCATAAAAGCCCTTTTTTGCGTAACTCTTCTTGATATAATTTTTCAAACACCAATTCGTATTCTTCTGAACCAGGAATCAATTTTCTTTTATAGTTTGAAATTTTTTCATAAACTAAATCTTCTAAATTTTCATATTCTCTTAAATAAGTCATAATACTCGAAAAAATCAAATTTTTGACACGATTTTCAGATACATTATAATTAATCAAATCTTCATTCACTAAATTTTCTAAAATTTTATGTGCTAAATTATTATATCTGTCTTCTTTATCTAATATAAATTTAAACTCATCTGCAAGCTTTTTTTTAATCATCCAAAACATATTTTTTCTATCAATTTGCATAAATTCAATTTCATCTTCTTGACTTTCCAAAAGCTCCTTTGCTTTTTCATCGAGTTTACGCTCATTTAATACATCTATTTCTAAGATTTCCTTAGCAGTTTTAATCAATTTTTGACTATCATCTTTTATTTTTACAAAAGAAGAATTTACTAAATCTAATATTATTTTATTTGCAATATAAGGTATGTGAGCTGGCTTAATACGCATTTATTCACCTTTTTATTTTTAAATGAAATAATACTAAAAAAAGATAAAAACTGCTTAAAAATTACTTTAAAGTTATATTTTGATCTAAATTTTTTAGTAATAATGTTAAATCTGATGCTTTTTTGGGTTGCATTTTTGCCATAATTGAAGAAATTTTTCTTGGTTCTAATGAAAGCAAGATTTTAGACGCTTCATCATCATCCATTTCACTAAGTATTCCAGCTACGGCAGCATCTTTCATTTTTGCATAAATTTCAGCAATTCGCCCCATAGTTTTATCATTAATTGTTTGAATATTTTGTTTTGTGGCTTCTAAAATTCGCTCATTTTGTTCTTTAGTTATTTTAATTTCTTGCAAACTTGCATTAATATCCATTTCTTTTTGAATCAAAGCTTGCATTTTTTCTTTTTGTAAAGCTTCAAAAGAAGCTTTAAATGCTTCTAAGCTTTGTCTAGCCTCATCATATTCTCTGATTTGATCTTGCATTTGCGATTTTATTGCTTCAAAATATTGTTCACAGTTTTCTTCAGCATAAATATAAAACACACACAAGCTTAATATTGAAATAATTTTTTTCACTGATTATCCTTATTAAAATGTCTTGTTATAGCAAGTTCATCTATAAATTTTTCTTCTTCTTTTTGTAATATTTTTTTTATTTTTTTTAATTCTTCATTTTCTAAAGCTTTCATTTTTTCAAATTCTAAATATGCTCTTTTATAAAGATGATGGTTATGTGCTAATTCTTTTTTAAATAAATCTAATTTTTGTTTGATAGATTTTTTTACATCTCTTGCAATTTCTTGCATTTTCAATGAAGATCTCAAAAGTATTATAGAACCTTTATCCACCAAATTCAAACTCTCACAAGTTTTTATAGCTTCTTTTAATTCTTCTTCACACTGAGAAATCTTTTGTCTTGTTTTTGTTAAATTTGCCTCTGCTTTATCAAGCTCTTGTTTTCTAAGCTTTATAACTGAAGAATATTTGCTTTTCATAAAATAATAGTATCATCTCTTTCAGGACTTGTTGAAATATATCCAACTTTAACTCCACTAAGTTCTTCTAAGCGTTTAATATACTTTTTAGCATTTTCTGGTAATAAATCATAATCTCTAATACCAGCAACTTTATCCCAACCTTCCATCGTTTCATAAATTGGCTTTACATTTTCTAAATCACAAGGGACATAATCAATTTCTTTACCTTTATATTCATAAGCTCTACAAATCTTAACATCTTTAAAACCATCTAAAACATCTAATTTCATTAAAGATAGAGAATCAAGGCCATTTAATCTTGCAGTATATCTAACAGCTACAGCATCAAACCAACCACATCTTCTTTTCCTACCAGTACTTACACCAATCTCTTTCCCTATTAGTCCTATTTTTTCACCATTTTCACCTAGATCCTCACTAGGAAAAGCACCATTTCCAACTCTAGTAGTATAAGCTTTAACTATACCAATAATTTTTCCTATTTCTTTTGGGTTTAATCCTAATCCACTCAATGCTCCAGCTGAGATAGTGGTAGAACTAGTCACATAAGGATAAGTTCCATGGTCAATATCAAGCATCGATCCTTGTGCACCTTCTAAAAGTACTTTTTTATCTTCATCTAATGCTTTCCAGAGCATTCTTGTTGTATCTGTAATAAATGGTGATAAAATATCTTTAAAACGTTTTAAATCTTGAAAAATTTCATCATAACTAGGCATTGTGATATTTAACATATCAAAATAAGTTTTTTTTAATTCAAAATCTTTCATTAAATTCTCACAAAGTTTTTCAGGCTCCAAAAGTTCTCCCACTCTATGACCATTACGACTTATTTTATCTTCATAACTTGGTCCTATGCCCTTACCTGTTGTTCCTATAGCTTTATCGCCCTTAAGTCTTTCTCTGGCTTGATCAATCAAAGCATGATGATTTAAATTTAAATGAGCTCTATCACTTATAAATAATCTTCCCTCTAAATTTTCAAATTGAGCCATTTCAGTAATCAATACATCAGGATTTACAACAACTCCATTTCCAATAACATTAATACATTGTTTATTTAAAACACCAGAAGGCATTAAATGTAAAGCATATCTTATGCCATCAACCCATATAGTGTGACCTGCATTATGACCTCCTGCACTTCTGCAAACATAGTCATAATTTTCACATAGTTTATCAACTATTTTTCCCTTACCTTCATCACCCCATTGAATTCCAACGACAATATCTGCTTTGCTCATAAAAAACTCCATTTTGACTTATTTTGGCGAGAAGGTGAGAGAATCGAACTCCCCAAAAAGTAGTCAACTACCCTTTCATCTGATTTGAAGTCAGTGGCCATCACCAGATAAGCTAACCTTCCAACAAATATTATATCTTATATTTTTTAATTAAAACAAAAATTAAATAAACAAGGGATTTAATAAAATATTATAGTTAAATTTTTAAGTTACAATTTAGCTATAGATAACAAACTAATCTTTTTAGATTAGTTTGTTTTATTGAATTAAAGATGTTTTAACATAGTTTCGTAAGCTGCTTTAGTTCCTTGGCGTACTTTTGTAACTAAACTAACTAAGATAATTACAATAGAAGCTGCTAGAAATCCTGGGATAATCTCATAAATTGGGAAATTAAACCATTCAGCCAAGAAATTTTTATAAGCTACAACAACTACTGCACCTGTAATCATACCAGCAATTGCTGCATATCTTGTCATTTTAGACCAAAATAACGAAAAAAGCATTACAGAACCAAAACTTGCACCAAATCCAGCCCAAGCATAAGCAACTATGCTCAATACACTCGAATTTTTATCTGTAGAAATTACAAAAGCTATTACCGCAACAGCCAAAACTCCAAATCTTCCTAAAGTCATTACAGTTTTATTTGATGCTTCTTTATTAAAAATTCTTTTATAAAAATCTTCTGCTATAGTTGAACTTGAAACAAGTAATTGTGAGCTCGCTGTACTCATAATTGCAGCCAAAATAGCACTCAATAAAATTCCTGCTATCCATGGATTAAAAAGTAATTGTGACATTACTATAAAAATTTTCTCAGGATCTTGCAAACTTAATTCAAATTTACTCACATAAGCTATACCTAAAATACCTATCAAACAAGCACCTATTAAAGAAATAACCATCCATGAAATTCCAACAAAAGTTGCAGTTGGTATATCTTTAGTTGAACGTATAGACATAAAACGAACCAAAATATGAGGTTGACCAAAATATCCAAGTCCCCAAGATAATGCTGAAACTATACCAACAAAGCTTAAACCTTCTCCCATAGATAAAGTACTTGGCTTAATATCTTCAATTATTCTCATAGCCTCATCAAAACCACCCAAATGATAAATCATAACGATAGGAACAATAATCAAAGCACTCATCATTAAAAGTCCTTGAATTAAATCTGTCCAGCAAACTGCTTTATATCCACCTAAAAATGTGTATGCAACTATAATTATAGTTCCAGTGGTCAAAGCATAATCATATTGAATTCCAAAAGTAGCTTCAAAAAGTTTTGCTCCACCTACTAAACCTGAAGAAACATAAAAAGTAAAGAATATCAAAATAACAAAAGCACAAACCACTCTTAATATATGTTTATCATCATCAAATCTTGTTTCAAAATAATCAGGAATAGTAATAGAATTTGCAATCACACTAGTATAAATTCTAAGTCTTTTCGCAACAAAAGCCCAATTTAAAAATGCTCCAACACTAAGACCAATTGCTATATAACTCTCAGCTAAACCACTAACATATAAAGCACCAGGCAATCCCATCAAAAGCCAACCACTCATATCAGAAGCCCCGGCACTAAGTGCTGAGACAACCGGTCCCATAGAACGACCGCCTAAAAAGTAATCTTCTGAATTTTTATTTTGTTTAAAAAAATAAAATCCTATAAAAAGCATTAATGCTGAATATGCAATAAACATTATTGCAATTTGCGTATTGATTTGAACTACTTCCATTTTTACCCCTTTTTTTTATTTTAATGCACGAATACCTAAATTTCCATAACGATGGAATGATATACTTAATGCTTTTTCATTATGATAGAAAAGCAACTCGAAACGACCATTTATTAGTGGTTTAGAATTAGCAATAATTTTTGCACAAGATGCAGCTTTTTTGAAAATTTCATCATTTACATCTAAAGGTGCAAAATAACGAATTCTATCAAAGTCGGCAATTTTCTTTATGAAATTTTCTTTACTCTCTTTAAGAAATAAAGTTTTGGTACTGATATTTTTATTAATTTCCCTCACTAAATCCATCTTTTCATGTTCATCATAACTTAAAGTAAGATCAATATTTAAAATACTTGCTGCCAAAATAACACCTAAAATATCCCTTAAGCTATCTTTTGCATATACTCTATAAGCAATATTTTTTACCTTAGTATAAGAAAAGAGATTATCCTCGCCTCTAATATTTACATAATCTTTTGCGCTAGAAAATTCATTTTTTGCATGATAAGCATAACTTCTAGCCATATTTTTAACAACTTCAAGCTCAAGTTTGTCTTCATCAGTTAAATTTAGATTTAAATTTTCAAGTTTTTTTACCAAATCACTTTCTAAAAGATTATTATCTACTTCTACTTGTTCTAAGTCCATAAATTGCGTAATATAATTATAAATTCCAACTTTTCTACCAAAGCCAATAGCAGACTTTTTAACTCCACCAAATGGTTGACGAAGAACTATAGCTCCAGTTGTAGGCTTGTTAATGTAAATATTTCCAGCCTCTATATTTGTATGAAAATATTCCCATTCTCTTTCATCTAAACTCTCAAATCCAGCTGTAAGCCCATAACCTGTAGAATTAACAATATCAATAGCATCTTTTAAACTATTTGCTTTCATTACAGTTAAAATAGGTGCAAAAAGCTCATTCATATGAGTAAAATCTCCCTTTTTGGTCCCGTATTTAATACCAGGTGTTAAAAGGTGAGGATTGCCATCAATAAATTCTGGTTTTAAAGCCCAACTCTCGTAAGATTTTAGTTCTTCTATTGCTTTTTTAAGTTTTTCATCTGGTTTATCAGCCAAACATCCTAATTTATTTTTAAATACAAAAGGATTACCTACTGCCATAGAACTTGCAGCATCAACTAAAGTCTTTTTAAATTCTTCATCTTCATAAATTTCTTCTTCAAGCACCAGCAATGAAGTAGCTGAGCATTTTTGACCCGAATTAGAAAAAGCTGAATGAATAATATTTTTAATTGCACTATCACGATCTGCAAATTTAGACACTATTGTTGCATTTTTTCCACCTGTTTCAGCACTTAAAAGCAAAGTTGGATTTGCTTTTAACATAGCATAAGCAGTATCCTCTCCTCCAGTTAACACTGAAAATTTAACACTCTCATCCACCAAAAGATATTTTGAAATATCACTCCCCTTAGCCGGTAAAAATATCAACGCATCTTTTGGAATTCCTGCATCCCAAAAACATTTACATAACATATAGCCTGTCAACATTGAAAGAGAAGATGGTTTATAAATCACTCTATTGCCTGCAGCAAGTGGAGCTGCTATAGTCCCCACTGAAATACCTACTGGAAAATTCCAAGGTGCTATAACAACACCTACACCTTTTGCTTTAAAAGTAGTGTTTGGGTTTTGTATTTTTAATTTTTCCAATGAATGAGGATAAAATTCTAAAAAGTCTATAGCTTCGCTAACTTCTGGATCTATTTCTAAAAATGTTTTTCCTACTTCTAAAGCTGCAATACCTATTAAATCACCTCTTCGTTCTCTTGTTAATTGAGCAGTTTTTTCTAAAATTTTGTAAATTTCATCATGACTCAACTCGCTAAAATTTGATTTTTTAGCAGCATCTAGAGCATATTTTATCTCTTCTTCTCCTGCTAAATGTGCTTTTCCTATCACACGATTATGAATCTTATCTTTTACTTCAATAACAGCTAATCCATCTTTTTTTAATTCTTCTTTTACTACAGGATAAACATCATAATTTTCTAAATTCTCATATTTAGATCTAATTTGTTTAGCCCATTCTCTATTTGCTTTTAAGATAAAATCAGTATCTGGTTCGTTTTTAAATTCTTTGCTTTCATAAGAACTAATAGCTTTTGTCTCATTATTTCTATCTTGAGTCCTATGAGTAGAATTATCAAGTGTTTTAATGCCTTCTAAAGATTTAATAAATAGTTCTTTTTGAGCTTGCCAATTTGCATCATTAACTTTAAGATTGAAAAAATACCTCATAAAATTATCTTCACTGGTATTTTCATCAAGTCTTCTAACCAAATATGCAATTGCATTATTAAAATGTGCCTCATCGCAAACTGGAGCATAAAGTATAAGATCGTGCATTTTAGATAATTCATAAGAGCATTGCAAACTCATACCTTCTAACATTTCAAAAGTAAAAGAAGATAAGGCATTAGCTTGGCTAATCTTTGTATAAGCATAAGCTATTTCAAATATATTATGGCTTGCTATTCCCACATTAATATATTTATAATTATCCCCTTCTAAAACAAAATCTAGCATTTTATTATAATTACTATCTGTATCTATTTTTTTATAAAAAGTTGGTAAAGTCCATCCTCTTTGAGAAGCTATAGTCTCTTCACTTTCCATATTCGCTCCTTTTACAAAGCGAATTTTAATTGGCTTCATACCTTTTAAAACTCTCTCTTTTGAAAAAGCAAAAAGCTTTTTAAGGTATTCGTATGAGTCTGGAAGATAAGCCTGTAAAACAATGCCTGCCTTAATATCAAATTTAGCAACACTTTCCATAAAAGCTTCTACTGTTAGTTCTAAATCTCTAAATTCTTCCATATCAAGATTGATAAATTTAGAAACCCCTTGTTTCTTTTCTTCTTCTAAAGCAAGTGCATATAATTTATCTAATCTTTTTACAACCTCATCTTTTGAGTATTCAAAATCGATAATATTAATTTGAGAAAAAATAGTTGTAATTTTTATAGAAATATAAGTAATATAGCTAGTTTTCAAAGCTTCTTCATATTTTTTCATCCTATATGAACTTTCAGCTTCTCCTAAAACCTCTTCTCCAATTAAATTTACATTTAGAGTGATTTTATCTTCATTTTTTCTTTTTCTCATATGAGGCTCTAAGACACTAGGATTTGCATCTAATACCATAGATTTTGTATCTTCTCTTAAATGTTTAACAAAAAATGGAACACTTAATTTTGGTGCAAATTTACCAAAATTTAAAAATGAAAAAAGTAAAAATTTTTCAAAAGCACTAAAAAAATCAGCTATACCATACTTGTTTAGAGTATGCTCTATAAGTTCAAAACTTGCACTTTTGTCCTTACATCTAAAAGAACGATCTAAAAGTTCAATTAACATTACTTTATTTTTTGGATTATTGAGAAGCTTTTGCATCTTTGCGTGAAATTCTCTTTCATTTTGAGAAATATTACTTTCGATTTTTTTTTGCAGTTCTTCTGCTAAAAGCAAAGCTTTTTGTATCATTGTTTCCTCCAACTAATTTATAATATGTGTTTATGATACAAAAAAAGGGGATAAAATCAACAAGTATTTATTTAAAATTTAATTAAATGTATAAAAAAGTAACAAATAGCAAACAACATTGATATTAATCATTTTAATAATAAACAACTATGTGCATTTTTGATACATTTTGCAATAATTTTCGCATGAATATTATGATCTCTTAAGATATTTAATGCTTCCTTAGCTTCCTTTTCTTCCATAGCGGCTAAAAGTCCTCCAGAAGTTTGTGGATCAAAAAATACAATATCGCTATCATCTTCTTTATCCATTACTATATAATTTTGTAATGCATGTTTATTTTTATAAGCTCCTTCGGGAATTAATCCCATATTTGTCATTTCTAAAACTCCACACATTAAAGGAATTTCATTTTTATAAATTTCAATACTAATATTTTGATTTAACATTTCTTTTAAATGTCCTAAAAGACCAAACCCAGTAACATCACTTAATGCGCTTAAACTTTTAAATTTTTTTAAGATCCTTAAAGCATAAATATTCAAAAAACTCATCTGCTCACACATTGAAGCAATCTTGTCTTTTTCTAACAAATTTGCTTTTAAAGCTGTACTTAAAATTCCACTACCTATAGGTTTAGTAAGCAAAATAACATCATTATTTCTAGCTGTATTATTTGAAAAAAAATTTTTAGGATGAATTTTTCCAGTAACACTTAATCCAAAGATAAATTCGCTAGTTTCTATAGTATGACCGCCAACTATAACCCCACCAGCTTCCTCAACTTTAATCCTGGCACCTTCTAACACTTCATATAAAACATCATTACTAAAATGACATTTGTCAAATCCTACAATATTAAGTGCATTGATAACTTCTGCTCCCATAGCGAAAATATCACTTAAAGCATTAGCAGCAGAAATCATACCAAAGTGATACGCACTATCAACTATAGGGGTAATAAAATCTAAAGTTTGCACTAAAGCTAATTCTTCATTTAGTTTATAAACACTTGCGTCTTCATTATTAGATATACCCGTAAGAATATTTGCATGAGGTTTTAATATGCTAATTACTTTGTCAAGACCCAACTGGTCCAATTTAGCAGCTCAACCTGCAGCTTTTACATACTGAGTAAGTTTTTGATTTTTATAGATCATAAAGAAATAATCTTTGCCTTTCCAAAAAGTTCATTTAAAATTTCATATGCATTACCTATTTTACCTATTTTTAATTCTGAACTTTTTCCAAAATATTCTAAACATGCTCCACAACTATAAATTTCAATTTCCATTTGCTCAAGTTCTTTCATAACACTAAAAGCAATATGCGAAGAATCTGTATTCATTAACACGCTATCATTAACACATAAAATTTTTTGAGGAGGATTTTGTAAATCTTTTAAAGTTTGTAAAAATCCCACCATAAGCTTTTCGCCAAGTTCCCCATCACCTACTTTATTACTTTTAAGAAATAAAATCGTCATTTCATCAGTATAACAATTTTCTGTCAAAACCACATTATTTTTAATAGTTATGATACTTTCATCTTCTATATCTTCGACATTAAATTCTATATTGGAAGATTTTAAAAAGCGTATAATATTTTCTCTAGATGCCACTGAATTTAAAAGAATTTGTAAATTTTCATTTTCTTTAAGTTCTTCTAAAGCCTTCTTAGTTTCTATTACAGGACGAGGACAAGCTAAGTCCCTACAATCAATCTTCATATATTTTCCTTTATTTAAACTAAGAGTAATGATATAGTCTTATAACTTGCAATGAAATTAATTTTTTTATTTTTTGAAAAATAATTCTTTAAAACGCTTATTCGTAAATTCTTCTACTTCTTGTTGTAAAATTTTATAATTTTTTATAAGTTCATGAGCTCTAGGAGTTAATTTACTGCCTGATTCACTGCCTCTTCCTTTTTTAGCAATAATTAATTCTTCTTTCATATTTGTTTCTAAATCTTGTATATAAAACCAAGCTTTTTTATAATTAATATTTAAAATTTTAGCAGCCTTAGCTATACTTCCATATTCGCCAATCAATTCTAAAATATCTGTTTTTCCTTTTCCAAAAAGTAATTTTCCCTCTGGATTTTCAATCCAAATTTTACTTTTAATATTAAATTTTTTTCCTTTTTTTTCTTTAAAACATCCAAGTTCACAATGCTTTATGTTAATTTGATAGTCTTTTAAAGTCGATCTTACTTCACTCATGTCAAAATCTTGAGTACTTTCCAAAGCTTGCTTGCATTCTAGACAATTTTTGTGATCTAAAAATGGTTCTAAAACTTCAAAAATTTCATGTTTTGAGAAACCTTTTCTAAGTGTTCCAAATTGACCTAATTCACAATCTGAAATTTTTATACCAAGTTTTAAAATAGCTTGTTGAAAATCTTCTTTTGTATACTCTTTAATAATTTGCAATGCTTCTTTGCAAGGAAGTTTCTGATCTTTGTCAAGCTTTTTTTTGATTTTTTCTATTAATTTTTCCATAAAATTAAACCCTAAAAATTAAAGAGTATCTTAAATGATACTCTTTAAAAATTATTTTGCGTCAATACCTAAATTTTGCCCTCTAAGCATGACTCTTTTTCTATACATTGCACTAACTTCAGCTGCATCACCTACTAAAAGTGCATTCGTAGAACAAACTGCAGCACACATTGGAACCTTACCTTCAGCTATACGATTTTGACCATAAAGTTCTCTTTCTTCGTGAGAATTTGTAAGTTCTGGACCACCTGCACACATAGTACATTTATCCATTTCACCTTTTATACCAAAGGCACCATCTCTTGGAAATTGAGGTGCTCCAAATGGACATGCATAAAGACAATATCCACAACCTATACAGGTTTTTTTATCGTGTAAAACAATACCATCTGCTCTTATATAAAAACATTTTACTGGACACACTTGCTCACATGGTGCATCAGTACAATGTTGACAAGCAAGAGTTGTTGAAAATTCTTTACCTTCTATGCCTTCATTTAAAGTAATTACTTTTCGTCTATTAATTCCTACTGGTACCTCATGCGCACTTGAACAAGCCACTTGACAAGCAAAGCAAGAAATACAACGATTATTATCTACATAAAATTTCATTCTAGCCATAACTTACCCTTTTATGCTTTCTCAAGCCTACAAAGTCCTGCATTAAATTCAGAAATTTGCGTATTAATATCAAAACCATAATTTGTCACAGTATTTGAACTTTCGCCTATAGTATAAGGTTTAGTACCTTCTGGATAATTATAGCTTAAATCCACTCCTTGCATAATACCTGCAAAATTATAAGGTAAACAAATTCTATCCGGAGTAACAGATTGATTATGTATACATTTTACCTTAATTTTTGTCCCTTGTGGAGAATGTATCCACATCATGTCACCATCATTAATACCATATTGCAAAGCAAGCTCTGGATGAACGTTTGCAAACATTTCAGGTGTAATAGCTGCAAGGTATTTACTAGTTCTCTCAAGCATACCAGCGCCACTTAAATTCACTAAACGCATACTTGAAATAATAGTTGGAAAATCTTTACTCCAATCAGTTTTTTGTTGTTCACTGATAAATTTACTTTCAACTCTAAAGTTTTTCTCTTGATCATCCCAAGTTGGATATTTTTTTACTAAATCCCAGCGAGGAGAGTGTAGTGGTTCTCGATGTAAAGGAATAGGATCAGCAAATTCCCATACTTTCATTCTAGCTCTAGCATTACCTAGACAACAAGCACTTTTTTCTCTACACTTTTCTAAAATAATACCTGAAATATCGGTGCTCCAACTAGATCCCATTAATGCTTTTTCATTATCACTAAGTGTGATATTAAATACTTTTTCTATATTCTCTTTTGTAATTTGTGGATATCCACCTTTAACTTTACAACCTTTTGGAGTAAAGGCTTCATCTGCTAATTGTGAATGACCATCATGTTCTAAACCAAAACGATTTCTAAATCCCATACCGCCTTCTTCATAGGTAATATCACTATTCCACATAATAGAAGTTCCAGGATGTTGTTTGTCCCAACAAGGCCAAGGCAATCCGTAATATTCTCCTTTAACATCTCCACCTAAACCTCTTTGAGTATCAGGATCAAAGTGCTCCCAATTTTGTTGATGTTTTCGCAAGCGATCGGCTGAAATTCCTCTTAATCCTATACTTAAAAGTCCATTACTCATTTCTCTTGTCGCATCATCAGGCCATATAAAATTATCATCATTATCATCTTGAACTTGAACAAGTTTATGGTCTTGTAGCTCCATTTTCATACCACGAGTATATTCTTTATAAAAGCCAAATTTTTTCGCAAAAGCGAACATAATTTCTTGGTCTTCTTTACTTTCATAAATTGGTTTAACAACTTGAGAACGCCACTGCATAGCACGATTTGTAGCCGTAACATAACCTTCTGTTTCAAATTGAGTACAAGCTGGAATAATATAAATTCCATCAGGACGATCTGCTAAAACTGCCACTTCATTAACAAAAGGTTCTGCAATTACTATCATATCAAGTTTTTTAAGCGCTTCTTGAATTTTAACAGTATGAGCCATAGAAGTAATACCTGTTCCTTGAACCCAAAGCACTCGAATCGGTGAATTAGAATAAGTTTTTTCTTCATGCAAAACTCCTTGCCACCATTTAGCTAGAGAAAAACCTTTTTCATGCATCCACTCTTTAGAAAAAAATCTCGAGTTTAAATATTCTCTATCTACATTCCAAAAATTTGAAAAATGATTCCATGCATTATCATCAAGTCCATAATATGCTGGCAAAGTATCCGCTAGACACCCCATATCTGTGGCACCTTGCACATTATCATGACCTCTAATGATATTTGTTCCAGCACCTGGTTTTCCTATATTTCCTAATACAAGTTGCAAAATTGCTAAAATTCTTGTATTTGAACTACCTACTGAATGCTGAGTGATACCTAAAGCCCAAAATAATGTTGCTGGTTTAATTGTAGCTAACATTCTTGTGATTTTTTCAAGTTGAGCAGCTGGCACACCTGTAACATCTTCTACGATATCAGGACTCCACTTAGCAGCTTCAGCCTTAACATCTTCAACTCCATAAGTCCTAGTTTTAATTAATTCTTTATCTTCCCATCCATTTTTAAAGATTAAATGAAGCATGCCATAAACTAAGGCAATATCAGTACCTGGACGAATTCTTACATATTCATCTGCATGAACAGCAGTTTTAGTAAATACTGGATCTACAACAACTAATTTAGCATTATTGCGATCTTTTGCTTGTAATAAATGTTTAAATCCTATAGGATTAGCTACAGCAGTATTTGCTCCAAAAATAATCATCATTTTTGAATTTTTAGTTACATCGCCAAAATGATTTGTCATAGCGCCATAACCCCATGTATTCGCCACACCGGCGACTGTTGCACTATGTCAAATTCTAGCAACGTGATCTATGTTATTTGTTCCCCAAAATGCTGCAAATTTTCTAAAATAATATGCTTGCTGATTGTTAAATTTGGCCGATCCTAAAAACATTACACTATCTGGTCCATTTTCTTTGCGGATCTCAAGCATCTTATCGCCTATTTCGTTAATAGCTTGTTCCCAACTTAAGCGGATCCATTTGCCATTTTCCTTTTTCATCGGATATTTAATACGCTGTTTAGATTTAGTAAGATCAATTTGATCTATCCCTTTACAGCAGTGAGATCCTTGAGAAATAGGATGTTCTATAGCGTTTTCTTGACGCACCCAAACCCCATCTTGCACTTCTGCCTTAATTCCACAACCTGCACTACAGATGCTACATATTGTTCGAACAATTTTAGAATCTGGATAAGGATTTGCTATCTCTTCTTGACTAGCATTTCTAATAGCTTTGTTTTCACCACCAAAAGCCGCACTTCCAAGACTAGCAATACCAGCAAGTTTAAGAAAATTTCTTCTTGCCAATGCCATTATTTTTCCTTTCTTTAAAAATTTAATACGCTATTTTGTAGTATTTTTCCCAATTCATAGTTTTTTCATAAAGCACTTCCTTTTTAGTACTTTTTCCCAAAACTACGGAATTTTCTTCTTGATAATCATCTTTAGCTAAAGCATTAACACTTGCGCTAGCAACTACACCTAAAGCACCGATTTTTAAAGATTTTTTAAGAAAATCTCTTCTTTGGTTTGTTTTCATATTCCCTCCTTGATCAAAGTAAGAATAATTGCTAAAACTTTATTTTATAAAGTTTTCACATACTAAACACAAAAATTTTGCATATTTTTACTTAATATTTTATTTAATTTTTATTTTTATTAATGGAGATAATTATTAATAATATATTTTTGTTACTAAAATACATTTGATTATATTAAACTATTAAAGCTTACTTAATTCCTCTATATGAGTTTTGCTAAATTTTGTCGGCAGTCTTGGTTCATATGGTAATCTTTGCAATGCTTCATCTGCTATACTTTTACCTTCTTTTTTAATAGGTGCTTGAATTTCCAAATACGCCCTTTCATTAATAAAAAATACTTTCATTATATTTGCTATACAAACATATATCTTAGAGTTTTTATGAATTTGAAGCTTTTGTATAAATTCATCTATTACAGGATTGATAACAAAACGAAATAATTGTTCAGCAATTTTTAAATCATATTCTATAACGCTAGCCATAAATGCAAATAAAAAGCCAAACTCATCTTCACTTTGTCTACATTTTTCATTTTTTCGAAATTGACTTTTTCTCATAATCTCACAAGCTTGTAGTTTCATCTTGCCATCATCACGTCCTTCATCATAAAAAGAAGCACTCATGGGAACATTTACATAAGAAAAATCAAAAAATACAGCATTTTGTTCGGATTTAAAATTTTCAAAATCGCACTCACAAAGATTCTTAAAATCTCTCATTAAACTGTCTTCTAAAGGTTTTTGAGCCAAAACTAAAATTTGCTCATGCCAAATTTTAAATTCATATTCATCGATAAAATTAAATGCCTTAGAAAAAAACTCATAAAAATATTTACGAGAAATATCGATATCTTGCATCATTGTTTCCTTATTGTATAATCTATACAAACAAAAAAATTAAAATTTCGTTTTAGAATCATAGCTATATGAAGGATTAATTTGCTTTTTATCGCTTAACTCTTTATACCAATAAGAATGCAGGATATAAACTTCTTCTTCTTCTTTATAACCACTAATCATCGAATGTATGCTTCCTTTTATAGCAAACACAGCCATATAAATATGTATAGCAAAAAATACAGCACATAAAATCCCCAATATATTGTGGACAATAGCAGATATTCTTAAAATATCTATATGAGAAATACCAAAAATTGCTTGCAAGGAAGTGGAATTAAAATCAAGAAAAAACATAAAAGCACCTGTTATGATCATAACAAATCCACCAAATACAGCTATGTAATACCAAGATTTTTGTCCAAAATTAAATTTTCCCGCAGGAACTGGTTTTTTTTCTTTGCTTAAGTACCCACCGACTATCATCATCCATCTTAAATCATATTTAGCTGGAAGCATTCTTTTAATCCAACACAAAAGCATAGGAATAATAGAAATGATAAATAAAATTGTAGCTATACCATGCAAATTTTTACACATTCTTACAAAAAATCCTCCGCCAAAATATGAACCAAAAATCATAACTAAGCCCGTTGGCACAAGTATAATCCAAGAGATAGCTGCCACAAAATGAAATAATCTTTCAAAAAGAGAAAAAGCATAAATTTTTTTTCCATCGTGAGAAAATTTCTTTGGACCTATTACCATATAATGCAAAGCAAAAGCACTAATAACTAAAATAAGTATTATAAATACTGCACTTGCAATATATTCTCCTTGTAATTTTGTCCATAAAGTACCAAAATTTTCATAAGAATTAATATTCAAAACTCTTTGTTCGTTCCAAATTTGCGTGCCCTTTGGCATAGAATCTGCAGCCATTGACAAATTCAAACAGGCTAAAAATACTAATAAAATCCTATACATAAGCGCTCTCCTTGAATCATGTAAAGTTTTAATTATGATTTTATTTATTTTTAGTTTTTATTTTAAATAAAATTTTATTTAAAAAAATAAATTTTTAAAATACTTTTATAAAAAATTATTCTTAGTTTCGTTTTGAATAATTTTCATAACCAAACTCTCTAACTATGGATAATTTTTTATTTTTATCTAACATCATTAAATTTGGAAGTCTAACTCCATTAAAAGTTGTATTTTTAACTATAGAATAATGAATTTGATCTAAAAAAACTATTTTTTGCCCGACAAAAAGCTCTTTATCAAAAGCATATTCACCCATAATATCACCTGCTAAACACGTATTACCTCCTAGTAAATAAGAAACTTCTCCTTTTTTTAACTCACCATATCGCATCCCATCGCGACTAGCTAAAATTCTAGCATTTAAAATTTCACTAGTATAAGGCATAATGATAGTATCTGGCATATGTGCTTCACTAGATACATCTAAAATGGCAATTTTTTTTTCATTTTCTACAATATCTATCACACTAGCAACTAAACTTCCACATTCCCATCCAATAGCTTCACCTGGCTCAAGATACACTTGTACATTATATTTATCAGAAAATTTTTTACAAATATCTATAAGTTTTTGTACATCATAACCTTGCCTTGTGATATGATGACCGCCACCAAAATTTATCCATTTCATTTTTTTAATATAGGGCTGAAATTTATCCTCAAAAGCATTTAATACAAGTTCTAAAGAATGTGCACTTTCTTCACATAAAGCGTGAAAATGAAGACCACTAACTTCACCTATATCTTCGTTTTCAAAATCACAACTTCTAATGCCAAGTCTTGAATATTTTCCACAAGGATTATAAATTTCTTTTGGTGCTACTGAAATTTCAGGATTACAACGCAAACCTATACTTTTTTGTTTTGCTTTTTCTTTATATTTTTTAAATTGATTAAAAGAATTAAATACAATATGATGAGAAAGTTTTACAATTTCATCAATTTCATCCTCTTTAAATGCAGGTGAAAAAGTATGAATTTCTTTATTCATAAATTCTTTAGCATATTTGGCTTCCCAAAGCCCACTACAAGTACATCCTGATAAATATTCTCCTACAATATCCATAGCACCAGAAAAGGCGAATCCTTTTAGTGCAAGTAAAATCTTTGCTCCACTTTGCTCGCTAACTTTAGCCAAAAGTTCACAATTTTTTCGAAGTTTTTCTTCTTCTAAAATATATGCGGGAGTTTGAAAATTTTTATCAAGATAATGTTGAATTTGCATCGTATTCCTTTAATTTATAATTTGTAACATGAATATAATAAAAATATATAAAATTATAACTTGTTTCAAAACATTTACCAAAATATATTTACAATGATTACTTTTAAAAATTTATTTTATTTAAGGATATAAATTATGGATAGAAGGTTTTTTTTGAAATTTAATGCTTTAAATTTAATCAGTATCAGTGGAATGTATGCTATGGATAAACACGATCATCACAATATGCATGAAATGCATAATATGCATAATATGGAGCATATGCATACTGCTGCTAATTCCGTTGACACTTCTTTTATTAGTTTGGAAGATCCAAATATCAAACTACTCGATGTTAAAGATTTTCCGAGTGAACAAGCATTAACAAATTTAAAACTTCTTAAAAACACTAGTAAAAAAAAGAATTTTTTTAGATCAAGCATAGAGATTAAAGAAAGTCAAATAGAATTAGTTAAAGGTAAAAAGACTAAATGTTTTACTTATAATGGCTCTATACCAGGACCTAAAATAGAAGTTTATGAAGGGGATATGGTAGAAATTTTAGTTAAAAATAATCTCAAAGAACCAACAACTATACATTGGCATGGACTTGATATTCCACCTGAGCAAGATGGTAACCCACACGATCCTATTATGCCTGGTAGAGAAAAAATTTATCGCTTTAAAATACCAGAAAATTCAGCTGGAACATACTGGTATCATCCACACCCACACTATACTACAGCAAAGCAAGTTTATAAAGGTTTAGCTGGTGTATTTGTGGTAAAAGCAAAAAAAGATGCTTTGTCTCATTTAAAAGAACAAGATTGGGTAATTAGTGATTTACGTTTAGATGAAAACGCACAAATTCCTGATAATAATTTATTCGATTGGTTAAATGGTAGAGAAGGAAATTTAGTTCTTATCAATGGACAATTAAAACCAAAAATAACACTTGGTGAAACTCAAAGAATCCGTATTTATAATTTTTGTGCGGCAAGATATTTAAAATTACGCATAAAAGGAGCTAAATTTATCTTAGTAGGAACAGATGGAGGACTTTTAGAACAAAGCATTGAATTAGATGAATTATTTTTAAGTCCTGCTTCAAGAGTTGAAGTGCTAATCAAAGCAAATAAGGGTGAATTTAAACTTGAAAGCGTTTATTATGATCGTGATAAAATGCTTGTCAAAGAAAAACCTTACACTCTTATGTTAGCTGATCTTAAAATAGAAAAAACTATAGAAAACATACCTGAAAAATTACGCGAATTTCCTCCTTTAAAAGAAGCTACAAGCTTCAAAGAAGTTGTAATGAGCGAAGATCATATGCAAATGCATGGCATTGATAAAAAGAACGATGAAGAAATCAAAAAAAGTCTTGCTTCAATGTTTTTAATTAATGGCAAAACTTTTAATATGAATAGAATCGATCTAATTTCTAAAGTTGGAGAAGTAGAAGAATGGACTATAAAAAATAATTCTCATATGGACCATCCTTTTCATATACATGGCACACAATTTGAGTTGATTTCTTCTAAATTTAAAGATAAAGTTACAAAAGCTAAATTTAGAGCATTACAAGATACTATCAATATAAGACCTGGTGAAGAATTAAAGCTAAGAATGAATCAAAATTTTAGTGGTATAAGAATGTTTCATTGTCACATTTTAGAGCATGAAGATCTTGGAATGATGGGAATTTTAAAAATTGAGGATAAAAACTAAATATGATTAAAGTTGAATTTTTAGGACCTATAAATAAAGAAAGTGTAGAATTTGAAGTAAAAAATTTAAAAGAATTAAAATCTTTACTTCAAAAAGATGAAAGTTTGAAAGAGTGGTTAGAACTTTGTGCCATAGCTTTAAATGATGAGATCATTACAAATGAAAATGTAGAATTTAAACATGGTGACAAAATTTGTTTGCTTCCACCAGTTTGCGGGGGATGATTGTGTTTGAGCTTTATCAAAATTCTTTAGATGTTACGAAGATTTATACAAAATGGTATGAATTTTCAAAAGACAAAAATTGTGGTGCTTTGATAACATTTTGCGGTATAGTGCGAGATGAAGCTAATATTGAAGCTTTGAGTTTTGATATTTACGAACCAATTTTAAAAAAATGGTTTCAAAATTGGCAAGAAAAAGTAAGCAAGGATAATGTTGTTTTAATGTTTGCTCATTCTATCAATGAGGTAAAAATTCATGAGAGTTCTTATCTTGCAGGAGTTCTAAGCAAACAAAGAAAATTAGGTTTAGAATTAATTAATGATTTTGTGGAAGATTTTAAAGCCAATGCACCTATTTGGAAGTATGATATTATCAATAATCAAAAAATTTATGCGAAAGAACGCTCCTTAAAACTTAAAGGAGCAGGAATTTTAGGAAATCAGGAGAATAAATGTTAATTTCCTACGATGAAAGTTTAAAAATACTCCACAAACACATTCAAACTTATGAAAGAGTAGAGAAAATATCACTTACAGAATGTTTAAATAGAATTTTAGCAGTTGATATAATAGCTTTGCATAATTACCCTAAATTTCCTACTTCAGCCATGGATGGTTACGCTATAAAATTTGATAATCAAGATGAAAATTTAAAAATCATAGGAGAAGTTCCTGCAGGAATTTTTCCTACCTTTAATGTTAAAAATAAAGAATGCGTCAAAACTTTTACAGGCTCACTAATGAGCGATGGAAGCGATACTTTAGTACCCATTGAAAAAGTAGAAATAAAAGATAATATTTTAATCATAAAGGAAAAAGTAAATAAAGGATTTGCTGTAAGAAAAGAGGGTGAAAGCTATAAAGAGGGTGAAATTTTACTCAAAAAAGGCACAAAAATAAGTTATAGCGAAATAGCACTTTTAGCTGAACTTGGGTATTTTCACATTAGTGTTTTTATAAAACCTATTGTGGGGATTTTAAGTAGCGGAAATGAAATAAAAGATCTAGGAGAAAGCTTAGATCACCCTGCACAAATTCGCTCATCAAATCATGTAGCTATAGCAAATATGGCAAAGAAACTACATTGTCAAACTAGAATTTTCCCACTCTTAAAAGATGATAAAGAAAACACACAAAGCACTTTAAGGCAAGCTTTAAATTCATGCGATATTTTAATCACTACAGGCGGGGTTTCTATGGGTGATTTTGATTTTTTAAAACAAGCTATAAAAGATTATGAAATTATTATAGATAAAGTCGATGTAAAACCTGGCAAACACATCAAAATAGCCAAATTTGAAAATAAATTCATCTTTGCCTTACCTGGTTTTCCATATTCAGCCATGGTAATGTTCAATCTCTATGTAAGAGAATTACTAAATGTTTGGCTTTTACAAGAAACAGACTATAAATTTCAAGCTTTTTTAAGTGAAGATTATAAGAAAAAAAGTTCTCATTTGGAATTTATAGCTTGTAATATTGAATTTAAAAATGGAAAGATATTTGCAAATTTAAAAGGTAAAAAAGAAGGTTCAAGTGCTATCATCAACAATCTAAATCACAAAGCTGCACTTTTGATAGCAAAAGATGATTTAAAAGAAGGTAATTTAGTAGATATTATTTTAATGCCTTAGTTGTAAGCATTATTTTATTTTTTAAATTAAAATAAATTTATTATCTAAAAAGCAAAGGAATACAATGGATAAAAAAGAAACTATGATAAACAATCTCAACGACTTTTTTAAATTAAGAAAAGAATTTTATGCTTTTTTTGATGAGCATATTCCAAAAATAGAAAATGCTGAAATTTTTGATTTTACAAAAGCAAAAGATATGAATGTCAAAGAAGTTTATAATCATTTTTACAAGTTTGATTATGCTATAAGAAAATGTTTACCCGATATCTATAGAGCTTTTGATATCAGCTATGATAAAGACATAAAAAAAGATTTTTAATGCCTATTTTAAAGACATTAAGCTTATTTTATCTTGCTTTGAATTTTTTCTAAATTTACTACTGCTAGTAAAATAATAATTTCTCATATTTTATTCTTTATAAGAAATATCATAAAAATTTTATATGTCTACGAATTTTATTCTAGTATCATCTTCTAAAGATAATTTATTTTTCATAAATTTCTCTGAAAAATATTTTTTGAAATTTAAAGATTGCTAATATAATAATTAATACAAAAATACTGGAGGAAAAATGGACTCAAAAATCTTTTTAGAAAACGGGCGTATCAAAAGTAAAGGTTATGCTATGCTTAGCAAGGATTCTAAATTTACACCTTTTGAATTTACACGCCATAAAATCGGGAAAAATGATATCTTAATCGCTATCAAATACGCAGGGATTTGCCATAGTGATATACACACGGCAAGAAGCGAATGGAGCAAAACAACTTATCCTTGCGTACCTGGGCATGAAATATCTGGAGAAGTCATTGCAATAGGCGAAAATGTAAGTAAATTTAAAATAGGTGATTATGTAGGAGTTGGATGTATGGTAAATTCATGCGGAGAATGCGAAGCTTGTAAAAAGTCTCAAGAACAATTTTGTGAAAATGGAAAAACCATCTACACTTATAATTGCAAAGATGTATTTCATGATAATGAAAACACCTATGGAGGTTACTCAAACAACATCGTAGTAAGTGAAAAATTTGCTATCAATGTACCAAAAAATGCTCCACTTGACAAAGTAGCACCTTTACTTTGTGCGGGTATTACTACCTATTCACCACTTAAATTTTCAAATATCAAAGAAGACTCAAGCGTAGCCGTAGCAGGTTTTGGTGGACTTGGTATGATGGCTGTAAAATATGCTATTAAAATGGGTGCAAAAGTAAGTGTTTTTGCAAGAAATGAAAACAAAAAAGCAGAAGCTTTAGCTATGAGTGTGAGTAATTTTTATACTAGCACAGACAAAAGCGTGGTAAAAGAAAGATTTGACCTCATCATCTCTACCATACCAACTCCTTATGATCCATTAGCTTATATGGATTTACTAAAATATGGAGGAGAAATGGCTATAGTAGGCTTACCACCACACGATGTAAGTCCTAATATAAACATAATAAATTTCGTATATAAAGCTGGAAAAAAAGTATATGGCTCACTTATTGGAGGTATAAAAGAAACTCAAGAAATGTTAGACTTTTCCATAAAACACAATATTTATCCTGAAATAGAAATTATTAAACCAAGCGAGATAGATAAAGCTTACGAAAACCTCACGAGTGGAAAGGCTAAATTCCGCTATGTGATTAATATGAATGATGAGTAATTTTAAAAGCTTTTTTGTGTAATTTTTTCGCAAAAAAGCTCAAAATCATTTTTTAAAACTAATTAAAATTACCAATAAATCTTTATTATTATAAGCTATTATTAAAGCAATGTTCTTACAAAGAAAGGATTTTATGAATTTAAAATTACAATTTAATTTATCTTTTAAATTTTATCTAGCACTTTTTTTAACTTTATCTATCATAGGGATTTCAACCAACATAATGGGAGGATCTTTTTTAAGTCTTTTTAGTGCATTTTGTGCGGTATTGTATGTATTTTTTGCTGGTGCTGGCAAGACAGTTTGTTTTATTTTTGGAATTTTATATTCTATTTCTTATGCATATATAGCTTATGAATTAAAATTGTATGGTGATGTTATGCTAAATCTTTTTTACTTACCTATTAACGCTTATGGAATTTATAATTGGAAAAATAATCAAAATAAAGAAAAAACTAAAATAATCATAACAAAATTAAACAACACACAAAGATTGTTATACGCTTTTATCGTGGCAATATCAACTATAATCTATGCTTATATATTGCAAAATATGGGTTCTAGTTTCATTTATTTAAATTCTTTTGCTGTTATGGGACAATTATTAGCGTTTTATATGCAAGTTAAAAGATATATGGAAAGCTATTTTTTAGTAAGTTTGGCAAATATAAGCTCTTTAATTATTTGGTTTTTAATTTTTGAACAAAGCAAAGAAAGCATAGCTCAACTTTTAAATACTTTAGTGTTTTTTATTATAGGAATTTATTACTTCTTCGTATGGAAAAAACAAGCTCAATGAAAGCTTATATAATAGCAAATGGAGAATTTCCTACAAAAAAAGCAATCATAAACGAGTTAAAAAGTGCAAATTTTATAGCAGTTTGTGATGGAGCCATAAATAATCTTGACACATTGAATATAAAACCAAATATCATAATAGGAGATTTAGATAGCATAAGTGCAAAATTAAAAGAAAAATATAAAGATAGATTAATACACATCAAAGAGCAAATGAGTAATGATTTATCTAAAGCTTTTTATCATTGTTTAAAATTAGGTTTTGATGAATTCGTATTTTTAGGAAGCACAGGAAAAAGAGAGGATCATACTCTAGCTAATATCTCTTTAATGATGCAATATAGTAAAAAATGTAAAAATTTAACAATAAAAAGTGATTATGGGGAATTTAAATTTTATGAAACTCCGTGTAAAATAAAAAGTTATAAAGGAGAACAAATATCCATATTTTGTTTTGAAAAAAATAAAAAATTTACTTCTAAAAATCTAAAATATCCATTAAAAAATATGGCTTTACCATTTTTAGCAAGTGCTACCTTAAATGAATCAAAGTCAGACATTTTCTATTTACATTCAAATACAACAGCAAAAATTCTCATTTATAAATCTTATTAAGGTTATAAATATAAAGAATTTATTAATTATAAATAAATATAATACTTATAAAAATTTATAAAGGATTATAATGGATTTTATTACAAAACTTATCATTGCAGCTATAGTAGGTGGATTATGTGGATTGGCTTTTCACTTTTGGAAAAAAAGTAAAGAAAAAAATAACGATAACAAATAAAAAGTAATATTTTAAGCAAATCTTAAAATATATTTAATCTTAGCGAAGTTTAGATATTTGATTTTTAATGTTTAAAATCATCTCTTTCTTGACTTCGAATTCATTTTTTAAATTCTTTATATATTCTTTTTTATCTTCGATGAGTTTTTTATAAGCTTGCATATAGTAATGATAAATCTTTGAAATCACGGGCTTATTTAATAACAAATCCTCAAATTCATGGACATTTAATTCTATGAGCATTCTTTGATAAATTTCGCTTGCTTTTGGATGATACAAACTAAATTCAGCGCTATCAAGCTCATAAAATTCTTTACTTGCATTTATTTTAGTGCTAAAAAATCCTAATGCAAGTTTAGTGGCACTTTCATAATTGGCCAAAGCTTTTAAATTTAATTTTTCTAAAAATAAATCAAGTTTTAAATTGTTTTCAAATAAAAGTTCTTTAAAATCTTTTATAAAAATTTCCTCACTAGCACTTGCAAAATTTTTAAAAGAAGTAAATTCTTCATCACTTTGCAAAGAATAATCTTTATTTAAATTTGAAAATTCTGACTTAAAAAGTAAAATTTCTTTTTCTAAATTTGTAAAAAAATTAGTAAATAATTGCTTTAGTTCATCAAATTCTAAAGAAATTTCTTTTTTCATTTTTTTAAATTCTTTATTCATAAGATCACAATTATAAAACATAGCCAAAAACGCATCATCACTAGATAAATACGGTAATTTATAATCAATTTTTTCATATAAATTTTTCTTAAACCATCCTTGAGCTTTTTTATAATAACTACTATCTCTTTCTTTAATAAATTTTAAAATTTCTTTTGCAATTTTTTCACTGACTAATTTTAGTTTTTCAAGACAATTATGATTTAAAATATTAATTCTCTCTTCTAAGTGTTTTATATTATTTTCATTGACAGATAAACCTAACTTTGCATCTAAATAATCCAATTTTGTAGAAAAAAAATCATACTGCTCAAGCAAAATTTCACATAAATTATTTAATTTTTCCTGTATAAAATCTTTTTTTATTTTCTCATAATCAAGATCTTGTAAATATTCATAAAATAAATTTAAATTTGACTTTTGCAAATTTTCTTTTGCTTCTTTGCAAGAAATAGCTATAATTTTTTCAAAATACTTACTAAAAACTAAATTAGCATAATTTAAAATATTATTAATTTCTTCTTGAGTAAATTTATCTTTTTGATTTAATACGCAAATTCCACTGCGTCCTAAAAGTGTAGCATTAGTCTTAATAGCTTCTTCTTCGCTTTTTTTACCTGCATTATCAATTAAACTTAACCAAATGGCGCTATGAACAAAAGAAAGTTCTGTGAAAGTAGTAAGAGTATCTGTGTTATTTGCATTTAAACCAGGGGTATCAATCAAAGTAATATTTTTCAAAAGTTCAATTGGTGCAAAAAGATGCAAGCTTTTTGCTTCTTTTAATTCATTTCTTTGATCACTAAATTTACAGAGTTGATCAATATCAACTATCTCATCACTTCCATCTTTATATTCTACTTTTAAAAAATAATCTTTTGCATATCTTAAAAATGTAGGTTTAAATGTCACAGGAATCACACCTGTTGGCAAGCATTCTCTTTGTAAAATCAAATTTAAAAGTGTAGATTTCCCGCTGGAAAATTGACCTACAATCGCAATATTTATAGGCCTTTTATAACTAAAAATAACCTCATCAAGTTTTTTTAAAAATTCATTATTTAAACGTAAACTCGGCTCACAAAAATTAGCTCTAATGGTAAGTAATTTTCCTTCAAAACTTTCATCAAATTTTTTACAATAAGCATTTTCATAAGCTTTAATAAAATTACTAATCAAATCAACTTGCATTAACAAGATCCAGTTTTAATTTTTGTAATTTTTGTAATTTTTGCTCATTTTTTTCTAAAAGTTCTTTAGATTTTTGTTCATTGTTTTCTACATTTAAAATCATCTCTTTTAAATCTTTAAATTTATCTTCTTGCTCTTTTTCATATTGAGCTAATTTCATCTTTAAAAAGATACTAAATTCTTGGTTAGTTTTGATATTTTTTGCAATATTATATACATCTAATCCTTCTAATTTAGCTAAAATTGCCTCTTCAAAATGTAATTTATAAATATCTTTATTTTCATTTATATCTTGAAATAAATTCATTTTTAAATTATCTAAAATATCATTATTAAAGATATTATCAATTTTTTCTTGCACTAAATTTTTAAAATCTATAAAATTTGATTCTAAAATTTCTTCTAAAAAGTTATATTTTAATTTTAAAGCATTTTGAATTTCATTTAATTTTAGCTCGCTTTGATATTTAATCTCTCTTAAAATATCAAAAATTCCATCTTTTAAAGTAGTGTCTATAATAATACTTAAACGCTGAGTATCATTTTTCTTTTTATTAATTTGGTTATATTTTAATTCATCTATCAATTTTTCTTGCAATTTCTTAGCTAACAAATATAAAAGAGTTTTTACCTCATCTTTTTCATCTTCTTTATGATTAAAAATTTGTGCTAATTCTTCCCTGATCTTTTTTAAATTATCTTGCATTTTTTTAAATTTAGCAATATTTTTTTCATTTTCTTCATTTAATTCATAAGTTTTAAAATTTAATATTTTATTATTTGTATTAATTTTTTGTACTAAAGACTCTAAAATCAATAATAATTCTTTTTTATAAGCTCGCATAGCAATCATATTTTTATCATATAAACTTTTATTAATTAAATCTTCCAAAAGCAAAACATTACTTTTTTCCAAATCTCCTCCATTGTTTTGATAAAAATCATTCGCTAATTTTGAAGAAATACAAATACATTCTGCATTTAAAATTAAATTCTCATCTAATTTTTTTACTAGTAAAGCTTCTTTGAGTTTGTTTTTGGTATAAGAAACCACTTCCTTTAAATCAGCCTGACTTAACAAATCAGCTTTTGTTAAAACAATCAAAAGCTTACTAACTCGTGAATTTACTAAACAATCTATTATAAAATCACAATCTTTTTGACTCAAACTTTGTGAAACATTCATAAGATGAATTAAAAAATCAGCTTTAAGAATATAATTTTTTGTTAAAAGCTCTCTTTGGATAATCATATCATCAAGACCTGGAGTATCCACAATATAAACATTATCTTTTAAAAAATCAAGTAAAGTAGAAATTTCAATTTGCTTAATTAAAGCAGAAATTTTATTTTTAGCGCTAGTATAGTTCTTTAAAGAGTCAAAGTCTATTTTTATACTTTTATTTTCTTGGGATATATAATCATCAAGATTAAAATCTTGTTTTAATTCTTTGATTAACTTTAACATATCTTCATTTTTTTTAGAATTATCTAAAATATTTTTCCATTCGCTTTTGTTCCAAAAATATATTGTGGCTTCTTGATTTTTATCATATTTTAAAATAGTTAGATTTGCAGTTTCTGGAATATTAGAAACACCTAAAAAATTATTTTTTAAAAGCGCATTAAGCATACTAGATTTACCAGCATTAACAACACCAGTTACAGCGATATAAAAATCTACTTTATTAAATTTAATTGAAGCTTCGTTTAATGTTTTTACTATATTTTCATCATCACATAATTGTTGTAAATTTTCATTAATCAAATCTAAATTTTTATGAGAATTATAAAGTTCTTGTTTGTAATCTTTTTTAATACTTTTTATATTTGAAACAAATGTATATATCGCAGAATTATCGGTAATTTTCTGTAATAATTCTAAAAATTGTAATATTTCACTTTTGTCAATTAATCCAAGTTTTAAAGCATTAATAAAACAAACTTGAGCATATTGTATGTTATAAATATCTAATCGTAATCTTAGGCTTTTGATTATATTTTTAAATTCATCTAAAGCTCTAAATCTTTCATAATTTTGCAAATTTACACTTAAAATAATTGCAATTTTTTGTGAATCTAATACCTTATCTTCAAAAACACATTCATAATCAAGAAAAACACTGTGATTTTGCCAAATTTGTTTTAGTAATGTTTTAATTGCCCCTTGATCCAAGGGGCTAGTATTATTTATTTCTTTGAGCGACAAGTTGTCTTCTCATATAAGCAATCTTACTCTGTAGTGGTAATTCTTTAGGGCAATTATCTTCACAAGCAAGCAAAGACATACACCCAAATACTCCATCATCATCACCTACTAGCTCATAAAAGTCCTCAATACTTCTATGATCATGTGGATCTTGCAAATATCTAGCTGTTCTTAAAAGACCAGTTGCAGCAATGAAATTTGGTCTCATCAATTTTGTAGCACAAGAAGCTACGCAAATACCACATTCTATACAACGATCAAGTTCAAAAGTTTCATCTGCAACTTCAGGCTCAATACGCTCTTCTAGTTTAGAAATATCAGTCTCTTTTTCATTATGTACCCAACTTTCAACGCGTTTGCACATATCCTCAAACCACTCTCCAGTATTAACACTTAAATCTTTAATATGTCTAAACGCTGGCATAGGCATAAGTTCTATAACTCCATCAGGATAATCTTTAGTTAAAGTTTTACATGCAAGTTTTGGTTTTCCATTAATCATCATAGCACAACTTCCACAAATTCCTGCTCTGCACACAAAATCAAAACTTAAATCTGCATCCATTTTTTCTCTAATTTGAGTTAAACATACAAAAATAGTCATAAATGGAGTTTCTTCAAGCTCATAAGTAACAAAATGAGGTTTAGAAATTTTATTTAGCGGATTATATTTAAATGCTCTTATTGTTAATTTTCTACTCATAATCAACTCCTATTCTTTGATTTGGTGCTTTAAATTTAGCTTGTAGTTCATAAGGCATTAAGGCATGTTGAATTTCATATCTTCCCTTACCTTCTCCCTCCATTTTCTCACGTATTGCATCAACTTCAGCTTGACGCTTTTCACTCAATGGATTCTCAATGATATTTCCTTTTGCACCATAACCTCTAAATGCAGGTGGAATTTCCATTTTCATAATATCAAGATCTTCATACTCGATTCTAGGCATATTTTCACCTTCTACCCAGTAAGTATTTGTTCTTTTCATCCAATTTAAATCATCTCTTTTTGGATAATCTTCTCTATAATGCGCCCCACGGCTTTCTGTTCTTAAAAGTGCTCCATAGGCTACACATAAGGCAATTTTTAACATTCTTGGAACTCTATAAGCTTCTTCTAATTCTGGATTAGCACACTTTAATTCTTTATCATGAACTTTTAAATTGAGTGAATGTTGATATAATTCTTCAAGCTCTTTTACAGCTTCTTCAAGTCCTTTACCTGTTCTAAAGATAGCAACTTTTTCCCACATAATATCTTTCATTTTATTTTTAATTTCAAAAACATTATATTTTCCATCTTTACTTACAAGAGATTTTAAATAATCATATTCTTTAGAAAGAAAAGACTTAACAATATTTGTATCAATATCACTACCATTTTCTTTACAATATTGTGCGAAGTAATCCCCTATAATCATTCCAGCAACAACAGTTTCTGAACACGAATTTCCACCCAAACGATTAAATCCGTGCATATCCCAACAAGCTGCTTCGCCACAAGCAAAAAGACCATTTAACCACTGACTTTCACCAGTTGGCTTAGTTCTAATACCACCCATAGAATAATGTTGCATTGGTAACACAGGTGCCCAACCCTTAGGACCCTCATCAGCAGGATCAATACCATTAAATGTTTTACAAATATCTTGAACATCACGAAGATTTTTTTCAACATGAGCACGACCAAGTATAGAAATATCAAGCCATAAATGATCTCCATAAGGGCTTTTTACCCCTTTTCCTTTTCTAATATGTTCCATCATTCTACGACTTACAACATCCCTACTTGCAAGTTCTTTTTTCTCAGGCTCATAATCAGGCATAAAACGATATCCATCAACATCTCTTAAGATACCACCATCACCTCTACAGCCTTCTGTTAATAAAATCCCACTTGGAACAATTGGAGTTGGATGAAATTGTACCGCTTCCATATTTGAAAGTCTGCAAAGTCCAGTTTCAAGTGCTATAGCAGCTCCTGTACCTTCACAAATAACAGCATTGGTAGTTTGCTTATAAATTCTACCATAGCCACCTGTTGCAATCATAGTACCTCTAGCAACATAAGCAATCAACTCTCCATTAGTTAAATCTCTAGCAATGGCTCCTAAACATTTTTTACCATCATGGATTAATCTTACTGCTTCCATTCTATCGATGATTTTAACTTGATGTTTAATTGCTTCATTTGCCACACCATATAACATACAATGGCCTGTTGCATCGGCAATATAACATGTTCTCCACTTTTTAGTTCCACCAAAATCTCTTGCATTAATTAAACCATGTGCTTGTTCTTTTTCTTCTATGGTAGTTTTTTGAGCATTAATTACAACAGTTCGTGGTCCTTTTGTAATTCTAGTCCAAGGTACACCCCAAGCAGCAAGTTCACGCACAGCTTTAGGAGCAGTTTGAGCAAACATTCTAGCTACTTCTTGATCACAGCCCCAATCAGATCCTTTTACAGTGTCGGCAAAATGCACATCTTCATTATCACCCTCACCTTTAATACTATTTCCCAAACTCGCTTGCATACCACCTTGAACAGCAGCTGAGTGAGATCTTTTAACTGGACAAATACTCAAAAGTGTTACACTTTGACCACTCTTTGCAACCTCAATAGCAGCTCTTAATCCTGCAAGTCCACCACCGATAACCAAAGCATCACTATATTGCATATTCATATTTAGCTCCATCATAAGTTTTTACTATTTGTGCAACAGAATTATTTTCATAATTATTTAAGCCTATCTTTATAAAAGCAGCCAAACTTAATAGCCCTAAAACTAAAAAGAAAATACTAATAAACCACTTTGCTTTTTTAAGTTTTTTACGACTTTCTTTTGCATCTTTTCCTTCAAACCAACCCCACTTTACGCATAATCTATAAAGACCTATGCTACCATGTAATTCAACACAAACTAATAAAGCAAGATAAAACAACCACATAAAGTGATTTACAACTCTATCTCCTGACATGTCAGCACTAATTTTATCTGCATTTGTCACTATAAATATTAAGTGAGCTGAACCTAAAAAAAACATAACAAAACCAGTGAAAGCTTGAACCCACCATAAAGAAGAATCTCCATGATTCATATATTTTAAATGCGTTCTGCAAAGTTGATATTGTCTAAAGTTAATAGGAAATTTTCTCATTGCAAGCGCTGCATGCACGAAGAAAATTATCAGAACACAGGCTGCCAAGAAAGAAGTAATATAGCTCATCATAGGACTATCAATAATAAATTTTAACTCCAAAAAATGAACAACCGAATTAAAAAAATCATCGCTAACCAAAATGGTAGAAACAAAAAACATATGTACCCACATAAACAAGGCTAAAATTAAGCCTGTAGCACTTTGAATAAAATCGAGTTTTGCTGGCATTTTACTTTTCTTGCCATCAATACTCTTGCCCAAAAAGCCTTCAATGAGTTGGCTCATGTTTGCTCCTTTGAAAAGTTGATAAGTTTAACATCGGGGGCAATTATATAACTTTTATTCTTAAAGAAATAAAAAGAATTATAAATTTTTTTTAATATTTTTTAAATAAAAAGATAAAATAAATCCCAATAAAAACATAAAAATACTTAAAATTTGTCCCATGCTAAGTCCTAATATAATATATCCTATATCAAAATCAGGTTCCCTAAAAATTTCACATATAAACCTTGCTGCAGCATAAAGCATAGTGTAATATACTATTAGCTCTCCATCATATTTTTTAACTTTTCTTAAGAAATATAAAATAACAAAAATAATTATACCTTCTAAAAATGCTTCATATAGCTGAGAAGGATGGCGTAATATACCGTCTACATAAATACCCCAAGGAACTTGAGTAACCTTACCAAATAATTCTTGATTTAAAAAATTCCCGATACGACCAAATACATAACCTAATGGCACGCTAATAGCTACTAAATCAAGATATTTCCACATATTTTGTTTATATTTTTTACAAAATACAAAAGTTGCAATCAAAAATCCAACTACAGCACCATGATAACTCATTCCTCTAATGCCAATAAATTCTCCATTATAGAAAGGATTAAATATTTGCCAAGGATTTGTTAAATACCAAAGTGTATTTACATCATAAATTAAAATATAGCCCAATCTTGCACCCAAAATCACACCAATTTCAACCCATATAAAATAGCTATCTAACATAGCATTTGAAATATTTATTTTATCTTTTTTAACGAAGTATTTAGCAATTCCAAGTGAAATTAACAATGCTAAAACATACATAATACCATACCAATGAATTTTAAAACCAAAAAATTCTAATGCTACAACATCAAAATTTGCATAAATATTTTGCCAATATTCCATTATTTAACCTTTACAAAAGCGATAATATATCAAAAAATTGTTATAATCATAAAAACACATAAGGATGATTTATTATGAAAAAAATGCTCATTTGCATAAGTGCTATTTTATTTTTTGCAGCTTGTGCAAGTAATCAAAAAACATATCATATATCAATGCCTAATTTCAAGGCTCAAATTCAATCTTCTGATGCAAATATAAGCACTAATGAAAACGCAAAAGTTAAAATTTCAGAAGTTCAAATCATAAAAAATACTTTTTATAGCTCCTATTTTGAACAATCTACTTTAAATCAAAGAATAAATAAAAGTTTAGAACTCTTAAAAAATCAGCTTATTAAAGATGCAAAAAATATTTTGCAAAATAAAGGCTATAAGATAGTAGAAGCAAATGCTAATTACACTTTTGACATAACAATTAATGCAAATTTATATGAAGATAAAGTAACAAAAAATTCAAGTTTTAGTGGTGATAACATAGAATCTTCTTTTATGTTTGTACTAGAAGCTCAAAATACTCTTGCAGATCTTGATGGAAATACCACTTCACTTACTAGTTCAAGTAAATTAGACGATGCAATAATCATCAACTATCCTATCAAATCACAAGCTAGTTTTGATACTTTTAGACAAGTTTATAGTGCAGTTCCAACACAAATTAATGAAAGTATGTCAAATAGCGTTTTGGAAATTGACAATTTATTTATCAAATTTTATAAAGAATTAATCTTGAGTCTACAAAATTCTTTACCACAAAACGAAAAAACAACACACAAAGAAGAAAATTTAGAAGAAATTCAAAAACCACAAGAAGAATCAAATCCTTATCAAAACAATGAAGTAATTATTTTTCAATAGCCTTAGCAAAAAATACATTAACTTTAAAATTTAAGTTAATGTATTTTTGGTTGGCACTAAAAGATACCGGAGTATTAATTTCCACTAAATTTTGATATTTTTGTAAATCGTTTAAAAAAGAATAAAAAGCCTGTGGAGATTTAATTTTTACTTGCACATCAAATTGGTATTTTAAATATATTTTATCTTGCTTTATGGGAATTGATTTTATTTTAATATCATCAAAATAATTTTGCATAAACTTTACAAAATCATCTTGAGAAAAATCACTATTTATTTGCATCAATCTTATTTTATTTGTCTTTTTAAAATTTTCAATTGTTTCTTCTAAATTTTTTAATTCATTTATAGCTTTTGTATTTTGAATTTCTTGCTTAGCTAGCCTTGAATAATTTATTTTATAATCTTTTAAAAAAGGTATAATCAAAAACAAGATTAAAACTACACAAATAACAACAAAAGTAAAAGAATAAATTAATATTTTTAATATATCTACTTCTTCAAGACTTCTATCTTTTTTATTCATTATTTTCCCCAGCTGATGTATTAACACTTACAAATCTATACCAACCATTTTTTAAAGGATAATAAGTAGTTTTAGAACTATCAAAAACACTTCTTAACGGAGCTTCTAAAAGCAATGAAAACATTTCTTGAGTTGGAGTGATACCTCTTAAAATCAACGAATTCTTTTCCAAAACCACTTCATCTAAAGAAATATCTTTAGGTACTAAACTAAATAAATTTTGGACACTTTTTAAAAGTGCTAAATTTTTTCCATTATTATTCTCATCACCAAATATATTTAAAGCTTGATTATTTTGTTTTTGTAGTTCTTGTAATTTTAATTGATTTTGTTCTATTTGAATTTGAATTTGAGATAATTCTTCTTGTTTATTACTAAGTTGTATATAAGCGTAAGAATTTTTAAAAATAATTATAACAAATGTAATCAAAATCAAAGAAACACTAATTATTGTAAAATAAATCCAAATTCTAGTAAATAAATTAAATATAGGTTTTGGCTTAGGTTCTATTAAACTATATTTCATAATTTTAAATCCTTCACCACAAGTTCATTCATAATATCAAGTGTATCAATCAATTCAATATCTGGTCTAATAAAAAGCTCATTTTCTAGATAATCTAAAGACGTATTATTAAAATCTTCTTCATCAAAAATTACAATTTTTTCTAAAAAACTATTGTTATATAAAGGATTATTATAAAATTCTTTCACTCCATTTATAATAAATTCTATCATTTTCATATCAACACTAAAATTTGCTAAATTCTCTAAAGAATATTCCTCTTGTATATTTTTTAAAGTATCTAACTCTTCAGCATCTTGAGTCATTTCATCTAAACTTTTAAGCTCATATTTTTCTTCATCGTTATCTATTTCATCTTCATTCTTATCTAATTGAAATTCTTGATCGAAATCAAATTCATCATCTTGCTTGTTGATATCTTCAAAAATCTCTTCCTCATTACAACTAGCAATATCAAAATAACTTCCAAAATATATTTCTTTATTTTTACAAATCAACATTGCCACAAAATCATGATATCTATATACATAAAGACTTACTTTATCATCAAAACCTTTTTTTTCTACACAATGGTAAAGTAGAAAAAATGGAGAATACAATAAATCAAGTCCTCCAAATTCTTCATAATTTTTTTGATAAAGTTCTAAATGAATATTTGCAGCATATGTCAAAGCATTATTAAGTGGTAAACATTTAACCGCATTGGAATCCACTCCGTATTTTAAAAGCTCTTTATAACTAGAATTTGGAACAACACCTTGAGCAATAGAAGTAAAGAAAGTAATAATATAATATATTTGAAAATCTTTACTTAAATCTTTTACATATTCTATTGCTCTATCTTTATCTTCAAATGTTTTTTCAAAAGTATCTATAGCTTTAGATTGTTTCCAAGTATGACATCGAATCGTGTATTGCTTTTTATCATAACAAATACACACTAAAAGCTGTAAAATGTATTTTCTGAAAAAAGATAACATAACTTTAGCCCTTATCTATTTGACTTATAATATCAAATTTTTCTTTTATCAATACTTTAGCTTCTTCTAAATTTAAATTTTCGATTTTAATTTCTTCGCTTAATCGATAAGTAATTTTAGAAAATGGCTTAGGCAAAATCATTTTATCCCAACTTTTAAATTCCCAATAGGAGCTAGCTTCATAATTTAATAAAAACAATGAAACACGTTTTTTTAATGCTATCATCACTGAACCATCTGAAATACTATGAAAAGGTCCCCTAGGACCATCTGGAGTAATGATGATATCACCACCTTGATCTAAGATTCTAAAAGATTTTTTAAGTACAGTCAATGCACCCTTACTTGTACTTCCTCTTAAAGTATTTAAACCAAAAAATGAAATATTCCTAGCAATAATTTCACCATCTTTATGATGAGAAATCATAACATAGGCTTTTTTACCCTTAATACCCATTTTTAAATAAGCAAAAGGCATCAAAGCAAGCCTACCATGCCAAAATAATATCACACAAGGATTTTTTGACAAGTTCTTGCCTAAATATACTTTTTTACATGTTAAAAAAATTAACCATTGTAATAAGAAAATTCCAAAGGCAATGCAATTAATCTTAAATGATTTCACCATACAACACCATACGCTTAGGATTGGTGATTTTTACTTTTTGTGTTTGACCTAATAATTCTTCACTTCCTTTAACTTGAATTAAAAAATTATTATCACTTCTTCCTGCTATATTTCCATCACTTCGCAATTCTTCAAATAAAACTTCAAAATTTTTACCTTGTTGTTTAGCAACGATTTCATCTAAAATTTCTGTATGCCTAGACTGTAAAATACTCAAACGTTTTGATGCTACATCGTCAGGAATTTGATTTGGCATAGTCGCAGCTTTGGTTAGTGGTCTTTTAGAATACTTAAAAGAAAATATTTGTTCAAAACACACTTTTTCAAGCACGTCCATCGTAGCTTCAAAATCCTCATCACTCTCACCAGGAAAAGCTACAATGATATCTGTAGAAATGCTTACATTTGTACATAAAGAACGAAGTTTTAAAGCTCTATCTAAGTACCATTCTTTAGTATAACCTCTTTTCATAGCTTTTAAAATTTCGCTCGAACCACTTTGTAATGGCATATGCATTGATTTACATATCTTAGGATTTCTAGAAAAAATTTCTAAAAATTTATCATCCATATGTAAAGGATGTGGACTCGTAAAGCGTATGCGCTCTAAACCATCTATTTCACTCAATTCTTCTAAAAGATCAGAAAAATCGATTTTTTTATGTGCATTGGAAAATCTCTTACCATAATTATTTACATTTTGCCCAAGTAAAAATATTTCTTTAGCACCATTTGACACTGCTTTTAAAGCTTCTTTTTTTATAATCTCAAAAGGTATAGAAATTTCATCACCTCTAGTATGTGGCACTATACAATAAGTACAATGTTTATCACAACCTATGGAAATATTAATATATGTTTTATAAAGACTATTTCTAAAATCTGCAAAAGCATAATTACTCTCATCAAAATCTATATCATTTCCTAAAAATTTTGGTGTATTTACCGCTTGAGTTATTTTAGAAACATTTCTAGCACCTAAAACAAAATCTACATTTGGAGCACGTTTGAAAATTTCATTTCCTAAATGGGAGGCAGTACAGCCACAAACACCTATTTTTGCTCCATTTTTTTTAATCTTTTCAAAACTTCCAACTTCTGAAAAAAGTTTATGTACAGGTTTTTCGCGCACTGAACAAGTATTGATTAAAATTAAATCTGCTTCTTTGGCATCTTGAGTTAGCTCATAATTTTCTTTTTCTTTAAGTTCAGCTATCATATGTTCTGAATCCCTAACATTCATAGCACAACCTAAAGTTTGTATAAATAATTTCTTACTCAAAGAATATGTACCTCATACATATAATCAGCTTCATCTAAACCATATCTAATAGTTCTATGATAAACACATTTTCCTTTTTTTTCAAAATGCTCTACCAAGGCAATAAGTTGCTTGTGCGCGTTATCTTTATCAAAATAAAAAAATTTTTGACCTTCTTTTTCTATAGCCTTTTCAATATTTTCTATGCTTATACTTTTTGGCTTTTCATCAATAGAGGTTCTTGCTATTTTTAAATCCATATCATCATCCTCAAAACGTTTTTAATCTGAAATTATAACAAATTTTACTTTTAATTAAACTTATTAAAGATATAATTTAATTCTCACATATAATAAAATCAAGATAAGGTAGTATTGTTCTCATGGAAAAAATTACAGACATAATAGAATCCATAGCTAATGAAAAAAATTTACAAATTGAAGACGTTCGACAAAGAGTAAAAAAGGCATTAATAAACACTGCTAAAAAAATTTATGGTGATAAATATGAATTTTTCGTAGATTCTGGAAAAAATTTGCAACTTTATCAAAAAATAGTTGTAGTTGCTGATAATGATGAAAGATTAGAAAATGAAAATGAACATTTTATTGCTTTAAGTAAAGCAAAAACTGAAGCAAAAGATGTAGAAGTTGGAGATGAACTCACTTATGAATGCTCATTAGAAAATTTAGGACACACGGCTGTAAATATTTTACATAAAGAATTAGAATACAATATACAAAAACTTTTAGAAGAAAAAATTTACGAAAAATATCAAAAAATGGTAGGACATATGGTTTTTGGTAGTGTTGTAAGAGTGGATAATGAAGATAATACTTACATAGAAATCGAAGAATTTCGTGCTTGTTTGCCTAGAAAAAATCGTATTAAGGGTGAGAAATTTAAAGTCGGTGATGTAGTAAAAGCAGTAATTAGACATGTTTATATCGATAGAAGTGGTATGAGAATGGAGCTTAGTAGAACAAGCCCTAAATTTTTAGAAGCTTTATTAAAAGCAGAAGTTCCAGAAATCAAAGATGGACTTATAAATATTTATGCAAGTGCTAGAATTCCAGGTGAACGTGCTAAAATCATATTACAAGCAAATACTCCTAATGTCGATGCAGTAGGAGCAACAGTAGGTATAAAGGGTGCTAGAATTAATGCTGTAAGCAAAGAATTAAAAAATGAAAACATTGATTGTATAGAATATTCATCTGAAACTGCTATTTTAATTACTAGAAGTTTAGCTCCAGCTATTATAAATTCAGTACAACTTGAAGATAAACAAGCTATTGTAAGCATAAATAGTGAACAAAAAAGTAAAGCTATAGGTAAAAGTGGTATAAATATACGCTTGGCTACAATGCTACTTGGTTATGAAATAAAGCTAAACGAAATCACCACTGAAGATAAAAATATCAATCAAGAAGAAGCATTTAAAAATCTTAAAGCTTTATTTGGAGAAAATTAAAGTTGCTTGCCGACAGTTTGCTCGGTAAGCTTTCGCTCTAAGATTAAATCTACAACAGGTTGCTCTCGTTTGTTGGCTTTTTGACAATGATCCTTATCAAAAAAATCAGTAATTTTAACTACTATTTTGGCCCATTTTTTATCACGCTCTCTCCAAGCATGCGATGATAAAGACTCCCAAGCATAGCCATTAAACAAAGTAGCATTTACAAAATGATCTAATGCTCTCACGCCCTGTCTAACTCTAGCCGTACTACCAAAAGTTCCCACTATAACTATAAAAATATAACTAATTACCGCTAAAGGTACAATAGCACAAAGTAAGATAGTTCCTGCTAATTTCTCTTTCATTTTTTCCTTTTGATAAATTTAATTCTCATACCATTTGCCGACCTTATAGTAAGTCTTCCAACAATATCTGGTATAAAATTTTCTTCTAATTCTAACTTATAAGTCCTTAAAATATTTGCTAAAATTAAAATTGCTTCTTGCATAGCAAAACCTTGCCCAATACAAACACGTTCTCCCATACCAAAAGGCATATAAGTATCTTTTTTAATTTTACCTTTATCTTCATATCTAGTTGGATCAAATTCATGTGGATTTTCCCAAAAATTATCATGTCTATGAATAAGCCACGGGGCCACAACAACACCTGAACCTTCTTGAATTAACTTATCACGCATTTTACTTTCATGTCTTGCTTCTCTGGCAAAAAAACCAACAGGAGGATATAGTCTTAAACTCTCTTTAAAAACATTAGTTAAGTATTTCATTTCTTTTATATGCTCTATTTTAAAATCATTAAAATTTGCTACTTGAATAATCTCTTCATAAGCTTTTTGTTGTTCATTTTGACTAATACTTAGAATATAAAGCGTCCAAGTAAGTGAACTTGCCGTAGTTTCATGTCCTGCTAAAAAAAGCATAGCAACTTGATCTAAAATTTCATTAAAACTAAATCGTTCATTAGTATCTTCATCTACCACCATCAATAAAGAAGATAAAATATCTTTATATTTTCCTTGATCAGCTAAAGCATTGTCATATCTTGGTTTGATAATATCTGATAAAACTTTTCTAATAGTCGATCCAGCCTTTAATCTTTTCTTTTCTCCTAAAAAATTTGAAAGCCAATTTGGAAAACGAAACATTTTTCTCATAGCAGTTTTGATCGTTTCTTCTTGGACAGTCACAAAAGCATCTAATACAATTTTTCCTTTTTGCTCATCTAATTTTGAAGACATAATAGTTCTAAAAATTACGTCTGCAGTAACAAAGGTCATAGCTTCATCAACTTCTATAATTTTTCCATCATCGCATTTTGCAAATCGAATCATCATGTCATTGGCCGCTTGACTCATTAAATCAAAAACTTTAGAAATTCTAGTCATTTCAAAAGAAGGTCTTAAAAGCTCTCTTTGTTTTTCCCACACCCTATCATTAGTTGTAAAAATGCTTACACCCAAAAGTGGTTCAAGTAATTCATGCAAAAGTTGACTTTTTGGATATTCTCTAACTTCATCTACCATAATACGTCTAACTTCTTTTGGATCATTTACAACATAAAGATCAAATCCAGGCATCTTAACTCTACCCATCATCATTTTATAACTTCTCTCATACAATCCATCAAGCCAGGATCTTCTTTTAAATAAAAAAGTAGCTAAAGTAGAAGCTTTATTTTTATAAGGTTTTGGATAAAAAGGACATTGACCCATTATATTCTCCTTTAATTTATTCTTTCTTCAAGCATGTTTTGGCCCACAATAAAATCAAAAAAATTATATTTTTCTTGAATTTGAGTAGCAAATAAATATAAAAAATGTGCCTTATATTTATCTCTTTTGATTTTTGCATAATCTTGTTTTTTATATAAGGTATGAAATTTAGCTGAAAGATATTTTGGTCCAAAATTAGCTTTTACTCCGCTTGTGCGTATAAAATCAACTTGAGAAAAACAGGCTCCATCTATAATAGAGGTAAAATCATACCAAAAAAGTTTTTTTGTTCCTAAATATTCTAAATTTTTTCTAAAATCGTGAGATTTTTTTTGATAACTCACTAAAGGAATGCATTCACCTAGGGTTAAAATTTTTAAATTATCAAAAGCAATATTTTCCTTTTCACATTTTTCAAGTACTTGAGTTAAAACATTGATACAAAGAATTGTTCCTACACTGTGTGCACAAAGAATTAATTCGTAATTTTCATCATCTGCATGTCTTTTTAAACAATCAAAAACACGTTCGCTAAAATACTTTATTCTTTGTTCTAATTCACCTTGTTTGTTTTTTTCCCAATTAGCACAAAAAGAACAAATTCTAGCTATCCAAAAAACTGCAAGTTTTTTTCCTAATTTATAAAAAATTTTTGGAAAAATCAGCAAACATAACACAAAAGCTAAAATTCCAAAAATAAAATGAATTTTTTCTTCAAAATAATACAAACTTCCAAAAGCACAAAATAAAGTAAAAATACCGCTTAATAAAACATAAAAAAAAGGATAATATCCTGTAATAAGTTGATTAAAAGACTCTTTTCCAAATTTTATAAAAAGTCCCGTGATAGTATAAATTTTAAAAAAACTATAAAAATCATACAGAGCATCTTTTATATTTTCTGACCAATTTTTTTTAACAATGTCATTCCAAGCTAAAAAAGTATATTTAATATCTGTAGTTTTTGTCTTTATATGCCAACAAGGATACAACTTTTCTTTTGCTTCACTTTTAGATATTTGCAAATCATAATTTGAAACTTCACTTTGTAAAATTAAGTTTTTTTTAAACATAGTATAATAATGTCTGTATCCTCTAGGATCATAACCGGCTATATAAAAAACTTCTCTTTGTTTGCATTCTTTTTTCATAATCATCCAAAATTAAAATCAACTCAAAAATATAGCTAAAGTTATTATCTTTGTCAAATCATTACATAATAAGCTTTAAACAGAGTTTTTTACTCTTAAAATATTTATTAAAAAACATTTATTAAAATAACAAGTTAATAAATTAATTATAGAAAGACTTTGATGGATGTAGTTTTACTAGGTGGGAGTAATAGTGTTGTCAAAAATGGCCTTAGAGTAGGCCTCGAACAAAAGAACATTACCTTACATAATTTTTCCTTAGGACTTAGTAGCTCTTTACAAAACTTATACGAATTAATCCGTCAAGAAAAAATTATATCTAAAGCAGATTTTATTATTAGCGAATCTAATATTAATGATTATTTAAGTCCTATTGATTTAAATATCATTATTAGAAATATTGATTATTTTTATGAACAATTATATAAAACACAAAAAACCACTATTGTGCTGATACTACCTATACCCGCTCAAAACGATAAATCTAAAATTATTAATGAAACTCATAGAAAAAATTGTGCTTATTATGGATTTAATTTAATTGATGTAGATTCTTATTTTTTAAAAAACAATCTATATGATTTTGATCAAAATTACAAATTCCATCCTATGCCCTTAGCTATGCAAGAACTTGGAAAAAATATTATTGAAAATTTATATTTTTTTAAAAAATCTAGGGAAAAAATACCTTGCTCTAAAAGAAAATTTTTTATATACATTCCATCAGGATTAGCTCAATATGAACATAAAAATTCATTTTTTTGTGAAAAAGTAATAAAACTCACCAAAGATGGATTTATTTTTCCAAAAGATTATATAAAATATCAAATTCTAGGTATACACACTTGGACAAAAAATCACCTCACAACCCAAGCTATCTCTACTATAAGCATAGAAAATGCTCATTTTAAATTAAATAAAAATTTTAATATTTTAAATAGTTTTCAAGATATTCAAGATAATAATGCATTTATCGATCATCAAACTTTATTTTATGTTAATACCACAAATACAAAACATAGTGAAGAAAGTTCTGGAGTCAGTGTTAATTCTAACACGATCAAGCTTGATTATATTGATTTAATAGGAATTTTGCTTGTTAAAGATGATGAATTTAAAAAAATAGAACACACTTCTTTACCCATAAAAACTAACGATTTTCTAATTCCTCCTATTGTTTTTTATAAAAATTTAATTTTAGAATATCAAGAATTAACAAAACTTGATACACAATCATTCTTACAAAAACAAAACCATGATCTTATGTGTTTTTTAGAATATAAAAAATTAAAAAATGAATTTGAAAACTTCACATGCCAACATACTCCACTTTATGGAGCAAATTTAAGAATCAAAGCAAGATTAAGCTATAAATTAGGAGAGGTGATTATTAGAAATAGTAAAAGTTTTATAGGATATTTTAAAATACCTTTTGAACTAGCAAAAACTAAAAAAGCACACGTAGTAGAAGATAAAAATCTTCCTCCTTTAAAAGCTTATGCAGATTACAAACAAGCTCAAATTGCAAAAACTCATCTTCCATATCTTCTAGGAAATGCACTCATGCAAGCTTCCAAAAGTCCTCTTAAAATCGCTTATATAACATTACCTTTTAAACTTAAAAAAATTGCAAAAAACTATAAAAAGCGAATATAATAACTTATGTTTTAAAAAAATTTCCATTAATTTGAGTTTTATAAATAACATAATTTCTAAATTTAGTATGCAATCTAGCATCAGGTTTATAACATCTACATTCTTTCCAAAAAGTATGTAGACTCTTTTGATAAGTCAAACCATCTATGTCATAAAAGGCTTTACCCATAACTTTCAAAGGACATTGATGATAAAGTGCAGAAAGTCCTACAGTACTATTAATCACAATAGTTCCTCTAGCACTACTTAAAAGAGTTGGTAGATGCAAATCATGTACATATAAAATTCGACCCTCTACATTATACTTAACACTTAATTGTTCTATCAATTCTGTATAATCTTTATAACCTCTATCCATAGGATGATGTTTAAAAACGAGATAAGATTTAGCTTTTGCATGATTTGCAAAAGAAATAATCAATTCCTCTATAAATTTTTCAGTACTTTTTTTATAATGATGAGAGAGTTGAGTATCATTAAAAACTTGTAAAATTGCCAAAAAATACTTTTGCTTTAAACTAACAATTTTTGCGTTAACTTTTTTTTCTGAAATTTTATACTTTTTCTTTCTATATAAAGATACAAACCAAGGAATAAAGTCAAAAAATTTCAAAGATCTATGATGCAAAGAATTATTAAAATACCATGCCAACAAAGCAGAAAAAAACCAATATAAAAAAGCATAAAATGCCATATTTTTAAATGAACTTGAAAAATTTTTAATTTTAATTTCATGATTAAATTTATTACGAGTTAAATAAAATTCTTTATCTCTTGGTAAGGTAGAATTTGCATTTACGCCATCTTTTTCAAAGGTTATAAAATTTGGTCTTATATAACCTTCTTCAAAAATCCATACTTCTACACCCATAGCTTTAGCTACTTTTATAGCTAATTCGTGAATTTTTCGGCAATCATTATACATAATAATGACGTCAATTTTTTTTTCTTTTAATATACCCTCATAAAAATCTTGTAACTTATCAAAACAACCTCTATAATTTATGCTTTTAAAAGGATAAAATGCAAAATCTCCTCCATTAAAATTTACTTTATAGATATTAGCATCGGGAATTTTTTTAGAAATTTTATAAAAAAAATCTCCAACAGGTCCTTGAAGCAATAAAATATTTTTTTTAGAAAATTCTTTAAGTTTTTTTTCTAAATTCATATTTTTTTAATTTCTTTATTGAAATTCACCCAAAGGAGTTGCTTCAACTAAAGCAGGTGATAAAAACATCAATTCACTAACATCTGCAAATAACGCAGTATCAAGTATGCAAGGTCTAATACCAAAACGTTTTTCAATTGGGACATTAGGATTAAAAAAAGTTTGGATACATTCACCGCCACCTTGCACCAAAGATCTAATTTGCACAGCGGAAGTAGTAGTTGGCATAATAGAAAAAACTGTTTCTAATTTTCCTGATTGCAAATCTCCACTACAAGGCTTACCAACAAAAAAACCACTTTCATCTATAGCCAAGCAAACATCTTTATCTAAAGGATTAACAAATTGAACATAACCAAATGGTAATCTTTCAGCATATAAATCTCTTGCCTTTAACTCAGGTGAAAGAATAATCTCTCTTAAAAGCCAATTTTGATCTAATAAATCTTTACTTACTTCCCTAAAAGGACTTAAAGTTATACCTGTTTCTAAGGATCTTATCGCAAAAGGAGGACTAAAATCAGATAAATCACCAGGATCAACCGCTTGTAAATTTATAAATATTGCTAATAACAATAATATTTTTTTCATTTTAAACCCCTAAAATCTTCTAAAATTAACTGGAAAATGATCAGATGCTAAAAAAGTTCTAAGGCCTGCAACAGCCAAAACAGCCGAAAGCAAAGGAGGTGTATAAGCTGCTGTGCGAGTTGAAGTACCTGTCAAGGCATAATCTATCACTCTTCTACCAGTTACCTGGGTAAAACTAGGAGGAGCTACTACTCTTAAGCGATTTCTCAAAGATGCATCTAAGTCTCTCATTAATAAATCAGGCTCTCTATTAAAATCACCCATAATTATATAATTAATCCCAGCTCTAGTTGCAAGAAAATTATCAACGGCTGTAACGGCTGCAGCCGCATCAGCTCCTCCACTTGCTAAAGCATGAACTGAAAAAAATGCATCGTTTCCGATACGAATTCCTATTACAGGACGAGCAGAAGCAACACTTGGATGTGGTATTACTATGACCTCATCTGCTCTTGTTCTGCTTACTATAGCCATATTAACACGATTTGCACCAACATCAATTCTAGAATAATAAATAAAAACACTCTGTGGTCTTGATAAAGTCCCTAAATTCCATTCATATTCATGAATTGGAATTCCCACTCCAACTGGTTGAACCTGTCTTCCAGTATCTCTTGCGCTACTTGGCAATACTCCGGCTTCTTGTACTGCTAAAACATCTAAAGCATTATCTCCTGTCATCAATTGTCTAATGCTAACATTCCACTTACTTTCAGTAGCTGCTGAAGAACCTTGTAAATTCCAAGTGCCTAAATTATAGCTTTCTAAATTAGCAAATAGAAATGTCATATTTATCACTAAAAATAAGATTATCTTTTTCATGGCTTTTCCCTATAAACTGGTCTTGCACTAAAAGGTGGTGGAGCAGCAAACCATTGTTGATCTAAATTTTTATTCCCTGGTTTAGCACACTCACCTAATAAAATTGGAAAAACTTTAAAAAAATCTCCCATAGGATTTCCAATTGTTGTTTTTAAGCAAGTCTTTGTTTGTAAATTTTGAAATTGAAAAGATTGATTTGACATAGGTATCATTTTCCAAAATTGAGCCTGATTAGACTGATCGCAAGGATAATGCACCACTCCATTTCTATATGCATTTAAGCAAGTATGAGTTTTTGCATTCTTTATCATAACAAAATCAAGTGGAAATTCTATCATCTGCCATACTCTTGCATCACCAAAACTTTTACTATTAATCAAAGTATATCCCCAAATCCAATTTCCAGGAGCTAAAGCCCATACAGTTAAAACAGGACCAGCGCTAGACATTATACTCATATAATCACTTACAAATCCTCTGTTTGCAAAAACTGATACTTCATTAAATTCTCCACTAGATTGCAACATTGGTCTTGGTTTATTGGTAAAATCTTTATTATTACTCTCTCTAAGCAAAGGAGGATTTAAAGGTGTTAATGGAACCAAATTTGATCCATCAATCAAGCTTGGAGTTTCTTGCTTTTCTGGTATGGTTGGATTTGATCCTAATTTTAACGGATCAATATCATCAATAGATCCAAATGATCTTCCAAGTGGATTAAAATCAGAATTTTTAGAAAAACACGCACTAAAAATCAACGCAATTAATAAAAATAAGATACTTTTTTGCATAAAAATCCTTGAAAAACTTATTTTGTTATAACACATTCAACTAATCTACGTATTTTTCTTAGTAAAAAAATACGTAGATCAACTAATATTTTAATATAAAATTTATAAAAATAATCTCTTTGCATTTTTAGCATTATATCCAAAGCAAGCTCAACTTCACATAAATTTTTTGTTTTTGGATGAATATATCTTGGATAAAGTATTAAAGCCCCAGCAACTAATTCTTCAATAGCTAATATTCTTGTTCTTCTGCTACAAGATTGCAAATCATTACTCAAACCCCATCCAGCATAAAAAGGCATACCATAAGTAAAAACCTTTTTTCCTCGTAAAAGTGCATCGAATCCACTTGTTGATGTAATAGTATGAATTTCATCACAAGCTTGTATAGCACTATCTATACTTATATTTTCTATTATTTCATCACAATATTGCAAAATAATATTTTTATCTTTTAAGCCCTTGCGATTTCCACTCAATACATCAGGGTGAGGTTTAAAAACTATCAGAGCTTTGGGATTTTTTTCTCTTACCTTTTGCAAAAGCTTTAAAGTATCAAAGCCACACCCACCTAAAATCATAGAAGCATCATCTTCCACTTGTGCAGGAATGAGAATAATTTTTTTATTAGTGTCAAATTGCACTTTTGTATGTTTTAAACCATTGTATTTAGAAAATTTATTTTTCGTTATGGTAATGATAAGATTTTTGGCTCTTTGTTTTAATTTTTCATCAAATTCATAATTTTGCAAAATATATTCTAAATCACTTTGTTCTTTTGGATTTACATATAAACCTTTGCTATCAACTATTAAAGAAAAAGGCCTGGTAAGATCAGATCCTAAAGAAATTGAACGCAAAAAGCCATCTTCTACTAAGAAAATTTCATTTTTAAAGTCTTTAGTTAGCAAAGCCTTATCATACTTTTTACCCCAAATGAAAATTTTATCTTGTGGATTTAATTTTATTTTATAAAGCTGTTTTTTTGAATGTAAAAAGGTAATTTTATTATTTTTAGCTTGAAAAAATGGCTTTATGAACCATCTTTTCCACAAAGTAAATCCTAAAAAATATAAATTATAAGAATTATTTTGTTCAATTTTTTTATATTTTGCTAAAGTGGTAATGACATCAAAAATATCACTTCTTTGATTTAAATAAGGATTAAAATACTCACTATAAAGTATATAAGTGGCATAAAAAATTTCTTCTAAACTTCTTTTTTTAACTCTTCTTTGACATATTAATTTATCTTGTGTCAAGCCCCATCCAGCATAAAAAGGCATACCATAACATACGCACTCACATCCTACCACTAAAGCTTCAAATCCCATACCAGAAGTTTTAGTATAGACTTTTTTAAAATAATTTAAAAGCTCAATGGGATTATAATTTTCTTCTAAAATCACACACTTATTTGGTAAATCTTGCACACTAAAATCACTTTGTTTTTTACCACTTAAGACATCAGGATGAATTTTAATATATATTTTAGCATTTGGATTATCCTTAATGGCATCGTTTATAATATCTTGGGTTAAAAATTTATCAGCTAAACCGAATTTAAGCGAAGCATCATTGGATACTTGAGTGATAATTAAAACCCGTTCTTCACAAGGATTAAATAAATTTTGTGGTATGGAAATATTATTATTATATTTACTTAATTTTTCTTTTTTTATAAGCTCTATAGCTTTTTTTGATTGTTCTAATTCTTTAAAATTAAATTCGTAATTATTTAAAATATTTTCAAGTTTTGAAGACATAGTTGCATCATAATAAATACCCACATCATCTTTTACTAAGGAAAAACTAGGACTATTATCTAATCCCAAATTTAAAGAACGCAAAAAGCCATCTTCCAAAAGCAAAAATTTACTATCATATTTTTTTGCTAACTCTAAAGCTTTAAATCCAGATTTTTTACGACCCCAGCCTATAAAAACACTATTTTTATTAGCGCCTTTTAAGAAACTAAATAATGAAATAGAATAAAAATTTTTAACATTATCAATAAGTTTTTTTGAAGTGGTATAAAAATTCACAAGATTTGCTTCATTATCATATCAATTTTATAAGCTAAATCATTTTGTATAGAATTATCTATGACATAGTCTGATTTTGGCTCATCAAATGGCATATCTACACCAACCACATCAGATATTTCTTTATTTAAAGCTTTTGTATAAAGCCCTTTTTGATCTCTTTTGATTAATTCTTGCATCTCGCATTTTACATAAATTTCAAAGTAGTTTTTAAAATTTTTTCTATTGTATTCATAAATTTCATTAAACATTGAAATAGTTGTTACAACAACTATCATCTCTTGGTCATTTAAAAATTTTGCAAATTGAGATCTTTTTAATGCCATATCAATACGGCTTTTCTTATCATACCCATAATGTCCAAGTAAATCTCTTAACTCATCTCCATCAAGGTAAATTATATTTTTATGTTTTTGCTTTAATCTTTCATACAGAGCTTTTCCTATTGTACTCTTTCCGCTACCTGCAAGCCCTGTTAACCATATAATAGGATATTTCATGTATTTTCCTTACATATTTTTTCAAATTCTTGATAATGTCTCCAAGAAGCTACTATATCTGGACGATACTGCTTGATATGAATTAATTCCTTATCAAGAATACTTTTAAGTTTTATCCTAGCCGCAAAATTATCTTTTAAATAAGCTAAAACTTCGGATTCTTTCATCATAGTATCTTCAGTATAATCAACTATATATTTTACATCATCTAAAAAATAAGATAAATAATTTTTGATTCTATCATAATTTTTATGTTTTAAAAAAAGATCTAGTTTTTCTTTTTCTATATAAATTCCAATATCATTTTTTAAATCATTTTGACTAATTTTATCAAATATATTAATATCATCTCCACCCATACCAAATCTAGTAATATTTAATTTAATATTTTCATCTACATGAAAATTTAAAGGTAATAAATATCTCATATAACCTCTAAATTCTTTTCTTTGAAAAAAATCTTTATCATCGTTATGGGGGGGGGTAAAATCAAATTTTTGTGCTAAATATGTAAAGGTATTAAAAATATTATCTGAAGAAAGCTCACTCATATCTAAATAGTGTATTTTGTCCTTATTTATTTTATCTAATAAATAATGGTTTATAAAAGTGTCATTTAATAAATTTTCAAAATCATCTTTCATATGAGTTTTTTGTGGTGTAAGAAATTTAATATAACAATTATAATCACAATTTAAATCAAAATCTTGTGGATAATTTCTTTGAACCTTGCTCCAATCTCTTCCGTAATTGTGCTTAAGCAAAGATATTGGATCTCTAGTTTGAATTAAAATTGGTGTATTTTGATCTATTAAAGATAAATACTTATCTATTTGTACCACATTAATTTCTGATATATTTATTGCTGATTGACAATATGTAATCAAAGACTTAAAATTTAAGCTATACCTATAATCAGATCTAGGAGGTAAAACCCAAGAAACAGGACAATAAATATTACATGATTGATTTAATAAAGTCAAAAAAGCAGCTGCACCAACACCATGAGGAGATATATAAATAAATTTTGCAGTTTTTAATGGAATATTTAAATTCCATGCAAGCATAGCACAATAATCACTTGCTTCAATATCTATATACTCAGGATTTAATAAAGGAGGGTAAGGATTATCTTCATATTTTTTAAATTCATCACAATTTAACCAAGTTATGATATCAGTAATATTTTGTAAAATAAATTGTTGAGCTCTTTCATCAGTACTATCTTTCAAGGCTCGTAGCAGCAAATTAGCTTTTTTGCTATCTAAATGATTTTTTAAAAACTCAAATAAATTTTGCATTATATTTTAAATCATCTATGGAATCTATTTCCATCCATTGTCCTTGAAATTTAAGTGCCTGTGCGTTATTATATTTATCTATTAAAAGTTGTAAAAAACTAGTCATATACATATTATTAAAATCTTTGCCATCATATAAAATATTTCTATCTAAATCATTATATACTTTCATAACTTCTTGTAAAAAAGTATAAGAAAATTTAAATAAACCCATGTATTGAGCATGAATTTGATCATAACTACAAGTTTTCTTGCCAAGTTCTATTACTAAATCATTTTTTATTATCAAACTTTCAGCATCATCTAATGGATTAGTAAATCTTTTATCCCAAAGTTCTTTCCAATTTTCATCTACTAAAATGGAAAAATCACTTTGAGAATTTTGTAGTTTTAAAACAGCATCTTTAAAATATACTATGTCTGCGTAAGAAATTAATAAATCTTGTTTTTGCTCTATACATCTTTGCAAAAAATCTTTAGCGCAAAACAAACTATAAACCATATTTGTTTTGTCATAATTTTTATTCTCATAAAAAAACTTGATATCATATTTGTTTTTTATATAATTTTTTAAAGTATCAAACAAATATCCACCAACAATACCAATTTCATTTACATCATTTAAAGCTTGTAATTCATAATCTATAATTTTTTGATCTTTATATTCTACCATACATTTTGGACTATTTTGTGTAAGTGGCATAAGCCTTGAACCAAGTCCAGCTGCTAAAATTAACGTATTCATTTTATTTCCTTTAACCAATTATGAAAAACACTTTTTTCATTTAAACCATACTCTCTTTCTATATGCCACATGGTTGCATAAATTTTAAATTGTTTATGCTTAAAAGCTTCTATAGTTTTATCTTCTGCAAAGGCTAAACTTTCAAGATCATTACCAAGTTTATTTATACAAAAATTATGGAAAGAATTTACATGAATTTTTTTATCATTTAAATAAATCGCATGTTCTCGTATATGTTCTTTTTTTGTGACAAAAGTAGAATTAAAAAAAGATGCTATCATTTGTGCACCTCTACAAATTCCAAGCAAAGGAATGTTTTCTCTAATACAAATCTTTATAATTTCTGTCTCATAATCATCTCTTTTTTTAGACAAATCATTTTTGTTCAAAAAATATAAATCATTGCCACCACTTAATATAACTGCACTCACTAAAGACTGATATTTTTCAAATTCAAGCTCATAAGATAAAGGTATAGGTAAAAAATCTTGTAAATTTTCTTTAAAAAATTTTCCCCAATCTAATGCTAAACATTCTCTTTCTTCATAATAACTCTCATTTGAAATCAATCTCTGACTTATAGCAATAAATTTCATAGACAAATTATTTGCTCACTTTGACATTCTATTCTTAATCTATCAGCTTGTAAATATTTTTTAAAATTTTCTTCTCCAACACCTATAACTGCTGGCATTGATAATTCTGAAGCACGTATTGCCATATGCGAATTTGCACCCCCATAACAAGTTATAAAACCTGCTATATTTTTAGAAAATAAATAATCATATCCAGGATCTGCTGCATAAATTAATATTATTTTTCCTTCTAAATCTTTATCATTTTCTAAAGCTATTTTAGCATTCACACTTTTTTGTGTTATGAAATTTGGATTTACACCAAAACTAAAAAATCCAAAAAATTGTTCATCACTTGTAAGTAAGGCAGGAAGTTTTAATGCTAAAGTAAGTTCATATTCTTTTTTATTTTCTTCTATTTGACCTAAAAATTGTTTTCTAGGATCTTTAGAATATAAAGTCGAATAAAGATTTAATATACTTTGTATATCTAAATGCGCCATATCTTCTTTTTCTATTTTGTAATACTGGCCAAGCTCTCCTATTAAACTAAGCGCATGCGACAATAACTTGCTAAATTCAAACTTAACAAATTCTCTACCTTCTATTGCAGTTTTTAAAAACATCAAAAAATCATTTGCATTGATAGCTATTCCATGCTCCTTAAGCAAAATATTTAAGCTTTTTATTTTGTCATCGCTTAATTTAAATTCTTTATGATTTACTTTTTGACCTTGTTTTTTAATATCAAAATAAAAATCAAAATTTTCATCATATCTTGGTGATAAAATATTGTAAGTTCCTGCTCTTAAGTGTCCAAATTTTTTCAAAAACTCTTTTTTATTTTCTTCATTTAAATTTTGTATATCTTCGCTAAGAGTTTTACTTACAGTATGTAATGAAGCTAAAAATTCATTTTTTTCTTCTCTAGTAAAAAAATTTATTGCTACTAAAGAATTTAACATAGTCATGGCTATAAATCCAGCTCTTGCTACTCCAGCAAAGGGTAAAGTTCCATATCTTTTACATTCTTCAATTAACCAATATATCTTATCTATAAGTGAAAAATCTGAATTAATGATTTGATAATAATTTTGTCTTAGTTTTTCTACTTTTTTAATATCTTTTATATATAATCCATTTTTACGATTAATTACATTGTTTGTTAAATTTAAAAGTGAAAATTCTATACGCTTAAGCTCATTTTCATTAAAACCATGAGCCAATAGATCCTTTAATCTTTTACCTAAATCAAAATCATAACAAGAAAAAACTATATCAAATTCCACTTTATCATGCAAATTATGATTTTGATCTAATTTATCTAAATAATAATCTAGCAATTTAGTAGCTAAATTCTCATCCAAATCTTTTGGTATAAAAGAATTAAAAGAAAGTCTAACATCAACATAAGGCATACCTAAAAAAGAATGAATTAAAGGATGGGATCTTAAGTCTTTATAACCATAATTATCTCTTTGATAAGCCCATATGCTATCAGTTATAATCTCTTTATATAAACTAAAAGCCAGTCTTTTTGGTCTAAGTCCTATAATCTCAGCAGGATTCCAATCAGGCATTACACCAAATATACCCTTTTTTCCAGATACTCTTAATCTTGCTTCTTGCAAAGAATGAAATCTTTTTTGTAGTCTTAAAAGTGCTTCTTTAGGCAAAGCATTAAATAAATTTAACTTTCCTTGCATAATCAAAGGTCTAACTTGCAATAAATATAAATCATTATTATCATCAAACGCAAATTCTATGTCTAAAAAATTGCAATCAAAAATATTTTCTAATTCTTTGATTAAAGCTATAACTCTTTTAATATCGTTATCTTTTATATTTTCATCATCTCTATAATGAAAATAACTCTTTGCACTCTTTGCACTTCCATCTGTAATGGAATTGCTAGAACCATTTTCATCGTATTGTAAACAAAAATAAGGAGCAAAATTATCTTTATCAACGCTAAAGGCTACACCACATTTTTTGATATTTTTAAGCATAGTTTGGATGAGTATTTCATCATCCTTACTAGGCATAGAAGAACCTACTTTTTTAATTGCATCCAATAATTCATCTTTTTGATTTGCAATATTTGCAAGACTTAAAAAAGCACCAGCATTTGAACACTTAAAGCTATCTTCGCTCTTTGAAGAACTACGAACTATTAATTTATCACTATTTAAAAGTGCAATTTTATTTAAAATATTTTCTTCATCGCTTGAAATTTCATTTAAAGAACAAACTACCGCTTTTAATACTTTCGCATTTTTTAAAACATTCTCAAGATTGATTAAATTTCTAGCTTTAGTGTCAAATACTAATTTATTCATTTTTCCTCTTTATTTTACCTTCTTAGCACTCCAAGCTCTTGTAGTGTATTTAATACCAAATTCAGATGGTAAATTTTGTTTTAATTTGTTAGTAATTTTTTCAAACAACTCATTGCCTTCTTTGGTTTCTAAATCCCAATAAGGATTCTTAACACTCTGCCAAGCATTGATATAATTTTCTATACTTTGATGAAAATAAAAATCTTCTTCTAAATAGATAATATTATCAAAAAGATCTTTGTGTGCTTCAATTATAGGTCTTTGGTCTTCACGTCTAGTACCGCGTGTATAACTAGGAACAAATTCCATTATTATATTCTCAGCTTCTTTTTGAATAGGATCATTTAAATCTCTATGGTTCCACATACAAGTAAAATAACAATCTTGTTTTAACAATCTATAACTTTCTTTTAAAGCCATAGTTCTATCCATAACATTAAAACTAGATCCAAAACTAACCCAATCAAATTCACCATCTTTCAAAGTCGAATCAATTCCAGTAGCTCTTACCCACTCTATATCTAAATCTTTTGTGCGTTCTTTTCCAATTTCTCTCATAGCATCATTTGGCTCAACAGCAACTACCTCACAACCACGCTCAGCTAACATTATACTTAAATTTCCAGTTCCAGCACCTATATCTGCAACTTTTACCTTAGATTTTCCACTACTTTTTTTTGCAAGCTCTATTAGCATATCTATACTACGCGGTGCATAATTTGGTCTATAAGAATAAAATTTTGCATGCTTTGTATAATCCCACACTTGTTCTACGATTTTTTCCATATTATTTTCCTTTAGCTTAAAAGCCACAAGCAAAAAGCTAAAGGATAATTTTTAAGCCTTACGCACTGTCCATGCACGAATTTTGTAAGGAATTTTTATAACATCCATGGAAGAAATTTTATTCTCTATCATTTTTAAAATTTCTTCCCATCTAGCTTTACCGGCTTGTGCTTGAATATCATTTACAGAATGCCAAGCCCCAAGATATCTTTGCTTATCCATAAGCTCATAATAATCACATTCCATAAAAAAACAATCTTTAAAATCTCCTGTCGAAACAAGAATTTCATCCCAATTTTTAACATTTTGAGTACCACTACTCACACGAGCAAGCTCTGGTACAATATGCTTAATTTCTTCTTCGATTTCATAAAACACAGAGCCTTCAACTATATGGCGTGGATTCCATATTGCAGTGAAATACCCCCCCCCATGAAGGACTCTTGCAAATTCGGGTAAAGATTTATTAGGATCAGTCCAGTGAAAAGAACTAGCCATAATCAACCAATCAGCATAATCACTTTCTATATTCGTAATCTCACCACTACCTTTATGCCAAGTAATGTTTTTAGAATCTTGAGTAAATTTTATACCCTCTTCACGCATATTATCATTTGGTTCAACAGCATCTATAAGAAGGTTAAATTCATCTGCTAATATCTTAGTAAGCTTTCCAGTCCCAGCACCTACTTCCACAACATTCATTTGTTCTTTATTTTTATCATTGACACATTTAATAAGCTTTTGTATCAACATAGTGCTATATGCTGGCCTATTGTGATAGTGTTTTGCTACTTCGCTAAAATCACCTTGTTTCATAAAATCTCCTTGAAATTAATTTTAATATTATATTAATTATTACTTATATTTTCTTTTAAAGAATCTTTTTTTCCATCCAGCTCCTCACACATTTTTTCAAATTCTTGATAGTATTTCCAAGATGCTACTATATCTGGACGATGTTGTTTGATATTTTGTAATTCATATTGCATCATTTCTTGTAATTTTATCCTTCTTTCTTTATCTTCTCTATATACTTTCAAATAATCTTCTGGCTTAACTCTAATTTTTTTATGATGCTCTATCGTATCTTTTAATTGTATGTCAAATTTTTTAAAAAATAATTTTAAATATTCAATTTGACATTCTTCTATTATATTTTTATAATATTTTTTTTCAATCAATATGCGATATAATTTCTCTCCTGATTCTGAGAATATTATACTACAAATATCCTTGTATAAATTTGAATCAAATTCCTCATCAAAACTAATCAATAATATTTTAATTCTAGAATTATCAATTAATAAATCTAAAGTTAAGCATAAAGGAAAAAATACCAAAAGATCTCCAATAATATTTCTATCATAATTAAAATCATTTTTATAAGATAAATTACAAATATTGCATATTTTTTTAATAGTATCTTTTGTATTTCGTCCTATAATATCTTTCATATCTATATAATACACATTTAATATATTATTAAATGCCTGCAAAATAGAGTATTCCATGATACAAGTTCTAAAACCCATATTTTTATGCATTATGGGCCATGATAAAAAATTTTCTAAAGATAATTCCAAAGGTTTATTTTTGCCACTCGAAAAATAATAGAAACGATCAAATACTTTATTTAAATCATCCTGAATATTAAACTCATAAATAGCACTCTTACTTTTTGTACGATGGTTAACATAGCAAGTAAAAATTTCAAAATAATCTCTTACTTGAAAAATAAAATTTACTTTTTTCTGAATCAATTTACAAAATTTTTCGAAGTCATAAAAATTATAGTCTTTAATCCTTATTGTTTTTTTTTCATTAGAATTTTCCAATAGCAGTGTTAATGCGTATTTATAACGCTGTATTCCTGTCTCATAATTAAAAAAATTATCCGGAATTTTAACTGGCAAAAAAACCTTTAATGCTTCAGTGCCTGTTCCATGACCTCCCAACCACACAAATTCATAATTATCCGGTAAAGGTAAATTCATCTCCCATGCAAGTTCAGCAGGGATATTATGATAATTTATTTGTTCATTTTCATCATTAAGTTTTTTAGGATCTAATAATGATGGATAAGGATGATTTTCTTTTTTATATTTTTGATAAAAATCATCTGATAATAACCATTCTTTTATTAATTCAAAATTATTTAAAAAATAATCAAAATTATGAAAGATATTATCTATAATAGCTTGATAATCTTTGTGAGTATGTAAGACTTCTTTGATTTTTTCAAAATTGTTTATAAATTTATCTTTATTATTTGCTATTACTTCATACACGCAAGATGAGATAATATTAAATTCTTTCAAGATAGAATTTATATTTTTATAATCTTTTTTAGCTTTTTTTATATCTTTAAATAAAGTAAAATATCCACCTTTAAATTTATTTTTATCAGCATTAATTAAAACAATCCCTAGCATATAAGAAAGATGAAATTTATATTTTATACTTTCATTATAATCACAACAAGTTTCTAATCTTGGATAAGTAAGTTGAGGAAATAATTTTATAGTTTGTTTATATATTTTTTGTTCTTTAGTGTATTCTTTTTTTATTTTATATAATTTATATATTAAGCTTAAATACCCCCCCCCATTAGCTCTATGTTCTATCATAGTAGAACCTAAGCGATAAGCTAGTTGGTTTTTAATTCTTAATATTGCTGAATTTTGCATTTATTTTTAGCCTTTTTAGTAAATTAAAGAGAGGATTATACCCCCCCCCATTTAAATTAGTCTGAATTTATTATTTATGATAAAAAGTTATTTTATTTTTCTAAATTCTTTTTTTAAGTTCCTAATTTCAAACCACAATTTGATATATCCGCCTTTGTACCAAGTTTTATTAGCTTGTATAAGAGCTTGTCCTAGTTTATAAGTAAAACATTCTTTTTCTTTTAAAGCTTCTTGATAATCAGGATATTGTTCTAAAAAAGGTAATTTTAAAGAAAGATCTTTTTTAATTTTTTCTTGATAGATTTTTTGTTCTTGTTTGTGTTTATCTTTTATATAAGATAATACAAAAGGCATTCTTATATAACCTAAGAAAGATTTAGAATTTACTATCATAGCTTGACCTAATTTATAAGCAAGTTGATTTTGAATGCGAGATTTTGCTGTATTTATTGTATCACACATTTTATTTCTAAAATACTCTTTAGAATGAAATTCAATTTTACTTTCTATTTTTTTTAGTTGTTTATATAATACTACACTTTCCATAGAAAATACTATATTATGCTCTTGTTGTAATTTATATTGCTCAACAAGCAAACTGACAGAAGGAACAGCAAGAGCATCAATACGTGTATGTTTAATTTTATTAATTAAAATAATAACTTTATTAAAAACATGTTGCCAAGATATATGATAATCATCATAATAAGAATGATTAATGCTTTTCTCGCTTACAACGCAATTCAAATCTACAGTTTCTACTAAAGTATCTACATAATGTGCATATTGATCATAATACTCACGATATAGATTTAAACCAAACAAAACAGATGGTTTTCTACATATCATAGTTGGTATAATACTCGAAGAGCCATATTCCACAATTGCCACATCAACTTCGGAACAAAAATTAATAGCATCTCTAACGGTAATATTATTTACAGATATTAATTTTACACCATGAACATTAAAATATATTTCATTAAAATAAGTCTGTGCTATATCAATATATTTTTCTAAAAAGTAATTATTTTTATTATTTTCATTAATTTTAATTCCATCTATATAAACTTTAATATTTTTAAATTTCTTTTTTAATTCATTTATTATATTAACACAAGCATCAATTTGCTCAATCCAAATTTTCCCTTCATTTTTTCTATTAACTAAAGCAAACCATATAATTAAATCATAATTATCTTTATTTTCATTTTTTAATCTTGATGTTGATTCTACATACATAACATTAGTATAATATGAAAATATACTTTTTATGCGTTGAGACTTTAGGCTAAATATCATATGTTTGACAAAATTTGGCATAAAGAAAACCATATCATCATTATCCGTTTGAGAAAAACATTTGGGAATAAAAAAACATGACGATGTTTTTAAAGGTTTTACTACACTAAACATGTACAGACATATCAAATGTTCATAAAAAAAATGCCATAAAGAATAGGTATTAGGTAAAACAAAACCAAAATCTATATCTCTATATAATAATTTATCTGATGTAAGATTTAAAAAAATATCATAGTTAATATCCCTCCATTCATAAGAAATCTCATATATAATATTATCCACTATAATTTTATTAAAAATATCACCAGCTTGAAACATTACCCAAGGATACATATTTGTTTGATCTATAAAAAAAATATAATTTCCCTCTCCATTAGTTATAGAAAACACTGCCTTGGTTAAAATATTGTTATAGATTGGGTGGTTCACTTCAAAATAATTCTTAGCTTGCTGCTTATTCCAAAAATTACATATAATTTGTAATATTGCATCTGTATGGAACTGTTTGACAATATTTGATATTTCACAATCATATTTATCAACCTCATAAGACTTTCGAGCAAAATTACTTTCTCCACCTTTAAGTCTATCTAGAAATTCTTCTATTTTTTTCATAACGCCACTCTCTTTATTTTCAAAAAAATTAAATTTTAATTATTTCACAATTACATATTTTTAAGATATCAATTTCAATTTCATCATTATAAATACCACAATTTAAAATCACTAAAACATTATTATCATTTTTTATTATTTGAGGATCTTTTACAAATAATTCAGTACCATACAATCTCTTATTCCATTTATTTTTATTATTATCTAGTATATTTTTTATATTTTTTATATATAAACCATTGTATATTAAATATTGACTAAAGGTATGTGCACCAAATAGATACATAGTTTTATTAGCATTTTGTTGAAATATTACATTTAATTCAGATATTTTATTTTGATAATATTGCTTCATACTTAAAAACATCCGTTTATTTTCTTTATATTCATTATATAAATATACTCCATTGGAGCTTATATTCTGATCTTTCTCTACACAATAAAATATACTATGTTTTAAAAAATATTTTTTGTATTTTATCTTAAATTTATTTTTGAGTAATAAGAATTCAACAATTTTTTCTGTCATTAATATGCTATGTTCAAAACTAATGCAATTAATCCACTTATTTTTTAAATATTCTTTCAAATTAGGGATGGAAAATATCATATACCCCCCCCCATTTAGTAATGTACAAATCTCACTTAAAAAATTATGAGGATCATAAATATGTTCAAGAGTATGAGAATGAATGATCGTATCATACACTCCATGTTTTAAATCAGTAGCATTAAAAAAAGACTCTATATATTGTACTTTTGGGTTTTTATGCGTTGGATTAGGTTCCATTATAGTCCAATTAATATCAGAATTTTCCAGACAATGCTTGGCAAGTTTTCCATGACCTCCGCCAATTTCTAAAACATTCTTAGGCTCAAAATTCAAAATAAATTTTGAAAATTCTTCATGATGTTGATTCCATATCAATCCTGTAGCCCCTGAATCATGTCCACTGGCATACAAGATTTCTAGAGGAATCAATTTCTTTAATTGCACCACACCATCTTGCGATATCACAACCTCTTCTTCGGCAATTAAGTCCAATTCTCTATCATCTAGTACACATCCACAAAACACTGGAAACTTAACTTTAGATAAAATCTCCAATTTTTCACTACATCCTACAGCACACTTTTTACGAACTATATAATCTAACATACTGTCCACTCCTTTTAAATATCAAACCAATATTTATTTTCTAAATATTCATCTGGTGTTCCATAAGAAAAATAATTATCAACAACAACATAACAAATATTATAAGAGTTAATTAATAATTCAAAAACATTATCTATAAAAAATTCTCCATTAGTACAAATATTATCTTTAAATATTTTTTCTATCGCCTCCATCAATATTAAATTTTGCTTAAAGTAAAAACTACCTATCATAACTAAGTTACTATCATCTAGTCTATATTTTACCGATATTTTTTCTACTACACCATGTTCTCCAATTATCCAAGTAAAATAATCAGGATTATCATAATTATATTTAGAAGCTTGGGTAACAAAAATAATAATTTCAGATTTCTCTTGTAACATTTTAAAATTATTATCTATGTGCTTAGCTATTAAATCACATGGAAGAATAAGTACATCACCTTTTAAATCACCACACGATTCTTTATAAGAATATGCTGCACCAATCTTATTTGGCTTAACATACACAACTTCTTCATTAACACTATTCCAATACTTTTTATGATCTTCAGCTCCGATACATCTAATTTTACCCTTAATATTTTTTAAGGTTTTAATAATTTTTTCTACCAAAAACGAATTGCCTAGTGGTAAAAATGGTTTTGGCTGATCAAAATTGAGATTAATAAATCTTTCACCCCTTCCAGCTGCCAAAATCACAACATTATCTATTTTTATATACTCATTATCAAAATCTTGATTATTTAATTTAGATTTTGCATATTCAAAATCTTTTGGAGTACCAAATTGATAAAATTTTTCTACAAATGGATAGCACAAAACATTTTTTAAATAATTATTAGTTATAGAAACATAATATTCTCCAGAAATCATATCTTTAGCTTCTATTTGTTTACAAATTGCATCTACAGCTAATTTTAAAGTTCTAAAATAATATATCCCTGAAGAATAGTATTCTTCAAATTTATTTTGAGAATCATATTTTTCAATGACTTTATATACCTCATAACTATTCTTATATACCTTGCATGCCGCATACACATTCTCCAAAGGAAGCAAATGCGGATGATAGCCAGTATAGCAAGGAATTATCCCTTGAGCTTCTTGATTTTCTTGAATAAATTTTAAAAAATCTTTATAATTCCACTTCTGTCCAAAATCGCAATAACTAATAATCACTTCTTCATTTAATATATTTTGCAATTGTGACATTACTCCATATAAACTCCCAGCAGGTCCTAATTTTTCTCCTTTGTATATAATAACTTTTGCATCAATATTTCTTGATTGTATAAAATACTCAAATTTATTTTTTTCACTTTCTTGCACAATAAAATAAAAGACATCTTTTTGAGTATCAAAGCATTCAAGTACATAATCTAAAATAACTTTATTTTTTTTAACCTGAACAAAAGGTTTTAGATCTTTATAACCCGCCTCTTTAAATCTCCTTCCTATGCCAGTAGCCGGTATAATAACATTCATTCTATGTTCTCGCTTTCCATTATTTTTTTTCTATATTTTTCATCTGGTAAATTAACCAATTTATTGATTTCACTTCGTTTTAAAGAAGTTAAATTAAGATTTTTATCTTTTGCTATATTCTCAATAGCATTCCTAAATAGCCACAATTCAAAATTACCAATATCAATAGCATCATCTGGTGTATAAATAAAATTATTTTGATCAAAAAAATCGTTTTTCAACTTAGCATATAACATATGCATATCTTGAATTTTTTCTGCATAAATTATAACACCATGATTTTTCAACATCACTATACCTTTTTCTTTATATACATAGTTTTTATGCAATATGGCATATAACTCATCACCTGGTAAAGCAAAATCAACCACTTCATAATCATAAAAATTATAGTTATTAGCACATAAATAAGGTAAAATATATACTGGATGATAATGAGCAACATATTTATTTTTAAAAACCATATGCATTTTTACTTCCATAGATGGTTTAATAATATTTGTCGAAAAAATTCCATTGTAACAAGAAAAAGAATTAATATTATTCTTTAAAATAGAAATTTTATGGTTTCTTTTTAAATCTTCACCAGATGACTTAATGATTAAATACTCACCATCTTTAACAGAAATATTCCCACCTTTAGATGGAGCATCTAAAATATTTCCAAATATTTTGTTTAGCTCTTGATACTCTTCAACATATTTTTTTAATCTTGCTATGTCATTTATCATTAATTTAACACCCAACGATTTTGCAAAATTATAGTAAAAATATCTTGTATTGTTTTGATTAAATCTTTATATTCACCATTATACTCTCTTTGTAAATAATTATTTAATAATATATCCTTCAATTCTATTATAAATTTTCCATTCCTCACTACAACTAAAAAATTCGCATTATCTTTTTGCTTTTCGAGATAATCTTTATAGTCTTTTTCTCGTTTTTTTATAGTATCGATTATTTTAGATTTTTCATGATTTCTTTCTAAACTATCTCGATTGATTTTTTGACTATCTGCCTCATCTGAATCAATATAAATTTTTATTTTAACAAAATCACCAATCACCTCTTTATATAAAGTATGTAATCCTTCTATAATTACAATGTCTAGATCTTTAACTTTAACTTTATCTGATTTAATTATAACACCATTTGTATGATCATATAAAGGAATATGTAAGATATTTCCAATGTCCTGATAAATATGCTTTATATCCATAGCTAATTGAATAAGATTATTTGCCTTTGGATTATAATGAGTAATCCTCTCCCATATTTTAGAATTTCTTTCATATTTATGATAACCATCTGTGCTAATTATAAAACTTGTATAAATTTCATCGATAGCTTTGCTTAAAGTAGTCTTACCACTACCACTTTTACCCGAAATAGAAATTAATAATTTAGAGCAATTATAAGGATAATAATTTATCCTATACCCCCCCCCTAAAAAATTATCAACAGCTGAATCGCCAATCATTATAATCTCTTCATCATCAATCGGCTCTTTGTACAACTCTAAGGCTCGATTAATAAGAGCTTTATTTGGTTTTTCGAGCTCAAACTCTTCAGAACAAACTAAGTAATCAATCATACCTGTAAGATTTGCACGATTTAATTTATTCATCTGTTCTATAAAATAAAAATTAGTAATAGCTATAACTTTTTTATTTAATTTTTTCACATAAGATAAAAAATTAAACATTGTTTTATCCACTTTAATATTTTCTATAAAAGTAAAAGTATATAATTCAAACATTTCTTTTGCTTTTGCAAAATGAATATTTTTATTTTCACAGATAATTTTAAAATATAATTCTTTTTTATGGTGATTAGCTGCTAAATTTCTCTTATCAAGACTTTTTTTTGCATGGTTGTAATCTTCTATAGAAAAATTAAATTGCAACATTACATTTTCTAAAGCTTTTTTATGGGCAAAAGTATAATTAAATAAAGTGTTATCGATATCAACCATAATAAGTTTATATTTTTTTGCAACGTCATTAAGATTAAACATAGCAACTCCACAAATCTGGATTTTTAGTACACACTGCAAATCCTTTAGGTAAAATTTCTTGAATAGATTTTACAAATTTTACATATGATAAATCGTACAATTCAGGAGAAACCAATATAGGAATAACTTTCTTAATATTAGGTATAATACCACTGAGGATAAATTCTTTATAATGTTCTATTTTAAAATTATCAAATTGCGAATAATCTATCCACACATATTTAGGTTTACTAATTTGTATCAGTTTTTCACTATAGGGTTCAACATCTGAAATTCTAATGATAAATTTACTTTGATATCCATTTTTTGATAATCTTAAAATATCTGGAATTTGAGAATCTAAAAAGTAATAATCATATTTATCACCGAGTAGCTTTATAACTTTTTCCTCCAAATTAGACTCTTTTATGTTGCATATGATAGGTATATTTTTTACAAACCGTATCTTATCCTTAAAAAGAGGATAACATTGATTTTCAATTAGCACATCATGATTTAATACCAAATCGCCATTAAATCTCAAATCAATTTCTACACCATAATTTTTCTCAATATACTGCTCCAAGCTATTTTGTCTATGTAAAAAAATCATTTACACCTCTATTATAATCTTGTGGTATTCCAATATCTATAAAATAATCATCAAATACTACAGAATTTATGTTTAATTTCTTATAATTTTCTTGCAAAAATTCTTCAAAAGAAAATTTATTATCTAAATTAAAATTATTAAAAATATCCTTGCTTATAAGATAAATTCCGCCATTGATTAAGCCTTGTTTGACATAAGTTTTTTCTTTGAAAGATTTTATAATATTGTTTTTGTCAATTTCTATAGCACCATATCTATCAAAATCTCTCATTTGTTTTAATGCTATACAAATTTTACTACCATTTAAAAATAATTTATTTAAATCTATATCAAAAAAAGTATCACCATTTAAAACAAAAGTCTCATTTTTAACAAATTTCAAAGCATCTTTTATAGCCCCTCCAGTGCCTAAAAGCTCTTTTTCTATGTTATAGATTATATTAATATTTTCAAATTTATCTTTAAAGTATTCTTGTATCAACTCGTACTTATAAGAAACACTTAAAATAACTTCTTTAATACCTTGCTTTTGCAAGTATTGCAACAAATATTCTAAAAATGGTTTACCATTAATGGGTGCCATGGGCTTAGGTAAGTCTTTTATCACACTTTGAAGTCTAGTCCCAAGGCCTCCTGCTAAAACAATAGCTTGCAATCAAAAACCTTTACCAAACAACTCTTCTTCTACTATAGCGCAAATGATATGTCCTATTAAAATATGTGCTTCTTGAATTCTTGGTGTGCAAGATGAAGGAACTTTAATACAATAATCACAAAGCTCATTCATAGCACCGCCACTAGCTCCAGTTAATCCCACGCTTATAATATTTTTTTCTTTGCAAAGCTCTAAAGCTTTTATTATATTTTTACTATTACCGCTTGTAGAAATTCCTATAAATACATCTCCACTTACACCCTGAGCTTGTACTTGTCTAGAAAATAAATTCTCATAGCCATAATCATTTCCTATAGCAGTCATTATGCTAGTATCTGTGCTAAGAGCTATACTAGCAAGTCCAGGTCTATCAAAATAAAATCTACTTACAAATTCGCCCGCAATATGCTGTGCATCAGCTGCACTACCACCATTTCCAGCTAATAAAGTTTTATTTCCTTTTTTGTATGCATCTAATATTTTTAAAGATGTTTGTTTTATTAAATTTAATAAATTTTCATCATTTAAAATTTCATTCTTTACCTTGATAGAATCAGCAAAATGTGATTTTATATACGCATTTAAATTTTCCATGATCTTGCTCCTTCTTTTGTAAAATAAAATTCTTGGATATAACCTTGCTCTTGATTTAAGATTTGCTTTAATTTATATTTTTTAATAGGATCAACTAAAAAAAACATAAACCCGCCAGCGCCAGCTCCACTAGTCTTACCACTATAAGCACCATTTTGCATAGCTAAAGAATGAATTCTCTCAAGCTCATCATTACTAACTATGTCTGAAATTATCTTTTTTGATTGCCAAGATTTGCCTAAAATTTGTGCAATCTTATCAAAATCAGCTTTAAATAGAGCTTCTTTCATGTCTAGTGCATCTTGTTTTATAGCATGCATAGCATTAAGTGATTTTTCATCTCCTAATTTTCCTTTTTTATGCTCTTCTATATCTTTTGCTTCACGAGTAATATTTGTAAAATAAAGTAAAATTCTAGCTTCTAATTCACTCATTATCCAATTTTTAATACGCAAAGGATTAACTATCACTCTTTTTTGATCATAAAATTCCATAAAATTAAATCCACCAAAAGTAGCAGCGTATTGATCTTGTGCTCCGCCTACTATACCCATATCTTCTCGCTCTATCTCATAAGATAATAACGCTATTTCGTAATCACCTAAAGGTAAATTTAGCCACTCTACAAATGCTTTTATAATACCCACCACCAAAGTAGAACTACCTCCTAGTCCACTTCCACTTGGTACATCTGAATAAGTATGTAAAGAAAAACTCAAAGGCTTTTTTATATAATCTTTTATCAAACGATTATAAATTGCTTTATAAAGATCTAATTTTCCATCATTTTCTAAAAATTTTTTACTATCATATTCCACATACATTTTGGTATCTGATGAATCAAAAATAATCTTTTCATCATCTCTTTCAATGAGAGTGCAGTGTATATAAAGTGAAATTGTGGCATTTAATACATAGCCTGTGTATTTATCGCTATATAAATTTATATCAGTTCCTCCACCTGCTAAACCTAAGCGTAGTGGAGTTTGAGAACGAATTATCTTCATAAATCTCGCTTTTTAAATATTGGCAAAAGAATTTACCTTCATCATAGGAAATGCTCTTAAAAGCTCTTGGATACCATCATCTAAACTATAATCAGGTTTCCAACCTGTAGCTTCTAATTTATCATTTGATACTAAATAATCCCTTTTATCAGGATCTTCACCTATGCTAGCTGAATGAATATAAAAATCAGGTACATATTTTTTTATAGTTTCTGCTAGCTGCCGTTTTGTTAAATTTGCTGAACTAAGCCCCATATTGTAAGCTTGTCCTTTCATTCTATCATAATTTTCTATACCATGAATAAAACCTTTGACAACATCTCTAACGTGTATATAATTTCTTCTAAAATGCTCCTCAAAAAGAACTATAAATTTATCCTTATATGCTCTATAAGTAAAATCATTTACTAATAAATCAAGTCTCATTCTAGGAGAGATGCCAAAAACTGTAGCTAATCTAAAAGTAACACAATTTCCTTTGTTTAATAAATATTTTTCAACTTCAACTTTATCAATACCATATTCTGAAATAGGTTTTAATGGGGATTCTTCAGTACACATAGCATCTTTTTCTCCTATACCATAACCACTATTTGTGTTTGGATATATAAAAATTTGAGATGAAGTTGCATAATCAGAAATCATTTTTACAGCTTCATAATTAATCATATGAGCTAATTTTGGATTTCTTTTACAAAGAGGAGCTCCAACTAAAGCAGCAAGAGGTATAATAATATCAGCTTTTGTAACTTCTTTTTTTATAAGTTCCTCATTTAAAACATCACCATTAATAAAAGCAAATTTTTTATTATTAGCATGAGATAAAATCGAAACTTGATTAAACATTAAATTATCTATCACACAAACCTCATAACCTTTTTCCAATAATACCGGTGTTAAAACCGAACCTATATAACCTGCACCACCTGTAATTAAAACTTTTTTTGACATAATATTCCTTTCAATCATCTATCGATTGAGAGGAATTCTGCCTTTTTTAATTTCATTTCTCCAATGCTCCAATAAATCTTTAAGCATTTTACTAACAGGAATCTCTGGTTTCCAATCGATAAATTTTTTTATTTTAGTATTATCAAACATTTGATAATCTGCATCTATAGGACGCAATCGATCTTCATCTTCTACAACTTCAATCCCCCCCCCATAGTGCTAAAATTCAATAATATATCCACAACTTCGGGTAATTTAAATGCTTCTTCACCTGCTATATTAAAAGCTTCACCACAAGGAACATTTCCTTTTTCACTTTCTAAAGAAAGTAAATAATAAGCTCTTATAGCATCACGACAATCTTGAAAAGTTCTCACACTTGATAAATTTCCCACTTTAATAACAGGCTCTTGATATCCTGCTTCAATCAAAGCTATTTGCTTAGCCACAGTGCTTTCAAAAAAAACATCACTTCTTCTTGGTCCACTATGCGTTCCCATTCTAGTAACATATGTTTTTATACCATAAGCTTCACCATAAAAACGCCCTAAATAATCTGTCCCTATTTTACTTATACTATATGGACTAGCACCATGAAAAGTAGTTTCTTCGTTCAATTTAATACCTGCTTTTGCTCTACCATAAACTTCACTTGATGAACAAATATGAACAACTGGGTCATATCCATCTTTAGCTTTTAGTATTTTTATATTTTCTAAAATATTTGCTGTACCTATGATATTAGTTTGCAAAGTTTCTATAGGTATATCAAAAGAAGTTTTTGGATAAGACTGTGCAGCCAAATGAAAAATCACATCAGGACGCTTAGTTTCAAAAAGCTTTTGAAGACTAGAATAATCATTTAAATCAGCATAAAAAATGCTGATTCTATCTTTTTTATTTATCCTATCGCTTAAATGATAGATATTATCCATAGGTTCTTGCCAACGCATCATACCTATAACATCATAGTCAGTATTTTCTAGTAAAAAATCAGCCATTTGTGAGCCAACTTGCCCCGTAAAACCTGTAATTAACGCTGTTTTTTTCATATATTTATCCTTTGATTTACTCTAAATACCACTTATACATATTCTTTATACCATCTTCAAGTTCTATTTTATGCTTCCAACCTAAAGAATGAATTTTAGAACAATCCAACAACCTATTCATAGGACTATCTGGCTTACTTGTATCAAATCTTATTTCTCCTTTAAATCCAACTATATCCTTAATAAGATAAGCTAAATCTTTTATAGATAAATCTTGACCGGTTCCAACATTAATGTGAGTATTTTTAATTTGTTTTACATCTTTATCATATAAATGTGAAAAATCAATATTATTCATTATAAAAATACAAGCATCAGCTAAATCTTGGCTATGTATAAATTCTCTTCTAGTATTCCCACTTCCCCAAATTTCTATATGATTTTCATATATCCCATTTTTATTTAAATGTTCTACACTAGATTCTATAGTGTCCATATTTAAATCTTTTAAAATATTATCATATTGTTTTTCATTTAATAACTTCGCAAGATGAAATTTCCTGAGCATAGCAGGCAATACTTTGGCTGTTTTAAAATCAAAATCTTTAGTTTCTCCATATAAATTAGTTAATGCAACTGATAAAAAATTAGTATTATATTGTAAATTATATGCTTCACACATCTTAATGCCTGTTATTTTAGGTAAAGCATAGGACTCGGCATTGTATTCTAATTCATCTGTTAATAAATACTCTTCTTTTATAGGATTTTCAGCTGATTGTGGATACATCCAAGAACTACCAAAAAATATAAGTTTTTTTACATCATATAAATAAGCATTATGAAAAATATTATTTTGCATTGTGAGATTTTCATAAAAAAGTTCAGCTGGCATCTGCATCCCTAAGTGCCCCAATTTAGCAGCTGCAAAAAAAATGTATTCTGGCTTTTCTTTTTCAAAAAATTCTTTAACAGCTATATTATTGGTCAAATCTAATTCATCATGTGTTTTAAATACTAAATTGGTATAACCTAGAGCTTGTAAACGCTTTAGTATAGCACTACCTGCAGTTCCTCTATGTCCTGCTATATAAATTTTTGAATTTTTATCCATAATCATCCTTTATTTGATGCTAAAATATCTCTTTCTGAAAGAATAGGATTTCTAGTTGGCCAATCAATCCCCATTCTTTCATCGTTCCAAGCATAAGTAAATTGATCATCAGCATCAACATACTCTCCTAAATACGCACATTTATAATAATACACAGCACCATTACTACTTACATAATGAGCATTTCCAAAACCTGCTGGGACTAATATAATTTGCTGATTTTGCTCATTGATAACAAATTTTTCCCATTTAAGATAAGTAGAGCTTTCCTTTCTACAATCGACAACTACCTGATGAACTTCCCCATGAACGCAAGTGGCAAGTTTATAAGTCTTGTTATCTCCATGAATTCCTCTGATAACATTATGTTTAGAATAAATAAATTTATCATGTATAAATTTAAGGTTATCTGGCAAAAGTTTATCTATACTTTCACTTGTAAAAGCTGTCCAAATTTCACCTCTTAAATCTTTAAATTTGTTAGGAGTAATGATATATACCCCTTTTAAAATTTTTGATTCTTGTATATCAAATTCTATTGCCATTTTTTCTTTCCTTGTTTAAAATTTCTATACTCTTTATAAAGTCTATAAGGTAATAATAAATAAGCCCCTTTGTACCAAGACTTATGTGTATTAAACAACAATATACCAAATCTATAAGATAAATGATTCATAACCTCTTTAGCTTCATCACAAACGCAAAGATTTTCTAACTGCAACCTATTTTCAATACCACCTATTAATTTATTTTGTTTTTTTTCATTACTTAACATTTTAAATATCATCAATATATTCATAGATATTAATGAATTACCTAATTTATAATAAAGACTTGATTTAATATATTTTACTACATTATATTCTTTATGAATAGAGAAAGAATTAGATATGGAGAGAATCTCATCCCTATGTATACTTTTTTCTATAAGTGATTTTAAGTAATAATACCTGTTTAAATCTCCTAAAAATTCACATATATTCATAGCCAAGAATACTATATACGGATAATGAATGTTATCAAATTCTATATAATCCTTATAACATTCATCAAAACCACCCAAAGAATAAGGTAGTAATGTTTCATAAAATCTATGATAACGTTGCGATAAAATACTTTTTAACTCCAAATTAATATCTTCGTATTTTTTTTGTGTAAACAAACATTTTAGAATGTATATTCTATATCCATCGTTATCATCATCAATCTTCAAAGCCTCATAAAGATATTGCATACTCTCTTCAATAGATTGACCTAATTCTTGAGATAATTGAAAAAGCCTAAAATAAGACATGGAAACTTGCAAAGGATGTAGATTTAATATATACATATTTTGAGCAATTAATTTTAATTGCTCTTGTTGATTAAAAACATTATGAAAAGACAATAATATATTTTTTCCTGAAATCATCATAGCAATCTTAGAAAACACAGATTCTTTAGCTGAATAAATTTTTTGTGCTTTAGACATAAAATTAATTTCAAAAAAAGCCCGTTGCATTTCATTGTATTCTACTTTTATCAATGAACTAATATCGATAATGCTTAAATGTTTATATTCTCGTAAAGATTGCAAATACATTACTAATTCTTTATTAGCATTCAAATCCTGTCCAAAAACTATAATATTTTTGTTGTTCTTCAATTCCATAATAGCAATTTCTAAAGCGATCTCATATGGAAAAAACCTCTCCACAACTGGAGTAAAATTAGGAGATTTTCTTATTTTAGAATAAATAATATCTCCTCCTCTGATATGCAAAGCTATAAAATTGTTTTGTAAATTCGAGAATTTATCTTCTACATCACATATAATATTCTTATATTCATCAGAGAAACTTATATTTTTATATAAATCACTAATCTCACCTAGACACTCTTCTTCATTACAATCTTTAAGCCATTTACTTGGTAATATATCAGTAGAATACCACCCCCAATCTTCTTCAAAATTACTTATATCAGACAAAAAATCAAGATTTCTTTCCTTTTTTCTAATAATATTTCCATGATTAGAGGCTAATGCATCTTTATCCAATAAAAATTTTGAGATGAATACTTCGTCAAATACTTTATCTACTTCATCCATAGCATTTCCAAGATAACAAATATCACTATCGTTTTTAGATTCTGTAATACCCATGAATGCTAAATCTATAGAATTAGGCCAAGTAAATCCGAAATTAAAATCGAGTTTTTTTGCCAAATACATACCAACTAACATACTTGCAAGTCTCATACCAAAGCCATCTGGTTTTGCTGAAACAATATACCCTTTTTTATTTCTTTTGAAAATTTCAACTTTAGACAAACTAAGTGTCTCCTCTCTTAATGATAACTTTACATATCTTACAGAAATTTTATTCGATAAGACAATATCACATTCAAAATCATTATATTTCCACTTACAAAATTCCTGAGGGATAAAAGTCCAATGTATATTATCAATCGAAGTATAAATTTCAACATTGCATAATTTAGATCTTGAAAAAATATTTTTAGTATTAAATAATCTTATACACTCTATATACACTGCTTTTTCTAGATCAATCAACCACCAATTATGCTTATTTGCACTAGTGCAAAAAGCATAATTATTTATGTTTAAATCATAATTTAAAGCTCTAGAGGCATCATTAAATTTAGAATATACACTTAGAGAACTTTGTATTGCTTGTTTGTTTTTAGCTATATTTATCAAGGCATTATCTGGAAATATGAATGTATCATTTTTTATTTCTAAATTCTTCTTATTTTCTCTACTTAATTTAAATTTCTTGTATGTTTTATAAAATAAAAAAGGAATCAAAAATGGTTTACCATAATACCACTTTTTAAATGAATCGATAATTATTTTTCCTAATTTATAGGAAAGATATCCTTGTATAACATATACATTTTTATAATCAGGATATTCGTGAAGTTTTGGTAAATCTTTATCTCTCTTAGTAAATTTAAATTCAATAGCTGCATAAATTAATTTAAAAGGTATTTTATAAAAATTATTAATTTTACTATTGGTAATTAGAATTTTACCCAATATATAAGCTAAGTGATTATTTATCCTATATTTAACCAATCCATATTTGCAAAAAAAATCAAATTCTGGATAACGACTGTGATTTTCTTCATATACTGGCTTATACATTTTTAACAAACTAGTTATTCCTCTAGGATCTTTTTTAAAATCTTTAAAATCAAAATGCCAAAAATATAAAAATGAAAAAAAAGCTTCTTCTAAGATGAGACCTTTTTGTTCATTTAAAATATCACTAATAAATTTTCTAATATGGTATGCATTCAAAAAAATACTACTTTTTGCATGATACTCTTTTGCAAGTTTCAAATTATTATCAAATGCGATATATAAATTATGAATATAAGGAGGTATATTATCCTTTGTCACGAGTTTATCGTATGTAGCAGTAGATGCTGATCTGATACGGTAATTATACAAATTTTTAGGAAAAACATATATTAGATCAGCTTGTGAGAATGTAAATATACCAGAATGTACATCTTCATGTATCAAACCATCTAAAAATTTAAATTCTATCTTTAATAGGTAATCAAAAGAAAACATGCCCCCACACACACACCAGAAAGGCAAATCTGCTTGAATTTTTAAGCATCTCATAAGCCATTGCATGGAAGTAATTTTTTCAGGTTTATAGTATTCATATATTTTCATTTGCGATTTAGTTAAATTTGTTTTATTGGAATAGTATTTTTTTTCTATATTATCATAAAACATTTTATAATCAAACCAAACAATCTCAACTCCTTCCATTCTAGGAACACATTCTTCTATACAGTTTAATTCCCAATAATCATCAGGATCTAAAAAGATAATATAATCAATTAAAGGATGAGAGAAATTTTCTAAGTTATTATTAAAAGCTTTAGAGCTTTTATAAGCTTTGTATATATTGTAATGATTATTTTCTACATTAAATTCTATTAAATCATTTTCTGTGTTTGTACTTTGTAGTTTATATTCTCCACTAAAATATTCTATACCTACATTTCTAGCAGTGCTTTGTCCACCATTTTCTTTATCAAATAAAATAAATCTTTCATCTTTTAAAGTATATTCTTTAGCTATATTAAGTGAATTTTCATCTGTACTTCCATCATTAACTAATACTATTTCTAAATTTTTATAAGTTTGATTGATTACACTATCTAAACATTCTCTTAGATATTTTTCTACATTATATATGGGAATTACTACGCCGACTTTTTTCATTGAAATAAACACCATTTTTCATATTTTTATTAGTAGGAAAATTATATATAATTAAAACTTAAAAAAAGAATTTAGAAAAATAAAATAACTTTTTATCATAAATAATAAATTCAGACTAATTTAAATGGGGGGGGGATATAATCCTCTCTTTAATTTACTAAAAAGGCTAAAAATAAATGCAAAATTCAGCAATATTAAGAATTAAAAACCAACTAGCTTATCGCTTAGGTTCTACTATGATAGAACATAGAGCTAATGGGGGGGGGTATTTAAGCTTAATATATAAATTATATAAAATAAAAAAAGAATACACTAAAGAACAAAAAATATATAAACAAACTATAAAATTATTTCCTCAACTTACTTATCCAAGATTAGAAACTTGTTGTGATTATAATGAAAGTATAAAATATAAATTTCATCTTTCTTATATGCTAGGGATTGTTTTAATTAATGCTGATAAAAATAAATTTAAAGGTGGATATTTTACTTTATTTAAAGATATAAAAAAAGCTAAAAAAGATTATAAAAATATAAATTCTATCTTGAAAGAATTTAATATTATCTCATCTTGCGTGTATGAAGTAATAGCAAATAATAAAGATAAATTTATAAACAATTTTGAAAAAATCAAAGAAGTCTTACATACTCACAAAGATTATCAAGCTATTATAGATAATATCTTTCATAATTTTGATTATTTTTTAAATAATTTTGAATTAATAAAAGAATGGTTATTATCAGATGATTTTTATCAAAAATATAAAAAAGAAAATCATCCTTATCCATCATTATTAGATCCTAAAAAACTTAATGATGAAAATGAACAAATAAATTATCATAATATCCCTGCTGAACTTGCATGGGAGATGAATTTACCTTTACCGGATAATTATGAATTTGTAGTACTTGGTTCATCATTATCAGGTCATGGTGCATTGCATATGTATCTTGAACTTTGTGATATAAATATAATAAGTTGCTCTCATCATGATTCATATTCAATGTATTTTTATTACTATACAAATTTACTCAAAAATGGCCTATATAATATAATTGCGTATTTTGATTATACCCACATTTATATTAGCAGAAAAGATTTAAATAGATTTTTAAAACTCATTAATAATACAAAACCTGCTGTATATCTTGCACGAGATCCTATATCTAGACTAAAAACTGGACTTAACCATATAAATTTTAAAGTAGACAAAATTGACAATTGTGATTTGAAAACACCTGTACACAATATTTTAGATAGAGAAACTTACTATTTTGAAGCCAAAAATCCAACATGTGAACACATACGAACTTATTGGAGCTATGCAGAATCTTTTTTAAGAATGGATTTTATGATAAATTCTCTAAAACCAAAATGTATTAATTATATTGATATGGAATATATTAGACCTAGTAAAATTCTACACACATTACAAAATTTAAATTCTCTATATAATATCCCAAGAATACCTTTTGAGCATGAATTGGACAATGGTTTAACTTATGATGAACTTGGCGTATTGTTACCAATTACACTAAATGCAAATTTAAAAGATGTATTAGAGAATGGGACTGATAAAAATATACAAATTATTATTACCACAAAACAATTAAAAAATGTATATAAGTTAAAAAACTATAAGAATATTAATAACATTTTAATACACAATATTTTTAAGAATTTAATATTTTGTGTTCACAATAATGATTTAAATTATTTTTTAAACAACACTAAATTAAAAGAATATACTCAGAAATATCTTAATAAATTTATTTTAGAATTAGATCAAAAAATGAAAGACAAGAAAAAACATTTAATTAAAGAAGAAAATATATTAAAATTTATGAAAGAAAATAGAGAAATAAGAAATATTTGGAAAAATACTTTCAACGCTCAATTAAATCATATTAAAACTAATCGTCCTGACATAATAGCATCTTGGAAATATTATCAAGAATTTGAAAAAATATGTGATGATACTAATTAATTTTTTTCATATCCTCAAAAAATAACTTTGGACTATACAATAATTTTTTTAAAAGTCTATAATACCTTAGATGAGAAATCTTTGTCTTAACAAAATCTGGCAACAATAAATCAAATATTTTTACAAATAAATTATTATTTTTTATCTCATAAATATAAGGTTGATATACTAAAGAATTTAAATTATACATTATTTTATCTACAGATTCTAGTTTTAATTTGTTTTCAAAATCAATATTTATTTCATAAAATTTAATACTTTGCACTTTATTATAAAATCTTTTATTTTTAAAAGTTTTTTTATATTCTGATTTACCATAACTATAAAAATATTTATTTAAAAAATATACAAATTTTAAAACCTTATTGTAATCTACTTTCAAATCACTATTTAAAAGTTTTTCAAGTTCTTGTTCATCTTTTGCCTTGTAATTTATACCTTCAAAGTTATAAAAAGCATTAGCACAGTTTATACAAGGTTTATTCATCATCATAGCATAAACACCAACCCCAGAATTTAAAGTCACCAAAACATCACAAACGTTTATTAAATCGATGATATTGGTATTATTATCAACAAAATATATTTTTTTATATTGATTTGAGTGAATTTTCAAACTTAATGGATGTTTTTTCGCTATAAAAATGTGAGTATTTTGTAATTTTTCTGCCAGCTTATTGATAATACCTAAAAAATTTTCATATGAAAATGGTTTGTAAGCAAAATATTTTACTACGCTATCATTTTCAACCTGTAAAGGGATAAAAACTACTTTTTTATTTGAATTTTTGTATTTTTTTTCCAAAAAGTATAATTTTCTTTTTCCTTGTTTTTCTAAAAAATTATTTCCATTAATTACATTATCAATATACTTTTGACATTCTAAAATCTGCTTTTCGTTAAGATTTTTGTTCCAATTATTTTCATGATATGAAGTAGAATCATAATTAAATCCATTAACATCAAAGAACCAACTATCAGGTAATGCACCTCTATCATAACAAATAAACTTAATATTATTTTCTCTTACAAAATCATATATAATGCGTCTTTTTTCATTACCGTAAGGGTTTGGAAATAACACTACATTAATTTTTTTATCTTTAATAAAATTTAAAAATTTATCTTGTTGAAAATTGCTACCATCAAAAAAATAACTTTCCTTTTCACTTTGAATTTTTCCAATATATGAAATGACATCTCTTAAGGAATTTAAAATTAATTTCTCATCATTACATAAAAGTAATATCTTATCATTTAATACACTTTTATCCAGCAAAGGTGTAATTTGATACTTTTTCAAACTCTTTAAATTCTCATAAAATTTTTTATGATTTTTTCTACGATTAGACATATAATTATTTTGATTAGGTTCTTCATGAAAAAAATGATACATATATACACCATGAAAACTCATCTCATAACCAAGCAAAGAAAACCAAGCTCTAAAACCTTTAAATTTTCTAATATTCCAAGTACCCTCATCATAACAAAGTGCTTTAGGAGATTTTAAAAAATCTGTAGTATTAAACAATAATCTTGCAAAAAAATCATGATCTTCATAGCTATGACCTATGAATTCATTGTTATTGCCACCAAGAGATAAGAATTTATGTCTATTTAAAATGACAGTACTTGATACTAAAGAAAAATATTTTATCAAAGTTCGTTTTCCACCGATAAGATCATTTTTAATGATATCATCCCACATTTTTTTATCTTGTTTATAAATAAATTCACTACCTTCTTTACTAAGATATATTACAGGTAAAACCAAAATTTCATTAATGCTTTGTGATATATTTTTAACATCTATAAGGTTTAAAATTTTTTCTAAAGAAAATGAAGAAATATAACAATCTACATCTAAGAATGTAATTACTTTAGCATTAGCAAAGATTGCACCAAGATTACGACACTTACCTTGTGAAAAAAAATCTATTTGACTTTCATCTTTTATATAAATATGTCCTTTACTTTCTATAAAATTTTTTAAATCATGCTTTAAAGATGAATATCCTTCAACAAAAATATACTCAACCTTATCATCACTCCTAAATTCATTTGCTTTAGATCTTACTCTTTCTTCTATATAATTTCGTTCTTTGCTTAAACCAAAAGGAATTATAATAGAAAGTTTCACACATTTCCTATTGCATAAAGTTGTATAATACCTACTATTTTTGTATCTTGTGTGACAATTATTTCTTTAATCTTATGTTTTAACATAAGCTCTTCAGCTTCACTAGCCATAGCATTTGCTTCTATAGTTTTAGGATTAATACTCATTATTTCTTTAGCTTTAAAATCAAATCTTGGCTTAATATTATTTTTTAGTGCTCTTCTTAAATCTCCATCAGTAATTATACCGACTAATTTTTCATTTTCTAACACTATACAAAGTCCAAGTTTTCCACTTGTCATAATATCAATCAATTCATTAAATTCACTCTCAGGAGAAACTATAGGCAATTTTTGTGAGACCATCAAATCACTTACTTTAGTTAAAAGTTTTCTTCCTAAACTTCCACCAGGATGAAACAAAGCAAAATCATCTGGCTGAAAATGCCTTTTTTTCATTAAAACTGCGGCTATAGCATCACCCATAGCTAAAGTAGCTGTTGTAGAAGACATTGGAGCAAGTTGCAATGGGCATGCTTCTTTTTCAATAGCTATACTAATAAAATAATCTGCTTGTTTTGCCAAAGTTGACTTTGCATTACCCGCCATGATTATCAAAGGAATATGCCGTCTTTTAACTACTGGTATAAGTTTTAAAACTTCTTCAGTCTCACCAGAATTTGATATAGCTAAAAGCACGTCATCACTAGTAAGCATACCTAAATCTCCATGCAAAGCCTCGCCTGGATGCATAAAAAAGCTAGGTGTTCCCGTACTTGCTAAGGTAGCAGCTATCTTAGCACCTATGTGGCCTGATTTTCCCATGCCAGTTACAACACACCTGCCTTTAATAGAAAAAATCAACTCGATACTTTTAATAAAATTATCATTTAAGTGTTTGGTTAAATCTAAAATAGTCTTAGATTCTATCTCTAAAACTTCCTTTGCTATATTCAACATATCATTTTGAGTCATTTTCTACCTCATAAATTTAAAACAACATTTGTTGCAATAGCTATTTGATATAAAATTTGAGTTAACATGCTTACAACTTGTAAATTTTGGCTATCTACTTTTGGTAAAACTAGTACAGAATCACCTGGCTTGACATCTGCTGAACTTCTACCATTGTATTTTGTTGCTTTTCCATTAGCATTAATAATTAAAACTCTTGAAACATCAGCTCTGTCGCTATAACCACCAGCTAAATTAATATAATATCTTAATTTTTCTTTGTTTATATACACAAAAGCTCCTGGTATAGAAACTTCACCTTGAACTAATACTATATTATTTTTGCTTGGAATATTAATAATATCGCCATCTTCTAAGACAACAGCTTTGTAAGCTTTTACACTATCAATAACAATCTGTCCTTTTGGTTCAACCTTTTTAGCACGCTCAATAAAGTCTAAAATTGTCTTTGCTTGAGTAGCTCTTATACTAGCTTGCTCAGCATTCACAGATGAACTTGTAAGAGCTAATGTTTCAAGCTCTTTAAGTTGAGCATTTATAAGTTGTTTTTGAGTAGCAGCTACACTTTTTCTAAAGATTTGCAAAGCTTGCATATTTGATTGTGGATTTGCGCTAATCATATCGACTACATCAGCCAAAGTAGTACCTTTTTTTACTACTATAGAATGTAAGCCACTGTGCTCACCTTCTATTTGTATATTAATATTTTGCGCAGTATAATCAGGTCTAAATTCAATTTCATCACCTGCATGCAATATTACCTCTGAAAAATCTTTTTTCGCATAAGCATCTATTTGCAATCTATGATCAGCTCTATAACTTTTAACCACCGCATTTGTTACTATAGGCTTAGCTCCTGCGATATTTGCTATATCAGCTAAAGTTTTAATATCTTGACTTAGTTCAAATCTAAAAGGCTTTTGTACATCACCATTAACAAAAACATAATCTTTCACACTACCTACTAAAATCACATCACCCATTCTAAATGGGAAAAGCCCTAATTCACCTTTTAATAAAAAGTCATATAAATCAATTTTTTTAATGACTTGATTATCTCTTAAAATTTCAATTTCTCTAAAGCTTCCATATTCTAGATTAATTCCCTTTGCTTTATCTATATATTGAATAATAGAATCTGAACTCAAACCTTGGTAAAGACCTGGCTGATTTACATTACCTGTTACAAAAACTGAAACATTCTGATAAATATCCATATCTGCATATACATAAACATTACTTTTATAAATTTTATTTATTGCTTTAGTGATAACACTTACCAAAGCACTATTTTTTACACCCAAAAGATTAATCGCTCCAACTTTAGGAATAAAAATATTTCCTTGAGAATCCACAGTTAAAGTCTGAATAAATTCAACAGCACCCCAAATTTTTACATTAATCCTATCACCTACGGTTAATTTATAATCAGGGTTATAAACATGCTGTGTAAATTTTGTGAAATTACCACTAAATAAATGTGCACCAAAAACCTTGATTACAGAAAATTGAGTTTGATTTAAATCGCTATTATTACTATCATAATTTACTACTTGTTTTTCTTTTATATCCAACGAATCATTTTGAATTTTAGCTATCTGAGAAACATCTACTGCACCAAATACAAATAGTGGTAAAACCAAAAATAATAAAATCTTTTTCATTAATATCTATGCTCCTCAATAATCATTTTAATAAATTTAACAATACCAAAAATTAAAGATAAAATCATAAAGGCTGTTAAAATATTATATAAAGTTTCAGGATATTTTGCACTTTGTGGTACACTAGGACTTTGTATAATTACCACTTGCTTAATTTTCCTTAGAGCTTCAATCCTTGCAGTTTCATAAGCTTTTAAAGCTGCTGTATAAGCACTTTCTGCAAAACCTACTTCTATAGTAAGATCTTGAAATTTAGCTGCTAAATCATTTAATTTTTGTGATGACTTTGATGAAGTGATCTTAGCTTTCTCTTTTTGAAGTTGTTTTTTTAATGCTGTGATTTCTGATTTTATAGTGACAATTTGTGGTGCATTATCATTGATATAACTTTGCATCATCAAAAGCTCAGCTTCTTTTGTAGCAATCTTAGCTTCAAGTTCAGCTACAAGTTTTAAAATTCCTTCTGATTGTTTAAGTGGGTCAAACACTCCATATTTGTTTTGAAAAGCTAAAAGTTCATCTTTTGCTTTTTGAAATCTTTGTTTAAATTTAAATAACTCTTCTTCAGCAAAAGCCATTTGCTCTCTTGCGGTTTTATGTGAAATTTCATTAATAAATCTTTCGCTTTCTTTAACTATAGTAGTAGCTATCAAATGAGCATCTTCTGGCTCAAATCCTTCTACTTCTATCTTAAATATTCCACTACCTAGATTTTCTTCTACAATTTTTACACGTTTTTGATAATATTTTAAAAAACTTTCTTGACTCATGGAATTTGACACACTATAAAAAATGTCAAATTTATGTTTTTTGTAAAGCTCTTGAATATTGATTTTTTCTTCTAAAATTTTTAACATATCCAAAGAATGAATATAAAATTTTAAATAATTTGTATCCTCACTAGAAAAAGAATTATTTGTAAGCAATGAAGCTAGACCATTGACTGCTGAATTATTCCCTGCAGTTGATTTAACACTAAGTATGCTTTCGCTTACATAACGATCTGCTGCCATAAAAAGATAATAAAATATTACAAAAAACATTATAATCAAAACAATTTTAAATGAATGTAGAATTTCTATATTTTTAATTTTCTCAAATATTTTATTTTGCATTAATCATCCCTTGATACACAGCTATTCCTTCTTCTATATCATCATAAACAGTTGCTTGACCATTTTGCATAAATATGATTTTATCGCACCATTGCTTAATTTCAGCCACATTATGTGAAACCATAATAACCTTTGATTTGCTTAATTGCTCTTTATAAAGTTTAAGACTTTTTTCTTGAAAACTTGGATCTCCAACTGCTCCAGCTTCATCAATTAAATAATAATCAAAGTCAAATGCCATACTTAATCCAAAAGAAATTCTAGCACTCATACCTGCTGAGTAAGTGTTCATAGGTTCATTAAAAAATTTTCCTATTTCAGCAAATTCCTCAACAAATTCCACCTTTTTGTCTAATTCTTTTCCTTTATATCCATATACTCGTGCAACAAATTTTACATTATCTCTAGCTGATAATCTGTGCTGAAAAGCTCCACCTAAACCCAAAGGCCAAGATAACTTTTTATTTGTTATAATTTTTCCACGATCAGGTAATTCAGAACCACTTAATAGTTTCATTAAAGTTGATTTACCTGCCCCGTTACATCCCATCAAACCTATACTACAATTTTCTGGAAATTCAAAAGATAAATCTTTAAATACATAATGTCTTCCATGTGTTAAAGGATATGATTTAGTTAAATTTACTAATTTAATCATGTCTTTCTCACTGCAACAATAGCCTGTCTATTATAATAATATAAAAACAAAGCTATAAATAAAATAACACAAACCCAAGCTAAAGGGTAAGTATAATTATAATCATCTTGCAAAGGATAATGATCAAAAAAATTATATTTTAAAAGCTCCATTACATGCATCAAAGGATTATAATATAAAATATCTAGTATAGAACGAGGGGTTAAAAAAGCAGGGAAAATAACTCCGGAAGTCCAATAAAAAACTATACTAAAATAAGTAAGAAGCAGCTTCAAAGATTCCACAAAATGTCCAATTATCGCAAAACATATCCCCAAAGAAAATGCAAATACTAACAATAATACAAAAGAAAATAATACTTCTAAGAAATGTCTTGGCAACACATCATAATGAATAAACCATCCAGCAATAAACATAACAAACATAAAAATCGTCATATAAATACAAAATTCTAATAATGCTCTTGCTATAAAAACATGTATAGGTCGTACCGGTTTATAAGCAAATAAAGGTAAATTTGAACTTATACCATTAATGATTTGATTTATAATACTTCTAAACATAAAAAAAGGTATGATTCCTACCGCTAAAAACATAAAAATAGAAATACCTGGTGGCATAACTTGATGATGAAATTCTCTTATAGCACTAACAACAGAAACTATCACAAAAACAATTAGCATAGGTTCACCAATCACCCAAAAATAGCCCAAATGTTTATTAATCCCAAATCTAGTCTTTAGCTCTCTAAAAAAAAGAGCATGGACGACATCGATCATATTTTCATTACCTTTTTTTGTAAAAATTAAAAATTTTTATATTATACTTTTTATTCTTATACAATATTTAATGAGAGAAAAAATGCGGATAAATTTCTTTACAAATTTAGAAAAAATTTTATATGAAAAAAATATCAATACCAAAATTGATATTTTTAAAAATTTTTATGAGAATTTTAAACTTAATCTATGTGATTTTAATCATAATCATAAAGCTATTATCCAAGAGAATATTCAAGTAAAAATACTTCATCCTACAAAAATACGAAGACCTAAACAAGCAAATAGTACTTTAGCATTAGCTAAAATTATCCATTCAATAGCTCATATAGAATATAGTGCTATAAATTTAGCTTTAGATGCGAGTTATCGTTTTAAGAATTTACCCTATAATTTTTATAAAGATTGGCTTGAGGTAGCAGATGAAGAAATAAAACATTTTTTATTACTTGAAAAAATTTTAAATGAATTAGGATTTAAATATGGTGATTTTAGTGCTCATGATAATCTTGAACAAGCTCTATTTTTAACAAAAGATAGTTTGGCTCAAAGAATGGGTATAGTGCATAGAGGACTTGAAGCAAAAGGACTAGATGCCAATCCTTTTGTCTTAAAAAAATTAAATTCAAGCAATCATCCTATAAAAATACTTTTCAAAGATATTTTTAAAATTATATTAGAAGATGAAATTAAGCATGTAAATAAAGGAAATATATGGTGGGAATTTGCAAAAGATGAAAAAGATGATTATATATCCTTATGTAGAAATTTCAAAGAATTTAATTTAATAGGAAAACAGTATAACAAAGAAGCTAGAATTAAAGCTGGATTTAAACAATATGAATTGGATGAAATGGAGAAACTTTATAATAAAAATGGTGGTTAGAGGCAGAATCGAACTGCCGACACGCAGATTTTCAGTCTGCTGCTCTACCGACTGAGCTATCCAACCACAAAATTGAAGTTATTATTATATTCTTTTCTTCTTTAAAAGAAGTTGAAATCTATAAATATTTATTCTATTTTGCAAACGCACCCATTTTAAATATTTTTTGCATTCTCAAAGCAGCTAACTCTCTTACATCAAATTTTTCTAATTCCTCAATGCTTTTTAAAATATAATCACTTACATTTTTTATGGCATTTTCTCTATCTCTATGGGCTCCACTCATAGGTTCTTCTATTACATCGTCTATTAAACCTTGATTTTTTAAATCATCAGCTGTCACTTTCATGGCCTTTGTTGCAGCCTCTATTTTAGATGGATCATTCCACAAAATAGCTGCACAACCTTCTGGGGAAATTACCGAAAATACAGAATTTTTCATCATAGCAAGTTTATCTGCAACCCCTATAGCTAAAGCTCCTCCACTTCCACCTTCACCTATAACAATAGCAATGCTTATAGTTTTTAGATTACTAAGTTCATATAAATTTCTAGCTATAGCTTCGCTTTGACCCCTTTCTTCTGCACCTATACCTGGATATGCACCCGGAGTATCTACTAAAAAAACAACTGGTATATCAAATTTTTCAGCCATTTTAGCTACTCTTAAAGCTTTTCTATAACCTTCTGGATGCGGCATACCAAAATTTCTATATAGTTTTTCTTTTGTACCCCTTCCTTTTTGTTCACCTATTACTATAACTCTTTTACCACCTATATATCCTAAGTAACAAACTATAGCAGGATCATCTCTAAAAGCTCTATCTCCATGTATTTCATAAGCATCAGTTAAAATAGCTTGAATATAATCTAAAGCATATAAACGATCAGGATGTCTTGCAAGTTGCAAACGTTGATAATCGCTTAAATTTTTATAAATTTTTTGTGTTTCTTTTTCTAGATTTTTCTCTAAAATTTTAACTGCTTCATAATCACCTTTGATCTTAGCATTAGCTAAATCTTCATCAATTTGCTGAATGCTTTTTTCAAAATCCAAATAAGAAGCCATTTAATCCAACTTTTTAAAGATTACGCAACCATTAGTTCCGCCAAATCCAAAAGAATTACTCATAACTACTTTTAAATCGTGATTAACTGAAACATTTGGAACATAATTTAAATCACAATCCTCATCTGCACTAGTTTGATTGATTGTTGGTGGAATAATACCTTGGTCTAACGCCATTAAAGAAATTACTGCTTCAATAGCACCTGCAGCGCCTAAACAATGTCCAGTCTGCCCTTTTGTAGAACTAACTAGTGGAACTTTGTCTTTAAATAATTCTTTAATAGCTGCAGTTTCATTTTTGTCATTTGCAGGAGTTGAAGTTCCATGTGCATTAATATAATCAATATTTACATTACCAGCCATATTTAAAGCTTTCTTCATAGCACGCAAAGGACCTTCTAACGTCGGAGAGGTTATATGATTAGCATCAGCACTTTCACCGTATCCAACTAATTCAGCATAAATTTTTGCACCACGTTTTTTTGCTACTTCATATTCTTCTAAAACTAAAGCTCCAGCACCTTCGCCCATAACAAAACCATCTCTTTCTTTATCAAACGGTCTTGAAGCTTTTGATGGTTCATCATTTCTAGTAGAAAGTGCTTTCATTGCGGCAAAACCACCAATTCCTACAGAACAAATTGCAGCTTCAGCACCCACAACAAGCATCCTATCTGCATTACCCAAAGCTATACTCTTGTATGCTTCTCCAACAGCATGAGTCCCTGCAGCACATGCTGTTACGCAAGATATATTTGGACCTTGCAATCCATGTTCAATGGAAATAATTCCACCAAGCATATTGACCAATGCCGAAGGAATAAAAAAGGGAGAAATTTTACGAGGTCCACGCTCTGAACAAATAACAGAATTTTTTTCAATGTTTGGTAGTCCGCCTATTCCAGCAGCTGAAACTACTCCAAATTCTTCTTTATTTATATCACTATCAAATTTAGCATCTTCCATAGCCTCTTTTGCAGCCTTGATGCCAAGCTGTATAAAACGATCTACTTTTTTAACCTCTTTGGCATCACACACACTCAAAGGATCAAAATTTTTTACTTCAGCAGCAATTTGAACTGGAAATTCAGAAGCATCAAAAAGAGTAATTTTATCAACGCCACTTTTACCTTCACAAATAGCTTTAAATGAACTATCCTTATCTAATCCAAGGGCATTAATCATTCCTAAACCTGTTATTACAACGCGTTTCAACCCGTTCTCCTTAAAATTTAAAAATAATTATTTTTGAAGATTATCAATATAATTTACAACATCTTCTATTTTTACAAGTTTTTCAGCATCACTATCTGGAATTTCAACATCAAATTTTTCTTCTAAAGCCATTACTAATTCAACAACATCTAAAGAATCAGCACCTAAATCTTCGATAATTTTTGATTCCATTTTTACTGTATCTTCATCGACACTTAATTGCTCAACCACAACCGCTCTAACATCATCAAAAGTTGCCATTTATATCTCCTAAAATTAAAAAATAAGCCGTATTTTACAATAAAAAAATAAATTTCTCATTTAAAAAACTAAAAATTCCAAAATAACACATATACAAGATAAATAATAAGTCTTATTCTACACTTTATGAGCAACAACCTCTATCTCTACTTTTGCTCCTTTTGGAAGATCTTTAACCGCAAAAGCGCTTCTTGCTGGATACGGAGCTGCAAAAAATTCAGAATAAACTTCATTAAATGAAATAAAATCTTCGATATTTGCTAAAAAACATGTAGTTTTTATCACATTATTAAAATGAAGATTATTTTCTTCTAAGATCGCTTTTATATTTAGCAAAGATTGTTTAGTTTGCTCTTTAATGTCTTCATTTTCTATATTACCACTTTTTGGATTAATAGGAAGTTGACCCGAAATAAACAGCAAACCATTTGCTTCTCTATAAACTGAATATGGACCAATAGCTTTTGGATAATTTGCCATAAATACTCCTTATGTTTTATTAAATAATCAATAAAATACTATCACAATATTTTAATAAAACAACAATTATTTTAAAAACTCAATAATAATTAAAAAACAATTTGTGATATAAAATAAGCACTTACAACAGCACCAATAATCAAAGCAAAACCTGGTCTTAAATAAGAGTGATTTATCACAAATTTACCTATTTTTGTAGTGCCTGTCCTATCAAAAGCTACACAAGCAATTTGATTTGCACCAGGTACTATAAAATCTCCACTTACACAAGGATAAAGTACTACAAGAATATGAGGAGGAATTCCCAAACTCACACCTAAAGGCATTAAAGCAGCTACTGTTGCTGATGGAGAGAAAATCACCATAGAAAAAGCAAATAAAGCTAATCCAAACAAATAAGGATAATCTCTTACAACATGCGATAAAGAATCGCTAAATAAAGGTTTATAGGCTTCAAAAAACGTTCCTGTCATCCAAGCTATACCAAAAACTCCTACAACACCTATTAAACCAGATTTAAACACTGATGCTTCGGTTAATTTGTTTGCAGGAATTCTAGCAAAAAGCATTATGAAACAGGCAGTTGCAAGCATAATCATTTGGATTAAATTCGGGGTGGAAAGTCTTTCTATTTCACCACCAGCTAATTTATAGTGAGGTAATAAATTCGTAAAAGTACCAAAGAAAATGATAGTCAAAATGCCTAAAGAAAATATGATTAAAGCTCTTTTAACTTTTGGATCTATTTTTTGTTTTGTCTCTTGTATTTCTGGAGCTAAAAACTGATATTCTCCTGCCATTATTTTTCTTTTAAATTCTTCATCTTGTTCAAGTTCTTTACCTCTTTTAAAAACACTCAAACATGCACACATGACACCTATTAAAAATGCTGGCATTATGACAACTAAGATTTGAACAAGTCCTACACCACTCGCAGCCAAAATAGCTACCATTCCAGCAGTAGCAGCACTCATAGGAGAAGCCACCACTGCAATACCTGCTGCTATAACTGAAACTGAAAGTGGTCTTTCGGGACGAATTTTAGCTTGAGCAGCTACTTCAGCAATAACAGGATAAACAGAAAATGCCACATAAGTAGTGCCACAAAAAATCGTAAAAGTAGAAGTGATTAATGGACCTATAAAAACAATAGCTTGAGGTTTTTTCTTTAACGCCCTTTCTGCTATCTTAACCAATAAATCAAGCCCACCTGCACTTTGCAAAACACTCACGCAAGTAATCACAGAAAGTATAATAAAAACAACATTCACAGGAAGCGAGGCTGGTTGCATACCAAAAACTAAAACTAAAATGCACATACCAAGCCCACCAGAAACTCCAAGACCTATGCTACCATATCTACCACCTATAGCTATCATAGAAAAAATGATAAAAAGTTGGAGTATAAAAATAATATCCATATTAATCTTTGCCTTTTATGATTTATTTTTATTTCTACTTAAAAGTTCTTTTGCATATTCAATTTGTTCTAAGACTACTTTAGTTCCCGTACCACCATAAGAATTTCTTGCATCCACGCAAGTTTGTAAAGCAATTGCCTCATAAATATCTTCTTGAATATTTTCATTAAACTGACGAAATTCTTCTATGCTAAGTTCTTCAAGCATTTTTTTACACTTAATACAATAATTCACAGCTTTACCTACTATACTATGAGCTTCTCTAAAAGGTATATTTTTTCTTACTAAATAATCAGCCATATCAGTAGCATTAGAAAAACCATTTGCAGCTGCTTTGTACATATTTTCAGCACAAATTTGCATTTTTGCTATCATAGGTGTTAAAATATTTAAACTATCTACTAAAGTATCCATAGAATCATACACTTGAGCCTTATCTTCACTCATATCAGTATTATAAGCAAGTGGCAATCCTTTCATGATAGTTAACATTGCCATAACATTACCATACATTCTACCTGTTTTACCACGCATTTTTTCAGCCACATCTGGATTTTTCTTTTGTGGCATAATACTTGAACCTGTGCAAAAATCATCGCTTAATTCTATAAACTTTAAATCTTGACTTGAAAAAAGAATTATCTCCTCACAAAAACGGCTAAGATGCGTAAAACACATTGCTGCCACAGAAGTAAATTCTATCATATGATCTCTATCACTAACGCTATCAATGCTATTTTCAGTCGGTTTAGTAAAACCTAATTCTCTAGCGCAAAAATGTCTATCTATATCAAAAGTAGTTCCACCAAGTGCTGCTGCTCCCAAAGGACACTCTTCCATTCTTTCATATAAATTTACAAAACGAGAATAATCTCTACTTAACATCCAAAAATAAGCCATAATCCAATGAGAAAATAAAATAGGTTGAGCAGTTTGCAAATGAGTATAACCAGGCATAATAGCTGTAATATTTTTTAATGCTTGATTAATAATTTCATTTTGTAAATTTAAAATTTGCTCTAAAATTACTTTGATTGTTGCTCTCATATGCATTTTAGAATCAAGCGTTGTTTGATCATTTCTGCTTCTTGCAGTATGAAGTTTTCCGCCAACACTTCCTGCAATTTGTGTCATTCTTTTTTCCACAGCCATATGAATATCTTCATCAGCCGTATCAAAAATAAAAGTATTGTTTTGAATTTCTTCTTTAACTTGCCCTAAAGCTTTAATGATAATATCTGCTTCATTCTTATCTATGATTTTTTGATTTGCAAGCATGGTACAATGAACAACACTACCTTGTATATCAAATGGGGCAAGTCTTGGTTCTACCAATAAAGATGCAGTATATTCTTCAACTAATTTATTTGTAGGTAAATCGAAACGTCCACCCCATAATTTTTCTTTTTTTTCTTGCATAAAATAATCCTTAAATTTTTAAGATTATTTTATAATTTTTATTCTATTAATTGCTTTAATTTTTCTTTCTTTTAAAAACTTTTAACACAAAAAAAGCTAATTTTTTAAGGAAACTTTTTTTAGAATTTTGTGCTAAAAATTCCACAATTTCTCTATGTCCAAACATTACTGCAAAACTAAATGGTGTCATACCTAAACCGTTATTCTCATCAATATTAGCTCCATAATGAACTAAAAGTTTACACATAGGAAGATATCCTTTAAAACACACTCCAGCTAATGGAGTTTGACCCTTATCGTTTTTATCATCTACCCTAGCACCATTTTCTAAAAGAAATTGAGCACATTCATAAGAATTGTGATAACTTGAAAGCATTAAAAGACTATCACCCTTATGATTTTTTAAATTAACACTCAAGCCTGCTTCTATCATAATCTTTAAATTTTCTAAGTCATTTTTTCTTGCAAAATCAAAAGCCATAGTACAAAGCTCTTGAATTCTTTGTTCTTCTTCATTATTAAACATATTTTTCCTTTATAATCTTTAGTTTGCCACCTTTATAAAAAGGTAGCAAGTAAAAATTATTTATTTAAAGCCTTTTTAACTCCATTTGCATATACATTTGAAATTTTTTCAAAATGATTTAATGCTCTTTGTATAATTTTTTCATCAACTCCCTCCATAGAAGCAGCAATATTTTTAAATAATTGTTCTTTTTGTTTTTCACTCATTAAATCAAACAAAGCTCTTGGCTGGGTATAAAAATCATCATCAAGTGGTGCATATCTTTGCGCATCACCTTCTAGTTTCAAATCAGGCTCAAGGAAATTTTTATCTTCTTTTGGACTATCATCATAACTATTTGGTTCATAATAAGCCAAACCATTTTTATAAGTATCAAAATTCATAGCCCCTGCAACATTATAGGTATTAACTTCACTCCTTGAGCGATTAACAGGGAGTAAATGATAATTTGTTCCTATGCGATATCTGTGCGCATCTGGATATGAAAAAATTCTAGCTTGAAGCATTTTATCAGGACTAAAACTAATGCCTGGAACAATATTACTTGGACTAAATGCAGCCTGTTCTACCTCATTAAAATAATTTTGAACATTTTTATTAAGCACCAATTCTCCAACTTCAATCAAAGGAACTTTACTATGAGGCCAAACTTTAGTTAAATCAAAAGGATTAAATCCTAATTTTTCCACCTCATCTTCTTTTAAAATTTGAATTTGGAAAGTCCATTTCGGAAATTCTCCTTTTTCAATCGCATTAAATAAATCCCTTTGATGACTTTCTCTATCGTTTGCTACAATTTTTGCAGCTTCTTCATTGGTTAAATTTTTAATACCTTGTTGAGTTTTAAAATGAAATTTAACCCAAAATCTTTCATTTTTATCATTAATTAAACTATAAGTATGACTACCAAAACCATGCATGTGACGATAACTAGCAGGAATACCTCTATCACTCATTAAAATAGTTACTTGATGCAAGCTTTCTGGACAAAGCGTCCAAAAATCCCAGGCTGCATTATTGCTTCTTAAATGACTTCTTGGATCTCTTTTTTGAGTATGAATAAAATCTGGAAATTTATAAGCATCTCTTATAAAAAATGTAGGAGTATTATTACCAACTAAATCCCAATTTCCTTCTTTGGTATAAAATTTAATTGCAAAACCTCTAACATCACGCTCTCCGTCAGCAGCTCCCATTTCACCAGCAACAGTTGAAAATCTTATAAACAAAGGAGTAGTTTCTCCAAGCTGTAAAACTTTTGCTTTAGTATATTGTGAAATATCCTTAGTTATTTTGAGCTCACCATAAGCACCACTTCCTTTAGCATGAACCGTTCTTTCAGGAATTCTTTCTCTATTTTGATGAGCAAGTTTTTCAAGTAAAAGATAATCTTGCATTAAAAGTGGGCCTTTAGCACCAGCACTTAATGAATTTTGATTATCTGCAACTATATTTCCGAAATCATTAGTTAATTTTTTCATATTTTTTCTCCTTTAAATAATAATTTTTATTATTTGATAAATTATATCAATAAAATATAAAAATAATATTAATCAAGATAAATTATCTTTGAATTTAATAGCTAAACAAAATATTCTTTTTGTTTTTTAAGTATATTTTTTCTATTTTATATTAAAATTACCGCAATTTTACTATAAAAAAGGGCAAAAACATGAATAAAAATACTAAAGCTTATTACATTAAGCTAGTGAAATTTCTAGCAGACACACTAGGGAGAAATTATGAGATTGTCTTACATGATGTTAGTGAAGATGGGGCAAATATAGCAGAAATTGCTAATAATCATATTAGCAAAAGGACTATAAATTCACCACTTACTGGTATTGCTATGGAGATGATTAAAAACAAAACTTATCTTGAGCGTGATTATATTACACATTATAAAACTTCAGATGAAAATTCAAAATCAATGAGTGGATCAACCTTTTTCATAAAAAAAGATGAAAAATTAGAAGGATTGCTTTGTATTAATCATGACACAACAGCTTTTAAAAAAATATCTGATGAAATTTTAAACCTAGCTTGTATTTATGATAATCCAAATGATGAAGTTGAAAATAAAGAATATATAAAATTAAATTTAGAAGAATTAATAAAAGATATCACTGGTATGAGTATAGAAAATTTTAAAAATAAAAATTTAAAACCCAAAGAAAAGCAAAAAATAATAGCGAGTTTTTACGAAAAAGGAGTGTTTAATGTAAAAGGTATTATACCAAAGGTAGCAGAAATTTTAAATATATCCGAACCAAGTGTGTATAGACATTTACAAAAAATAAAATAAGCATATCAATTTATATTATAGAATAATTTGATACAATTACAGTTTTATAAAATGCAAAAGGAATAATATGGCAGATGAAATGATGGATGAACAAGCTCAAACCAAAAAAAAAGGTGGAAATACTTTAGTTATTATTATTGTTGTATTTTTATTTGTTTTTTTATTAATCATTATAGGAGCTATAGCTTACTTAATGTTTAGTGGTAGTCCTGAAGAAAATCCTACCCCACAAACTGAAAATCAAACTCAAACTATGCAAACACCTAAAAAAACAAATTCTGTAGCTGCAAGAGGAAGTGATTATACAAATATTGGTGTAATGTATCCCTTAGCACCTTTTACTTTAAATTTACTTAGTGATGGTGGAGCTAGATATGTTAAATGCACTATTCAACTAGAGCAAAATGTCGAAACACTTACTCCTGAATTAGATAAAAAAAGTGCAATCATTAGGGATATTATTATTAGAACTTTAACTTCTAAAACATTTGAAGAAGTTAGTACGACCAAAGGAAAAGAAAGACTAAAAGATGAATTAACTGGTAAAATCAATGAAGTTTTGACCGATGGTTTTATTAAAAATATTTATTTTACAGATTTTGTCGTTTCTTAATGGTTGGATGTGATATAGTTGCATGTTCTCGTATAGAGAAGATTTACAATAGACACAAAACATTTTTCTTGGATAAATTTCTATCCAAGAAAGAACAAACATATATTAAAAATTCCAATACCTTAGCAGGGTTTTGGGCAATTAAAGAAGCTGCTTCTAAAGCTTTAGGAGTTGGAATTTCTAAAGAGTGTTCTTTTTTTGATATCATCATTTCCAAAGATGATAAAAATGCCCCTTATATTGATTTTTCACAAAAAGTTATAAAAAATTTTAATATAAAATCAAGTAGCGTTAGCATGGCTCATGATGGTGGATTTGCTATAGCCATTGTCACAATAGAAACATTAAGCAAGGATAACCTTGCTTAATTACATGTAAAGACCACCATTTACTTTTAAAGTCTCTCCTGTTATGTAAGAAGAAGAATCACTTAGTAAAAAAGCTACAGCTTGCGCTACTTCACTAGCTTCTGCAAGACGTTTTAGAGGAATATTATTAATATAATGCTGTTTTATTTCTTCACTCAAAACATCAGTCATATCGCTTTTAATAAATCCTGGGGTAATACAATTATATCTTATATTTCTAGCAGCACCTTCTTTAGCAAAAGATTTAGTAAGAGCTATCATACCTCCTTTACTTGCACTATAATTTGTTTGACCTGCATTTCCCATCTCACCTACAATGGAAGCTATATTTACAACTGCTCCAAAACGTTTTTTGCTCATAGTTTTTAAGGCTTCTCTACATCCTAAAAAACTCGAATTTAAATTAGCATTAATTACCGATGAAAAATCTTGCATGCTCATTCTAAGTGCCAATTTATCATTTGTGATACCAGCATTATTTACTAAATAACTCAATTCACCATCACTTTCTACAATTGTAGCAATTGCATTTATAAATTCTTCTTCTATACTAGCATCAAATTTTATTACAGCTGCTACACCACCATTTTTTTCTATTTCTTCTTTAAGTGCATCAGCAAGTTCAGGCTTACTTCTATAATTAATCCAAACTTTTAAACCATAACTTGATAATTCTTTAACTATAGCAGCACCTATACCTTTACTTGCACCTGTAATTAATACATTTTTTCCACTAAATTTCATTATTCTCCTTTGAATTAAAATAAAGCCTCATCCATTTCTTTTGGAATTGGCAAATCTAAGATTTTAAGCACACTAGCAGCAATATTACTAAGTCCTTTATTATTTTTTAATTTATTCACCCCACTTGCCTCTACAAAAGCAAATACATCAAAAGTGGTATGATTTGTCAGCATATTTTTATTTTTATCCCTCATCTCTTCACAATTACCATGATCAGAGGTTATAATGAAAGCATAATTATTTTCTCTAGCAACTTTAATTACTTTTCCTAAACACATATCAACACTTTCTACAGCCTTAATTGCTGCTTCAAAATTTCCTGTATGACCTACCATATCACCATTTGCAAAATTTACAACAATAAAATCTATACCGCTGTTAATACCTTTAACAACCTCATCACTCACTTCTTCTATACTCATTTGAGGTTGTTGATCATAGGTTTTTACCTTTGGGCTTGGAATTAAAACACGAGTTTCATTGATCTCTACTTCTTCTTTACCTCCATTGAAAAAGAATGTTACATGGGCATATTTTTCTGTTTCAGCTGTATGAAGTTGCGTTAAATTTGCCTTTGCTATAGTGGCAGCTAAAGTATTTTTTAACTCTTCTTTTTCAAACATCACAGGTAAATTAAAATTTTCATCATATAAACTCATGGTAATTGCATTACGAAAAATACATTCTCTACCAAATTCATTAAAATCTTCTTGGGTTAATGCTTGAACTAACTGACGCATTCTATCATTTCTAAAATTGATAAAAATTATACCATCATCTGGTCTGATTCCATCAAATGTAGGATTAATCACAGGAGTTAGAAATTCATCGGTGATATTTTTATCATAGTTTTCTTGTATAAATTGCAAAAAATCATCACTTATTTGAGCTTTTGCTAGTAAAGCATCATAATACGTTTTTATTCTCTCATAACGTTTATCTCTATCCATGGCATAAAATCTACCAGATAAAGAAGCTAAACATATATTTTCATCTTTACAAAAATCATATAATCTTCTAATAAAATCCAAACCTGATTTTGGAGAACAATCTCTTCCATCACTAATTGCATGAGCAAACACTTCTTTATTTTCTTGCTTGCAAATTTTCAAAAGGGCATCAAAATGTGTATGCATAGAATGCACACCTCCATCACTATAAAGACCTATAACATGAATTCTCTCAGATTTATTCAAAAGATTTTGCAAAGCATTATTTTCTCTTATGGTATTATCATCAATTGCTTGATTAATTTTTACTAAATTTTGATAGATTACACGACCACTACCTATACACATATGTCCTACTTCGCTATTTCCCATCTGACCTTCAGGCAAACCGACAGCTAAACCACTTGTCTTAATTAAAACATTTGGAGTATTCTTAAAAAGCTCATCATATGTTGGTTTTTTGGCATGAAAAAATGCATTAAATTCTTGATTATCGTTATATCCTATACCATCTGTTATTATTAAAACACATTTTTGACTCATTTTTTACTCTTTTTTATGATTTATTTATTATGATTTTACTAAAATTATGCTTTCAAAAAACAAACATAAGGTTAAAATTTTGCTTTATCTTACAAATTATACTGATTATATGTTTTTTTCTTACATAAGTGTGCGAGCTGGATTTGCTTTTTTTATTGCATTATTTTTAAGTTTATATTTTATGCCACGATTTATTAAATGGGCGCAAAATAAAAAAGCAAACCAACCAATTTACCAATACGCTCCACAATCTCACCAAGTAAAATGCCACACTCCAACAATGGGAGGGTTGATTTTTATATTCGCTACCATTATTGCAAGTGTTATATGCGCTGATTTAAATAATTTTTATGTAATAGTAGGTTTGTTGTGTTTGATTTTATTCTGTGGTATAGGTTTAATTGATGATTTAGGTAAAATTTTAAAAAAAGACAATCATGCAGGACTTAGTCCAAAAATGAAATTATTTAGTCAATTTGGTGCTGCTTTAATTTGTGTCGTGTTGCTTTATATAATGAATATAAATACCGAATTTTATCTACCACTTTATAAATATGCCTTATTTGATGGTAGTATTTTTATGTTAATTTTATGGGTCTTAGTTTTGATATCAAGCTCAAATGCTGTCAACCTAACCGATGGATTAGATGGTCTTGCAACAGTTCCTTCAATGTTTTCATTGGTGAGTCTTGGAATTTTTTTATATCTAAGCGGCAATGTCATTTATAGCTCTTATTTATTTTTACCAAAAATTCAAGGTCTAGGAGAACTTGTAGTAGTAAGCGCTGCTTTGATTGGTTCTTTGATGGGATTTTTATGGTATAACTGCTATCCTGCGCAAGTTTTTATGGGCGATAGCGGAAGTTTAAGCATAGGTGCTTTTTTAGGTTATCTTGGTATAGTTAGTAAAAATGAAATTTTACTTTTATTGATTGGTTTTGTTTTCGTCTTAGAAACAATTTCAGTAATTTTACAAGTAGGTAGTTTTAAAATTTTTAATAAAAGAGTATTTAAAATGGCACCAATTCATCATCATTTTGAAAAAGTAGGTTGGGTGGAAAACAAAATTATTGTCCGTTTTTGGATGATTGCACTACTTGCAAATATCATTGCATTGATTAGTATAAAGTTAAGATAATGAAAATTTCACTTTTTGGATATGGAAAAACTACAAAAGCTTTTGCGCAACGCTTCGCAAATTGCGATATCTATGATGATAATTTTAAAGATATTAGTAAAGATGAATTTAACAACACTTTTTTACCACCACATGAATTTGATTCTAATAAAAGTACATTAGAAATTCCAAGCCCTGGGTTTCCTAACGATCATTTTCTCATAAAAAATGCAAAAAATTTAATCAGCGAATATGACTTTTTTTATGATGCTATGCCAAAAAGTGTATGGATAAGTGGCACAAATGGCAAAACAACTACTACCCAAATGACTCATCATTTATTAAAACATATCAATGCACAAATGGGTGCAAACATAGGAATACCTTTAGCAAATTTAGATACAAACGCAAATTTATGGATACTAGAGAGTTCTTCTTTCTCGCTTTTTTATACTAAGGTTGCAAAACCTGAAATTTATGCGCTCTTACCTATAAGTCCTGATCATCTCTCATGGCATAATAATTTTAAAGAATACGAAGAAGCTAAATTAAAAGTATTAAAACGAATGAATGAAAATGATGTTGCAATATTACCTAAAAAATATGAAACTTATCCTTGTGCAGCTCATATTATAAGTTACTTTGATGAATACGAACTTGCCCACAAAATGGAAATCGACGTAGAAAAAATAAATTTTAAAACACCCTTTTTACTTGATGCAATAATGGCACTAAGTATTGAAAAAATTATATTAGATCGATGCTCTTATGATCTTTTAAACGAATTTAAAATTGAAAAAGATAAATTAGAAGAATTAAATGACCATAAAAATAGACTATGGGTAAATGATACCAAAGCTACAAATTTAGATGCGAGTTTAGCGGCATTAAAACGCTACAAAGAAAAATCAATTCATCTTATTATAGGTGGAGATGATAAAGGAGTAGATCTTAGTGATTTATTTAATTTTATGAAAACACTAAATATAAAACTTTATGCCATAGGTTCTAATACAGATAAAATTTTAACATTAGCAAAAAAAGCAAATATACAAGCGTATTCTTGCAAATTTTTAGATGTTGCAGTAAATAAAATAAATGAGAATTTAAAAATTGGTGAAATTGCTCTTTTAAGTCCAGCTTGTGCTAGTTTGGACCAATTTAAATCCTATCAAGAAAGAGGAGAAAAATTTAAAAAATATATAGCGAATTTAACTTAAAATTCTCTTTGAATCTGTTTGATTAAAAATTCACAAAAATTTATAAATTTCTTGTTTGGTTCCTTGCTTTTATGATAAATCACAAACAATTCTCTTGAAATTTTAAAATTTTTTAATCTTATTTGAAATAATTTTTTATTTTCTAGTTCTTCTTTTACGCTAAATTTTGGTAAAACAGCTAAAAAATTTCCTTTTTTTACAAGTTCTTTTATCATAGCTGTAGAATTTAATTCATATATTAATTTTAAATCAACACCTTTTGGAAGAGCATTTAAAAATACTTCTCTAGCTCCAGAACCTTTTTCTCTACTAAGCCATTTAAAATTTTTTAATTCATCTATAAAAAAATCTTTATTAAAATAATTTTTACTAACAACGATTAATTCATCATCACAAATTTTAATTTTTCGAAGATCTTTGTCTTTACATATACCTTCTATTACGCCAAGATCAATCTCCTTCTCTAAAACACTTTTTATGATATTTTTACTATTATCTAACGAAAGATCTAATTTTATATTATCATCTTTTTTATCTAAAACTCCACAAAGTAAATAAATACCGATATTTTGACTAACCTTCATGCTTAATTCGTAAAAATTATCATCTTGCATTTGCTTTTGTATGCATTCAAATTCAAAAATCAAAGGAGAAATTTGTTTTAAAAATACCTTACCTTTTTCATTTAAACTTAGAAATTTTGAATTTCTATCAAATAATTTTACATTTAAATTTTTTTCTAATTCAAAAATAGCCAACGAAAGTGCAGCTTGAGTAATATTTAATTCCTTTGCACAAGATCTTAAATTTAGATTTTTACTTAGTGCTTGAAAATATTTTATTTGCTTAAAAGTCAAAATAGTCCTTAAATATGATAAATATTTTTTATCATTATATCAAATAAAATTAATTTTTCTAATCATTTAAAAAAAGCTAAAATTGCACAGAAATTATAAAAAAAGGAATTATATGCACAAAAAAAGAAAAAATATTTACAAAGGTAGAAAATTTGAAAGTGCTATGTTATTAATTGTATTAGCATTTTGTTCATATGCTGTATCAGAACTTTCATTTTTTAAAAATTATGGGATTTCAGCTTTAATTGTAGCAGTGCTTATTGGAGCTATGATAGGAAATTTTGCACATCAAAATACAACTTTACTTAAAAAAACAGGAATCTTAAATATAGCTACAAAACAAGTTTTGAGACTTGGCATAATACTCTATGGCTTTAGAATTACTTTTTATGACATACAACAAGTTGGAATGGGTGGTATTTGCGTAGCTTTAATAATAGTATTTTCTACATTTTTTATAGGACTTTTACTTGGGAAATTTTTCAAACTTGATTTAAAAGAAAGTATGTTAATTAGTAGTGGTTCTAGTATATGTGGTGCAGCAGCAGTTATGGCTAGTGAAAGTATAATAAAAGGTGGTCCAGATAGAGTTGGTATAGCTATTTGCACCGTAGTTGTTTTTGGGACTTTAGGAATGTTTTTATTTCCTATTGCTTGGAATTTAGGTTGGCTTAACTTTTTTGATCTAAATCATATGGGATATTTTATGGGAGCTACGCTACATGAGGTTGCGCATGCAGTTGCTGCAGGAGAAGCCATAAAAGCTGGAGATAGTGCTGTTATTGAAAAAATGATCAGAGTTTTAATGTTAGTTCCATTTTTAATATTTCTTGCAATTTTTTCTTTAAAATTTTTAAATAAAAATGGTGAAAAAGTTGGTATAAAAGATAATATTCCTTATTTTGCTTTATGGTTTTTAATAGCAAGTGGAATTAGTTCTTTAGATATACTAAATACTGATTTTGCTATAACCTACATAAAATCAACAATTACAATTATAGATACACTTTTGCTTTCTATTGCTATGGTGGCATTAGGTGTCAATATACATAGAAATGTTATTTTAAAAGCAGGATTTAAACCTTTTTTTATGGCTTTGGTACTTTTTGTATGGCTTATAGTATCAGGAATTTTTCTTGTTAATTATTTTATGTAATTTTCTAACTAGCGTATTAACAATAAAGGTTTTTTAGATTTTGTTAAAATTTCATTTGTTAAGCTTCCAAAAAGAATACTTTTTAACCAATGATGAGAATACGCACCCATTATAAGCAAATCTACATTATTTTGCTCTTGAAAATCAAACAAAGCTTTACAAATTTCACCATTTAGATGCTTAGTTTCGATTGTTAAATTTGCATCTTTAAAAAGTTTATTTGCCTGCAACAATAATTCCCAAGAATTTTTCTCATCGTTAGATACATTTACTACATAACGCTTTGCATCTTTAAAAAGTGGGGCTTGTATTGCTTGTGTTATAGCTTTTTTTGCTAATTGGCTTCCATCATATGCCATCATAACGCTTTTTATTTCTTTAAAAGCAGAATTTATCAGTAAAATTGGCACGTTAAGTGCTCTTACTAATTCTTCTATGTGCTTTCCTATCTTTTGTTTTTCTCCATTACCTTTTAATCCAGCTATAACTAGTCTCATCTTACCATCATAGTCTTTTAAAATTTCTTCTAAATCACCATCTCTTTGTACACCAAAGCACTCAGCAACACCTTTGTCTTTTGCGTAAAGACTCAATTCTTTTAAAATTTTTTTACTTTCTTTACATAAATTTTCATTCTTTTGAGTTTGTTCTTCAACCAAATCTTCTATCACGCATCCACTAGAACCTATTCCAAAGCTACAAGCAAGCTCTGTATTAGTAAAATTTGATTCTACAACATATAAAAACATCAAAGGTAAATTTAATTTTTTAGCAAAATATATACCATAATCTACACTATTTTTACAAGGTTCTAAAATATCAATACAAACTAAAATTTTTTGTCTCATATTAACCCCCAAATCTTAGTTTTGCGACTTTTGCGTAATTAATACACCTTCAATTATTTTTTTAATATCCCCATCTAAAATATTATCAACCTGAGCATAAGCTTCATTAGAACGATTATCTTTTACCTGCTGATAAGGAAAAAGCACATAAGAACGAATTTGATGGCCCCAACCTATTTCACTTTTTTCATTTGCATTGGTCTCATCTTGTTGCTTCATAAGTTCAAGCTCATAAAGACGTGATTTTAGCATTTTAAAGGCTGTGGCTTTATTTTTGTGTTGGCTTCTATCATTTTGACATTGCACTACTATACCTGTTGGAAAATGCGTGATTCTTACAGCTGATTCTGTTTTATTAACATGTTGCCCTCCAGCTCCACTTGCTCTATAATAATCAATCCTTATATCTTTTTCTTCAATCTCTATCTCTATATCATCATCAAGCTCAGGACTTACCATCACACTAGAAAAGCTAGTATGACGACGCCCTGCACTATCAAAAGGTGAAGTTCTAACAAGACGGTGTATGCCATTTTCAGCTTTTAAATACCCATAAGCATTCTCACCCTTAACTAAAAAACTCACATCCTTAAGCCCTGCTTCATCACCTTCTTGAAAGTCCAAAGTTTCTACTTTAAAACCTTCTCTTTCACAAAATCTTAAATACATTCTATAAAGCATACTAGCCCAATCATTACTTTCAGTGCCACCTGCACCAGGGTGGATAGAGACGATGGCATTTTTATTATCATTTTCTCCGCTTAAAAGCATAGAAATTTCAAGACTTACTATAAGTTCTTCTAAATTTGTAGCATCATCAAACAAAGCTTCTATAGTTTCATCATCATTTTCACTACTTGCAAGCTCAAAAAGCTCACTAGCATCATTAAGAGTATTATTAGCATTTTCGTATTTTTTAAGTAAATTAGCTATTTTAGTTTTTTCTTTTCCTATAACGCCAGCTTGCTTAATATCATTCCAAAAATTTGGAGAATTTTCTAAATCTTCTATTTCTTTTAATCTTATCATAATATCTTGTGGCTTTATAATAGAAGCGATATTTCCAACTTTATTTTTAAGCTTTTTTAAAAGCTCACTATATTCGTAACTATCCATAAAAATTTTCTTTCTAATTTTAATATAATTTAATTTTTTAATTTTAGCAAAAATTAAAAAGAAATTATTTAATTTTGCTTAAATTCCCTTTTCAACTTCCTAATTTCAAACCATAATTTGATATACCCGCCCTTATACCAATTTTTATTAGCTTATATAAAAGCTTGTCCTAGTTTATAAGTAAAACATTCTTTTTCTTTTAAAGCTTCTTTATAATCAGGATATTGTTCTAAAAAAGGTAATTTTAAAGAAAGATCTTTTTTAATTTTTTCTTGATAGATTTTTTGTTCTTGTTTGTGTTTATCTTTTATATAAGATAATACAAAAGGCATTCTTATATAACCTAAGAAAGATTTAGAATTTACTATCATAGCTTGACCTAGTTTATAAGAAAGTTGATTTTGAATGTGGGATCTTGCTGTGCCATATTTAGTTTGAAATGATAATAATTTTTCTTTTTCTTGTATGATATTTTCCAAATTTAAAATTTTATTAGCTTTACTTACTAATTTCAAACCTCTAGATTCTATTTGATCGTATAAATTTTTATTATATAAACTATTATCTATGATTACATCTTTAAAAAAATCGCTTATAAAATGTAAGGTATATTCTGCAGAATTGCTAAGATTAATTAATTTAAGAAATATATCATATAATATAAAACCTAAGCATTTCTCTGGAAAATGTAAAATTTCATTTCTCCATAATTTCAATTTTTCACTAAAAATATATTGAAATATTTCAATATATTGTTTATCTTGATTTTCCTCTATAAATTTAAAAACCATTGCCGCTGTTAAAAATAAACTACTATGACGATAATATTGTCTTGTTAATTTTATATCCTTGAATTCTTTATATATATAATTATTATACAGAGCTAAACTATTTAAATTAGGATTTTTTATTGAACTCATTATACTGTCTGTTCTTTGTCTATAGAAATATAATTTCTTTAGCAACACAAATATATATTTAGATTGAAAAAATAAAAGTTTAGCGAAATAATGATCTTCATGCGAAATTTTATCTAGAAACTTAAGTTTAATAAATTTCAGATAATTGAAATTTATCATACCATGCCAACCAAACCAAAAAGAATTTTGTTTTATATAAGCAGTTCTGTCCAGCCAATATTTTAAAGAAATTATACCTGAATGATTCAACCCATATCCTTCCAATATAGTACTTGGTATTATATCTGGTTTTTCTATATCATCATAATAAAAAAAATGATCAAACCAAACAATCTCAACCCCCTCCATTCTAGGAACACATTCTTCTATGCAGTTTAATTCCCAATAATCATCAGAATCTAAAAAGATAATATAATCTATAATAGGATAAGTAAAGTTAGTTAAATCTTGTTCATTATTAAAAACTTTAGAGCTTTTATAAGCTTTGTATATATTGTAATGATTATTTTCTACATTAAATTCTATTAAATCATTTTCTGTGTTTGTACTTTGTAGTTTATATTCTCCACTAAAATATTCTATACCTACATTTCTAGCAGTGCTTTGTCCACCATTTTCTTTATCAAATAAAATAAATCTTTCATCTTTTAAAGTATATTCTTTAGCTATATTAAGTGAATTTTCATCTGTACTTCCATCATTAACTAATACTATTTCTAAATTTTTATAAGTTTGATTGATTACACTATCTAAACATTCTCTTAGATATTTTTCTACATTATATATGGGAATAACTACGCCGACTTTTTTATTCATTGTAAATGCCTTGATTTTTATTTTTATATTATACTATCATTCTGAAAAATTGTATTTAGGAGAATTATGTCAAAACTTTTTTTAATGTCTTTAGGTTGTAATAAAAATTTAGTTGATAGTGAAATTATGCTTGGATGTTTAAATACATATGAAATTTGCGATGAACCAAGCAAAGCTGACGTATTGATAGTAAATACTTGTGGATTTATAGAAAGTGCTAAAAAAGAAAGTATTAATGCGATTTTAAATTTACATGAACAAAGAAAAAAAGATTCTTTGTTAGTAGTAACTGGATGCTTAATGCAACGCTATCAAGAGGAATTAATGAAAGAATTACCCGAAGTAGATCTTTTTAGCGGTGTTGGTGATTATGAAAAAATAGATGAAATGATACTTAAAAAAACCAATCTTTTTTCAAATTCTACTTATTTACAAAATGAAAACACTGAACGTGTTATCACAGGATCAAATTATCATGCTTTTATTAAAATTGCTGAAGGCTGTAATCAACAATGCTCTTTTTGCGCTATACCTAGTTTTAAAGGTAAGCTAAAATCTCGATCTTTAAAAAGCATAGTCAATGAAGTTAAAACTCTTGTTGATAAAGGTTATAAAGATTTTTCTTTTATCGCGCAAGATACAAGCTCATATTTGTTTGATCAAGGACAGAAAAATGGACTTTTAAAACTTATTGAATCAATAGAAAGTATTCAAGGAATAAAAGCAGCTAGAATTTTATACTTATATCCAACAAGCATCAGCAAAGAAGTAATAGAAAAGATTATTAATTCAAAAGTTTTTGTAAATTATTTTGATATGCCTTTACAACATATAAGCGATAATATGCTTAAAATTATGAAACGTGGAGCCAATAAAGCAAAATTAATCGAACTTTTAAATTTAATGAAACAAGCTCCGAATTCATTTTTGCGTACAGGTTTTATAATAGGGCATCCTGGTGAAAGAGATGAAGATTTTGAAGAATTATGTACTTTTATAAAAGAATTTAGTTTTGATAGGATTAGTATTTTTGCCTATTCTAAAGAAGAAGACACTGCAGCTTTTAACATGGAACAAATTCCTAGCAAAATCATCAATAAAAGATTAAAAACTATAGAAAAAATTGTTGATGAATGCATAGAATCAAGTTTCAAAAGACAAGTTGGCAAAAAAATTCTAGCATTTTGTGAGGGAAAAAGTAGCGAAGGTGACTTTTTTATAGGAGCTAAGGATATTTGCTGGGATAGAAATATTGATGGCGAAATTCTTATTAATGAAAGTGATTGTGGAGATTTAATTATGGGTGAAATTTATGAGTGTGAGTTACTTGATAATATAGACAAAAAACTTATTGCTAAAGCTTTAAGAAAGAAATAACAACTAGTCAAAATATTAAATATGTCTAAAAAGTAGATAAAAAATTTAAATTATAAAAATGATAGAACAATACTATAATATTTTAACACAAGGAAAAAATCTTTTAGCCTTTTCTCATGGTAGTGATTCTAGTGCTTTGTTTTTTATACTTTTAGAAAAAAATATAGAATTTGATTTGATATTTATTAATTATAAAACACGCTTAAGTAGTGATATAGAAGAACAAAGTGCCAAAGAATTAGCTAAAAAATACAATAAAAAAATTTTTATCAAAATAGCACCTAAGATAGAAAAAAATTTTGAAGCAAACGCAAGGCAAGTGCGCTATGATTTTTTTAATGAAATTTGCAAAAAATATCATTATGATAATCTAATTTTAGCCCATAATTTAAATGATAAATTTGAATGGTTTTTAATGCAAGTTAGTAAAGGTGCTGGTTTTGTGGAGCTATTGGGCTTTAAAGACATAGAACAAAGAGAAAATTTTACTATCATTAGACCCTTATTAAATACTAGTAAAAACGAAATTATAAATTTTTTAAAACAAGAAAACATTAAATATTTTAATGATGAAAGTAATCAAGATGAAAAATATTTTAGAAATCATATAAGAATTAATTATACAAATGAATTTTTACTCAAATTTGAAAATGGAGTTAAAAATACTTTTAAATATTTAGAAAAAGATTTGATGTTTTTTGAAAATAAATTTGATGTTTTTTGTGGAATTTATATTTGTTTTAAACACGAAAGTGTGATCGCTAAATGCTTTAAACGCTTAGGCATACTTTTAAGCTTCAAACAACGCCAAGAAGCTTTAAAACACGATGGAGTAATTTCTCATAAAATTGCTATTGTATATATCCAAAATAAAGCTTTAATTTTTCCTTTTACTATTTGCGAAAAAATTCCTAAAGAATTTAAAGAAAATTATAGAAAGGCGAAAATTCCTAAGCTTTTAAGAGCATATTTGTACCAAAACCACATTGATTGCAATGAGCTTATGCAAGCTCTTTTAAAATAAGTTTATAGGTTTCTTTCACTTTTGCTTGAAGAAAATCTTTAAAATCTTTAGTTGTAGCTTCTGTTCTCATAATAAGATAAGGGCTTGTATTTGAAGCACGCAAAAGCGCCCAACCATTTTCAAAAATAATTCTTACACCATCAATTTCATTACATTCGAGCATATTTTCAAAAATATTAGCTTTTACTTTTTCTTTAAATTTTTCTATAATTTGGAACTTATTTTCTTCACTAACCTTTAACTTCACCTCATCACTTGCATAAAGTTTTGGTAGTTCATCAACTAAAGCCTTGAGATTATAATTTTTTGCTAAAAGCTCTAAAGTCCTCAAAAATGCATAAATTCCATCATCATAGCCAAAATATCTATCTTTAAAAAAGATATGACCACTTAATTCTGCTGCTAAATCTATATTATGTTCTTTCATCATTGCTTTGATATTAGAATGTCCTGTTTTACCCATCATAATAAAACCAAATTTAGCCACTTCATCAAAAAGATTTTTAGAACATTTTACTTCCCCTAAAACTCTAGGATTTTCAATATTTTTAGCAAATAAATAACAAAGCTCATCACCTTTAAAAACATAATCGCCGCTTACAACCACCAAACGATCTCCATCTCCATCAAAGGCAAAGCCCATTTTCGCTTGCATATCTTTTTTTAAAACTTCTTGTAAGACATACAAATTTTCAAGTTCCGTTGGATCAGGCGCGTGATTTGGAAAATTACCATCTGCTTCTTCGAATAAGATTTGCACATTAAGACCTAATTTTTCAGTTAAAGGTCTAATAATTACACCAGTGGCTCCATTAGCACAATCAATAACAATTTTTTCCTTATAATTTCTAAGATGATTAAAATGCTTAACTAAGAAATCTATATACGCATTTTTTATATCATAAGCCTCACATTGAAAATTATCCTCTATATTTATATTTAAATATTTTTGTACTTTCTTGGAAAGAATTTTTAAATTTTCACCAAAAAAACTTTCTTTATTGATAGTAATTTTAAAACCATTGTATTCTTTAGGATTATGTGATCCTGTTATCATAATATTTGCATCAAACATATCATCAAAAAATAAACTAAAATATCCCATAGGAGTTGGACCTAATCCTATATTGTATACTTTCATACCAGCTTTATTTAATCCACTTATTAAATAATTAAAAAGCTCATTTGCACTATATCTTGCATCATAACCCACACTAATTTTATGGCATTTTTTTTCTTTCATCACTAAGCCTAAAGCATAGCCTATAGCTTTAACACTCTTTTCGTTAAGTTCACTAGGATAAAGACCTCTAATATCATATTCTCTAAAAATCAAATCTAACATCATAATTCCTTTATTTTTTTAAGCTCAATTTTAGCTTGCTTAATACTTTTTTCTATGTCAGTATTTTCATTTGATAAACAAAGCGAAATTTCCAACTTAGCACTTTCTTCATTAAATTCAAAGATATATTTTTGCATAAAATTCTCTAGCATTTGTAATTTGCTCTGCACAAACGCTACACTTTCTTCTTCAAAAACAATTATTAAATAATCTCTCTCATCTTTAAAAATTCTAGCATGCAATGCTTTTTTAAGAATTTTAGTAAAAGAATGCAAAACATACTCTTGCATCTTATATCCCTTATCATCACGAATTTGATTAAGATTTTTAAGTTTAATTACTGCTAAATGAAAATTTTCTAATCCTTGTGAGTATCTTCTTAAAGCTTTTAAATTTGGTAAATTTGTAATGCTGTCAAAAAAAGCTATTTTATAAGCTTTATATATCAAAAAAGTTATAAAAACTAAAGATGCAAATTCATAATATCCTAAATCTACATTATTGTAAAATAAAAATTGCACACTCAAACCTACATAAGCAAATAAAAAATGAAAATCATTGTTTTTAAAATACGAAAATAATAAAAATATAAATCCTACCCAAAATATACAATAGCTAAATTCACTAATAGGCTTAAAAAATCCATTATAAAAACCAAAAATTTCACTTGTTATATAAGAATTAAAATTTGTATTTGTGCTAAGAATCAAAGCAATAATGCTAATAAAAATGATATAGGTAAATTTAATAAAATTTATTTTTTCAAAAACTAATTTACTATCTTGCAAAAAAACAAAAAGCACATATGAAAATGGTAAAAATATAGAAATAAACAAATGTGCTTGGTATTCACTAGCAACCAAAGAAAGACTTCTAGCACACAAAATCAACAAAAGTAAGAAAAAGATTTTATTTTGTTTAAAAAAATAAGCTAGGCATAAGGCTAAAATTTCTAGAACAAAACTCAAAGAAGGTAAAAAAGATAATAAAACCAAACTCAATCAATAACCTTAAATAAAAAATAATCCTGAAATTATACAATAAAAATAAATCTATTTTTTTAATACATATTTTTGCACATCTTTTTGAATTGATGAAAGTTTTTCATAATATTCTTTACTTTCCTTGACAGCTTCTTCAAAAGCCAATCCTTGCATAATTATGCGATAAAGGTTAGGACGTGTTTTTTTCCAATTCCGTAAAGTTTGAACATCAACACCTAAAAAGCCTGCTATATCTCGTTTTGTCATTTTAAATATCTTTTTCAAATATAATTTGGTAAAGATACTTCAATAATCTTTAAAAGCAAACAACATAATATTTATTCTTTATTTAATATAAAAATATAAATATTATTTATTTTAAGATTTATTTTATATTTATTTTTTATAATTTTGAAAATAAAATCTAAGTTAAAAAATTAAGGAGGAGTTAAATGTGAGTGCTGAAGAAATAGGTAATACTACAGCTATTATAATATTTACATTATATATGCTTCCATCAGTAATAGCACTTTGTAGAAAACATAGCAACTGGTTTGCAATTATTGCTTTAAACTTATTGCTGGGATGGACTTTAATAGTATGGATTGTTTGTTTAATATGGTCTTTCATAAATAAATCACAGCAAGCAATAATTATACAAAATGAAAAAATAATATCAAAGGATAAAAAAATGAATAAAAAAATTAAAATTGCTTTTATAGCAGGATTAGCAAGTTTATTTGTAGCATGTGGTGGAGAAAAATTTCCAGGACAACCGAGTGATACAGTCAAAATAAACCAAAGTCAATATACAAATGGAAATCTTAAAGAAGAAATTCCTTACAATTCTCAGTCTAGAATTCATGGAATAAAAAGAACTTTTTTTAGTAATGGACAATTACAAAGTGAAGAAGAGTATAAAGATGGTAAAAAAGAAGGATTTGTAAAACAATATTTTGAAAATGGACAACTCCAACTTGAAGCACAAACTAAAAACAATCAATATGATGGACAATTTAAATCTTATTATGACGATGGAAAAATAGAAGTCGAAGGAACTTATAAAAATGGAAAATATATTGGTGCTTATAAATTATATGCTTCTAATGGGAATATCGTTTCAGAGCAAAACTACAACAAAGATGGTAAAAAAGATGGAATTTTTAAAGAATATAATCCAGATGGAGCCTTAATGTCAGAAGAAGAATATAAAAATGATTTAAAAAATGGTATTTTTAGAAAATATAGAAATGGCGCTATAATAGACGAGCAAAAATTTGAAAATGGAAAATTAATTCAAAAATAATCTAAAGGTTTTCTATGAAAAAAATTATTTTATTCTTACTTTTTCATACTTTTGTTTTTGCAAATTTTTTACCAAAATGTGATGATCCAAAAATCATCACTCTTTTAGACCAGAAATTAAAGGATTTTTATATATCACACTATGATGAAATGTTTAATACAGCTATAAAAGAAAAATTAAATCAAAGTGATTTTGAACCAGCTACATTTTTTGAAAAAAATAAAATTGAAGTTTTTAATGGAATTAAAAATTTTAACTTTGGTTTTCAAAATTTTAAATTTATCATTGACAGTAATATTCCAAATATTAGACATTGCAGTGTTAAAGCTTCTTCACCTTTTTTATTTTCAGCCCTAGCAATAGATGTTAATGATGTTGATATGGCAGAGTATATAAAAATAGAAGGAATTTATAACATAACACAATTAGAATCAGAAATTTATATTGAGATTGTTACAGGTTTTGCAATAGATGTATTTTATGATTTTCTTGAAGATAATAAGAAATTTTTAAAAGAAATTTCTATAAAAGATTTCAAATAATACTCATTATTTGATACAATTTCAAGCAAAAAACTTAGGAATATTCATGGTGGAAGTTAAAAATCTCACTATGCGTTTTGCAAACCAACTTTTATTTGAAGATGTAAATTTAAAATTAAACCGTGGTGAAAGATATGGACTTATAGGCGCAAATGGCGCAGGAAAATCAACCTTTTTAAAAATTCTCTCAGGCGAAATAGAATCAAGTAGTGGAGAAATATGCATAGATCCAAATTTAAAAATCGCTGTTTTAAGTCAAGATCAATTTGCTTTTGAAAATTATACTGTAAAAGATACAGTAATGTGTGCAAATAAAAGATTATATGATGCACTAAAAGAAAAAGAAAAACTTTATATGAGTGAAGAATTCACAGATGAAATCAATGACAGGTTAAGTGAACTTGAAATAATTACCGCAGAAGAAGACCCAAATTATGATTGCGAACTTAGATGTGAAAAAATTCTTAGCTCTTTAAATATCAAAGATTTTAACGCTTTAATGAGCACTTTACAAAGTGCGGATAAATTTAAAGTTTTATTAGCTCAAGTTTTATTTTTAGGAGCTGATATTTTATTTTTAGATGAACCCACAAATAACCTTGATTTAGAAGCAATATCTTGGCTTGAAAACGAACTTTTAAGACATGATGGTACTTTAGTGGTGATTAGTCATGATAGACATTTTTTAAATAAAGTTTGTACAAGAATTTTAGATGTTGATTTTAAACAAATTCGAGATTTTGCTGGAAATTATGATGATTGGTACATGGCTTCAACTTTGCTTGCCAAACAAGCTGAACTTAAGCGAGATAAAACCTTAAAAGAAAGAGAAGAATTAGAAAATTTCATTCGTCGTTTTAGTGCAAATGCTTCTAAGGCCAAACAAGCAACAAGTAGAGCTAAAGCTTTAGAAAAACTTGAACTTGAAGAAATTAAAACTTCAAATAGACGCGATCCTAGCATAGTTTTTAGAGCTAATAGAGAAATAGGTAATGAAGTTTTAGAATTAAAAAATATAAGTAAAGCTTATGATAAAACTTTATTTGAAAATTTAGAATTAAAATTAGAAAAAGGTGATAAAATAGCTTTAATAGGTGCAAATGGTGTTGGAAAAAGTACTTTAGCTAAAATCATCGCATCAAAATTACAACCTGATAATGGAAATATTCATATAGGTGCTACTATAGAAATGAGTTATTTTGCTCAAGATACTACAAATTTAATTAATGAAAATTTAAAACTTTATGAATGGCTAATGAGTGAAAAATTTAAAGACTTAGATGAAATTCGAAAATGTCTTGGAAGAATACTCTTTAGTGGAAATGATCAAGAAAAAGTGGCAGCAAGTTTAAGTGGTGGAGAAAAACATCGTCTGATGCTTTCAAAACTTATGCTAGAACGAGGAAATTTTTTACTTTTAGATGAGCCAGATAATCACTTAGATCTTGAGAGTATTATTGCATTAGGAGAAGCTTTATATAATTTTAAAGGTTGTGTGATTTGCATTAGTCACGATAGGGAATTAATTAATGCTTTTGCAAATCGCATATGGTTTTTAGAAAATGGTCAGTTAACAGACTTTAAAGGAAGTTATGAAGAATTTTTAGGAGGTTTAGAATGAATTCATTTAAAATAAAATATGCTGCAGGATTTGGACATTTTACACAAAATCACAAAGGTTTTGGTCCTACTATATATATAGAAGAAAGTGTGAATTTTCAAAGTGAAAAAGATTATTTTGATTATGTGGATTTTTATAATCTTTATTCTAAAGAAGATGATACATATTTTCATATTTCATTTTTAGAAGAACGCCCATTAAATGAAAAAGAATTACAAAGCAAAATTGCTTATAGAAAAATTAGAGACGAACGCTGCCACAAAGCCAGAGAAGAATTTATAAAAAACAATGAAATAGAAGCTGAATATCATCCGACCCACGGAGACTAAGGAATATTTTTTGCTTGTTACTCCTTGCAATATTTATGAAAGGAGATAACATGCAAATTAACGATAATTTATCTGTTAAAGAATATGGTTATAGTCAAAGTGTCTATAAAGATTTTCAGAAAAATAATGAAGATTTTATGTCTTTGCTCAATCAAAATATTGATGAAAATCTTAATGAACAAGGTGCTAAATTTGATGAATTTTTTTCTAAAGCCACAAATCATGATAAATTTGGCCATGGAATTTATAGTTCTAATATGTCAAATATCTACAATTATCGCTTTAGAAATCAGCACAATGAAACACCTATCCAAACACATTTAACAAATGAATCTGATTCCAAAGACATGGTAAAAGATTTATTAAATTCATTATAAAAGTAAGCGCTTTAGCTTACTTTTATAGATTTATATTTCTTTAATTTCAAATTCTTTTGCAAAATTTTTAAAATCTTTTTCTTCTTTTTCATTAACATAAATTGTTAATTCTACACATTCTGTAAATTTTCTCTCAAAATTAATATTATTTTTATTCAAAAAATATTCAAATCTAGAATAAACTGCAAAAGGAATACACAAATTTAAGGCTTGTTTTAATTCAAATTCTAAAAGTTTCGCATTTAAAACAACAGCATTAGTGGCTTCGCTATAAGCTCTTACCAATCCTCCAACACCAAGTTTTATACCACCAAAATACCGCACAACTATTACCGCACAATTAATAAGAAAGGCTCCCCTTAAAACATTTAAACAAGGCATAGCAGAACTTCCTTTAGGCTCACCATCATCACTTTTATCTTCAACGATTTGTTTGTATTCGTTTAAATATCTATAAGCATAAACAAAATGCACTGCTTTTAAATGCTCACTTTTAAGCTCTTTTATTAAATTTTTAAAATCTTTATATGGACATAAAAAAGCTAAGAAATTTGATTTTTTAATTTCAATTTTAGCTTGATAAATTTGATCAATAGTTCTCATTTTTACCTTAGAATTTGATATAATCAGCAAAATTATAATTAAATCAACTTATAAAAATTTAAGGAATAACTTATGCTTCAAACTTGTGTATTTCCTGCAGCCGGATATGGAACAAGATTTTTACCTGCTACAAAAACCCTACCTAAAGAAATGTTGCCTATATTAACAAAACCACTCATACATTATGGAGTAGATGAAGCTTTAGAAGCTGGTATGGAAACTATGGGGTTTGTAACAGGTAGAGGAAAAAGAGCTTTGGAAGATTATTTTGATATATCTTACGAACTTGAACACCAAATTGCAGGTACTAATAAAGAATATCTATTAAGTGAAATTAGGACTTTAATCAATCGATGCACTTTTACTTTTACAAGACAAAATGAGATGAAAGGTTTAGGTGATGCGGTATTAAAAGCAAAACCCTTAGTACAAGATGAAGCATTTGGAGTAATCTTAGCAGATGATTTGTGTATAAACGAAGATGGTATAAATGTTATGGCACAAATGGTAAAAATTTATGAAAAATATCGTTGTTCTATTGTTGCTGTTATGGAAGTAGAAAATGAACAAGTTTCAAATTATGGGATTATCGCTGGCAACAATGTTGAAGGAGATTTAATTATGGTAAATTCTATGATAGAAAAACCTGATATAAAAGATGCACCAAGTAACTTAGCTATCATAGGAAGATATATTTTAACTCCAGATATTTTTGGAATCTTAGAAAACACAAAAGCAGGTAAAAATGGTGAAATTCAATTAACAGATGCTTTATTGTCTCAAGCAACCAACAATATGGTACTAGCTTACAAATTTAAAGGCAAAAGATTTGATTGTGGTAGCGTAGAAGGCTTTATCGAAGCAACAAATTATTTTTATAAGAAAAATAAATGCTAAATAATACTTTACACTTTAAATTACAAGATTTATCTAAAATCACTGCTTATGCTAATAGAATGAATGATGAATTACAAAGTGGTGACATAGGATATTATCATCTAGTAGATACAAGTTTAAATTTAATTCAAGAAAGTAAAGAATTTATAGCAAAAAAATCTCATATAAAAAATATTGTTTTAGTAGGTATGGGTGGATCAAGCTGTGGAGTTAAAGCTTTAAAAGAACTTTTATTCGATTCTTGCGCAGATAAAAATCTTTTTATTATTGATAATACCTCTTCTCATATTTTTACTCATACAATGCAAAAATTAAATCCAGAAGAAACACTATTTGTTATTGCAAGTAAGTCAGGCACTACAATAGAAGTAATTTCTTTATTTAAACTCATCATAGCGCATTTTAATTTTAAATGTATGAATTTACACAAATATTTTGTTTTCATTACAGATTTAAATTCTAAACTTCATAAACTAGCAGATGAATTAAATATAAAATGTTTTTTTATACCTAAAAATGTTGGCGGTAGATTTAGTGTTTTATCTGCTATTGGCATAGTACCTTTAAGTTTTTGTAATTATGACACAGAGGCTTTATTAAAAGGAGCAAAAGCTTGTTTTATTGATTTTTTTGAAAAAAAAGATACAACAATTTTACAAAAAGCTTATCATTATTGTACGCATAAAAACGCTCATATCAATGTTCTTTTTTCATATGGAGATGCATTTAAAGCTTTTAATGAATGGTATGTTCAATTAATAGCCGAGAGTTTAGGAAAGAAACAAGGTTATAAACGCATTGGTTTAACCCCAGTTGCTTTAATTGGAGCTAGAGATCAGCATAGTTTTTTACAGCTTATTATGGATGGACCTAAGGATAAAACTATAACTTTTTTAAAAATTAAAGATAGCTATAAAGCTCCTTTGATTCCAAATATAAGTTTTAATTATCTACAAAATTGTGATTTTACCAATGAAATAAATCTACACGATCTTTTAAATGCTCAATGTGATGCGACTGCACAAGCTTTAATAGCTGAAAATTTAAGCGTAGATATCATAGAACTTGAAACTTTAGATGCTTGGCATTGTGGATATTTGATGTATTATTATGAATTATTTACTTCAGCTTGTGGAATTATGCTTGGTATTGACACTTATAACCAACCAGGCGTTGAAGTCGGTAAGCTTATTCTAAAAAATATGCTTAGTAAATAAATTTGCATTATTATAAAAAAAGAGTATAATGAAAACGGAATAACTTATAATATATTTATTATTAAATAATAATTTTTATTATTTAATAAAATTATGTTATAATATTTTAAAATATAAAAAAGGAGATAACATGTCAGTTACTAAACAATTATTACAATTACAAGCAGATGCTCATAGTTTATGGATTAAATTTCATAATTATCATTGGAATGTAAAAGGACTTCAGTTTTTTTCAGTTCATGAATACACAGAAAAAGCATATGAAGAAATGGCTCAGCTATTTGATGAATGTGCTGAAAGAGTTTTACAACTTGGAGAAAAAGCTATAATATGTCCAAATAAATTATTAGAAAATGCTGGAGCTCCAAAAACTCAAAAAGAATGTTTTACTCCAGTCGAAGTATTAGAACTCATAAGAGAAGATTATAAATATCTTTTATCTGAATTTAAAAAATTAAATGAAGTATCAGAGAAAGCTAGTGACACTACAACAGCAGCATTTGCTCAAGAAAATATAGCTAAATATGAAAAAGTACTTTGGATGCTAAATTCAACTATTCAAAACACTTGTTCAATGTAATTAAGCAGGATATTCCTGCTTAATGCAAATCTTCATTTAATTTTATTGCTTTTTTATTCAAAGTCACTATCATTGCACCTGTAATTGAATCTTGTCTAAAATGAAGTCCATTTAAATTAGCCAATTCCAATCCTTTGTATATATCTTTGTCAAATTTAAAATTAGAGTTAATTTTTTGCAATTCTTCTTTATTTTTAAGTACAAATTTAGTACCTTCTAACACTGCTATACCCGCATCCACAATGCAATTATCTCCTAATGGAATTCCTGTGACTGAATTTGCACCTAAAAGACAAGCTTTACCTATACTAATAGCATTTCCACTAGTGCCACTTAATACTCCAAGTATTGATGCACCACCTCCAACATCGCTACCTTCGCCTACAACAGCTGAAGAACTAATACGCCCCTCCACCATACAAGCACCGGTTGTTCCTGCATTAAAATTAACATAAGCAGCTCCTGGCATAATTGTCGTTCCAGAAGCTAATACAGCACCCATTCTAACTTTTGAACTTTCTAAAATTCTAGTATTATCCTCAGGAATAATATGAGCTAAAAATCTTGGAAATTTATCTACATAATCAATCTTAGGATATCTTTTACTCATCTTAAGATCAATCTCATTTTCTCTTAAAAAATCCAAATCTATAGGATAATTATCGCTCCAAGCAACATTTGGTAAAAGTCCAAAAGCACCATTTAAATTTAAACTCCTAAGTTCAACTTTCTTACTAGAAAGCAAATATAGCTTCAAATATACATTTTCTAATGTTTTTGGAGCTTCATTTTCAAACATACACACAAAAGCAAATTCATTTTCTCTAAAATTTTCCCTAACTGCTTTTATAATATCAATATTTTTATGACCTTGTTCTTCCAAAAATGGCTTAAAGCATTCTAGTGCAAAATCCAAATCTTCCTTAATTAATGTACCTGTGAATTCACTTTCATTAAAATCAATTTCAATTCCTCTTCTAAAAAATGCCTCAAACATAATAGCTGCTGATGCATAATTTTGTTCATAATTTACCAAAGCAAAAGAAGCTTGCATTTTTTTACTTGCATCTACTTGACTGAGATCAAGTCTTGCTACGCCGAAAGCTTTAGGTTTTTTATAATTTATTTTTTGCTCAATTTGTTTAACCAAATTTAAAAATTCTTCTTTACTTTCAATAGCCATTTTATCTCCTTATTGTGAGCAAGCACTCTTGCCATTTGTTATCGGTTGTATTGCTGAATTACCTACTTTGCCTTCCTGATTTACTTTTTCTATAAAATCCCAAATTTTTTCTGCAGCTTGCAAATATCTTTTTGAGCTTATACTTTCTGGAAGATAAAAACTCACAGGCTTACCTTCGTCACCACCTTCTCTTATACTCATTTCAATAGGAATTTGAGCTAAGATATCACATTTATACGACTTTGCCATCTCTTCAGTAGTACCTTTTCCAAAAATATCATATTCTTTACCATTATCAGGACATAAAAATCCACTCATATTTTCCACAATACCTGCTATTGGAATATGAAGCTTTTCAAACATATCAAGTGCTCTTTTACTATCATCTAAAGATACAATTTGCGGAGTACTTACACATACTCCTGCACTTACTGGAACACTTTGCGCTAAAGTAATTTGTGCATCACCTGTACCTGGAGGCATATCAAGTAATAATATATCAAGTTCTGGCCAAAGCACATCAGCTAATAATTGTTCTATAGCTTTCATTATCATAGAACCACGCCACATGAGACCTTTACCCTCTTCTATCAACACACCCATACTCATCATATAAACCCCATGAGACAAAATAGGACGAATTTTTTGACCCACTATTTCTGGCTTACTTTTACTCTCACCTAACATTCTTGGTATATTAGGTCCATAAATATCAGCATCTAAAAGTCCAACTCTTTTTCCCATTTTTGCTAAAGATATTGCCAAATTTAAAGTAGTAGTACTCTTTCCAACCCCTCCCTTACCACTTGAAATCATAAGAAAATTCTTAATTTGCGGTGCAATATTCTTTCCACTTCTTGAATTACTCTTTTCTTCAGGAATTTGAGGTTGAATCAACTCTAAATTAAGTTCTAAATTTAAATCCTTCAAAGTATTTACAATATTTAGTTTTAATTCTTGTGCTATCTGTGCATTGGCTGATACAATTTCAACAACAATATGAGCTTTTTTACCATCAGTTTCAATCTTTTTTACAAAACCAAAACTCACAATATCTTTTTTAAATCCTGGATATATGACTTGCTTTAATCTCTCTTCAATTTTTTCTTTCACATTTTTCTCCTTGATTGTCAAAAAAATAATTCTACTAGTATAAATATTAATTTTGGCTTTTATTGTGTATAATATTGTAACATTTATGAAAATTAAGGTGTAACAAATGTTAGATATTTCCTTGATTATGCTTTCTGCTGGGGATTCTTCAAGATTTAATCTTCCTGTAAAAAAGCAATTTTTAAGACTAAATGATTTACCATTATGGCTTTATGCTACAAAAAATATCAGTTCTTTTTATCCTTTTAAGCAAGTAATTGTTACTTCTAGTAATATTTCTTACATGAAAAAATTTGCTCCTGAATATAATTTTGTTAAAGGTGGAAAAACAAGAGCTCAATCTTTGCTCAATGCTTTAAATTTAATTCAAAGTGAATATGTTTTAGTAAGCGATGTAGCTAGGGTTTTAATTAGCAATAATCTATTTAATAATCTAATGGAGAATTATGATAAAGCCGATTGCATCAGTCCTGTTTTAAAGGTAGCTGATACCACAATTTATCAACAAAATATCATAGAAAGAGAAAAAATCAAACTCATACAAACTCCGCAACTTTCTAAAACGACTATGCTAAAAAAAGCTTTAGAAAAAAATGTAAATTTTACAGATGATAGTACTGCTATACAAGCTATTGGGGGTAAAATTTGGTATATACAAGGTGATGAGATGGCTAAAAAAATCACCTATAAAGAGGATTTGAAAAGTCTAAATTTACCAAAACCTTCTCAAGATATTTTTAGTGGGAATGGATTTGATGTACATGAATTTGGAGAACAAAGACCTCTAATTTTAGGTGGTATAGAAATTCATCCTAATATGGGGCTTAAAGCCCATTCTGATGGAGATGTTTTAGCACACTCTTTAATTGACGCACTTTTAGGAGCAGCAGGACTTGGTGATATAGGTGAATTATTCCCAGATACTGATAAACAATATAAAAATGCAAATTCTATGCATTTATTGCAACAAAGTTATGATTTAATTCAAAATTATGGCTTTGAACTTGTCAATACTGACATTACAATAATAGCTCAAACGCCTAAAATGAAAGATTTTAAAGATAAAATTATTTTTAATATTGCTAAATTTTTGAAAATTACTCCAAATAAAATTAATGTAAAAGCCACTACGACAGAGCATTTGGGTTTTGTAGGTAGAAAAGAAGGAATCGCTGTTTTAACAAGTGTAAATTTAAAATATTATGATTGGACAAAGCAATGAAAGTATTAATTGTTGAAAATGAATTTTATTTAGCTCAAAGTATAGGTTCAAAATTAAATTCAATAGGCTACAACTGCGATATTATCACAAGCACTAATGAATTAACACATTATGAGTATGAAATCATATTACTTTCTACTAGTATAGCTAATTTTGAATTTATAGTAGAAACATTTAAACACAAAATTATCATTTTATTAATCTCATACATAAGCTCAGATACGGTTTTATCACCACTTAAAGCAGGGGCAAGTGATTATATACAAAAACCCTTTATGATAGAAGAACTTACGCGTAAAATTAAACATTTTCAAGATTTTAAGAAAATGGAAATTTTAAACCATACCTATGAAGCTTATTTAAAACATAAATTTGAAACCATTAAAATAGCTCATTTTGACTATAAAAAAATTAAGCTACCATTGATTTTAAAAGCAAATAATCAAATACAAGCAGATTGTTTTGTATTTAATTATTCTAAACAAAATAATATTGCAAGTGTGTATGTAAATCTTTCTCATCCTCATAATTTAGATAAAATTTTAAAAGATACCAATACATATTATCTTACAAATTTTCAAAGCCTAAAACCATTAGAAAAAGAAAAAATATTAAATTTAGCAACCAAAAAATCTATTATTATTCACACAAACAACAATATAGAAAACAAGAATTTCCAAACTTTAGAGCTTATAGATGAAGAAAAAAACTTCGAAAGTAATGGAATTTTAACTATAGATGATTATGTCAAACATATTATATTAAGTTATCAAAATGTATTTCCTGATACAGATTTATCTAAAAAATTAGGAATTTCAAGAAAGTCTTTATGGGAAAAAAGGAAAAAATATGGCATCAGCAAGAAAAAATAGTATTATCATTTCAGAAGAAGAATATGAAGTTTTATGTTTCATAAAAGAAGGAATTTTTGGATCATTTACAAAATTAATGAATGAAAAACAAAGGGATCAATTTCTAAAAACTGGTATGATTGATCAACATAAAATTCCTTATGCATTAACGTTTGCTCCAAGTAACGAAAATAAAAAAGCGATAGAAAATGCAAAAGAAAAAGACAAATTAGAATTTATCTGTAACAATCAAATAGTAGGACATATCATTTTTGAAAGTAAATTTAAAAATGATAAAAATAACAATGATATTTTTAGGCCTAACATTTGCTCTATAGAAGATTTTAGAGAAATTTGCATCAGTGGAGAAATTGAAATTTATCAAAATCGTATTAAGGCTATCAAAAAAGACTTTGAAAAAATTACAAAGAGATTAAATCCTTCTAATATTACCGCCATAGTATCAAGCTTTGATCCTTTTCATAGAGCCCATGAAAGAATTCTAAGATGGTCTATAGAGCAATCTGATTTAGTAGTAATTTTTTTAATAGAATCTTATGAAAGTAATGGCTTAAGTTTAAATCTTAAAAAACGATGTTTTGATATATTTGCACAAAATTATTTACCTTCTTCAAGAGTTGTACTTATACCTTTACACAATATAAAAATTTTTGCTTCCCACTTAAACCCTGTTTTAGAATGTGCCTTAGCAAAAAGTTTTAATTGTAATAAAGTTTTTGTAGGACAAAATCATGCTGGACTTGGAATGTTTTTTAATCATAATAGAACTTTTACAATACTTGATGATTTTGCGAAAGATTATAATATAGAAGTAACCATTCTTCCTGAGTTCGTATTTTGCGATGAATGCAAAATGATAGTTAGTGCCAAATCTTGTCCTCATGGAGCACATCATCATATGAAATATCACGGAGATTCTTTAAAAAATTTACTTAGACTTGGTATCATTCCACCAGCAGTTTTTATAAGAAGAGAAATTTCTGCCCTGATTTTATCAGAACTTTTTCCAAATCGTTTTCATAATAAACAAAACATTTATAGTAATTTATTTCCAACACATGGAATTTTAGAATATAGAAGTGATAAAGAATTTTATGAACAACTTATAAAGCTTCATCAAATGTCTTATATGGTGTGATAATGCAAAAACTATTTTTAACTTTTTTTTATTCAGGTAGTATTAATAAAGCTCCAGGAACTTTTGGAACCATAGCAGCGCTATTCCCTGCATTTTTTATTTTAAGGTATTTGGGCATAGGAACTTTGATCTTATTTGCAATTTTACTTTTTTTAATCTCTATAAAAATTATCGATCAGTATGAAAACAAAACAGGTAAACACGATGATAAACATATTGTGATAGATGAAGTTGTTGGGGTATTTTTAGCCTTAGCAATTTGCGGGCAGAGTATTTTTACTTTTTTACTTTCTTTTATTTTATTTAGGTTTTTTGATATCACCAAACCTTCTATCATAGGCAAAATCGATAAAAAAGTTAAGGGTGGGTTAGGCGTAATGCTAGATGATGTTTTAGCAGGAATTTTCGCAGGATTACTTAGTGCAGTAATTTATGGAATTTTGCTTAAATTTAATCTTTTATGGTTTGATATAAGCATTATGGAGATATTTTAGTCAATATCAATATGACTTTTATGATAATTCATACTAACAAACACGATATTCCATATAAAACATACTAAGATTTATCGCGTAGTTTTTATAAAATATAGCTTAAAATAGCCACGATTATAATTATGCAAAATATTAACTTCACAAATATTGAAGCGACTATGCCAAGTATAGAATCAAGTTTTGATATATTACCACCTGATCTATAATTGACACTTTGAATAAAATCATTATCAACAAAAGAAAATAAATCAACCTTGAAAATAAAATCGATATAATAAGCTAAAATAAAAAAAATATCCATAATTACTCCAAAGTTTCTATAAACTCACCTTTTATTTTTACATCTTTGTAGTTTCAACTTTGCTAAATTTAATTTTTCAAGAGCTGTTATTCTTTGTCTATCATAAAAATTCCTAACCTCATTTTGTATATTAAAAATATCTTTTATTTGATTAACTTGATCTCTATTTCTATTTTTAATAGATTGATAAGAATTATAATTAGGACTAGTTATCTCATCTATTATATCTGCTTGAGTTTTTAGATTCTTTCTAGAGTAATTAGCTAATTGTGTATCCAAATCCATTTGCTCTTGTTGATCTAAATTTTGTATAGCAATTTTATATTCTAATACAGCTACTTTATAATCATTTTGCTCATTATTGCAATTATCTGCGTACATTACAGATAAAAATAACATAAAAATTACTATTCTCATTATGTTTCCTTGTTATATATTCTCTTTTTCAAAGAATATTGCCTTATCTAGTACTTGAAAAAATGAATGATAAATTTCTGGATCTTCTACAAGAATTAGAGCTTGCATATTAGATCCATATTGAGCATTAGCTCTAATAGTTGATTTTTTATCTCCTTTTTCTCTTGCAACCAATGTCATACGCATTGTTGCACCTTTTGATAATTTCGTTGCAGTAACTGTTCCTGTTTGCAAATCCGCTTTATCAATTACAAAACCAAGATCTTGTAATGCAGAAACACCAGCTTTCGCAACAATTTTTTTAGGATAATCATATTCTTTTGTTTGATATATTCTAACTTGAAGCTGCTGAGTATTTTCAATAACCATTTGTCTAGAATTTGTACCACACCCAACAAAATACAAAACCATTATAAATAATAATATTTTTTTCATAGTTCATTTGCCTCCAAAAACACTGATTTTGATAATTTTTCATAAAATTGTTGATAAATTTCTTTATCTTTTATAGTTCCAACTTCATTAACAGAGCCCTCTTGATTTCTTACAATTCTTTGCATTGTAAACCTTACAAAAGTCTTTTGGATTTTATTATTCGTAGAGATAACTACACTTGCCTTAATTTCTTGCGTATGATCTGACTGTTTTGAAGCAGCCATAGCTGCACCCGGAGATAAAAGCGCCAAGACAACAATCCCAGCTTGAGTAGAAACTTCTCTTGCATCTCGTGTTTTAGATGCACTTACTATTCCAAAATCTCTATTAATTTCATCTATATTAAATCCAAGATCTTGCAATGTTGCAATACTAGATGATAAAATTTTATTTGTATCAACAGTATTAAAACTTTTAGTCTGCAATTGCCTTTCTTGTGCTGTAGATGTTTCAATCTTCATCATCTCTTTAACACTAGTTGTTGCACAACCGCTAAAAATAAGTAAAAAAATAGGTATTATAAACTTCATATTTAATACCTTAAAAACTTGAAGTGTGGTATGCCACATCTCTAACTTTTTGGTTATTATCAAATTTGATAATAACAGTTAAAGTTCGTTGCGTACTAACGTTACTACCACTATTTCCAGTAACTCCGGCCAAAATAATACTTATACCACCAGATGAATTTTGATAAGCTCTTTGGGTGCTAATCTTATCATATACCCAAACTTCTCTTCTTTGTTCATCAGTTGATATAATATTTGGAGATCCCATTATTTCTATGATTTCAGACGAGCTCATACCAACTTTTATATCTTTTTGAGCTTTTGATACTGTTATTTTTTCATCCACTTGTGGATTATATAAAGTTTTATTACATGCAGTGAATGATAAAACAATGACAAAAAGTAATGAAACTTTACGCATTAAACCTCCTTTAATTTATCCTATAGGATATATTTTAAAAAATTATATCTTTGTAAAGTTTAATTTCATATTAATCCTATAGGATAAAAAATGGAAGATGACTTTAGTAATTCTAGCGAAGAAGAAATTCTAAATTTTTATAAAAAAGTATCATCAAATATAAGAAAATTTAGGGAGAAAAAAGGAATTTCTCAGCTTGAACTAGCCCTAGATATAGGTATAAAATCCGTTGCATTCTATTCAAATTGTGAGTGCAATCGATATGGTAAACACTTTAATTTAGAACACTTATATAAAATTTCTAAAAGCTTAGAAATTCCATTAAAAGATTTATTAGATTAATCACTAATCACTATAATGCTAAAGGGTTGCAACTCTTTAGCATTATTTTATAAATCCACTTGCAAGTACTAAATCTTTATCGTAAAATACCGCCATTTGTCCACTAGCAAGGCCATAAACAGGTTCTTGCAAGATAATCTTAGCGCTTTTATCTTCATTAATCAAAACTTTACATGGAGTTGATCTTGATCTATAACGTATTTTCACTTCGCAATCTAACTCTTTTGTATCAACAAATAAATTTATATTATTAAGATTAAACTCACTTATTTTAAGTTCTTCTTTTTTGCCTACTACGATTTCATTCTTTTTAGGATCAATCTTTAAAACAAAATGAGGCTCATGTGCTCCACGCACTTCAAAACCTCTTCTTTTCCCTATAGTGTAGTGCATATATCCTTCATGTTGCCCTACTTCTTCACCTTTACTATTCCTAACAATACCAGGAATTTTTGTATCCATAAATTGATTAAGTACACCAACATAAGTATCTTCCACAAAACAAATTTCAGAACTCTCTTTTTGCGTAGCAAATGATTTTAAAATCTCGATTGTAGAAGCAAATTTTTTAACATCTTCTTTTTTCATATCTCCAAGCGGAAAAATTAAATATTTTAATGCTTCCTTATCTGCGTTAGCTAAAAAATAACTTTGATCTTTACTCTCATCAAAGGCACATTTGATTAAATTATTTTCTATTCTTGCATAATGTCCAGTAGCAAGTTTTTCACAACCTAAATTTTTAGCAAATTCTAAAAGCTTACCAAGCTTAATAAAACGATTACATAAAGCGCAAGGATTTGGAGTTTTTCCTTCTTTATATGTATTAACAAAAGGCATATAAACTTGATTTTTGAAATCTTCTTGTAAGTCTAAAATATGATATTCTATCTCAAGAAATTTAGCAACTTTCTCAACTTTTTGTATATTTTCTTCATGATAATTTGGCTTCCCATGAAGCTTCATATAACATCCTATAATCTCATGGCCAGCTTGCTTTAATTTATAAGCAGTAACAGTACTATCCACACCCCCACTCATTGCAACAAGAATTTTCATTATTTTCCTTTATAATTCTTATAATTTCATCTAAATCATCACTTATACTATACTTCAACCTATCATCTTTAGATATAGTCTGAAGTTCAAGTAAAGAAGTTTTGATAAATTTGTCAAGAGTATGCCAAAATTTTTGCCCAACCAAAATAATAGGAACATTTTTTCTAATACTAAGTTGTTTAAGCGTAAGAATTTCAAAAAATTCATCTAATGTTCCAAAGCCGCCTGGGAAAATCACAAAAGCAAAACTCTTTTGAATAAGAGCCATTTTGCGAATGGCTAAGCTCTTAAAAGTTATATTATACTCTAAAAAACTATTTGCTTTTTGCTCAAATGGTAAATGTATATTAAATCCTACAGATTTCAAATGCGAATTTTTACTCAACATAGCTCCATAGTTAGAGGCTTGCATAATACCTGCTCCACCACCACTTACAATACAATATCCTAAATCAGCTAATTTTTTAGCTAAATTTGAGGCAAATACACAATATTCATTATCCTGTTTTAATCTTGCTGAACCAAAAAAAGTTACACAATTATGTATCGGCTCTAGTTTTTTTAAATATTTAACATCATCAATGACTTTTTTTGTCATCTTAATTGCTCTAATCTTTCCTTTTTAGATCCAATTTCAGTAATTTGAACTCCAAAATTACCATCAACAATTACAACTTCACCATATGCAATTCTTTTATCACCTATTAAAATTTCTAAAGGATCATTAGCAAGCTGATCAAGTTCTATAACAGAACCTATGTCCATTGTTAAAACGTCTTTTAAAAGCATTTTTTTGCTACCTATACGAACCCTTATAGGTAAACGTACATCCATAATAAGACCAATATTTTTTAATTCTTCAACATTGGCTAAAACTTTATGTTCTTGTGTATTATCTGCAGAATTTAATGGAGCTTCTATCACTTCTTCTAAATCTGTTTTGGTTAAAATATTATAAATCTTTTCATCAAACACTAATGAAATTTTTTCTTCCAAATCAGCAATTTTTACATTATAAAAATATAATTTATAAAAGCCTCCAAGCTCTAGATTATCAGTAATAAATTCACAATTTTCTAAATTAAATTCCATTTTAGGAATTTCTTTTTGAGCACCTAGAGTTGTTGAAAATGCTGAAATGATGTTTTGTAATGCTTCTTTTGCAGCATCCATCTCATCATCATTTAACTCACTATTTTTAGAAATTTCCTCTTCACCCATCATCCATTCGCCGATGGCACTCATTAAAACTGCACTAGATAAAATTTTAATTTTCATATCATTGTTTACTACAAAAGTAGCACTTACCAATGGAGGAGTCATTGAATCTTGAGAACTTACATCGTACTCATAATACTCGCTAAATTCAGCACTTTTACCTGTTAAACCTTCGATGGTACTTATGCATTCATTTACAAATATACTTAAAAAATTATTGATCATCTTCTTCCTCTTCTAAATCATCATTATCATCATAAGAATTTGCTTTTGCTCTTCTTTCATCCTCATACTTCTCAAGTATCTCTTTAATCTCATCTTTATCAGTTTTAATCAATTCTAGTATTTTGATTGATTTTCTAAATCTGTGAAGTCCAACCTGAGCTAAAAATACTTCTTTTTTATCTATAGAAACTATAGCCTTATCATCAGCCGTTCTGTCAAGTTTTAAAATATCTCCTTGTTTGAGTTCTAAAAATTCATTAACATTGACAAAGGTTTTACCCAGCATCGCTTCATATATAACTTCAGCACGCCCAATTAAAGTTTTTAATTCTTTATTTCTTGATTTTTTTGCTGATGTTTCACCCATCATAATATCACGATTTGCTAAACGACTCAATACACTTTCTAAATGCACAACTGGATAACATATATTAACCATACCACTTGAATTTCCTATGATAATTTCCATTACAACCATAATGACAATTTCATTTTGAGAAACTATTTGAACAACATTAGGACTTGATTCTTTAGCTTCAACACTAGGATAGATTTCTGTTACATTCATCCAACTTTCTTTTAATCTTTGCATTATAATACGCAATATAGAATCAAGTAAATTAAGTTCAATTTCTGTCAATTCCCTTAAAGTATCAAAACTATCACCTTGTCCGCCTAAAAGCCTATCTATCATAGGGAATGCTATGCTTGGATTAATCTCTAAAACACAATTTCCGTCTAAAGGTTTTATAGAAAAAACATTAAAACTAGTAGGACTTGGTAAAGACATTAAAAATTCTCCATAAGTCATTTGATCTACCGAATGAAGTTTAATCTCAACTATACTCCGCATCATAGAAGAAATTTGCGAAGCAAGATTCCTTGCTAATTTATCATGAATACCCTTAATAGAACGAAGCTGTTCTTTAGAGACTCTATTAGGACGTTTAAAATCATATACGACTATGTCTCTTTTATCTTCTAATTCTTCAAGTCTAGAAGAAGCGGCGCTATCATCACTATCATCATCAACAACTTCTAATAAAGCATCAATTTCTTCTTGGGAAAGTATTTCAGCCATTTTAAGCTAACCTCTCACGAATTTTCTTTAATAAACGTTTGTGAATTTGAGAAATTCTAGATTCACTAATCTCCAACACCTCAGCTATTTCTTTTAAATTTAATTCTTCATAATAATAAAGCTGGATTACAAGTTTTTCTCTTTCTTTAAAATCTTCTAAAACCAAATTAATTTTTTCTATCAATTCTTCTTTCTCAATTTGCTCTATGATATTACTATCATTAAAACAATTTAATTGCTCATCTAAAGGCATAACAAGAGAAATAGCATGTGCAGCTCTAGCTTCTTTTACTTTTTCAATCTCCAAATTTAATCTTTGTGCTAAATATTCATCATCTGGCTCTGTTTCATTTTCTTGATAAAATTCATCAATAATTCCATCAATGTCCTTAATGATCTTTCTATTGCTTCTACTCATTACATCAAGACTTCTTAAATAATCAAGCATAGCACCATTAACTCTTTTTCTAGCAAAGCCCCAAAAACTATCGTTTTGTTCTTTGTCGTAGCGACGCGAGAGTTTTATCATCTCCTCAACGCCTATACTAATTAAATCATTTACATCAATACTTGCTGGCAAACGCTCTCTTAGTCTAAATGCCATAGCTTTTAAAGCAGGCATATAAGAAATAACCAAATCATCTTGTTCTTTTTTTAAGGTAGAAGCATAAGCATTATGCGGCTGCATGTCTCACACTTCTTTTCTTATGAGAAGTTTCAAGCTTTTTAAGATCTTCTCTTTCTTCTTGAAGTTTTTCAAGTAAATAATCCATTTTCTTTTCTCTAGAAGCTAATTCTGTAATAAATTTATTATTTTCTGTCTCATATTTTTCTTTATTAAAATGCCTACCGCCAATTTTATGAATATCTACAAAAATCATTATAACAATATGAATCAAAACATAAAAAACAAAGGTAATTAAACAAGTATAAACCAATATTTCTACAGCATCGCTAATGTTTACTATAGTAAACATTAAACCTATAAAAAAACCGCAAACTGTAAAAAAAGCTACAAAATTTTCTGGCCTCATAATTTTCCCTCAATCTAAAAACGATCCAAAAGCTTTTTAAAAAAGCTCATTATATTTTTGTCTCCCACATCACTAAGCACTTTTTGTTCCAACCTATACAAAAGCTTAGAAGCTATAGCTTTGAGTTCATCACTTGCATTAGTATCATCATCACTAAATAAAGTTCGCTTTTTAATGCTTGAGCTAATATCTTTACTTTGAGATAAAAAACCTAAAAATTCTAGATTAAGATTATGTTTTATATTAATATTTGCAACTTTTTTAATATTATCAAAAATTCTCAAAGCTTCATTTTCGTTTTTGACTACATTAAAAATCATTAGCAAATTTTCTTTAGTTTTTGAAGTAGTTTTAATAGTAGCATAGGCATCTGTAATCGCAGCAGGATCAGGGACAGTCACCACTATAACCTCATCTGACATTTCTAAAAAATTTCCTATATTACCGCCAATTCCTGCACCTGTATCAATAATCAAAAAATCTAAATCATCTAAAATACTCGTTTGATTTAAAAATCTTTCATAAATATTTTTATCATTGTATTTTAAAATTTCGTCACCACTTTCACCAGGTATTAACCATAAATTTGGTTTAACATTTATCAAAATATCTTCTAAAGAACATTCACCTTTTAAAACATGCAAAAGATTTTTTTCAACTCGAACATTTAAGATTACATCTAAATTAGCAAGTCCTATATCCGCATCAAAAAGTCCCACTTTATAACCATTTTTAGCTAAAATATTGCCTAAATTCGCACTAAAGGTACTTTTACCAACACCACCTTTACCACTAGTTACAGCAATAAAATGAGTTTGTTTAACACTAGCTTTTTCATCTTTTACAAGATTTCTCAATTTTTCTGCTTGATTACTCATTCTCATCCTTTTTGAAACCCTCTAAAACACAATGAACTAAAAAATCACTATTTGCTACTTCTATATCATCAGGCACTTCTTGTCCTATAGAAAAAAAACTCATAGGGGTGTTTGTTTCATAAAGTAAAGAAAAGACATTTCCAAAAACTTTAGTTTCATCAAATTTAGTAATAATCAAAGTATCTATATTCAAAAATGAAAAATTCTTATAGGTTTCTAGCAAATCTTCATATTTTGTATTTGCAGAAAGTACCAAATTTACATCAATTTGCGCATTAGAATGTGACAAAAATTCCTTAGTTTTTTCAAGTTTTACCTGATCATATTGCGAATTTCCTGTAGTATCTACTAAAATCACTTCACAAGTATTTAAACTTTTAATAGCATCATCTAAATCTGTAGGTTCAATACTATCAATAATCGGTAGTTTCATCATTTTTGCATACTGAAAAAGTTGTTCAACAGCACCAATTCTATAAGTATCTAACGTGATAATACCCGTTTTATAGCGTCGATCACCATAAGCATAACGAAACGCAAGTTTAGCTAAAGTAGTAGTTTTACCTACCCCAGTTGGTCCAACTAACATCATAATTTTTTGTTTTTTAATTTCACTTTCTAAGCGGCAAGGAAACATATTTCTTAAAAGTGAATAAAAATACCTTTGCACAGCTTCTTGATTGGCTTTCATAGTACTTGGCATATTTTCTATAGTAGCTTTCATAATAGCCTCTAGATGAGACTCTTGCATGCCACTTGCTTTAGCTTGTTTATAAATACTGGCAAATTCAGGGGGTATAATAAGCTCTTTGCGTAAATCCGCTTTATCATCCCACATCATATCCACAAGTAAATTCATTTTATCATTTAACTTACTCATTTGTTTTTCAAATGATTCTATTTTTTTATCATAATTTGTATTTTTAGGCATAGAAAAATCTTGATAATTAGAAACTTTACTAATTTCTGAACTTACTTGAGAAAGTTTATTTTTTAGATTTAAAAAATTATCATCTTTATTTTCTTTTTTGTGCGTATTAGCTGATTTTTGTTTAACATTTTGAGAAAAATCAAAAACTACATCTTCTTCTTTTTCTTCTTCATACACAGGAGTTTGAATTTTTGATTCTGGAAAATTTGCAGCATTTGGCTTTTTTTTCTGCGGTATTGGTTTATTATTTTGCTTTAAATGCTCTTCATAGTCAGCTTCTTCTATAGCAACGATAACTTCATATAACGGCTTTTGATTTATCGTCTTTGGGCGAATTTGTTTATTAGTTACAATTAAAGCCTTATCTCCATAATCTTGTTTAACCTTAGGTATAATTTCATCAGTGCTTTCAACTGTAAAGGTGTGAATTAATTGTCCCATTTTAATCCTTATCTTAACAAGCCCAACGGCAAAATCACGCTAATCCTGTCATTTACCCCTTGATGAGGCACTATACAATACTCATCTTTTCTCACTTTCTTTGAAAAATATAACAAATCCAAATCTAGTGTTCTAGGAGCATTTTTAAAAGTTCTTTTTCGTCTGAATTTAAATTCATAAAAAAATAAAACTTTTAAAAGCGCTCTTGCATGTAAACTCGTACTAATCATCATTACGGCATTAGTAAAATCTTTTTGTTTTTCAAAACCAAAAGCTTTATTAATTAAAAACGGTGAAGTTTGCAAAATTTGCAAACGCCTATCTTGCATTATTTTTCTAAACAAAGCTAAAAAACGATTTTTTTCATTTTCTATATTACTTCCTAAGCCTATAATAGCTAAATATTTTCCTTTTTGCTGTTTTTTAGAATAAAAAGGGAAAAAACGATTTTTTTCTATCTTTCTAGCTCCTTTTATAAACAAACTATAACACCGCCTTTTCTTGATATTTAATACATCAGGTTTTCTAATAAATAAATCTTATCTTAGTTTCATCAATTTTGCTGATTGATTTGTGCTGCTTTATGTGCGTTAATTCTGTCAAAAATTTGAAAAAGCCCCATTAATGCCATATGATAACCAAATGGACCAAAACCTATAATACTCCCTGCACAAACTGGCGCTATCATACTTTTTTGTCTAAATTCTTCTCTTCTGTATGTATTGCTAATATGCACCTCAATCACTGGTAAATTTATTGCTGCGATAGCATCACGAATCGCAATAGAAGTATGTGCATAAGCTGCAGCATTAATAATAACCCCATCAACACTTCCTATACATTCTTGAATCTTATCTACCAATTCGCCTTCAAAATTACTTTGAAAAAATTCAATTTCACTATTTGCTTGCTTAGCAGCCATTTTCATTTGTTCATGGATATCATCCATTTTCATATTGCCATAAATATGTGTTTCTCTCATTCCTAGCATATTGATATTTGGACCTTGTATAACCATAACTTTCATATATCTAACCTTTTTTAGCAAAATTTAATACATTATAACATTTAAAGCTAAATTTTAGCTACAATTTCCCTTTTTAAAGGTTGATATATGTACATAATTGCTCCTAAAATAATTTTTACTTGTGATAATGATTTTAATATATTACAAGATAAAGCTTTGCTGTTTAATGAAAAAATTTTACAGATAGATACTCTAAAAAATTTACAAAAAAACTACCCACAAGCACAACTTATTCAAATTGATGAGAATTCCTTGCTTTTGCCAGCATTTATTAATCCTCACACTCATTTAGAATACAGTGCAAATAATGGAAATTTAATTTTTGGAGATTTTTTACAATGGCTTGATAGTATATTTAATAATCGCTTTGTTTTAAACGAAAAAGCAAAAGAAAAATTAATCTTAAAAAATATTCACAAGATGTTAAAAAGTGGTACAGCAACTATAGGAGAAATATCAAGTTTTGGAAGCGATCTAAATCCTTGTATTCGTTCTCAAGCAAGAATTATATTTTTTAATGAAATCTTAGGATCTAACGAAAATTTTATAACAGAAAAAAAAGAAGATTTTTTGCAACGCTACGAAAAAAGTTTGATGCAAAAAAATTCTAAATTTATTCCAGCTATTTCAGTACATTCACCTTATTCTACACACCCTGAGCTTGTTAAATTTGCAATACAACTTGCACAAAAAAATAATAATCTAATCAGCACTCATTTTTTAGAAAGCAATCATGAAAATAATTGGTTAAGATTTAAAAAAGGAGGATTTAAAAAGAGTTTGTCTAAATTTGCTAAAAATCCTATGCCATTTTATACTCCGCAAAGTTTTTTAGAATTTTTTAAAAATCAAAGAACTTTATTTACTCACTGTGTCTATTTAAAAGAATTTGAACTTTTAGATAATAACTTGCATTCTATCACTCATTGTGCTATGTCAAATAAATTTTTAAGTAAAAAAACATTTAAGTTAAAACAAAATTTAAAATATGGGATTAATATCCATCTTGGAACTGATGGCTTAAGTTCTAATACCTCTTTAAGTATGCTAGATGAAATGCGTGCAAATTTACTCATTCATAATGATTTTGAATTAGAAAAATTTGCTAAAATATTAATTTTAATGGCAACTAATAAAGCCGCAAAAGCACTGAATTTAAATTTGGGAGAGATAAAAAAAGATAAAATTGCTGATTTTAGTATTTTTACTTTACCAAATAGTGCAAATTTTGATCAACTTCCTTTGCAATTTATCTTACAAAGCAAAGAAGTATTAAAACTCTTTATAGAAGGAAAAGAATGCAAATTATAAAATTATTTTTTAAGGGCATAGGAAAAACTATTTTTTATATCAATAAATACTTTAAAACCTTTGTATTTTTGTTTATAGTATTTTTAATCTTATCTCCAGATGAAGAAAAAACAAAACTCTCTAATGCTAATCTAGCACAAATAAATCTAAAAGGTGAAATCACAAACGTAGATAATCTTTTAGAGCAAATATACAAATTAAAAGATAATGATGCTATAAAAGGTGTCTTGTTTTATATAGATAGTCCAGGCGGAGCATTTGCTCCAAGCATGGAATTGGCTTTAGCTATTAAAGATTTAAAAGCTAAAAAACCTGTAGTCGTATATGCAGGTGGCACTATAGCAAGTGGAAGCTATTTAAGTGCAGTAGGTGCTAATAAAATAATTGCAAATCCAGCAAGTTTTGTAGGTTCTATTGGCGTAATAATGCAAGGATTTAATGCAAGCGATTTAGCTCAAAAAATAGGCATAAGCGATCAAACCATAAGCGCTGGAAGCTACAAAGAAGCAGGTACTTTTATGCGAAAATGGAGTGATCAAGAAAAAGAATTTTTACAAAATTTAGCCAATCAAAGCTATGAGCTTTTCACAAGTTTTGTTGCTAGCAACCGTAATTTAGATTTAAATCAAACCTATCAATGGGCTGATGCTAAGGTATTTTTAGCAAATGAAGCATTAAAATTAAAACTCATAGATAAAGTTGGAAATTATGAAGAAGCTAAAAAAGATTTAGAAAAAATTTCAAAAGTACAAAATCCTATATGGCAAAAAGAAGATGCTTTTGATAAATTTATAAAAAGACTAGAAGAACAAAGCACAAGCTTTTTTTCTAATGTATTTACAAAAATTTTCATAAAACTTAATGAACAAAAAATTTATTAAGATATTTGAATTTTCTCATAAATTCCATAAGTATCATTTTCTAAAAAGCCTTTATACAAAGGCTTTAGCTTCATATCTAATTTAACATTTTCAAAAGTATTTAGATTTGAACTTGAAAAAATCAAAAACATATCCATCTCATCTTTAAAGGCATTTAAAAAATTCTCTCCACCCTCATACATGATAAATCTTGCATCATTAGGAATACTTGAAAAAACCTGTCTATTTGGCACACCGAACAAAGGTATATTTTTATCAAATGTTTCTAATTTTTTATGACTTAATATACATACATTTGGTGCCTTAGCGTTTGCTAATCTTGCATCTAAAATAGGCCTATCATACCTTATAGTTTCTCCACCTACCACAAGCAAATCAAGCTTTGAACGTATCCTATGAGCGTAAGTTCTACTGGCTTTAGAACTGACTATTTTTCCAAGAGCTGAGCCGTTTAAAGAAAGAGCTAATTTAAAAATTTTAAAACTTGATTTTTGCCATTTTAAAAATGGTTTTAAAAGCTCCTTGGCTATTTTTTCACAAATCCCTATTTGCACTTTTATACCTTGATTTTTTAAAAATTCTGCTCCGCCACTTGCAAGTTTGTGCTCATCTTTAGTAGCGATAAAAACTTCACTAAAACCAAGCGTGCTAAAAAGCTTTGTGCAAGGTGGAGTTTTACCTTGATGATTACAAGGTTCTAAACTCACATAAGCAGTGGCATCTTTTAATAAATTCTGATGATTTTTACAAATAAACTCATGCAAATCGTTTACATTTTGTGGCAAAACTAAATTTGGATTAAGCATTTTTAAAGCTTTACTCACTGCTTCAAGCTCTGCATGGGCTTTGCCCGCTTCTTTGTGTGCCTCTATGCTTAAAATTTTGCCATTTTTATCCAAAATCACACATCCAACAGCTGGATTTGGATAGGTTAAAAACTGATACTTCCAAGCTTCATCTATGGCTAAATTCATATAAAATTCGTGATTCATATAATTTCCTAAAAAGGTAAAGGTGCAAAAAATACTTGCACTTTTATATCATCTTTAAAATAGCGTTTTTCATCTTCAAACCACAAATATTTACTTGCATTAAATATTAAAGGCTTTTTGATTTTTTCTTTTAATTTCATAGTTCTTTCACAAAGTGGATATACAAGCTTTATATCATGAATTTTAAATTTACAAGCATAAGCAAACATTTGATATAAATCACTTTGAGCTATACCATGCTTTTTTTCATCTTCACTATCATCTGGAATTTTCCATTTGATATCTAAAATCATTTTATCCTTAATACATAAATCAGGTTTTAACATAAAACATTTTTCATCATTTTTTGAAACTAAATACTTTTCACTACTTTGAGTTTTTATATTTTCACTAGGATTAGCAAGTTTAAACATATACGCTACGTAGTTTTCAAAAAGTTTTTCCATAGGAAAAAGCAAAGCAAAGGCTTCGTTTTTACCTTTATATGGAGCAAAGCTTTGATTTTGTAAAAATATCTTACACCAAGAAAGTATATTTTCATAATAAGCAAAATTTCTTGAAATTTTAAAACTAAAATCTTTTTCATAATTTTTAGAAAATTCTACCTCATCAAGCATTTGCATGGCTTTGATAATTTTAAATTTATTCAAGCTTGTTTTGGATTTTAAAAAATTTAGAGTTGATTTTACTAAGCGATTTGGCGCTATGTCTAAAACAAATTCATCACTACTTGTAAAAAATCTTTCTTTGTGTATTAAATTTAATTTTATATGTTCGTTGAAAAGTAGTTTTCCTTTTAAAAAAGTTCTATTTTCTTCGCTATTTACATAAGATCTCATCAAGCCTTTTTTATACATGCTATCAAATTCATCTAAAAACATCGTGATAAATACCTCAAACAAAGGCATTTTAGTAATTTGTAAAGATACAATTTGAGACTTTTTAAAAGGAGAATTTTTTAAAGTTTTTAGCATGTTGATTAAAAGATTTTTGGGGTTGAAATTAAAATCCTCTCCATAAAAATTCTCATCAGCTTTAACCTGATTTATTTGTGTTAGATCATAAGTTTTTAGCAGTTTTTCTCTCAAGATAGTATATGTTTTACACTCTTTATCTTTATAGCTATCTAAATTTGTGCATTTTGGTAAAATCTGCAAAACCCCGCTTTTAGTCTGTATAATACCTACATAATTTTTAGCTTTTAAAGTATTTTTGTTTTTAAAGCCTAGAAGATTTTCGTTATTTTTTGCAAAGTCTTCTAGTTCTTTATAAAAGCTTTCAGCCTTTTCTTTGAAAATATCTTGTAAATCTTCTTTAGAAAAAGCTTGATATTCGATGATAGAAAATGTGTTATTGCTTATCATTTTTTATTTTATCATTATAAATTACTTGATATGTCTTTATATCGTCCCAAATTTCATCGTTAAATGGAGTGATAGTATAAATATTTCTTTCACTATCTACATTATGTAAATTTTTTATTTTTTGAAGATATGTATCATCTTTTTTATCTTCAAAAATCATACCATTATCATTTAAAACCGCATTTATCAAAGCATAATCATTATAAAAATACTCTTGCAAAAGTGGAATGATTTTATTTTGAAAAACTTTTTTTAAATCTTCTAAATTTTCAACACCTATAAAAAACGCATGTCCTATAGTTTTTTCTCTATCTAGTAAGTATTCTATACGCGTATTTATGGCTTTTGATAATTCTTGCAAATTTACACCTTTACAATTATCAGACAAAACATTAGGATTAGGCATCATCTCGACAAATTCAAAGCGTCTTCGCAAAGCTGTATCAAGTGAAGTTATACTTCTATCAGCTGTATTCATAGTGCCTATGATATAGACATTTTTAGGCACTCCAAATTCTTTAGCACTATAAGGTAAAATTACTTTTAGCTCTTCTTTTGCACCTATCCTTTTGCTAGGCTCTATTAAGGTTATAAGCTCACCAAAAATCTTACTTACATTTCCACGATTAATCTCATCTATGATTATTATGTGAGGTTTTAAATTTTCTTTTTTTATTTTAAATTTTTCATTTTGTATATTTTCAAATTCTTTTAATTTATTATAAAACATAAAATAGTAAATTGCATTACTATGATAATCACTTTGACTATCATATTTTGGTTTAATATCTTTAAAAGATAAAATTTTTCCATTTTTAAAACTTAAATAATCCCTTTTTACAATGTCTACAGTTAATCTTTGAGGACTTTTAATTGAACCACCTAATAAAAAAGACCGATATTCATCTTTAGAATTTAAAAGGATTTTTTTTAATGCTAACTTTATTCTCTAAAGGAAATTCATTTCCTTTGTCTAAAAAATTTTGATTAATATAATTAGCAAATTCAAAAATTAATTTATCTAAATCAGTTTCATTTTCATTTTGCATTGACAAAATATAATTTTTAAAAGATTTATCGCATAATTCTTTAAAAATTCCATCTTTTATATCGTATTTGATTTCTTGAGAATTTTCATCATTGTTTATTATGGGTTTTATACTTTCAACAAATTCTTCATATCCATAGCTTTGATGAAAGGTAGTAAAAACGATTTGCCCATTTTTTATATATTCATCAAATTTTGCTTTTTTCTCATCTCTACTTATTAAATTTTCACCCAAAATCTCTAAAGCCTTATCTATAGTATGATAAGTTTTTCCTGCCCCTGGAGGTCCATAAAGAATTTGATTTAAAGGTGGATTTTGGTTTTCTTTATTTTGTTTGAGGATTTCTTTTGTATTAAAATTTTCAACTTTTGTTTTTAAATGCTCTTTTTGTGTCTCTTTAGCTTCGTACAATTTAAAATCATTTTCATCTAAAGAACTAAAATAATTCATCATTTCTAAAAAATCTTTTACTAATTTATCTTTGTCATCTAAATCATAAATAAAATCAAATTTCTGTAAATATCCTTCACTCTCCATTTTATTTACTGCTACACATCTTGAATTTTCAATATCACCTTGCGGAAAACCAAATTTTAAAACTAAATGTCTATTATTTTGAAAATATCCAGAATATGCTATAAACAAATAAACACCTTTTGTAGGGGTAATTTTTTTACCATTAATAAGATTCTCTTTTAACAAATCATTTCTAACAAACATTATCCAACAATCATTACTTAAAAAACCATTAGAATTTCCTATTGCTATTTTGAAAGAATAATTATATTTATCACTAATAAAACTTAAATTTTGTTTTATATTTTGACTAAAACTATCTTTATTACTAACATCACCCCGTTGTGTTCTTTTATTTCTTAAGATACAATCATCTACTTGTTTTACTAATTCGTCTATAGCTTTTATAAACTTTTCTCTATCCTCATTTGAAAATTCAATCATAATACAACCTCACTAATCTACAATTGCAAAAAAATTACAATTTTGTAGTATTCCCATAAAACACTTTCTTTGTTTTTATTTATAAAGTTTAAACAAATAAGACTTTGTTTTATAACTACATAATAAGTTTTTGTTTAAATTTATTATAACATGATTTATAATAGCTTAAGAATATTTGAAGGTTAAAAAACCTTCAAAAAGTTATATTTAGCTTCCTATAACTCCGCCATCAAGTTTGCGTATTTGTATAACAGAGCTGCGAGGAGTAGTGCTAGCTCCATGTGGAAAATGACTTGGAGCAAGTTTTTCTCCGGGGTGTTGGATACCAACAAACATAGTAGTATAATCCTCATCAAAAGCGATACCTGTAAGCTCACAAGCTATAGGACCTGTTAAAAAGCGTTTTATTTCTCCTGTTTTAACATCAGCTGCAAGTATTTGATTATTGCCCATTCCTTCAAAATCACCCTTATTAGAATAATTTCCATCCGTTTGTATCCATAATCTCCCATCCTTGTCAAAAGCTAAGCCATCTGTGGAATTGAATTTATTTTTGCTAGTGATATTGTTTGAGCCTTTATTAAGCGTGCTTTGATTATCAGGATTACCAGAAAGAGCAAAAATTTCCCATGAAAAATCCTCATCTTTATGTGAATTTTTAGGACTCCACTTAATAATTTGCCCATAGATATTTTTAACTCTAGGATTAGCAGCATTAGGTTCTTTCCGAGACTTGTTATTAGTAAGGGTAGCAAATACTTCTTTAGAACCACTTTCTTTGTGAGAAGCTATCCATTTACCACTACCTCTCATATCTCCTAGTTTGCCGTTAAATTGTCCTACATATAAAATTCCCTCATCAAGAATCTTACTAGTATCCATACCTTTTTTAAATTTATGTTTGCTAACAAATTTATAAATAAACTCATCAGCCTCATCATCTCCCATATAGATAATTACAGAGCCATCTTTTTCGATTATAATCTCAGCATTTTCATGCTTAAATCTTCCCAAAGAAGTTCTTTTAACAGGCGTGCTCTTAGCATCAAAAGGATCAATTTCTACTATCCATCCAAAGCGATTGGCTTCATTGGGATTTTTGGCTAAATCAAATCTTTCATCAAATTTTTCCAACCGTATTTACTTTTAGTCTTAAAACCAAAACGCTTTTAACCTTTGTTAAAATTTATATTTTCATCAGAACTACCAAAAAAATCATCTATATTTTCTTCACAGGTAATATAAGTTCCCCAAGAAGTTTTACCATTAGAGCAATTATTTAAAGTCCCATAAACAAATTTTTGTCCTTTTAGCACCTCATTTTTAGCCTCACCGCTAACTTTCATTTTAGTATGTGCATCAATACGGCGATTAAATTTCGAATCTTCAACTAGCTCTCAAGTATCACCTTTCTTTTGCACTTCTCTTCTATAATGCTAACGCCAAGACTTTTTTGCTCATATAAAACATCTTCTTTGCTTAGCTCTTTACCTTGGTGATTAAACATAATTTCAGGATTAATATATTCATTATTAATAGCTAAAATAGCTCTTGTTTTAGATAAAGAAAAAAACTCATACCATCATTATTATCACCAAAAACAAAAGATGCATTTTTAACAGCCTCATCATCTATCAATTTATTTTCATCATAAGGTTTTGCTTTGCTAAAAAGCTTATCACCCCAAGAAATCAAAAGCTTAGCTTCATAACCATCAGGTACAACAATATTATCCTCTATGCTAACATCTATTGCTTTAAATCCCAACAAAGATTTATTTTTAAGTAAATTAGCATGTAGATTAGATCCAGTAAAAAAAGCTAATATAGAACTAAATGCTGAATATTTTAAAACACTCTTCTTTGCACAATAAACTCCTTTACAATTTTAAGCTGTATAGGCAGTATAAAAAAATTTGGAAACTTTTTTGGAAACATAAAAAATAAAATAATATTTACTAATAAAATATTTTGCTGATTATATAATTAATAAGAATTGATGAAATTTATATAAAAAGCTTAACTAAAAATTAGTTAAGCTTTAAACAATTTATTTAGAATTTTTTCTTTTTTACATCTTCTAAGATACTATTAGCAATATCACTAACTGCATTAGATATGATTGCACTTTCATTAGCTATTGCTACATTGTCTTTAGTTGTTTGATCAATTTGAGCTACAGCATCATTAATTTGAGTAATACCTGTAGTTTGTTCTTTAATACTTTCACCCATTTCATTAATAGATTGAACTAAGATATTAGTATTAGCTTCAATTTCACCTAAAGACTTTTGAGTTCTTTCAGCTAGATTTCTAACTTCATCTGCAACAACAGCAAATCCACGTCCATGTTCTCCAGCACGAGCTGCTTCTATTGCAGCATTTAATGCTAATAGATTGATTTGATCAGCAATATCTCCTATGATAGAAGTAACATTTTTAATCTCTTCACTTTGAGCTACTACTTCACTAGTTTTAGATGAAACATTTTGCATAGAAGAAGTTATTTCTTCTAAAGCTGCTGCAGTTTCTTCTAAAGAAGAAGCTTGAGAATTTGAACTAGTAGTTAAACTTTGTACTGCTGATTGTAATTTATCACTCTCATTAACTAAAGAGTTAGCAAATTCAGAAGATTGTCTTAACATTTGAACAATTTCTTGTCCTAATACATTAGTAGTTACTTCTACTTCACCTTTAGCATTTTTAACTTCAGTAGTAAAGTCTAATGCTTTATAGCTATCAAATACACGATTGATTTCATTCATATTAGAACCAACTTTTGCTTCTAATACACTAAGCATTTTATTTAATACATTTTTTAATTCTATTAATTGAGGATTTCTTGGATTTGCAGTAATTCTTGCTGTTAAATCACCGCTTTCTACTACAGAAACAGTTTCTACACTTTCTCTAACTGCTTGATTATCTTGTTCAAGTCCCTTTTTTGTAATAAGAATATTTTCATTTAACATTTTTCCTATAGCACCAAGCTCATCATTAGCATGAATTTCTATAGTTTGTAATTCAATTTTTTCATGATTTAAAAAGCGAAATAAAGAATCTAAAGATTTTACAAGCACTGGAAGTCTTGATCCGACTATTTTTCTAATCAAATAATAAACCACGATCATAATAACAATTAAGAATATTAATCCTATACCAACAAAAATAAATTGAAGTTTATATAAAGGAGCAAGAACAGAGCTCTTAGGCGCTGTAACCATAACACTCCATTCACTAGAATTACCTATAGTTTTAAATGATGCTATACTTGCATAACTTTCAACACCTGTAGTAGTATGGTAATTATCAATTATAATATTTTTATTGGCTTTTACCGCATCAACTACCATTTTAGCTTCAGGGTATGAATTAGCTTCTTGTAAATTTTTAAGAACTAAACTAGATACAGAATGAACTGCTATTAATCCATCTTTATTCAATAAAGCTTTAACTTCTCCATTAAAAATATTTAAAGAAGGATCTAATAAAGCAGTTGAAAAACTATTTAAATCAAAAACATATCCAACAGCACCAATATTTTTATCATTTTGGTCAAAAATTGGTATTGCAATATTAATACCAATAAATTCACCTTTTCCTAAATCTTGTTTAACTGGTATACCTACAAAAACCTTATCGCGATCATTATGTTTAACTTCAGCATAAAGTTTATTAATTATAGGCATATTTTTAAGCTTTTCTGTAAATTGAATCGTCTCCAATCCTCCTACATTATTTACATCATTATCTAAAAAAAGCATACCAAAATTACCATTTTCACTTCTGTATTGTTTTTTGACATTAGTGCTATCTAAATTTGACTTATCTTCTAAAATTAAAAAAGCATAAGAAGCATGAGAAGCTGAATCTAAAGTATTTTGAATAATATTTTCAATACTAGAAATATCAAATCTACCTTCTCTTAATATGAAATCATCAATTGAACTTGCAGTAGATTTTGTTGAAGCAATGCTTTCATTTAAAGCACCTTCAATAAAATTCATATAACGCTTAGATGATTGATGAATAATTTCTTTGGCTTGATTTTCCATATTTGAGGAAACTTGCGTAGAAACAACAGAAATGAGAATCACTACTCCTATAATAACGGCAATAGCTACAGATACAACAAGCTTTGCACCTATATTTAAAGATTTAAACATTTATTATCCCCCTAAATTATTAAAAATTAATATAAAAATGAAATTGAGATTATAATCCAATTAAGATAAAATAAATATGAAATACACTCTCTTAAATAACTATATTTAAAAAAATTAATTAAAGCAACTCAAAATAAGCAATCTTACCATTGCACAAAAGTTCTAGCTTTTTTTATTGCATCAAAATTAATAATCACCTTTTCACCATTTAAAAGTTCTAAATTAATATTTTTATCATCAACACTTAAAATTTTAGCCTCGATTTTTTCTTTATCATTGGTAGTAATTTTTACTAATTCATTAACACTTTTTGTAAAATGTTCTACCTTACTAAGCTTTCTTTCAAGTCCACAACTTGAAACCTCTAAAAAATATTCTCCATTCACAGGAGATTCAACATCTAAAATAGGTGATAAAATTTCACTCAGTTTTGCACAATCATCTAAATTTACTCCACCTTGCTTTTGGACATAAATTCTATAAATTTTTTTACCATTTTCATTAACTAATTCATCATCATAAAATTCTAATTGTACTTCTTTACACAATGCTTCAAGATTCATTTTATCCCTTTTTTATTTTTTCAAACAAGGCATCCATATGATTTTGATATTCTAACCTATCATCAAATTTAAAATGGAAATTAGGACATCTATACCAACCTTGTTCGCTCATACAATAATTTTGCAAAGTATGAGAAGCTTTTTTAAGCTTATTTAGAATTCTCTCTTGTTCTTGGATATTAAAAAACATTTTATCAAGATACACAAAAGCATCATAGCGACCTTTTTTGCACTCAACATCTACCACACACAAATTTCTCAAATTTTCATCATCTAAATTAGATAAAGCTTCAGGAATAAGTTCTTTTAAAATACTCTCTGTGCGTAATTTTTTAATTTCATTTGGATTCATAAACTCACTTTTTCCTCAACTTTTTTATAACTTTCTATATAATCGCCCTCTCTCATATCATTACATCCTTCGATACCAACACCACATTCATAGCCTTTTGCTACTTCTTTAACATCATCTTTAAAGCGTTTTAACGAACTTATATTTCCTTCAAAAACAACAACACCTTCTCTTATAAGTCTAATCTTAGCACCACGGTTAATCACACCTTCAGTTACCATACATCCTGCTATTTGACCTAATTTTGGCACATTAATTACTTGACGAATTTGAGCTTGTCCAAGTTGCTCTTCAGAAATAACAGGACTCATCATACCGCCAAGTAAAGCTTTTACATCATCAAGTAAATTATAAATAACATTATAAGTTTTAATCTCAACACCTTTATCTTTAGCTCTTTCTTTAATCTCACCTGTTGGACGAATATTAAATCCAAGAACTATAGAATTTTCACTAGCACTAGCCAATTCTATATCGCTTTGTGTAATACCACCAACTCCGCTATGTATAATATTTACTTTAATTTCATCATTAGTTAATTTTTCCAAACTTGCTTTTAATGCTTCAAGCGATCCTTGTACATCAGCTTTTAAAATAACTGGCAATGCTTTAAGATTACCTTCTTTAATTTTAGCACCAAGTTCATCTATACTTACTTTAGTAGATTTGCTTAATTCTTTTTGACGATTGTATTCATGGCGCTTATTAGCATATTCTCTTGCTTGCTTATCACTTTCTACTGCGATTAAAGTTTCTCCCGCATCTGCTACTTCGCTAAGACCTATAATCACCCCGCACTCTCCAGGGCCAATTTTTTTTAATGCCTTACCTTGATCATCACTCATCGCACGTACTTTACCATAAGCTTCTCCAGCTACGATAGTATCACCTACTTTTAAAGTTCCATTTTGAACAATAATAGTTGCTACCGGCCCTCTTCCTTTTTGTACAGAAGATTCTATAACACTCGCTTTTGCGAAAGTTTTTGGATTGGCTTGTAATTCCAATAAATCAGCTTGCAATAGCACTATTTCAAGCAAATCTTCAATACCATCACCTTTCTTAGCAGAAACTGGTACGAATTCATAAGAACCACCCCATTCAACAGGCATAATTTCCATTTCAGCAAGCTGTGTTTTTACCATATCAGGATTAGCATTTTCTTTATCCATTTTATTGATAGCTACGATAATAGGTACATTTGCAGCTTTTGCGTGATTAATAGCTTCTTTGGTTTGCGGTTTTACACCATCATCAGCTGCAACAACAATTATAACAATATCAGTAATACTAGCACCTCTTGCGCGCATAGCTGTAAAAGCTTCGTGACCTGGGGTATCAATAAAGGTAATTTTTTTACCATTTTTTTCAACCATATAAGCACCTACATGTTGAGTAATTCCACCTGCTTCACCACTTGCAATACGTGATTTTCTTATAAAATCTAACAAAGAAGTCTTACCGTGATCAACATGACCCATTATAGTTATAACCGGTGCTCTATGGGCTAAATTTTCTTGAGTTTGACTATCATCATAATTTTTTACATAATCAAATTCATTAGCTTCATCAATAATATTAATTTCTATACCAAATTCATCTGCTAAAATTTCTATAGCATCTTCATCTAAAAAATCATTTTTAGTTGTCATCATACCTAACATAAAAAGTTTAGAAATAATTTCTCCGGTATTTTTTCCTATTTTGTCAGCAAATTCATATACACGAATTTCTTTAGGAATGCTAACATTTGTAATTACTTCATTTTCTTTCTTTTCTACTTTTTTAGGAGGTTTTTTACGGCTTCGTCTTTGAATACCACCTTCTCCAAAAGGATTAATTGAGTTATTTAGCGATTGTCTTAAAACATTAGGTTGTTTTTTATTTAAAACTGGCTTTTGTTGCTCTTGCGTACTAAAATCAGGTAACACAACCTCATCTTCATCATCTAAAGAAATATCTGCAAAATCTTTATCACCCAAAAGATCCATTTTAGTTGTATTTTCTTTTTTACTTGCTACAGGATGACTTTTCTTTTCTTTTTTCTTTCTTTTTAAATTTTCATCTGAATTTGAAAAAATCATACTCAAACTTAACCCTTGAAGATTTTGAGTTGGTTTATCTTCTTTTTCATTTAAATTTTCTTTAACTTCTTCTTTTTTCTTTTTGACTATAACTAAACCTCTTCTTTTGGCTAAATTTAAATTTGAACCCAATTTTTCCTCTAACTTTATTTCTTCTTTTTCTTTTTGAGTAATTTCTTCTTTTATAGGATTTGGAATTTGCATAGATTTTTCATCTTTTTTTTCTTCAAGAGTTTTAGTGCTTTTTAACTCTTTTTTGCTAGTTTTTTTCTCATCTTTTTTTGATTCTTCTTTTTTACTAGTCTTTTTTACTGTAGTTTCTTTCTTTGGCTTTTGCAGTTTTTTTACTACATCTAAAATTTTTCCTGATTGAACGAATTCATATATTGCTACCGCTATCTCAGAAGATACCTTTTTATTAGGCGATTTTATATCTTCTAAACCCATTTCATTAGCTTTTTCGATAATCTCTTTACTCGTATATCCTAATTCTTGAGCTATTTCACTAATCTTTACATCTGCCATTAAAAAACATCTCCTTTAAATCCTGCTTTATATTTCCATTAAAATTACCTTTACTAACTCTCATAAAGGCTTTATGCAAAGTTTTATCGTCTTTATTTAAACATAAATCACAAATATACAAGCTTCTTCCAAATTCTATCTTTGTAACAATTTGAGAATTACGGATTTGAAATTGATATAAATTTTGTTTTTCGAAACGACCTTTACATACAATGCACATTCTAATGGGTATATGATTTTTCAAAATTATATCTTTTTTTTTGAAATTTTTAGCAAAATTTAAAGCCTTTATCATCAAAATCTAAAAGCTCTACTCTAAATTTATTAAATTTATTTTTAAGTTTTACTTGAATATTTTTTGCATCTTCTTCATAAGCTAAAGTAAAAAAACTTGAACCAGAACCTGAAAGTGTACTCATAAGAGCGTTATTTTCTAGAGAAATTTTTTGCACTTGAAATAATTCAGGTAAATTTTTCATTCTTTGTTCTTGATGAAGTTTATCTAAACTTGCATATTTTAAAAGATCATACTTTTTTTCCAAAAAACAAGCAGTCAAAAACGAAGAATGGCAAATATTAAAAACACCTTCGTTAAAATTAATTTTTTTAGCTAAAACCGATCTAGATTTTTGCGTATTCATAGAAACATTAGGTATAGTAATGATCGCTCTTAAATTTTCATCTATTTTCTTCTTGATGGCCAAAACTTTTTCATTATGAACCATAGAACACACAAAACCCCCAAGAACTGCCGGAGCTATATTATCAGGATGGTTTTCAAATTTCAATGCTTCATTTAATATGTTATCTTTATCTATCTTAAAACCACTTAATTCATAAGCACAAGCAATGGCTGCAACTATTACAGCAGAAGAACTCCCCATACCTCTAGATAAAGGGATATTATTATGAAAAATAAATCTAAAATTTTGCTTTTTCCCATTTAATTTTTGATAAATTTCATTAAAAATATTTACAAAAACATTATTTTTTTTAAGATAAATATTTTTCGAACCTTCTCCATAAATACTAATGCTAAATAAATTTGATTTTTCTATTATAGTTTGATTAAAATATTTTAAACTCAAACCTAAACAATCAAAACCTGGTCCTAAATTTGCACTAGTGGCAGGAACTAAAATTTTCATCTAAACTAATTAACCGCTTCTAAAACATATAAAGGTGTATTATCATTACTAAAATTCAAATTTTGCAAAGTCTTTGGCATAAAAAAATCACCACTTTGGGTTTTTTGTAGAATAATTTTTTCATCTTTATCTTTAACAAAACAAAAATGTTTATTAGCTGGAATAGGTTGATTGCCATTTAATTCAAAAGCATTGATTGCTAGTAAAGGTATATTTTTTACTATAGCTAAAGTTTGCAAAGAAATATAGCTAATTTTTATACCCATGTAAGATCCTGGCCCATTAGCATAAATAAGCTTTTCAAATTCATATTTTCTAAGTAAATCTTGCAAAATTTGTGGCAGTATTTCACTTATTTTCAAATGACTATCAATCATTTCTATTAATACACCTTTTTCATAAACACCTAACATTAAAGGTTTAGAAATGGCATTTAGAAGCAATGCTACCCTTTTTATGCAAAAACCTTTTCATAAATTTTATAACTACTTTTTTCTAAATTGACTATTTCATATGCACTGGCATCTTTCAATAATTCTTTAGTTAAAAGATGATTTAATCTATGAGAACCTGCATAAGATACATAATCACCAAATACTCTATATCCTAGCAAAGTTAAATCTCCGATGGCATCTAAAATTTTATGACGAACAAATTCATCTTTAAAACGTAATCCTTCAGGGTTTAAAATACGATTATCATCGATCACAACAGCATTTTCCAAACTTCCACCAAGTCCTAAATTTAAAGCTCTTAAAGCTTGCACATCTTTTAAAAATCCAAAAGTCCTTGCTCTTGCTATTTGTTCAATATAATTTTGCTTGCTAAATTCAAAATAATAATTTTGCTTACCAATAATAGGATTATCAAATTCTATAGTATAATTAATAACTGGCATATCAGTAGGAGTCAAGCGGACAAATTTATTTCCTTCTTGTACTTCTATTGTTTTTTTAACAACTAAAATTTTTTTTACCTCATCAAGCTCTTTTAAACCTGCTTCATCAAGCATCATACAAAAGCCTATACTGCTACCATCCATAACTGGTGCTTCATTAGCATCAAGTACAATACGAACATTATCAATACCATAAGCATTAATAGCGCTCATTAAATGCTCTATAGTTGAAACATAACCTCTATGATCTCCAATGACAGTAGCCATTTTTGTATCAATTACATTTTCTGGTTTAGCTTCATATGAAATTCCAAGATCACTTCTATAAAAAACTATACCACTATTTGCATCTAGCGGTTCTAATTGTATGCTAATTGGCTCACCTTTATGCAACCCTATACCCACACCTTTGACTACTTTTGCTATAGTTGTTTGATTCATATTATCCACTTATTTTTTTCTTACTTGTATCTAAAATATTATAAATATTTTCTTTTATCCATTTTGCATCTTGCCACTGCTCAGGACGCACCTCAACCCCTTGAATTAAAACACCAAAATGCAAATGATCGCCAAGTGCTAATCCCGTAGTTCCAGTAGTTCCTATAACCTCGCCAGCTTTTACCTTATCACCTACATTTACATTTATACTAGTACAATGGCCATAAAGAGTATAAATTCCAAAACCATGATAAATTATAATATTTAAACCATAAATCCCATTTTCTTGAGCAAAAACAACATCTCCTGCATTATTGCTCATAATAGGAGCTTCTTTTACACTTGCTATATCAAGTCCCATATGATAAGAACTGCTAAATGTTTGATCATTATAAGAATAAAATCTATGATCAGCAAAATCTGCAACCTTTTGACCGTTTTTTAAAGGTATAAAAAGATTTATTTTGAAATTATTAAGAATAGTATCAGGAACTTTACTTGTAATTTCGTGTATAAGTTCTTCATTTGAATTTCTTAAGTCTTCATTTACAAATTTAAATTTTTCAAGTCTGTTTAATTCCTTATCTTGTGGAGCATAATTTTGAGCTAATACATCAATCTTACCATCTATAAAATTATCATTTAATTTTATATTAGATACACGATATTTACGATTTGCAAAATAATATTTTATTCTTTGTTTATTAATATTACCTGCTTTATCCTCTGCCACGACGTAAGCTCTAAAATTTTCATCTTTAGCATCCCAAGCAATTAAAGCTGCATAATATCCTTCTTTAACAAAAGGAGTTGCCTTAAAAATCTTATCTTTATCAGTTACTATATAAACGCTTTCTAAATTTTCATCATTTGCTTTAAATACGACACTTCCAACTCCACCTTGTTCTATTTGATAAGAATTATCTAAAATCTCCACATAAGGATTTTTAGTATCTACAATAATTTTTATCTCTTTATAAGCTGTATTTCCTAGAAAAAAATTCCATAAACTATTATCACTAGCTTCGATTAAAAGTTTAAAAGAATCTACTTTTTCTTTATAAGCTAATTTTGGTAATTTTAAATCAAATTTAACATTGCGTTTTGAACCTTTAACATTTTCATTTACTAAAATTTGACCATCTAAATCATTATTCTTAAACAAAACTACCTTAATATTTTTTAATGGTATCTTATCATCTATCTCTATAGAAATTGGATTATTGAGATTGCTATATATAATTTCTGACTTAGTTTGTATATTAGGAACACCTCTTTCAAACCAACTCGTATTCAAAACAAATGCCACTATTGCAACCAAAATTAAAAATACTAAAAAAAACCATTTTTTATTAGACTTTTTACGAGCAAAAACCATCTTAACCTTCAAAATTCATAATTTTTATATTAATAATATGATTCTATAGCAAATTAAGAGTAAATTAACTAAATAAAATTATAAAATTTCTCTTAATTTATTTGCATCTTTTATCCAAGCTTCAAGCTCATTGACATCACTTTTTTCTATCATTTTCTTACATTCTTGTAACTCTTTTTGAAACATTTCTATGGAATTTAACAAATTTTGTTTATTTTGCTGAAAAATACCACTCCACATTTTTGGATTAGATTTAGCTATTCTACACATATCTTTAAAAGAAGGACCTCCAAGATGAGTTATATTTTTTTTATTTTCTTCTTTCATGACAAAATTTGCCAAAGAAAAACTTATAACGTGAGGCAAGTGCGAAATAATAGCTGTATGATGATCATGAGATAGACTATCCATAAAAATAATTTTCATACCTAAATCAGAAAAAATCTCTATGGCCCGTTTTTGATGCAAATGAGCAGCATTTTGAGTATCACAAAGTATACAAACTGCATTTTTATATAAATCTCTAATTGCTGCATTTGGTCCACTATTTTCAGTTCCAGCCATAGGATGAGCTGCTATAAAATGTTGTTTTAATTTAGAAGTTAAGTGTTTACTAATTTCTTCTTTTGTACTTCCAAGCTCGATAATAGTACAATCTTGCGAAGTATCTTCTAAATCTTTTAAAATTTCAATAATTGCATTTACAGGTACAGCTAAAACAATCACATCGCAACGTTTAATTTGTTCAAAGTTTACTATCTTATCTACCAATTTTTTTTCTGCTGCTATTTTTTCAAAATCTTTATTGATATCGTATCCATATACCATATCAATCATTTTGTTTTCTCTTAAACTAAGACCTAAAGAACCGCCCATTAAACCAAGTCCAACTATACCTACGTCCATATTTTTGCCTTCAAAACTATTGATTAAAAATATTTTGGTATTATAACGATTTTTGTATCAAATTTTTAGGTAAATTTAATGAAACGATGGATTATATTTTTTGCGTTATCAAGTTCACTTTGTGCATCAACAATCAAAGAAATCAAATTTGAAGGCTTATCTCAACTTTCTAAAGAAAGTGCTATAGAAATTTCTAAATTAAAAATTGGACAGAAAATTGATGTTGAAAATATCAATACAGCAATTAAAAATCTTTTCAGTAGAAATTATTTTAAAGATATATTAGTAGAAGAAAAAAATGGAATAATCCTATTTAAAGTGGTAGAAAAGCCATCTATTGGAAAGATAGATATTCAAGGTATTGCAAGTAATGATAGAAAACAAATGGAAGCACTTGTAGGTTTAAGACCTGGACTTTTATATGATGAAAATTCCATTAAAGAGTCTATAGAAAAGATAAAACTTTTTTATCAAGCTAAAGGCTTTTATGACACAGTAGTTGAAGTCAAAAACGAAAAATTAAGTAATTCTAATGCTTTAAAAATAACCTTTATAGTTAATCGCGGTGAAAATATCATTATAGAAAATGTTTACCTTAGTGGTGCTAAGAAATTAGATTATTCTGACATAGAACCAGCAATAGCTAATAAACAAAAGGAGCCTTTTGGTTGGATGTGGGGATTTAATGATGGTAAACTTAAAATTTTTGATTTAGAAAATGATAGTTCAAGAATTTCTGATGTATATCTAAAAGAAGGTTATTTAGATGTTAGTGTTTCCTCAGCATTTTTAAAAACTTATACAGATACCTATCAAGCTGATTTAACTTATTTCATAAATGAAGGTGAAATTTATAAAGTAAAAGATATTAAAATTTTTAATCCTATATTTAGCGATGAAGAAAATAACGAACTAGCTCACGATCTTGAACTCACCATAGGAAAAAAGGTCAATATAGAAAAATTAAGAAAAGATATCAAAACAATAGAAACAAAAACTGCTGATTTAGGTTATGCTTTTGTTCAAGTGATTCCTGATATACAAAAAGATAAAGAAAATCACAAAGCTGTTATACTTTTTAAAGTAATTCCAAATGAAAAAGTGTATGTAAGAAATGTTGAAATTTCAGGTAATACCAAAACTGTTGATAGGGTAATACGTAGAGAACTTTATTTGACCGAGGGAAATCTTTATAATAGAACAGACTTGATTGATTCAAAAAACGCACTAAGAAGAACAGCATATTTTGATAATGTTGATATTAAAGAGCAAAGAATTGATGATACACATGTTGATTTAATAGTTGAAGTTAAAGAAGCATCAACTGGTGCTATTTCAGGTGGCATAGGTTATGGCACTAGTGATGGAATTTTACTTAGTGCTTCACTTTCAGATGCAAATATTCTAGGTTCTGGTATGAAAGGTAGTGTAAATATTGATAAAGGAGATGATACCTTATCAGGAAGAGTTTCTTTGAAAAATCCTAGATTAAATGATAGTGATTATTCACTTGGAGGATCTTTATATTCAGATCGATTCGAATGGAATAGCTATGATGAAAGAAATTATGGTTTTGAAATTAGCTTAGGTAGATCTTTAGGAAGATATACTAATGTAGATTTATCTTATAATCTTGAGCAAAGTGACATTTATAAATTAAGCGACAGGTTGATTAAACAAGGTTATAAATTAGGTAAATCTTATAAAAGCTCTCTTACTCCATCTATAGTGTTTAACAATACAGATGATTATTACCTTCCACGTTCAGGAATTATAGCCTCTACTGCCTTAGAATATGCAGGAATTGGAGGAGATCAACAATTTATTAATTCCACCACAAAATTCAATTATTACAGGGGATTAGAAGATTATATTGGTTGGGATTTAATTTATCGCTACAAAGCAAGTTTTTATAAAGTATGGGATCAAGGATATTTACCTATTAATGAAAGAGTATATCTTGGTGGTATAGGGACTATTAGAGGTTTTGATAGAAGAAGCGTAAGTCCTAAAAACGAATGGGGGGATGAAACAGGAGGGACTGTAGCGTTTGCAAATTCTGCAGAACTTAGCTTCCCAATATTTGATAGAATTAAACTTAGAGGAAGTGTATTTGTTGACTATGGCACAATAGGAGAACATTCGCTCACTCAAATTCAAAGATGGAGCACTGGTCTTGGTTTTGAATGGATAACTCCTTTAGGGGCTCTAAATTTAGTTTTTGCCAAACCATTTAATACAAAACCTAGTGATGATTTAAGTAAATTTGAATTTATGCTTGGTGCAAGATTTTAATTGTTATAATTGTGAAATTTTATTTTAGGTAGAGATAATGAATTTTTTAGATATTTTTTCTAGCATAAGACGTAAGCAGGCAGCTCCAAATGAAGCACCTAACCACTGGATAAAGTGCAACTCCTGCCATGCCTTAATGTATTATAAAGAAATAGAAACTTCTTATAATGTTTGTCCTAAATGTAATTTTCATATGAGACTTTCTCCGCTTAAACGTATAGATTTGCTTTGTGATGAGGGTACTTTTATAGAAATGGATAAAGATTTGCACGCTGTAGATCCGTTAAAATTTGTAGATAGCAAATCTTATAAAAAACGATTAGCTGAAAATGAAGAAAAAACAGGTAAAAATAGTGCTATTATAAGCGGTGAATGTAAAATCGATGGAATTGACACTCAACTTGTTGTATTTGATTTTTCTTTTATGGGAGGGAGTCTAGGATCTGTTGAAGGTGAAAAAATTTTAAGAGCCATAGAAAGAGCCATAGAGAAAAAAAATCCTGTTGTTATTATAAGTGCTTCTGGTGGAGCTAGAATGCAAGAAAGCACTTATTCTTTAATGCAAATGAGTAAAACAAGTGCTGCATTAAAGCTTTTAGCAGAAGAAAAATTGCCTTATATTTCGGTTCTTACTGATCCTACTATGGGTGGAGTTAGTGCTTCTTTTGCATGGCTTGGAGATATCATTATAGCCGAACCTGGTGCTTTGGTAGGTTTTGCTGGAGCAAGAGTTATAAAGCAAACCATAGGAGCTGATCTACCTGAAGGCTTTCAAAGGGCTGAATTTTTATTAGAACATGGTCTAATTGATGCTATTGTAGAAAGAAACGATCATAAGAAATTTATTGCAGATTTTTTAAGATTTTTTTCTAAAAATTAAACGATGCAAATTAATCTTATTAGTATTCAAAAAAATAATAACGATGAATTCTCAAAGCTTGATGAATACTATTGTAAGTTAATAAAAAAATTTGCTAATTTTAATGATATAAGTATTTTTAATAAAAAAATAGCAAATGCACAAAATATTAATACAAATGAAGCAAAAAAAGCCTACACCCAAGCATTGCTTCCTTACAAAAAAGGTTTTTGTGTCGCTTTAGACGAAAGAGGTCAGGAGTTTACAAGTATTGAATTTGCATCATTTTTACAAGATAAAAATGAAATCTCTTTTTTTATCGGTGGTGCATATGGTTTTGACAAAAATTTTATAGATCAAATGCAACAAAGTATTGCGCTTAGTAAAATGACAATGGCTCATAAATTTGCAAAAACAATGCTTTTAGAACAAATTTATCGTGCATTTTGTATTAATACCAATCATCCATATCACAAATAGGAATATCTATGCAAGAATTCAACTTAAAAGATTTTCAATATATTTTAGAAACAAGACAAAAAGAAATTTTACAAGAACTTCAAGGTAACACAGCAAATATTTGCAATCTTCACAATAGCGAACCGCGAGATGAAGTAGACATGCAACAAATTTCCAATAGTTCACATATTGATTTTAAAATAAATGAAAATTTAAAAAAAGAATTAGATGAAATTAAAATTTCATTAAACAAAATAAAAAATAATACCTATGGAATTTGTGAATATTGCGAGGAAATAATTCACTTAGAAAGATTAAAAATCAAACCTCACGCAAAATATTGTATTAATTGTCGTAAAAATTTAGAGAAAAGGAAAGAAATATGAAAATAAGATTATTTTTCTTTGCAAGTTTAATTTATCTTTTGATTATTGCAGCTTTGGTCTATAACCTAGAATTAGGAAACTACATTTTCAATATTTTTACATTTAGTTTAAATCTTCCTATTAGTTTGTGGATTATTCTTCCTGCTTTTATTTTAATGTTATTAGCACTTTTGCATATGAGTTTTTACGGTTTTTTAAAGCATTTACAATTTAAAAATCTTATTAAAGATAGTAAAAATTATGAAAATTTAATTGAGAATTTATTATTAAAAAAAAGGACTAAAATCAAATTTAAAACTCAAGAATTCCAAGATATAGAAAAACTTACTCATTCTTTGGTATTTAAAGAAAAAACGCAAAATGAAAAAATAGATCATATATTAGATATTTTACAAGATGTTAATGAAGGAAATTTTGTAGACCTTAAAAAATATAAATTAGATTTTGAAAATGAAATCACTATATTGAATGAAAAAAATCATTGTATTCAAGATAATGATTATGCCTATTCATTGATTAAAAATAAAAAAGATTTAAATAATGATTTAGAATTATTTGCTTATAAAGAAATTTTACAAAATTCATCGTACGAAAAAATAAAAAATCTTAAAATAAAAAAATCTCAAGAAGATATTTTATCTTTATTTAAACGCTATGAAATGCAAAATTTAGAACTTTCTCTCTCTGAAATAGAAGTATTACTTAGTATGAATGATTTTGATGAAACAATATTTTTGCAAATTGCTAAAATGCTTAGTAAAAAAATAGAACCTCAAAATCTCATAGCTTTATTCAAAAAACTACAAGATAATAATATAAAAGTTAAAAGAGCTTATTATTATACACTTGCTGAATTTGGAATGTTTGATGAATTACTAAATCAGCTAGGAAACAACCAACAAGAATTTAAAGATTTCCAACTTGTATTATTTTTAAAAGAACATGGCAAAAAATTTAACTTAGATGTGCTGATCCAATGATTGATTTTAGTAAAAAACCTTTATTTTTAGCACCTATGGCTGGATTTTCTGATCTGCCTTTGAGAAATTTAGTTAAACAATTTGGTGCTGATGTTACTATTAGCGAAATGATAAGCTCTAATGCTTTAGTTTATGAAAGTGAAAAAACTTTAAAAATGCTTGAAAAAGCTGAACTTGAAAATCCTTATATAGTGCAAATTGCTGGATCTGATGAGGAAATTATAAAAAAAGCAGTTGAAATTTTAAACAAATTTGACTTTATAGATGGAATTGATTTTAACTGTGGATGTCCCGTCAATAAAGTTATTAAGCAAAGTGCTGGAAGTGCTCTTTTATTAGAACTTGATAAACTGCAAAGAATTTTAGAACTTATCAAAAAAACAAGCAAAAAAAGAATTACAAGTGTAAAAGTTAGAATTGGATACGACAAAAAAGATCCAATTGAAATCGCAAAAGCTTGTGAAAATGCTGGAGTAGATTTTATCAGTATGCATGGACGTACAAGAAAACAAATGTATAGTGGAAATTCAGACTATGAAGCCATAGCTTTAGCTAAAAAAAGTATCCAAATTCCTTTGATAGCTAATGGAGATATCAGCGCGATAAATGCAAAAGAAGTTTTCGATAAAACAAATTGTGATGCTTTGATGATAGGTAGAGCAAGCATAGGAAATCCTTGGATTTTTTATGAAATCAAACAAAATAAAAAAATAGACAAACAAACAAAAAATAAAATCATTTTTACCCATTTTGACGAAATGTTAAAACATTACAAAGAACAAGGGGTAAGTATTTTTAGAAAGCACTTGCATGAATATTCTAAAGGATATGATGATGCTTCAAATTTTAGAGACCAAGTTAATCGCATAAATAATGCTAAGGAAATGAAAAAATATATAGAAGATTTTTTTAATAAGGAATAATTTTTGCTTATTATTTTATAAGCAATATATGAAGAGATACCATAAACAAGGAAAGTTAAATGGGAGCTCATATTAATTCAAAGGGAATTCACAAAACAATAGGTAGCATTAGAACTAGTGCCAACAATTTTGCTGCACATGCTTCAAAACTTAGTAATCAAACTTTAAATTTTGAACAAATTTTGCAAAGTCAAAAGCCAAAATGTATCCATTCTTGTATTAAAAATTCTCAAATACAATTAAATACATTATTAAAAAATATCGAAAATACCAAAGAAAATCTCTTAAAAAACACCACACATAATAATAATTTCAAGATTATCGCGAAATTAAGACAAGAAGCTATCATGATGTATGATATTACTCTTAAAATCCCTCTTTGATAATTTTATATAATTTATCAATACTTTCATCGCTTAAATGCGATGAATTCTTTCTTTTATAAAAATCATAGATTTCTTCACATGTAAACTTACACCCAAAAATACATTTTATATGTGCTGGAAGAAACGCTCTGACTAATACAATATTTTGCGTTATACTTTCATCACAAGCAAAGCATGTAAAATCTTCATGTAAACGCCCTTCATAATTTAAAATTTTTAAATACGCATCTACGATAACTCTTTTACAATCTTGCTTTTCAAAACGTTTAGCACACTCATCTAAAAGCTCATAATAAAATAAGTCTATTTTCTCAACATCTTTTAAATGCCAATAAAAAAGCTTTATAAATTCTTGCCAAAAAATCATTTTTTCTCTATCTAAAATCCAAGAAAAACCAATATGCATTACATCTTTTAAACGTGGCAAAAATCTTGAATTTTCTTCTAGCTCAAAATCTATCTTATAGCCACTTAAAATATTTGAATGTCTCATTCCATAAAAACGGAATGATTTAATCACTTGCACAGGACTGAGTATATAGACGATTAAATCTTCATCTTTTACACTCTGAGTGTGTAAAATATAACCTTGCATTAAACAATTTTCACACCGTAAGCCCTTAAAATATCAAAAGAACTTTGCTCTAATTTTTCATCAAAACTAGCACTAGCGTCTTTATGTAAAATTATTTCAGAATTACAACTAGCACTTTGTGCTAAAATAATATTACTAAATACACATATGTGAGAAACTAAACCACAAAATTCTATACAATCATAAAAATTATCTTTTAAAAAATTAGCAAATTCTAAGCTACCAAAAGAATTTTTATAAAAAATTCTTTTTGATTGTTTTAGATAATAATCAAATTCCTGAGGCATCGACCAACCAGAAGTATTTTTTATACAATGTAAGACAGGAATATTTTCACCTTCTTTAGTCGATAAGTAATTTTGTTCGTGAGTATCAAAAGTAAAGACAATATCCCCTTGATGATTTTTTAAAAGAGAAATTATATTATCTTTAATTCCAATAGCTTGTTTGAATCCTAAGCTACCATCTATAAAATCGTTTTGATAATCTACTACAACTAAAAGTTTAGGCATTTTGAGTACAAAAAAAACTATTTGTATGGATATTACTAAAAGCGGTTTTTAAACTAGTAAACAACTTTGGATTTTCTTTTTCTAAATTTGCTAAAAGCTGTTTTGCCTCTTCTCTAGCATGTGGAAATTTGATATTTCTTTCACTAAGCTTCATACCAGGACAAAATTCATTTCCTATTACTTCTAAAGCATTATTAATAGCATTTTCTCTAAGTTGTCTTTCTCTCACAAAAATTAAAGGCCTTATTACTTCTATCCCTCTTTGACTTTTATATTTTGGCGCTAAACTTCTTAATGAACCATTATATATAAAATTCATAAAAAAACTTTCCACAGCATCATCTAAATGATGCGCAATAGCAAGTTTATTGTATCCTTGATCTAAAGCATAAGTATATAAAGCCCCTCGTCTCATTCGCGAAAAATAACTACAAAAACTTGAATTTTTTCTTATAGTATCACCAGAAATTTCATAAATATTTGAGTCAATAACTTCATGATCAATGCCATAATCTTCACAATGTTGATGAAGATTTGTATAATCTTCACCCATTCCATAACTCAATGTTACAGCCTTCAGCTCAAACTTAAAAGGAGCATGTTTTTGCATACGATTTAAAAGATGAGCTAAAGCTAAAGAATCTTTACCTCCACTCAAACCTAACAAAACTTTATCATTATTCTCTATAAGAGAAAATTTAGCATTAGCTTTTGCTACCTCTCTAATAAGTTTCTTACTAAGATTTATCATTATAATTTATCGCATATCTTCAAAACAAAATTTGCCGAAATCTTTGCTGATTTTTCCACAAATTCGTCAAAATCAAATTCCGCTTTCTCTCCAGCTTTATCACTCATAGATCTTAGTATAAGACAAGGAATTTTCAAAGCATCGCAAACTAAAGCCACACTAGCTCCTTCCATTTCACACGCATCTGCATTAAAAATTTCTCTTATTTTAGTCTTTTTATTTTCATCACAAATAAATTCATCTCCAGTTGCTATAATGCCTGCTTGAATTTTAATTTCCAATTCATTTGCCACTTTTAAAGCTAGAGCATTTAATTTGTCATCCGTTTTTACAAAAATTTCATTACCAGGAACAAAACCTAAAGGATGGCCAAATGCTGTAATATCTAAATCATACTGAACTAATTTTGTAGCATAAATTAAATCACCTATTTCTAAATTAGGATTAAAAGCACCTGCAACACCCGTAAAAAGCACAATCTCAGCTTTGAATTTTTCTATTAATATTGTTGCACTAAGAGTTGAGTTTACTTTTCCTATTTTTGAATAAGCAATCACTAATTCATGGTTTTTATATTGTGCTAAATAATAAGTATTATTTGCATAATCAATTTGCTCGTATTCTTTTAATGTTTCCAATAAAGGCGTAATTTCCTCTGGCATAGCCCCTAAAATTGCAATTTTCATTTTAAAATCCTCAATACTTCATCTATATCTTCTATTTTACTAATACTATAAGTTTGCTTACTGCTTATTTTTTTATTTAAACCTTTTAAAACATTGGCGCCAAACTCTATATAAAAATCAATCTGATCGTCTATATTTTGTATGCTCTGTTTGTAAAGCACCGGTTTTACTAGTTGATCACTTAATAATTGTAAAGCTTGTGTTTTATCATTATAAGCCTTTGCATTAACATTTGATATTACATTATTAAATTTAGAATTTAAAACACTATCTAATTCATAAGATAACTTTACCGAAGCATCTTTCAAAAGTGGACAATGGCTTGCAACACTCATATTCAAAAGCATAACTCTTTTAGCACCAGCTTGTTTAAAATCTTTTTCTAGCAAAATCAAATCAGCTTTTAAACCTGCAATTACAATCTGTCCTTCACAATTATAATTTGCTGCATATACTTTCGCACCATTTTGTTGTGCTTTTTGACAGATGTCTTCCACACATTTATCTTCAAGTCCCAAAACCACCATCATACCAGCTTCAATTTTTAAACAATCTTCTTGCATAAAAATTCCACGCTTATTTACTAAAGAAATAGCATCTAAAAAATCAAAAGCTCCTTGAATAGCCAAAGCACTAAATTCACCCAAAGAGTGACCAAGAGCATTCGCAGTTTCTAAAGAAATATTTTCTCTCAAAGCCTCATACGCCATCAACGAATTTAATACTATTGCCATTTGAGTAAATTCACTTTGATTTAATTTATCATTTTCTTTAAATAATAAATCTTTAAAATTAATTTTACAAAAATCACTTGCATTATCAAGTAATTCCTTAGCTTTTTTAGAATTTTCATAAAAACTAAGGCCCATACCAAAATTCTGAGAACCTTGACCTGGAAAAATAAATGCACTATTCATTAATGGCCACCGCAGCAACCACCGCCATGACCATGGCCACCGCAGCAACCACCGCCTCCATGATGATCGTGATGATCATGATGATGTCCTCTACTAGCACAACCGCAACTTTTACTTCCCGCAATTATTCCTGTTAAAATTTCATCTTCACTTGCAGCTCTAACATCAACAATATTTAAAGAAAATAATAAATCTCTTCCAGCATAAGCATGATTATAATCAATAGTTACTTCATTATCACCAATTTCTCTTACTATAACTCTAACAGTTGCTCCATCTTCACCCTCTCCAAAAAGCTCCATACCAACTTGCAAATCAATCCCAGCAAATTGTTCTTTCGGTAGAGTTTGTAGTGCATTAGCATCATAATCACCCAATGCTTTTTCTTTCTTAATAACAATATCTTTATTACAAGGAGCATCTAATTTTTGAATTTCTTCCTCTAAACCTTCTAAAATTTGTCCTTTACCTAAAATAAAAGATATAGGTTCTGCATGTAAATTTGATTCTAAAACTTCATTTGTGTTTGCATCTTTTAATTCATAAAACATAGAAACCACACTATTTTTTTCTATAGCCATCTTTTCTCTCCTTAATTATTTTCTATTTGGCGAAGCTTTTGCTTCCGGACTATCAGGATAAGCTGTTTTTAGTGCTTTATAAAATTTATTAGCACTTTTAGTATCACCAACCTTATCCAAACTAATTGCTGTGTGATACAATAATTTCGGTACATAATCGCCTTTGGTACTAATAGCAGAACTTTTTTTATAAAAATTCAAAGCTTCAGCATAATCTTGCTGCTTATATCTTATTTCACCAAGCCAAAATGTAGACCTTGCTGGTTTATAATGAATATTTACCAAATATTCAAATTTAATCTTAGCTTCATCGAATTTATTTTTATTAACTTCTTCGATAGCTTGTTTTAAAATTTCACTTGATTGTAGTTTTTTCCAACTTTCATCTACAATTATTTTATTTTCTTCTTTTAATTCTTTTCTTTCACTATCACTAACATTTAATTCTTGATTTATATTACTAATATTATCATCACTTTTCATCTCAACTTTAGAAATCATATTTGCTTTATTTTTTTCAACTCTAGCAATTTCAGATTGAAAAAAAATCATGCTTTGATTCATATCATCTTTAGAAATATAATCTGCGTTGATTTTATTTATTGCGTCGGTTATCTCATTTAAAATTTTTTGAATTTCTTGATAATTGTTTTCTTGAATCTTTCTATTTTCTTCTACATACTTTCTTAAATTTTGAATTTCTTGGGTAATGTTTGAATCAAAATCATTATAACTTTGTTCTAAAGAAAACAGTCGAGTATTTACCTTAGAATACTGTGTATTTAATCCTTCAGTCACACTTTGTAGACCTTCTATATTTTCCACTGCTAAATTAATTTTATTGGTTAAATTTGTATAATACTCATTTAGCATTTTTAAGCGTTCTTGATTTTCATATTGGAGTTTTTCATTTGGTGTTAAGCCATAAGGTGTTTTACTATCTACTTTTCCTGCATCAAAAGCTGATATTTCTGCATGTAAAAAAGTAGCTCCACAAAGAGCTACTAAAAATAATTTTATCTTCATATTTTAGAATAAAATTTATTTTGCCATTTTAAATTCAGCACGACGATTTTGAGCATCGCATGCTTTTGTTCTTTCAGTACATACAGGATTAGTCTCTCCGTAACTTTTAACACTAATTCTATCAGCACTAACACCTTGAGCTACCAAAGATTCTTTTACTGCTTTTGCTCTTTTTAAGCCAAGAGCTTGATTATATTCATCAGTTCCCCACTCATCGCAGTTTCCTTCAACAAGAATAGAAGAACCAGCAGCTTCACCATTGAAAACTTGAGCATTTTTGGCTATTACTTTTTGCATGTCATTTCTAACATTAAATTTATCAAAGTCAAAATAAATGCTAGAAACGGAATTGAAAGAATCTAAGTTTCCATAACTATCTGAACCACCACTTCCTTTAGAACTATCAACACTACTTGAGCTACTCATAGTTGTGTTATTCTTTGTAGCACAACCACTTACAATTACTGCAAATGCAGCTATTGAAGCAAAAACTATTTTTTTCATCCGTATCTCCTTAATTGAATTATGTTTTAATTATAACAAAAAAAAGATTATTTTATACTTACCAATCAATAGATTGAATTTTACCAACCTTTAAACCATAATAAAATGCTTTATTTGCATTAATTCTTATAATACCTAATGCACTTTGAGAACCTAAATATTTAATAAAAACAATACTTTCACCATCGCTTGAAAATCTTGGAAAAAGATTTTTTCCATTTGCAGTTAATTGTCTAATATAATCACTTTGCGTGGACATTAAATACAAATTAAAAACGCCGTTTTGATCATGTTCTCTACTTGAATATACCATATAATTTTTATACGTTGAAACTGACGAATTATTTTTTCCATGAAAAACAACTTGCTCTGTAGTATTATTTTGTAAATCTTGCATAAAGATATTTGGATACCCTAAACGATCAGAAACAAAAGCAATTTTTTGAACACCATCAATAAAATTTCCATTTACATCTATACCAGAATAATTGGTAATTTGTTGATAATTTTTTGTATTAATATCATACAAATATATATCTGGTTGATCTTTTGGTGCCATAGTAAGCAATATTTTTTTGCCATCATCGCTAATATCAGAAGCTACCATCATACCTTTACTTGCTATAATTTTTGTAGTATTTTTATTTTTAATATCATATTTGTATAAAGTTGGAACCTCATCATCATAGGCAGTAAAATAAAATGCACTTTGCTCTTTATTTGCCCATTTAGGAAATAAATTTAACCCTTTTGAAATTAATATTTTCTGATAAGTTAGCGTATAGTCTGCAAGCAGAATATCGCTTTGCTTACTTCCTTGCGTTCTTGCTATTAAAATCTTATGATCCATCCAATCAACTGGAGCATAACCTAATTTTTTATTCATTTGTGAAACACTCTTATGTGCCAAGAAAGGATATTCTTCTACAGATACAATTTGCTCATAAATTTTTGCCTTAACTTCGTTTGCAGCAAAAATATCAATATTAATATCTAAAAGTTTTCCATTTTTATTTAAAATATAAGAAAATATATAATCACCCTGATTTTCTTCTTTAACTATTTCATAATTTGCACTTACTTTTATGTCATTTACCAACATGTTGTAAAAACTTTTTTTCAACTCTAAATCAGCTAGATTAGACTGATCTTTAATATAAATCTTTGGTAATTGCACACCCTTATTTACCACAGAAATAGTCGCATCTTGTCCAAATAAAATCATACAAAAGGATAAAAAAACTAAAATCTTTTTCATTGTTTCTCCGTATTAAAATCAATTACATCACTAAGTCTCATTTTAATTTGTGTTATTTTACCACTTGGAGGTAACGTTACGTACTTACCTTCTAAATTTTTCAAAAATTCTTCTGCTTTTAAATCAAAATTTTTACTAAATGCCTTAGAAAAATTGATTACATGAAAATATCCTTCACTATCAATTATAAATTCAACTTCTATACTCAAATTACCACTTGGATTATAAATTCTCCATCTCTCTTCAAGATGTTTTCTTACAGCTCCTAAAAATTGATCATAAATTCCAACTTTTTGTTCCATTAAAGATTGTCCTAAATTTTCATTAAGTTGTAAATTTTCATTAAGTTGTTGAGAAAAATTTGAAATTTTTTCTCTAGAAGTAAAAGTAGGCTTTTTTGAAGGCATAGAAGATTGAACTTTAGTTGTTTTTTCCTCCTGATACTCTTCTATATCTCCAAATAACTCATTAAATTTACTTGCTTGTTGTTCTATATTTTGTGTTTTCACACTTTTATTGGTGGTATATTTTTGAGTTAAATTATCTTTGAAAAGATTTTGCAAAGATTCTTCTTTAAATTCTTGTAAATTCTCTGAAGATTTCTGTGCAATATTATCACCTAACTCTATATTGATAAAATTATTGGGATTATCAGTATATTCCAGCGCTTGTTGCTTAAGTTGCACAATTTTAAAAAAAACCAAAAATACAATACAAAAATAAATCAATACTGCATAAATAAAAGACTTAATATTAAAATCTGAGTATTCTTTCATATTTTACTCAGTCTGCAATGCAACTTTATAAAATCCGATGTGTTTCATAGTCTTTAATACACTCATGACATCATCATACTTTAAATTTTTATCAGCACGTATAAACACTACTTCATTAGTATTATATTGATATTTTAAAGAATTCATATTATCAGCAAAACTTATAAAATCAAATTTTTCTTTGCCAACAAAAATCTCTTTTTTTGCATTGATAGTAATAATGAGACTTTTTAAATTTGGTGCGCTAGAATTATTTTGAGATCCTTGAGGAAGTTGAACTTTTTCTTCATAAGTCATGCTCGGCGCTGTTACCATTAATATAGCAAGCAAGACAAGCATAATATCAACTAAAGGAGTGATATTTAATTCGGGTTTATCCTCTAAAAATTTCACTTTAAACCTTTAAACTGATTAATAATTTAATTTCACTATCTAAAATATTAATTAACTCATAAGCTTTGCGTTTAATAATCAAATGAAAACTATAAGCTGGAATAGCAACTAATATCCCACATCCTGTCGCAACTAAAGCTTCACTGATTTTTGGCGCAATAATACTCAATGAATTTTGAACTTCAAGACCACCAAAAGTTTCAAGTATAGAAATAACTGTCCCAAAAAGACCTATAAAAGGTGAAGTAGATGCTACAATACTAAGCCAAGTTAGACCTATAGTTGATTTTTTTTCAAGTAAATTTCTATAAATATTTAATTTTGATTCATCTATATCAACACATCTTTTTAAGATCGACGAGCTTTGATTTAAATCCTTCTCACCTCTCATTAAAGCTTCAAGAGATTGACTTTCATCTTTAATCCAGCCACCAATAATTGCTAATCTTGAAAATAAAATCGTAAAACTAAGTATAAAATATATCGACAACCATGCCAATACTATATAAGTAATCAAACTTGTATTGTCAAAAAAATTAAAGATTGCTTGAAAGTCCATCACTTTTGCCTTACATTGTTATCCATTTTAGCAAAAGTTGAAGCTAAAGCCATACTATCACTACTCATAGATTTTATGAGTTCTTTTGCTTCGTTGAGTTTTTTTGCTATCTCACTATCACTATTGCCACCAACCCACACAGCACCTTTAGCAAGAACACTTATTTTTGTTTCAGATATTTTGGCATGACCAGAATCAATAGCCACTAATTCATGGGTAGAATTTGATGTTTCAATATCTATAATTCCAGCCTTCAAAGAGGAAATCAAAGAAGCATGGCCTTTCAAAACCCCAAATTCTCCTTCACTTCCTGGTAAAACAACAAGCTTTACTTGATCTTTATAAATCACTCCAATTGGTGTAACTATTTCTAAAGATATTAAATCTTCCATAAATTAACCTTTTTTAGCTTTATCCACTTTGCAGTTATCTAAACACACATCATTTCTACTTACTTCTTTTAAAGTATCAGCTTTTGCAATGGCTTCATCAATATTTCCTACCATATAAAACGCATTCTCCGGTAAATCGTCATATTTACCATCTAAAATTCCTTTAAATCCAGCTATCGTGTCTTCTAAAGTTATATATTTTCCTGGACTTCCCGTGAATACTTCAGCAACGAAAAATGGTTGTGAAAGGAATTTTTCAATTTTTCTAGCTCTTTCTACTGTAAGCTTATCTTCTTCACTTAATTCATCCATACCTAAAATAGCAATAATATCTTGCAAATCTTTATACTTTTGAAGCACTGATTGTACCCCGCGCGCTACTTTATAATGCTCTTCTCCAATAATTTGAGGATCTAGCATTCTTGAAGTTGAATCTAGAGGATCAACAGCAGGATAAATACCTTTTTCAGCTATAGATCTATTCAATACTGTAGTCGCATCTAAGTGTGCAAAAACTGTTGCTGGTGCAGGATCTGTTAAATCATCTGCTGGCACATAAACTGCTTGAACTGAGGTAATTGATCCTTTTTTAGTTGAAGTAATTCTTTCTTGAAATTTACCCATTTCACTAGCCAATGTTGGTTGATATCCAACAGCTGATGGAATTCTTCCTAAAAGTGCAGACATTTCAGATCCTGATTGAGAAAATCTAAATATATTATCAATAAACATCAAGACATCAAGACCCATTTCATCTCTAAAATATTCTGCCATAGTAAGACCTGTTAAAGCAATACGATTTCTTGCACCTGGTGGCTCATTCATTTGTCCATAACATAAAGCAACTTTATCTAAAACATTACTCTCTTTCATCTCATTATAAAGATCATTACCTTCACGAGTTCTTTCTCCAACACCGGCAAAAACAGAATATCCACTATGTTTGAATGCCACATTATGAATAAGCTCCATAATAATTACTGTTTTTCCAACACCAGCACCTCCAAAAAGACCTACTTTACCACCTTTTGCATAAGGAGCTAATAAATCTACAACTTTAATACCTGTCTCAAAAATTTCGCTTTTTGTACTTTGTTCTTCAAAAGCAGGTGGATCCCTATGAATTGACCAATGCTTGTCAAAACTAACATCCTCTCCTTCATCAATCAAGTCACCCGTTACATTAAAAATTCTTCCAAGAACTTTTTCGCCTACTGGTACACTTATAGGATTTCCTGTAGCTTGTGCCTTCAAACCTCTTACTAAACCATCAGTCATATCCATAGCAATAGTTCTAACTTTGTTATCACCTAAATGTGCAGCCACTTCAAGGACTAATTTAAATTCTTTTCCTTCTAAATCATAATTTACCACGATTGCTTCATTAATTTGAGGTAAATAATCTTCAAATTCTACATCAACAACTGGTCCTAAAACTTGAGAAATAAAACCTTGCATCATCACTCCTAAATTTATTTCATTGACTCAACACCGCTGATAATTTCTATCAATTCGGTTGTAATAGATTCTTGTCTGGCTTTATTATAAGCCAAATTTAATTCTTTTACTCTAGCTTTTGCGTTATTAGTTGCATTGTCCATAGCTTGCATTCTCGCACTATGTTCAGCAGCTAAAGAATCCACTAAAGCAAAATACATATTGTATTCAAAATATGTATTTAATAAATCATTTAATATTTCTTCGCTTTCTGGCTCTAAATCAAGCAAAGAACTTGATTCTTGTTCTTCTTTGCTTGCAATAGCAGCAACAGGTAATAACTCATTAATACAAAGCTCCTGTGAAATCATATTTTTATATCCATTATGAATAATTACTACCTTATCGCTTAATCCTTGTATGAAATCTTCTACCACGCTTTTAATAATTTTGCATGCTTTTTCATAATCTGGACTAGAACTTGTATCCAAGTACTTTTCTAAAATTTCAATGTTTTGAAAATTAAAATATTCTATACCTGTTTTGCCTATAGCTCGTAGGCGCACTTTTATTTTTTTTGCTTTATATTCATCAAGCATTTCATTAACTGTTTTAATCGTTTTGATATTAAAACCACCGCACAAACCTTTATCCGCAGTTATAAAAATAATATCCACCTTTTCCACTTTTTCTTTTTTTCTAAAAAATGGAAGTTTATTATCAAGCCCCTCATATTGATTTATTTTAAATGCAATTTCTGACAAAACTTCATCAATTTTTTGTGCAAAAATCTTTGACTGTTTAGCTGCTTCCTCTGCTTTTCTAAGTTTAGCAGTAGAAACAAGTTTCATCGCATTCGTTGTTTTTTGCGTATTATGAACGCTTTTAATTTTTCTTTTTATTTCTTTTAAATTAGACATCAAAAAACCTCATATATGGTTTGCTTTAAACTCACTCAATGCTTTAGCTAATTTTTCTTCTAAATCTTTATCTAAAGACTTTTTAGTTCTAATTTGCTCAAAAATTTCCGGATATTTAGCTTCAATAAAAGGATATAAAGCAGTTTCAAATTCGCCAATTTTAGAAACAGCAATATCGTCTAAATATCCTTTAGTTCCAGCATAAATCATTACAACTTGATTTTCTGCTGATAGTGGAGAATAAGGCGGTTGTTTTAAAACTTCTACCATTCTTTGACCTCGTTCGAGCTGTTTTCTGCTTGCTTCATCCAAATCACTTGCAAATTGTGCAAAAGCTTGTAATTCTCTATACTGAGCTAAATCAAGCCTTAAAGTTCCCGACACTTGCTTAGTTGCCTTAATCTGTGCTGCTCCACCTACTCTAGATACCGATAAACCCACATTAATAGCAGGTCTAATACCTGAATTAAATAAATCTGTCTCTAAGAAGATTTGTCCATCGGTAATCGAAATAACATTAGTCGGTATATAAGCTGAAACATCTCCTGCTTGTGTTTCTATAATAGGTAACGCTGTTAAGCTTCCAGCTCCCAGTTCATCACTCAATTTACTTGCACGCTCTAACAATCTTGAATGCAAGTAAAATACATCTCCAGGATAAGCTTCACGACCTGGAGGACGACGTAAAATCAATGACATTTCACGATAAGCAACCGCATGTTTACTCAAATCATCATAAACAATTAAAGCGTGTCTTGAATTATCTCTGAAATATTCTCCCATAGTTACACCAGTATAAGGAGCAAGATATTGTAATGCGGCAGGATCTGATGCGCCAGCATTAACAATAATACTATATTCCATAGCGCCATATTCTTCAAGTTTCTTAACTACTTGAGCTACAGTACTTTGTTTTTGACCTATTGCAACATAAATACAAATAACATCTTTACCTTTTTGACTGATGATAGTATCAATCGCTACAGTAGTTTTTCCTGTTTGTCTATCGCCTATAATAAGTTCTCTTTGACCACGACCTATTGGAACTAAAGCATCAATAGCTTTTATACCTGTGTGTAAAGGCTCATGAACACTTTTTCTAGCCATAATACCTTTTGCTTTTTCTTCAACAAAACGAAATTCACTAGCTTCAACCACACCTTTAGCATCAATTGGCTCACCTAAAGCATTAACAACACGACCAATTAAGGCATCACCAACCGGAACTTTTAAAAGTTTTTTAAGTCGTTTTACAGAGCTACCTTCTTTAAGACCCAAAGCTTTACCTAAAACAACAATACCTACACTAGATTCTTCTAAATTAAGAACCATACCTTTTTCACCATTTTCGAATTCAACCATCTCTCCAGCCATAGCATTCTTAAGACCATAAACCTTAGCAACACCATCAGCCACTGAAATAATTTTACCAGTTTCTTCTATCTCAAGATTAAAATCAAAATTTTCAATCCTTTCTTTAATAATAGAACTTATTTCATCTGCTTTAAATTTCATTCAGTCTCCTTAAATTGCTTTTAATATATATTCATTCATTTTGGCTTTTAAATTTTGCATAGAAAATGATATTTCATATCCTAAAGTATCTAAACTAATTTTTACACCATCATTATCATTTATTTTACTATCTAACCTAATTTTTGCGTTAAATTTCTGACTCAATTTATCTTCTAAATTTTTAATTTCATATTCGTTTAACGCTTCTTTGGAATAAATCTTCCCTAAAAAAATATTATCCTTTAATGCCTTTTGCTCACTTAATTCTTTAGTGATTTGAGGTATTAAATTTTCTCTAGAGTTACTTACAATCAATGCTATAAAATTTTTAAAAGCTTGTGTTGGATTATCCACCAAAGAAAATAAGAAATTTAACTTTTGTTCTTGCTTTATATCATAAGAATTTAAAATATCTAAAAATTTAGATGATCCAAAGGCTGAAGAAAGTATTAATAATTTTGAATAAAAATCTTCAAAATCACCCCTACTCAAAACAGCCTTAGCATAAACCTTTGCTATAATATTATCCATTACGATGCCTTTTTCATCATTATATTAATAATGTCTTCTTGTTTTAAATATGAATTATCATCTTTAAAAACTTCCTCTAAAACTGAATTTATAACCTCTTTTTCCATTTTTCTTATCTCGTATTTTTTATGCTCTTGAAATGATTTTTCCAATACGCTTAATTCAGTTTTTGTTTCATTTTCAATTTTACTAGCCAATATTTCAGCTTCTTTCTTAGCAAGTGCGACAGCGTTAATTGACTCTTGCTTAGCAAGATCTAACTTTTTCATCATTTCTAATTTTAAATTTTTACTAGCAATTAATTTTTCTTGAATTTCATTCATTTTAGATGAAATTTTATTAATTCTATCATTATAAAATTTTTTTATAGGAGTCGCAATGAAATAATATAAAATTGCCACAAATAAAATAAAGTTTACCGTTCTTGGTAAGATATCATAATTTCCACTCCCATCCCCTGCAGCAAAAACATAAAAAGGTATGATGGTAATTAATAAAATATTTCTTATCATTTCTAGTTCCTTAAATTTTATTCAAGCTATTTTGAAAACTTTGCTTGAATTCTGGTACTTTTAAATACAATTCTTCTTTTAATTCTTTTTCTTTCTCCTTCAAACTCTTCAAAAAAACATTCATTTGTTCTTCAAGTTCTTTTTTCTTGTTAGTTAATTCTTTTTCTTGTTTTATTTTTGCTTCTTCTATAGTTTTTGCTTTAATTTGATTAATTTCATCTCTAGTTTTAACATGAATTTTCTCCAATTCAAATTCTACACTAGAGATATCATCAGAATTTTTTTTCATTTTATCTTCATCATTTTTAATAGTTAAATCTCTAGAATCCATAAACTTTATCAAAGGCTTATAAAGCATAGAATTTAAAATTGCTATCATAAATAAAAAGATTACTCCCGTGGCAATCATAATAGAAAAATGTATATCATCAAACATTGATACTCCTAAAAATTCTTTAAAGTAAGCTGAGAATTATAACAAATAAATCCTAAAAACATATTTAATTTAAAATATGTAACAGTTTTTCAATTTGATTTTCATCTTGAAAATCAATCACAAGCTTAAAATTTTTAACATTAGATTTAAAACCGAGCAATTTAAGCTTAGAATGCAAATTTTTCATTACTACTGATACTTCCTTATGACATTCATCTGGCTTTGTATTCATATCTATATTTTTAAAATTTTTGATTAATTTTTCAGTATCTCTCACATTTAATTTTTGTCCAACAATCGTATCAACAATAGTTTTTTCATCTTCTTTTTCAAGTCCAACTAATACTTTTGCATGACCTTGAGATAACTTACCTTCTATAATCAAATTTTGTGTTTGTTCATTTAAATTTAACAATCTTAAGGTATTTGCAATCTGAGATCTTGACTTATGTATAATATCTGAAAGTTTTTCTTGAGTAATATTATAAATATCTAACAATTCTTTATAAGAATGAGCTAATTCTATAGGATTTAAATTTTCTCTTTGTATATTTTCAATTAAAGCAAGCTCTCTTAGCTTTATCTCATCTACATCAAGGACAATTGCTTTTATTTCAGCATAACCTAAAAGTTTACATGCTCTAAATCTTCTCTCACCGGCTATTAAAATATAAGAAAATTCATCTTTTTTTAAAACTACGATAGGCTGTAATAAACCATATTCTTTTATAGAATTTGCAAGTTCATCTAAAGCTTCTAAGTCAAATTTTTTTCTTGGCTGATAAGGATTTGGTGTAATTGTATCTATATCCACCATTTCAATTTTATTATTAATGCCAAGCTCTTTCTCATAAGCTTCATCAACATCTGCTAAAATACTACTTAAACCTCTTCCTAAAGCACTCTTTTTTGCCATAAATCATCCTAAAATTGACTGAGCTAAATTTTGATATGCCAAAGAACCAGGAGATTTTATATCATAAAGTATGATAGGTTTTCCATAACTTGGACTTTCTGCTAATTTAACATTTCTTGGAATGATAATAAAATCATCTTCATTTTCACCTGTTTTAAATAATTTTTGCCTAAAATTTTGCTTTAAATCTTCCATAGTATCTTTTGAAAGATTATTTTGCGAACTATACATTGTAGGTAAAAAACCTTTAATTTTAAGCTTAGGATTTATACTCTTTTTTACGAATTTAATAGTATTTAATACCATAGCAACCCCTTCAAGCGCATAAAATTCACATTGTATAGGAATAATCACACTGTCACTAGCTGCAAAAGCATTAACAGTAATACTACCAAGTGCTGGAGGAGAATCAATAATAATAAAATCATAATCATCAGCAACTTCTTTCAATTTTTCGCGTAGTATAGTTCTATATTCTTTATTTTCTTCAGCCATCTCTTGTTCAATGCCTACTAAAGAAATATTTGAAGGTGCTAAATACAATTGTGGCAATTCTGTTTTTAAAATAATTTCAGAAAGCTTTTTTCTACCTATAAAAACATGGTAGATATTGTATTCATAGTTACTTCTATTAAAACCAAGTCCAGTAGTAGCATTAGCTTGCGGATCAATATCTATTAAAAGTATCTTTTTTTCAGCCACAGCTAAAGATGCTGCTAAGTTAATAGCAGTCGTAGTCTTTCCAACTCCGCCTTTTTGATTTGCTATAGTTATTATCTCACTCATCTTAAACTATATATCCTTTTATTGTCTAATAATATAGAACCATCTTTATACAACAAAGCATCATTTAATGACAAAATATCACCATCATTATGTATAAAAAATTTTCTTGATTTTTCGAATTCTAACATATACTTGCTAAAAATATTCTTCCATAAAATTTTCTTTTTTATATATGAGAAATATGCATTTAAAAGTTCTTTGATATCTACTTCTATATCTAAAATTTCAGCATTAAAAGGTGCAAATTTCAAATTAATTCCTATACCTATAACCAAAAAATCATTTATTTTAGAACTCATTAAACCGCCAATTTTTTTATCATCAATATAAAAATCATTAGGCCATTTAATCCAAACTTTAGATTCTCTTTTTTCTAAAATCTCTTTCATCAAAAATGCAAAATAAATACTTGCCGAAGCTAATGGCAAATCATTTGGTAAGTCTTCAATTCTAATACAAAATGATACATGCAAATTTCCTTTTTTACTCTGCCACAAATTTTCTCTACTTCCTATACCGGCAGTTTGAGAAAAAGCACAAATTGCATTATTATGATTTATCTCATTAGAACGAATTTTTTCACATAAATACATTTGAGTAGAGTCAAGCTCATCAAAATAAGTAATTTCCAAGCTTTAACCTTTTTCCATTTAAATATGTTTTGCCATCTAATATTTTTTTACCACTTTCTTGTAAAAATTTAATTTTTAAAATACCTTTTTCACAGCCTAACAAAAAACCATCATTTTCTATATTTAAAATTTTTCCACTAGTTTGATTTTCACTTGTATTAATAAGTTCAATATCAATAAATTTCAAACCATTTTCTAAAAAAATTCCAGGCCAAGGATAAAAGGCTAAAAATTTCTGATAAATTAATTTTGCATCATTTAGTTTTATAAGACCATCTTCTTTTTTAATTTTTCTACAAAAAGTTACCTGATTTTCATCTTGAATTTTCGGGATAATCTGCTGAAAATTATTTAAAGTACTCACACAAAGTTTGGCAGCTATATTTGAAAACAAAGCAAATACTTCTTCGGAATTTTTATTTTCTATATCACATGTTACGCTCTCTAAAATAGATCCGCTATCAAGCCCTTCTTCCATTAGCATCGTGCAAACCCCGCTTATCTTATCACCATTTAAAATAGCACTTTGTATAGGACTTGCTCCGCGATATTTTGGTAATAAGGAGGCATGTAAATTAACACAAGGGGCTATATCTAAAATTGATTTTGGCAAAATTTTTCCATAAGCAGCAACTACTATAAAATCGGGTTTTAAATTCTTAATATCTTTTATAATATTTTCATCTTTTAAACTCTTTGGAGTAAAAATTTTTATATCCAAATTACACTCTGTGATAAATTGCTTGACATTGCTTGGGGTTAAAATTTGTTTTCTGCCGACTGGTTTATCAGCCTGAGTTAATACAGCTTGTATATTAAAACCTGTATCAATTAATTCTTTTAAAATACAAGTTGCATAATGTGGAGTTCCCATAAAAACAATATTTTTCATAATTTCCCTATATCTGCAAATAAAGTAACATTATAATAGATATAGGTAAATTTTATATTTTAGTTAAAACTAAAAGTCCAATCCCCATGATCGGTTTCAACTTGCACTTCTAAAACTTTATCACAACTAACAAGTGGAATATAATCCCAAGTTTCTCCATAAGATAAAATTTTATCAATTTTTGCCTTATCTTTATCCAACAATCCGCCAACTTTACACTTCCCTCTATTTGGAATAATATTGGTAATTTTTACACTATCAACCAAAGAAGTTATACTTAAATACTTAACATATCTATGTAAGATAGGATTGTGCCTATCACTTACAGATACCTCAATGAGAACTTTATTTTCTCCACCACATGCAGCAAAAAACACGGATACAATAAAAATAAATATTTTTTTCATCAATCTCCTTTTTTAATCTATAATAATAGAGTGGATATATTTTGATTTACGAATTTAATAAAAATGAAATTAATTATTTATTTTATAAACAAATAGCACAAAATGTAGCTAAAGTTAGAAAAGAAAAAGGTTATTCTTAGTTAGAACTAAGTTTGGCTATAGGATACAAATCCGTTTCACTAGTAAGTGGAGCAGAAGCTGGATACAAAAATATTCATTATATTATTGAACATTTGTATAAAATTACAAAAATTTTAGAAGTAGATATTAAAGAATTTTTTAAAATTCTTTGATTATTTTTATGTATTTTTAATATAATTAGCTAGCTTAACTTCTAATTTTTTTAATTTCATCTAAAAGCATAAATTTAAGTTCTTTCAGTCCTGTCTTTTCTAAACTTGAAACTTTAACAAAAAAACTTTGAGGATTGTTTTGTTCTTTTAAATACTTAGAAAGCTCATCAAAATCAAGATCCATTTTTTGTGCAAATTCCTCACCTAAACTTGCACTATCACTTTTTGAAAGCATAATTCCAAATTTTCTACTAAAAAGTTTGTTAGAAAATTTTTCAAGTTCTTTTCTTAGAATTATAAATTGATCTTTTAAACTCATATCTCTTAAAGGGTCTAAAACAAAAAGTAAAAATGAAGTACGCTCAATATGTCTTAAAAATTCAAGCCCCAAACCTTTGCCAATACTTGCACCTTCAATAATTCCTGGAATATCAGCCATTACAAAAGAATTATAATCATCAACCTCTACCATGCCAAGTTTTGGGGTTAATGTTGTAAATTCATAATTAGCAATCTCTGGTCGAGCGTTTGATACAACACTTATAAGAGTTGATTTACCCACATTTGGAAAGCCTACAAGCCCGACATCTGCTATGAGTTTTAATTCTAAGCGCACACTTAAGGTTTTTCCTGCCACGCCTGGTTGTGCGTAGTCTGGGCGTTGATTGGTTGAATTTTTAAAATGAGTATTACCAAGACCGCCTTTACCACCTTTTAAAAAAAGTTCTTTTTGGCCTTCTACTAGCATATCAAGCAAAACTTCCCCACTTTGTGCATCAATAATTTGAGTACCTTGTGGAACAATTAACTCCAAATCTTCCCCGCGTTTGCCATTTTTATTACGACCAAGTCCTGGATAGCCATTTTGAGCTTTAAGTTCTTTCTTTCCTTTAAAATGTGCTAAAGTATGAGTATTATTATCACAAATAAAATATACACTACCGCCATTTCCTCCATCGCCACCATCAGGACCACCCAATGGTACATGCTTTTCTCGACGAAAACTTACAGCTCCTTTGCCACCATTTCCAGAACTTAGAGTTAATTTAACATTATCTATAAACATGCGATCACCAAATACAAAAATTTTAAAATGATACTATAATTTTTATAATATTTTAAGTTTAAAACGAAGAAAAGGCTACAAAGTAGCCTTAAAAATTATGCAGGGTAAACAGAAACTTTTTTTCTATTTTTATCTTTTCTTTCAAATTTCACAAAACCATCAATTAAAGCAAAAATAGTATGATCTTTTCCTATACCTACGTTATTACCTGCATGAGTTGCTGTTCCTCTTTGACGAATAATAATATTGCCAGCGCGAACAAATTCTCCACCAAATTTCTTAACGCCTAAACGACGACCTATAGAATCACGATTATTCTGAGTTGAACCCTGACCTTTCTTGTGTGCCATTCTTTACTCCTTAAGCTTTAATATCTACTACTCTAACACGAGTAAATTGTCTTCTAAAACCACGTTTTAATTTTGAGTCTTTTCTACGTCTTTTTTTGTAAATTACAACTTTCTTATCTTTTCCGTGAGTAATTACTTCTAAAACAACTTTTGCACCCGCAACAAATGGTGCACCTACCTTTAATTCTTTATCGCATACAGCAAGAACTTCGCTTACTTCTATGCTTGATTTTATTTCAGCTTCAAAACGATCAAGTTTAAGCTCATCACCTTGGCTTACTTTATATTGTTTTCCACTGTGTTTTATAATAGCATACATACAGCTATCCTTTCTTAAAATATTTTGGTAGCACCATAAAGCATTATGTATAAAACATAAATTTAGAAAGCTTTAATGGCTAAAACTTGTGATTATACTTATTTTTTTTTAAATTTAGGTTAATCACCAACCCAAATTTACTGTTCCATTTTGATTTACACTATGTTGTTTTTCTATTCCTACGCCACTGTCATCTAAAGGTCTGCATACATCTCCTTTTTTTACATTTCCTTCAATGATTTGCGCATAAGATAATTTCGGTGTTGAGTGTATAATTTTTACCATTCCATTTTTAGTTTCAATTCTTGCAGTGTTTTCCTTTGTATAAGAATCTTTTATAACTTCACCCAAAGAATAGCATTCATAAATATCATCATTGGTTAATGTTTGCGAAAATATAATCTCATTGTTACTAACTTGTGCAACCTTTAAAGGATAAATAGCATTTAAAATATCATCTGAAATTTTCTTTGCGATTTTTTCGCTTACTTTTTCACTAGCTATTAAAGAATTATCTTTTAAGTTTACTTTCATAGTTAAAGTATTTGAAAATTTAATTTGTCTTGTTGCAAATAATAGTACTCTATAATCAACCACAATCTCAATTTTATTTTTATTTCCATTAGCTGCAGCATCTATACCACTAACATTAAATAATAATATATAATCTGTTGCCAAGACATTTTTTAGCTTATAAATTTCATCAGAATTAGCATCATCTGATTTAATAAGAGATTTTTCCATATCATAATATCCCTTACTATCTCTATCTAAAACATTAAATTTCCTACTTTGAAGCAAATCGGTGATAATTTTTTGCTGTAAAATATTACCAAACTCTCTATAATTAGAAGAGGTATTAAACACTGTAATACTTCTTCTACTATCTGATTTATGACCTGGAATATCATAAGCTTTTTTTACCGTAGATTTAAAAATTTCTACTGAAGCAATATATTTATTTCCGTTTTCTTCTACATTTATAATTTTATAAGAATCAATTTTTCCACTGGTAGCTTTTAATAAATTTTCACTATATAGCTCTTTTAAATTAGTATTTTCACCATCACTAATCATAAAAGCATTTGATGTTTTTATAGAATTTATACTAACTCCATTAATTTTTCCTACAGCTTCAACAATTGCATTATTAATTGCTTCTTCTCTAGTTAAACCTGTTCCTTCCCCTACACTTGTTTTTGTAGAGACAGATGTAACAACCTTTGCATTTAAATTTAATCCTAAAATTAAAATTAATATAGCTATATTAATAATTTTCATCTTATACACCCTTAAAAATCATCAATATCATTGACTACATTAGATTTTCTTTGTATATTAGCTGGATTTTTAGGTGTTTGTTGATTTTTTCCTTCTTGATTTTGATTTGAATTTAAAGCTTCATTTGTATTTTTTAAATTATCATAAGAATAATATCTCACAGCACCAACAAATTCTACCCCATTTTCTCCTGTATAATTCCAAGTTTTAAGTGTTCTAATGCCTCTTAATTTACCACTAGCACTGGCCTTAATCTGTGTTTTAACTTTATCTATAATATTTGCTATAGTTTGCTCTTGATCTTGTACAGAATTATCATTTATATTCAGACTCTGCTTAATAAGCTCCTCATAATGTTCACCTGCAACTCTTTCATCTTTAAAACTTGAATTTGTATTTACAAATTCTAAGATAGCAGCGTCTGCTTGAGTGGAAGCATTTTTCTTAGCATCATCTTCTAGGCGATTTGTCATTTTATTATTAGCATTTGGCACAAAACCCCAATTTCCATAACTTAAAATAACAGGAGCCCCATTTTCATCATAAATTAAACGAATTCCATATTCATTTAAATAAGATTTCTCATCCTTAGGTAAATAATCATTTATAGATCTTCCTTTACCTACAATCAAACTTTTTCTACCCAAACTCATATCTTTTGCAATTTGTCTAGTTTTATTAGAGATAACAGCTATTACACCGACTTGATATTCTCCTCTTTTTTGTGTAATAATTGTTTGTACAGGAATTAAACCACTCATACTCCTAAAAGCAGAAGTTAAATTTTTAATTAAAAATTGTTCTTTAAATAGAGTTTTTTTCCTTTCCTCGGTTAAACCACTAACATTTATACCCATATCTTGCAAAGCCTTATCTAATTTTGCGCCAGCTAATTGTGTTACTTTATCTATAATTTGAGAAAAAGTTCCTCCTTTTGATAGCTCTTCAAACTCTCTTGCATTAGTTGAATTATCAGCTTCATAATTACTTATCTTCTCAGTACTCATACGCCCAAAAGCATCTTTGATAAATTCCACTTGAAGATTTAATAAAGCTTTTTGATAAGAAAGTTGTAAAGCTTTTGAAAATTGAGGATCTGTATCATTTACCAAAACATCAGCTCTACCAATATAAAATGTTCTTCCTTTTTCAGTTTGTCCATATTCTATGCCGTATTGCTCTTTAAATTCGTTAAAAAAATTATCTAAATTTTTAGGCATATTTTCATTAATACTAGATATTTCATTTTGAATTTTTACATCCTCTTGAGTAATTTCATCTTGTGCAAAAATAAAATTTGCTAAACATAAAAAACCTATCCATAATATCTTTTTCATTCTTATCCTAGTTTATAATTATTACCAACTTACAGTTTTGCTAGACCCAAGTTTATTGATTCTATTTGTTTTTTGCCATACTACCAAACCACTAACTTTTTCAGCTAACTTCATAACAAAAAAGTATTCCACTTGGGTTTTTCCATTGCTTAGCTTTACATTTTTTTGATCTAATCTACCTTGTAAAGTTAAAGATGCGCTAATTTGTGTGTAATTTTTTGAAACCGTAGCTTTGTCATATCTATCATCATCTTTATCACTCATAACATCATCCATATTGTTTTGAGTGGCAGTATCATTACCTTGAGTAGCTGAAGCTGCAAATTTACCTGAATTGATAAGTTCTTCTACCATTAAATCAGTTAAATTCCTTGTATCCACCCTTAAAGCAGTGTTATTTACTACATCATAAACTGCAACAATAGCCTTGCCTGAATTTCCTATTTTATTTACAACATAAGCTGAATTAAATAAACTATTTAACATTTCTTTTGCGGTATTATCAAAATCTTCTCCAGTTAAACTCATACTTAAAGAATCACCTTGTTTTACTTTAGCTGCAGTACCATCTACATAAGTTGGTTGTTGCATACAAGCACTAAATAAAACACCAACAGCTACAATACTTGTCAAGATTTTAATTTTTTTCATATTTTTTCCTTTTATTTAATATAGATTTTGTATTTTTTTATTTTCTTATCAGTAGCAATATTTTGCACAATATGCTCTTGTCTAGCCATTAATCTAATAGTTTTATAATTTCTATCTATAGTATTTTTTACTACAAAACCATCTTTATCAAACCATTCTATTTTGTAAGAAAGCTCCTTATTAACTGAGCTATAAAAAACTATTTGGACCTCCAATAAACCTGAATCGCCAATTCTCTCTTTAACGCTTTTAACATTGGCATGTTTAATTTTACCAATGTCATCTTGGGAAAACAAAAACATGCAACTTAAAAGTAGAAAAATTATTTTTTTCATTTTTCTATCACATTAATATTAGGTGTAATATTTGGTGCAAAAGAACGAACTATAATCAAAACATTCTTTTTTAAATTCACTTTTTGGTTAAATAATACCTCTTTATTAGGTGTTTGGATAACAACATTACCATTATTTTCAACCACAACAACTCCTATACTTTGCGGCAATCCTCTCCAAGATCTAACATCTGCTTTAGTTACCATTGCTGTTGTAATCCCACTAGCTAAACTTAAAATTCCTCCTGTTGAGTCATTATTAGCCACTGCTGCATTTACAATTGTTTTTAAAATAGCAGAACTTATAGCCTTTGTAACTATTGCCGGTTGTTCAAATTTAAATTCACTCGCAACCACATCATCTAAATTTACTAATTTTGTAGTATTAACATCATTTACACTAAGATGATCAAAAGATTGACTTCTTTTTTTCAAAGTCGGTAAAGCAATTGATGCTGAAGTTATCGCATCATTTAAAATTAACGGTAAAGTAAGTTTAAATTCATCTTTTATCACACCAAAACCATTTTCATATACCACAAAAATATATTTTTTATTTTTTTTAGCAGAATTAATTACTTTCCATTCTTTATTAATTTCATTATTTTTAGAATTTAAAATTCTAATTTCTTTAAATAAATCCTTAGCTATAGTATAATCTTGATTCATAAAATAAAAAATCGAAGCAAGGTAAGTTGCGTAAGGATTGGTAAATTTTTCACTCGTTGAAAATTCTTCAAATAAATTAACATATTGAGCATTTATTTCTTTAGCTGAATCATTAAAATTCTTTGTAAAATTTGGGTCTTCTTTTTTAGCTTTTTCTAAATCTGCTTTATTTTTTGCAATTTGATTTTTAAAATAATCTTTTGCCCTATCTTGACGTAATAATGCTCTTTTAAATTCAACTCTAGCATTATTATGATCACCTTCGCTCATAAAATTTAAACCCTTATAAACATTTACCATAATTCTTTCATATAAAGATCCATCATAATCTAACATATCATCATTAATTAAAGTAGTTGCTGTAGTTTTTAGAATTTTTTCAGCGCCATTTCTAAGATCAACATCGACTTGATATGAATTTTCTACCTTATCAAAAAAATCATTACTAAGATTAAAATCACCGCAATTTCTTGCGATCAACCCTACATTTAATCCCACATAAACTGCATCATCTTTTTTGTCCACCTTACTCATTTCCTGAGTAAAAAAATCATCTGAACAAAATTTCTGAGTTAATTTTTGCTCTAAGTCATTGTTTACTTTTGCATGATCAGCACAAGCAGTAAATATAAATATTATTGCACTCATAAGACAAAATAAAATTTTAGTTTTCATAAATAATCCTCAAATAGTGTTTAAAAGGTTGGAATTGTACAAAAAGAATAATTAAAGATTAATTATTTTTAAACCCAAAAAATATATTTTTGGGTTCTTTATTATTAAAGCTCTGGTTTTGGAGTTTTTTCAGTAGCTTTTGGAAGTTGTGGATAAGTGATAGTTGGTTTTTTACCTGTTAAAGTATTTAAAAATTTTTCAATAGAAGCTGCTTCTTTATCAGAAATTTCTATACCAAGTTGAACACTACCCATTTCCTTGATAGCATCTTGCAACGACCAAATAGCACCATTGTGGAAATAAGGTGCAGTTTCAGCTATATTTCTTAAAGTAGGAGTCTTAACTAAACCATTAGCATCACCTTTAAAATCTCCAACATTTGCAAATTTATATTGTGCAGCCACTTGAAAAGCTTGCATGCTTCCACCTAAATTTACACCAGTATGACAAGCTGTACATCCTTTATCAATGAAAGTTTTTAAACCTTCTTGCTCTTTTTTATTTAAAGCTCTTGTATCACCTTCTAAGAATTTATCAAATTTAGATGGAGTTAAAAGTGTTCTTTCAAAAGTCGCTATCGCATCAGCGATATTATCAAAAGTTACTCCATCGTTTCCATAAACTTTTTTAAATTCTTTTACATATTCCGGCATAGAAGCAATTTTTTCAACAGCTAGCTTTGCTGGAGTTGCCATTTCAGGTTCTGCTTCAATAGGACCTTTTGCTTGATCTGCTAAAGTACCTGCTCTACCATCCCAAAATTGAGTTGAATTTAAAACAGAATTGTATGTCGTTGGAGAATTTAAATGATGAGGGTTTTCTGTCCATTTATGTCCAACAGCAGCTTCAACACCATCAGCACCACCCATGCCTAAGTTATGACAGGTATTACATGAAATCAAACCACTTTTTGAAAGTCTTGGTTCAAAATACAATTTTTTTCCAAGATTTACTTTTTCTTTAGAGAATTTACTTGCTTTTACACCCATTTGATCTAGCATTTTTTCAACCCCAGCTTGATCTTTTGGTAAAGGCATTAAACCAGCAGCTTTAGCTTCTTCTAACAATGCTTTGTCAGCAAATGCTGAAGTCGCAACTAATAATGAAGATGCAATCAATAATGGAATTTTTTTCATCATTTTACTCCTAAAAATAAGATAAAATAAAGCCTAAATTAATAAACTTTATGAAAATATATCTATAATTTTCTTTAAATAAGATAAAAAATTATAATCAAAAAATAAAAATTATTATGAAATATAATCCTTATTAAAACTTATTTTCAGCGTTATTTTATTATCATTTCCATTCACTATAAATATAGTAGGAAAAATTAATGGAAAATTTAATCATTTATCTTTTAGCATATCTTATAGGAGGTATTCCTTTTGGCTTAATACTTACCCAAATTTTTGCCAAAACTAATATTAAAAATTTCGGTAGTAAAAGTATAGGTGCAACTAATGTTTTAAGAGTTTTAAAAGAAAATAATCCGCAATTAGCTAAAAAACTTGCTATTACCACGGTGGTACTAGACGCTTTAAAAGGCATTGTGCCTATTTTGATAGCTAAATTTTTAAATTATGATGATAATATTTTATGGACCATGGCTGTTTTGGCAGTTTTTGGACATTGTTTTTCTCCATATTTAAAATTTGAAGGTGGCAAAGGAATTGCTACTGGAGCTGGTGTGTTGATCTTGTTTTTACCCTTAGAAATACTTGTAGCTATTATAGCTTGGTTTCTTACAGGAAAAATTTTCAAAATTTCTAGCTTAGCCTCACTCATAGCTTTACTAGTTTTAATCATTTCATCATTTATATTCCACTATGACATTCCAGTTATAAATACACATGCCCCTATATTTATTATCGCATTTATAGTCGTTTATAAACATATTCCTAATATTGTGAGATTAATAGGAAAAAAAGAATGCAAAGTCATATAAAAATCAATTTAGAATTTAAGTGCATTATAGGACTTTTGGATTTTGAGAGAATTCAAGAACAAAAAATCCTAATAGATTTGGAAGCTAAAAGTGAAAAATTTCTCGATTATGCTAAATTATGTAAACGTATAGAAAAAATTTATAAAAAGAAAAAATTCAAAACTATAGAAAAATCTTTAAAGTATGTATGTAAAAATATAAAAAAACATCATAAAAAAGTTAAATTTATATCTATAACTTGCTATAAGCCAGATATTATAGCTAATGCCAAAGTCGGTGTTACCTTAACTAAAAAATATTAAAATATTTTTAAAGAATTTTGAATATTTGCTTAATTTGTGATATACTTGCTTCCTAAAATTATCCTTAAAGGAATATAATGCGTATTTTAGTAGTAGAAGATGAAGCAACTCTAAATAAGACAATTGTAAACACTTTAAATGAATTTGGTTATCAAACAGACTCTTCTGAAAATTTTAAAGATGCTGAATATTTTATAGGTATTCGACATTATGACCTAGTATTAACAAATTGGTTAATTGAAAGCAGTGATGCGAGTGATTTAATAAATATAATCAAACAAAAATCACCTAGAACAGCCATTGTAGCACTTTGTTCTAAAGCAGATAAAGATAATGAAATTAAAGCATTAAAAGTTGGTGCTGATGATTTTATAAAAAAACCTTTAGATTATGATATTTTAATGGCTAGAATAGAAGCTAGGCTTAGATTTGGTGGAACTAATATTATTAAAATTGATGATTTAACAATAGATCCAGATGAAGAAAAAATCACTTATCAAGGAAAAGATATAGAATTAAAAGGAAAACCTTTTGAGGTTTTAACACATTTAGCAAGACACTCTGATCAAATAGTATCCAAGGAACAACTTTTAGATGCAATTTGGGAAGAACCTGAACTTGTAACTCCAAATGTTATAGAAGTAGCAATTAATCAAATAAGACAAAAAATGGATAAACCTTTAAATATTTCTACTATAGAAACTGTACGTCGCAGAGGATATCGCTTTTGTTTTCCTAAAAAATCAAATTAAATATTAAAATGGAATTTCAAAATACAAATAATGAGATTTCATTTTCTTTCTTTTTAAATTACATATAAGTTTTTATATAGTATAAGTTTTTCACTATTTATAAAAAGGAAAAGAATGTCACTTTTAATCACCAGAGATTGTATATCATGTGATGCCTGTAGGGAAGAATGTCCTGATGAGGCAATTTACGATAATGATCCAATTTATGTAATAGATCCTGATTTATGCACAGAATGTGTTAATGAATTTTCAGAGCCAGCCTGTATAGTAGCTTGTCCTGTTGATTGTATTATTCCTGATCCTGACAATGTTGAAAGTATTGAAGAACTTCGCTTAAAACACAAAAATAAAGCTTATTAATGGCTAAAAAAACTACAGTAATTGATCTTGGTTCAAATTCCATCCGCATGGTTATTTTTGAAAGAACATCAAGGTATGGTTTTTATATTTGTAGTGAGTACAAAAAAAAAGTTCGTCTTGGAGAAAATGCCTATAACAACAATAAAATTCTTCAAGAAAGTGCAATGTATAAAGCTGAACAAGCTCTAGCTTATTTTAAAGAAAAAGCTTTGAAAGAAAAGTGCAATAAGATTATCGCAGTTGGGACTTCAGCTTTAAGAGATGCGCCAAATTCTAAAGATTTCATAAAAAGGATTATGCGCAATGTTGGTTTAAATATAAAATGCATCAATGGCAAAACAGAATCCTTTCTCGGTGGTCTTGCTGCATTAAATTTATTATCAAATACACAAAATGCCACGACTATAGATATAGGTGGTGGATCTACAGAATTATGCTTGATAAAAAATGGTAAAATTATTGATTGTCTTTCTTTAGATATTGGAACTGTAAGGCTTAAAGAGTTGTTTTATGATAATAAAAAATTTAATGCTTTAGATAAATTTATACAAGAAATTTTAATACAAATTCCAAAAAAATTTCATAATGACAATATTATAGCAATTGGTGGAAGTTTAAGGGCTATATCTACCTCCATTATGAAAAAAAATTCTTATCCTTTGAAAATACTTCATAATTTTTGCTATGAATTCGAAAAAGAAAAAAATCACATAGAAAAAATTTTAAATGCAAAAAATTTGATTGATTTTAATATAAAAAAAGATCGCTTTGACACCATAAAAGAAGGTTGTGTGATATTCCTTGCATTGCTTAAAAATTTAAAAGCAAAAAGAATTATTACATCGGCAGTTGGGGTAAGAGAGGGAGTCTTTTTATCTAATATTTTCGCTAAGCATAATAAAATTCAAGAACAAACAGATGACTTTTTAAAATTTAATTCCAAATTTCCTCCAAATTTTAATCCAAGTTTAAAATCTTTGCAAGATCGCTTTAGCGTGAATTATCCTAATAAAATTGCGTACTTTGCTAATAAAATTTTTGATACTTTAGAACCTTTGCACAATATAGACAAATGTTACAAAAATGATTTGATCAATGCAGCGAAGATAGCTTTAATTGGAGAGAAAATAAATTTTTATTTTTCAAATGAACATAGTGCATACATGGCATTAAATGGGTTAAATTTTGGATACTCTCATCAAGAGTTAGCATTGATTTTTACTTTATTAAAATTAGATGGTAAAAAAATAAATCCTTACACAATAGAATATTTTAAAATTTTATTACCAAACACCCATATTCTTTCTTGGTTAAATTTCATACTAGCTTTAGCAAAAAAACTCGCAAAAGATACGAATGAAAATCTTAATTTTGTATTAAAAAATCATACTTTATATATTTATTTGAATGATAAAGAAATATATTTTTCTAATGATGAAATCAAAAAGATAGCAAAACCAAAACTCATAGTTTTAGCATTTAATCAGAAAATATAATTTTTATTTTTGTTTTGATAATAAATCTTGCAATCTTTGTTTATTTTCTTCAAAATAAGAATTAAAATCTTTTTCTTGAGTCTCTTTAGGAGTTAATTTTAAAGAATTTTCTTCCATTGAAATTTGATTTGACTCTAAAACAATATTAGAGTTTCCAACTACCATGGTATAACGCTTCATTCCATATTCAAATACCACAAGTTGATTATGTCTGTCAAGTGGTCTTTGAAAAATTAAATTAAAATTTCTATCTAAAGGATATCTTTGTCTTAGATAAATTTTTAAAATCCACAACCCGACAAGTAAAAGTATTAAAACACTCATAACCAAAATATAAGTTGTAAAATCATATTCATTTTGCTTGGTATCCATCTGCATTTCTTTAGTTTGCAATGGCTTTTGAACAATTCCTTCTTTTTGAACACGCAATCTTAACACATACTGATCTACATCAGCTTTTAATTCCACATTTTCTCCCGTGTCTAAAACTACCAAAGTTTTTTCTTTTTGAGAAAATATTTTAATCTTTTTTACGAAATTAGAATTTATAACTTTATCTTCTTCTTTTGAAATTTTTGCATTTAATGTTACGATGAGAGTATTGCCTTTTTTATTTTGACTCACACCTCCTTTATAAGGCGTATCAAAAGAAAAAGTGATATCAACTCTATCATCTCTTGTATAAATATTATAATCTACTATTTTTGCAGCAAAAAGTGGTAAAGCTAAAATAAAAAGCAGCAAAAACCTCATTGCAATTCTTTTTTAAAGTATTGTAATACTGATTTAGAATCTAAAATTTCATTTATTCTAATGGCGAGATTTTTTTCATATACCATTACTTCGCCCTTACCAAAAATCCTTTTGTTTAAATAAAGTTCAACACTTTCTCCAGCGGGCTTTTCAAGATCTATCACTGAGCCTACTTCAAGCTTTAACAACTCTTTGACACTCATATTTGTAGTGCCAAGTTCACTAACAAAATCTACACTAATATCTAAAATTTCTTCATAAGATTGTAATAACCCCAGATGATCTTCCATCATAAACTCTTATATCCTATTCTAAAACTAGAATTCTTTAAATTATAAGTAAATTTTTCCTTTAATTTAATAGACGAAAGTTTTTCTACATGACCTAAATATTCTGGCACGCCAAGCTTAAATTCATCTTTTCCATTAGTATCATTAAGTAACTTTTTAGCATAACCTACAATTTGATTAGCAATTTCCTTAACTAAATCTGCCAAACCATCTTCTTTTAATTTATCATGCAATAAAACTGCAGCTATTTCATTTAAAGCTTCTTTTTGAAAAAACAGATAAAAACTATATTCTTTGTCTTTAAAATATATAGGAATAGAAGCTCCATAAAGCTCTCCTCTTATAGTGTTTGTTGATTCTATTTTAAATTTCAAAACTTGTACAAAAAAATGGTGTATAGAATATTCTAAAGTTTTATTCATAACAAATCCTTACAAAAGCTCGATTTTTAATAGAAATTATTTTACTAAATAAACCTTTAATCATAATTAATAATTTAACTATAAAATACATATAAAAATTAAAGGGAAAATAGTGTTTATAGAAAATTTTGATTTAAATGAAAAAGTTTTTATCATCGCTGAACTTTCTGCTAATCATGCAAATGATTTAAATACAGCTTTAAAAACTATAAAAGCAGCTAAAAAAGCAGGCGCTGATGCTATAAAATTACAAACTTATACCCCAGATAGCCTAACCTTAAATTCAAATAAAGATGATTTTTTGATAAAAGATGGATTATGGAAAGGGAGAAAACTCTATGAGCTATACGAAGAGGCCAAAACTCCTTATGAGTGGCACAAAGAACTTTTTGAATGCGCAAAGAAAGAAAATCTAATGTGCTTTTCTAGTCCGTTTAGTAAAATAGATCTTGATTTTTTAAAACAATTTAATCCACCAGCTTATAAAATAGCTTCCTTTGAAGTTAATGATTATGATTTTGTAAGATATGTTGCAAAAGAAAAAAAACCTACTTTAATATCAACTGGAATTGCTTACGAAGAAGAATTAAATGAAATTATCAAGATTTTTCAAGAAGAACAAAACCCAAATTTAATTTTACTAAAATGTACCTCTGCTTATCCATCTAAAATAGAAGATTTAAATTTAAATGCTATTATCACTTTAAAACAAAAATTTAATACAACTATAGGCTTAAGTGATCATAGCGAAGGTTTTTTAGCTCCCGTTTTAGCTGTCGCACTGGGAGCTAGAGTAATAGAAAAACATTTTATGCTCGATAAAACTTTACAAAGTGCTGATGCTAATTTTAGTCTTGATTTTGACGAATTTAAACAAATGTGTCATATGGTACGTTTAAGTGAAAATGCCTTGGGAAAAAATGATATAAAATTAGATAATAATACCTTAAAAAATCGCCATTTTGCAAGAAGTTTATATGCTAGCAAAGATATAAAAAAAGGGGAAATTTTTACTTTAGATAATGTCAAAAGCATAAGACCTAACTTAGGCCTACACCCCAAATTTTTAAATTCGATCTTGGGAAAAAAAGCTACTAAAAATATAGATTTTGCTCAAGCTTTAAAAGAAAGTGATTTTGAAGGAAATTAATGCAAGAAAATTTATTTGATAAAAATATCAATGCTTTAAAAGATAAAAGATTAAAAGAAAAATTACAAAATTTTAATGAAAGAAAATTTCAAGTTCAAATAGGAGATGATAGCTTAGATATCAATTTTATAAAAGAAAATTATGGGGGGGGGTATAATAAAATTTATGATGATGCTCTTTTTGATTTGCATGAAAAAATTAAAACTTATGATGATAAATATTTTTTATATCCCATACTTTATTTTTATGGTTTTGGAAATGGAATTTTATATAAAGTGCTATTACAAAACAAACATCATCAAAAAATAGTAGTTTTCGAACAAGAACTAGAATTTATTTTTCTTAGTTTTCATTATATTGATTTTAGCGAAGAATTAAAAACCAACTCTTTAATCATTTTTGATACTAGCGCCATAAATATAAATGATTTTGAAAGAATCTGCAGACATTCTCCATTTTTTAATTTTTTGCGAGTTTATTTTTTAGACTTACATTGTGATTATTATGAAAAATATCAAGATGATATCTTAAAAATAAATAGACAAATGCAAGAGCATATAAAGAAAATTATTTATGGTTTTGGAAATGACTCAAAGGATTCTTTGATCGGGGTGCAAAATTTTATACATAATATTCCAAATATTGTTTCTTGTATCACTTTTAAAGAATTACTTAAAAAAAGAAGCAATGCAAGAGAAAATGCCATAATAGTTTCTACAGGTCCTTCTTTAATAAAACAATTACCGCTTTTAAAACAATACTCTAATAAAGCAACAATATTTTGTGCTGATAGTGCTTATCCTATACTTGCAAAATACAATATAAAACCTGATTATGTTTTATCTTTAGAAAGAGTTGATTTTACTAGTGAATTTTTTAATAATGATTTTGGAGAATTTGATAAAGATATAGTTTTTGTTTTAAAATATTTAACACACCCTAATACTTTTAAATATTTGAATAAAAAACAAACTAATATTACAATTATATCTGAATATTCTCCTTGTATAAATTTTATAGGACTAAATGATTTTGGTTATATATACACCGGAAGTAGTGTTGCAGTAATGGGTTATATGCTAGCAATGCATTTAAAACATCAAAATATTATTTTAATAGGTCAAGATTTAGCTTATGCAAATGATGGTGCTTCCCATCCTGAAGAGTATCACTACGGAAAATATGATACTTATGATCCCAAAGATATAGATTATAATTTAAAAACTACCGCTTATGGAGGTAAAGGAGAAGTTAAAACTACAACAACTTGGAATTTATTTAAAATTCAACTTGAAGAGGCTATTTTTAATGTCAAACAACTATGCAATATCACTACTTACAATGCAACAGAAGGTGGAGCTAGGATAGAAGGAGCTATAGAAAAGTCTTTTAAAGAACTTTGCGAGAATATATTAGATAAAAACTTTGAAAAATCATTTAAGAATTTAGAAAAATTAAACCATAAAAGACAAATAGAATTAAAACTAAAAGCCTTTTATAATATATATGAGATAATTAAATTTTGTCAAGATTTAGAAAAAGAATGTATAAATATTCATAATCACATAAGTTTTTTGAGCTCTGATGAGCAAAATTTTACAATTTTAATTAAAAAGCTTGATGAATTTAAAACTAAAATAGAAAAAAATTCTATTATAGCATCCATAACTACTTCTATCAACATACAATTTGACTTAAATTTAGCTAGAATTTTTGTCTTAAACCCAAAAACAAAAGAAGATAGTTTTAACAAAACTCTACTATGGATACAAGAACACTTAGAATGGATTACCATGTTAGAAGAGCATATAAAAACTTTAAGAAAAACTTTAGAACATTCTTCTTTGTTTTTAGAAGAAAATTTAAAACAACACAATTTACACAGGCAAATTCAAAAAATAAAATCTACTAAACTTAAACAAAGAATTTTTACTTTCAAACCTATGAATTTTATTTAATGCCATTTTGATATAATTAAAAAATGGCTTAATAAAAATTTATGGGAAAAATATGAATAAAGAATTGTTTTTAAAAAATACTCAAGCTTTATTTGAAGTTGATCAAATTTTAGCTTACGAGCTTAGAAAAATCTCAACTACTATTCGTTTTAAATTAATACAAAATCAAATATTTGATGAAAAAAATCAAGTATTTTTAGATAAGAATCACAACTTCGATAAAGATAAATTTGAACTTTATCCTGTGTTGTTTTTTTATGGTTTTGGGGATGGAACTTTTTTTACAGAATTAAATGCAAATAAAAATTTAAAACATATAATTATTTTTGAAAAAGAATTAGAAATTTTATATTTAGCCTTTCATCTATATGATTTTAGTCTTTTTTTAAAAAAAGAAAAACTAATTTTATTTTTTACACCACATATCACTACAGCTCAACTTAAAATTCTCTTTGATTATCCTAATATCAAACATACTATGAAAATTTTTAATTTTCATTTTTACAATGATTTTTACTTAAATTTTTATTCTGATGAAGCTAATGTTTTACTTCAAAATTTACTAAACATTATCAAAACTTTAGTTTTAAGCAGAGGTAATGATCCAAAAGATGCCCTAATGGGTATAAAACATAATATTATTAATCTTGAAAAAATCATTTCTCATATGCCTTTTAAAAATTTCTTAAAAGAAAGGAAAAATAAAGCAAAAAATGTTATTATAGTATCTACTGGACCATCTCTTACAAAACAACTTCCTTTGCTTAAAAAATATCAAGAAAATGTGATAATTTTTAGCGCTGATAGTTCATATCATATACTAGCAAAATATGATATCAAACCTGATTATGTTTTTTCTTTAGAAAGAGTTGATTTTACTAGTGAATTTTTTAATAACGATTTTGGCGAATTTGATAATAATATTTTATTTATTATATCCTCTTTAACTCATCCTAAAACTATAGAGTATTTAGAACAAAATAATAGAAATTATATGCTTGTCTTAAGGCCTTTATTTTTTGAAAGTAAACTTGGTTTAAATGAATATGGATTTTTAGGGAGTGGCATTAGTGTGGCTAATATGGCTTATGAACTAGCTGGTGCTTTAAAATTTGAAAATATTATTTTAATAGGGCAAGATCTAGCGTATGCAAAAGATGGCACTTCACACCCAAAAGAACACCTATATGGAGAACAAGGAGATGAAGAACTTTTTTATAAAAATATCTGTGCTTATGGTGGAAAAGGAGAGGTTAAGACTCAACTAACTTGGTATTTATTTTTAAAAAGTTTTGAAAAAGATGTTGCTTTAGCAAGAGATATTTTAAAAATCACAACTTATAATGCAACTGAAGGTGGAGCTAGGATAGAAGGAACCATAGAAAAGCCTTTTAAAGAACTTTGTGAGAATTTATTAACTCAAAAATTAGATAAAAAAATATTTTTACAAGCTCCAAAAAATGTAGAAAAAACACTAAAAAAATGCAAAGAAAAACTAAAAAAGCAAATAAGACAAAGTGAATTGTTTGTAAAAGAATGTCAAAAAGCTATTGCAGAAAAAAATATAGCAAAATTAGAAAAACTCAGACTAAAAATTCCAAAAAGTGATTTTTTTTCCGATATACTACACGCTAGATGTTATCAAAATGAATGTGAAGTTGTAAAATACCAAGTTAATAAAGAAAGAAATGAGAAAATATATCTGCAAGAGCAAATCAATTTCTTTGAAGAAATCATTCTTTATCTGGAAGAATATAATAAAACTATAAAAGAAAATTTAAAAGAGTAATTATGGATAAAAATTTATACACAAAAAATATTAACGCCTTAAATCCAATTTTTAAAGATACATTTAAACAAATCACTTCATCAGCATATAAAATAATACAAGGAAAAGATCCTTTAGATATAAATATTAGTGATAGACAAGGTCGAGCCATTTACCAAAATCCTCTTAAAGAATTAAATATGATGCTAAATCACTATAACCAAAATTTTAGTCTTTATCCTGTATTGTATTTTTATGGCTTTGGCAATGGTATTTTATACAAAGCCTTGCTTCAAAATCCGAATTTAAAACATATAGTAGTATTTGAAAAAGATTTTGAATTAATACATTTATTGTTTTTTTATATAGATTTTTCTAAAGAGCTTCAAGAAGGTAAACTAATTTTAGCAAAAGATGATGCTGAAAATTCTATGCTACTTTCTTTAATGTCTAAAAATCCTTTTAGAGAATTTATAAGAACATATTTTTTAGAGCCTCATTGCAAATATTATGAACAATACCAAGAAAATATTTTAAATCTAAATACCAAAATACTCTCATGCATTAGAACTATTTCTATTAGTAAGGGCACTAGCACTCAAGATACTTTTCAAGGTATAGAACAATTCATAAATAATATACCAACCATGATTTCCAAACCTTCTTTAAAAGAACTTTTAAAGAAAAGAAAAAATAAAGCAAAAAATGCCATTATAGTATCTACTGGACCATCTCTTACAAAACAACTTCCTTTGCTTAAAAAATATCAAGAAAATGTGGTAATTTTTTGTGCTGATAGCGCTTATCCCATACTACATGAAGCCAGTATTAAACCTGATTATGTTTTTATGGTAGAAAGAAGCGATTTTACAGCAGAATTTTTTAATAATGATTTTGGAAAATTTGATAAAGATATCACTTTTATTTTAACTTCTTTAGTTCATCCAAATGCCATAAAATATTTAGAACAAAATGATAGAAATTTTATGCTTATTTCAAAAGAAACTTTTGAAGTTTATTTTGCATTACACAATTTTGGCTATGTAGATTATGCTATATCAGTAGCACATCTCGCTTTTATATTAGCCAGTTTATTAGAATTTCAAAATATTATTTTTATAGGACAAGATTTAGCTTATAATGATTTAGGCGAATCTCATCCTAAAAATTACAAACATAGTTCAGATTTTGAAAGCAATTTAGATAAAATTCAAACTCTAGCTTATGGTGGTAAAGATTACGTTCAAACTCATATAGCGTGGGATATGTTTAGAGTAAATTTAGAATATTTAATCTCTAACTCTAAAACAACAATTTATAATGCCACTGAAGGTGGAGCTAGGATAGAAGGAACTATAGAAAAACCCTTTAAGGAACTTTGCGAAAATTTATTAACTCAAGTGATTAACAAATCTTTTAATAAACTTAGCAACCCCTTACCTAATAAAAAACAAGAATATCTTTTAAAATTTTACCATAGGACTTTAATTTTACTAAAAAATACTGAGTTTTATATCAAAAAATACACAAAAAAATGTGAATTTATACAAAAAAATACCGATTTAGATAAAATTATAAAATACTTAGACGATTTTGATCTAGATGATTTTAAAGACAACATATTGATCAAACTTTTATTAGCATGTTTTCTTGATCAATTACGCTTTACACTAGGAAAAATTTATGTGATACAAGCATTTGATGAAAATATGCGTTTAGAAAAAACAAAAGCTTGGGTACAATCTCACTTAGAATATTTTAATCTAATATGTGTTAATTTAGAATATTTAAATTCACTCATACTAAAAAATAAGATATTTATAGAAAATGAACTTATACAAAATAAACTAGAAAAATATATCAAAAATGACGATATTTGTAGCAAAAAAAGGTAGACTATGAAAACAAAAATTTTTAAGAAAAATCTAAATTCTTTAGCAGGTGGAGAATACAAAATATTAAAACAAAAATTAAGTAAAATAAAAGAGAGTAAAGATTATACCTATGTTTATGATAAAGACCCATTAAATTGTAATATTCTTTATAAATATTCTAAAACATTATATAAAAATCCGTTAAAAGAATTAGAAGAAAATTTAGAAAATTTTAATAAAAATTATACAAGATATCCAATTTTATTTTTTTATGGTTTAGGAAATGGATTTTTTTACAAAGCCTTATTAAAAAATAAAGAACATAAAAGAATAGTAGTTTTTGAGAGAGACTTAGAACTTATATTTTTGATCTTAAATGTAATTGATTTTTCCAAAGAATTACAAGAAGGTAGGTTTATACTCATACATACCAAAGAAATGAATGATGCTAAAGCTGATTTTTTATGCTCTTTTTTTGATTTATTTTTAAAAACATACAATCTTCACATACATTCTAATTTTTACGAACAAGAACAAAAAGAAGAAATTAAAGCTATTAATGATCTAAATTCAAAAGTTATTAAAAATATGGCTTTAAGAAGGGGTAATGATCCAATTGATGCTATGCAAGGAGTAGAACAATTTGTATTAAATTTACCAAAAATGCTGACTCATCCTAGTTTTAACGAACTAAAGAAAAAAAGAAGCAATAAAAGCAAAAACGCTATTTTAGTGGCTACTGGACCATCTTTAAAAAAACAGCTTCCTTTGCTTAAAAAATATGCCTCTAAAGCCACAATTTTTTGTGCTGATAGTGCTTATCCTATACTAGCAAAAGAAGGTATCAAACCTGATTATGTTTGTATGTTAGAAAGAGATGATATAGTAGCAAAATGTTTTGATAATGATTTTAGCAAATTTGACGAAAATATTATTTTTATCTTAGCTTCTTTAGCACATAAAGATACCATAAATTTTTTGGAAAAAAACAAAAGAAAATACATGTTAGTATCTAGATCTTATCCTTTTGCACATTCTTTGGGTTTACATGATTTTGGCTATGTTCAAGGTGGAATGAGTGTAGCTCATTTAAATTATGAATTAGCACTTTTATTAGGCCATGAAAATATTATTTTAATAGGGCAAGATCTAGCTTATAGCAAGGAAGGTAAATCCCACACCGAAGATTTTTTACATAGCGATTATCATATAAATGACTATGAAAGAGATAAAGATAAATTTAAAATTCCAGCTTATGGTGGTAAAGGTTTTGTTCAAAGTTCTCAAGTTTGGGTTTTATTTAAACAAGTATTTGAAAATTTATTTTACAAACAAACAAAAGCAAAAATTTATAATGCTACCGAAGGCGGGGCTAGGATAGAAGGAACTATAGAAAAACCCCTTAAAGAACTTTGTGAAAAATTATTAACTCAAGATATTAAAAAGCCTTTTACGAAATTACAAAATTTAAAACGTAAAGAAAGCGAAGAGTTAATGCTTAAAGCTTATAATCAAATCAAAAAAAATATTAAATTAAGCCAAAATTTTTTAAAAACTTGTAAGAAATTGCACAAAGAATTAAATACTCAAAGTAAAATTCGCTTAACTTTTGATGAATTAAATTTAAAAATCGATTCTTTAAAAGAAAAATTAGAAAGCAATAAATTTATCTTTTTAAGAGAAATTTTAAGTCCTTCATTGTTTCATCTAGAAAGTACTTTTTCTAAAATTTATGTTAGTTCTATTCATAATGAAAGTGATAGACAAAATAAACTAGTAGCTTGGCTTGAAGCACATAAGGCTTGGATTGAAGACATCACTGAACTTATTCAAGTTCAAGAAAAAGCTTTAAAAATAGCTATTATACCTTTGCAAGATGTATTAGAAAAAAGAAAATTGATTTAGTAAAGAGTTTTAAGCTCTTTACTAAAAATATTATTGTAAAAGTTTTAAAACGTTTTGCTGCACCGCATTTGCTTGACTCATAGCATAAGATCCACTTTGAGCTAGGATGTTATACTTTGAAAAATTCGCACTCTCAGCAGCAAAATCAACATCTCTAATGTTTGATTCAGCTGATTTTATATTTACTTGAGTAACACTGATATTATTTAATGTAGCAGTAATTTGATTTTGCACCGAACCAAGATCAGCTCTAATAGCATCTAAATTTGCAGTAGCAGTTTCAGCTATATCCATTACAGCCATAGCTCCTTTTAAAGTAGTAACCCCAGGAGTTTGATCTTTAGCTGCTATACTCATAGAAGCTAAAAAATTTGCAAACTGAGAATTTCCAGCAACAACAGTTACACCAAAGGCTACAGAGAATGCAGTAGCAAATAAAATATTGTCTGCTGCATATATAGCAGAATAATTTTTACCACTACCTACAGAGAATCCTGAACCAGCAGACATACCACTACCATCCGCACTCATATAAGCTGAAACAGAAGAATGAGTTACAATTATTTTACCACCACCCTTGTAAGCATTAAATCCCATAGCATCAGCTACATTAGTGTCAATTTGTCCTTTTGATTCTCTTAAAGATACAGAAGCTTGAGATATCATATCTGTAGCTCCCATGCCCATAGCAGAAAGACCGGCACCTGAAATCAAAATATCCTTACCATTGTTTTTAATCAAAGATAAACGACCATAATTTTCATAATGATCTTTCAATATTCCTGATCCTCCACCCATATTGCCTTCTATCTTTATACCTCTACCTTCTCTAGAAGTAAGGATTAATTTACCATTTTCATCTTTAGCTGCTTCTATACCTGTTGCATCTTTAACTGAGTTAATAGCTGAAATTAAGGCTCCATTTTGATCATTTTCTTGATATTCTATCTTACCAATTTTTACTCCATTAATTGCAAAATCATCACTTGTAGTACCAGCTTTCATAGGAGCTGCACCTGTAGTTTGAACTAAGAAGTTAGCCCTAACTCCTGTTACATCAGCTACTCTATTAATCTCTTCAGCTAAAGCTCCAAGACCAGTTCCTACTGAAGTAGATATAGTAACAGGAGGAAATTTAAAATCATCCACACCATTATAATTTTTAATAACAAACTCAGTTACACCACTTGATTTAGACATAGAACCTGTTTCAAATCTAGTAACTCCTATCTTAGAGCTTTGAGTAGGTCCTATAGTAGCTTTAACGGTTTGATTAGACTGAGCACCCATTTGGAATTCTTGATTTACAAAACCACCACTTAACAATTGTTTACCATTAAAAGCTGTAGTATTTGCTATATTATCAAGTTCTTCCATTAAACGATTAATATCTGCTTGAAGCATGTTTCTTGTTTTTGTGCTTTGTCCATCTTGAGCAGCTTGGGTAGCTTTTACTTTAATAGTATCTAAGATTTTAAGCTGTTCATCCATAGCTTTATCAGCTGTTTGTAAAATACCTATAGCATCGTTACCATTATTAATAGCTTGTCCTAAAGTGCTAGCTTGTGATCTCAAGCTATCAGCTATTGCCATACCTGAAGCATCATCAGCTGCAGAGTTAATTCTAAGACCTGAACTAAGTCTACTTAGAGATTTATCTAATTCTCTTGCATTTATAGTTGAATTTGCATGTGCATTCATTGCACCTATATTGGTGTTTATTCTAAAACCCATTTTAAATCCTTTCAATAATATTGCTATGAAAATATAAAAGCAATATCTATTCCAAGATTAAAATAGATTGAATATATTTTTAAATTAATAGCGGATAATAGAAAAACACCTTAAAAATAAGGTGTTTAAAAGTTATTGTAATAATCTTATTACATTTTGCTGCACCGCATTTGCTTGACTCATAGCATAAGATCCACTTTGAGCTAGGATGTTAAATTTAGCAAAATTCGCACTCTCAGCAGCAAAATCAACATCTCTAATGTTTGATTCAGCTGATTTTATATTTACTTGAGTAACACTGATATTATTTAATGTAGCAGTAATTTGATTTTGCACCGAACCAAGATCAGCTCTAATAGCATCTAAATTTGCAGTAGCAGTTTCAGCTATATCCATTACAGCCATAGCTCCTTTTAAAGTAGTAACCCCAGGAGTTTGATCTTTAGCTGCTATACTCATAGAAGCTAAAAAATTTGCAAACTGAGAATTTCCAGCAACAACAGTTACACCAAAGGCTACAGAGAATGCAGTAGCAAATAAAATATTGTCTGCTGCATATATAGCAGAATAATTTTTACCACTACCTACAGAGAATCCTGAACCAGCAGACATACCACTACCATCCGCACTCATATAAGCTGAAACAGAAGAATGAGTTACAATTATTTTACCACCACCCTTGTAAGCATTAAATCCCATAGCATCAGCTACATTAGTGTCAATTTGTCCTTTTGATTCTCTTAAAGATACAGAAGCTTGAGATATCATATCTGTAGCTCCCATGCCCATAGCAGAAAGACCGGCACCTGAAATCAAAATATCCTTACCATCATTTTTAATCAAAGATAAACGACCATAATTTTCATAATGATCTTTCAATATTCCTGATCCTCCACCCATATTGCCTTCTATCTTTATACCTCTACCTTCTCTAGAAGTAAGGATTAATTTACCATTTTCATCTTTAGCTGCTTCTATACCTGTTGCATCTTTAACTGAGTTAATAGCTGAAATTAAGGCTCCATTTTGGTCGCCATCTTGGTAATCAACCTTACCAATTTTTACTCCATTAATTGCAAAATCATCACTTGTAGTACCAGCTTTCATAGGAGCTGCACCTGTAGTTTGAACTAAGAAGTTAGCCCTAACTCCTGTTACATCAGCTACTCTATTAATCTCTTCAGCTAAAGCTCCAAGACCAGTTCCTACTGAAGTAGATATAGTAACAGGTTGAAATTTAAAATCATCCACACCATTATAATTTTTAATAGTAAGCTGAGCTACACCACTTGATTTAGACATAGAACCTGTTTCAAATCTAGTAACTCCTATCTTAGAGCTTTGAGTAGCACCTATAGTAGCTTTAACAGACTGATTAGACTGAGCACCCATTTGGAATTCTTGATTTACAAAACCACCGCTTAACAATTGTTTACCATTAAAAGCTGTAGTATTTGCTATATTATCAAGTTCTTCCATTAAACGATTAATATCTGCTTGAAGCATGTTTCTTGTTTTTGTGCTTTGTCCATCTTGAGCAGCTTGGGTAGCTTTTACTTTAATAGTATCTAAGATTTTAAGCTGTTCATCCATAGCTTTATCAGCTGTTTGTAAAATACCTAAAGCATCGTTACCATTATTAATAGCTTGTCCTAAAGTGCTAGCTTGTGATCTCAAGCTATCAGCTATTGCCATACCTGAAGCATCATCAGCTGCAGAGTTAATTCTAAGACCTGAACTAAGTCTACTTAAAGAGTTATCTAAAGCTCTTGAGTTTATGTTTGCACTTGTTTGAGCATTTAAAGATGCTACGTTAGTATTTATACGAAATCCCATTTTAAATCCTTTTAAATAATTTCAACCGCTTCCATGCGATTGCTAAATACCATATCGAAAATGTAAAAAAAAAGTTTATAGTTTTAAAAGAATTTTATATTTTTCAATAGCTAAATTTGTATTATCTAAGCTTTGCTTGCAAAATTCTAAAAAAATTTTTAAAAAATCGACATAAGCACTTGCTATGTTATTTGGATCTTGATAAAGATTTACATTAAAAAAACCTCTATAATAAAACAAAGGTTTATACATAAAATATTTTAAAACATAAGAATTATCTATCACTGCATTAAAATCAAAAATGCTTTTTATAATTTCATCATGATTTTGCATTTCTTGATTTTGCTCTAAATTTTCTAAGAGTTTTTGAGCTTGGCAAGAAAGATGAGTTAATTCCAAATTTTCTTGTTGAATTTGATCTAATATTTTTTTACAAGCTTTTTCTTGTTTATTATCGCTTAAACCATCGGGTAAAATATAATCTTTTTTTTCTTGTTTGAGTTTTTTTAAAATTATTTCAAAAGGTATTTCTGTAGTGTAATCTATATAAGCACCACCTTCGGTTGCATTATAAAAATTTATTTTAGAATTTGATACAAATAAAACTTCTAAACGCTTCCTAAATTCATCCCAACCTATATGAGTTTGCACAAAATCTTTTTGACCATAAGCTAAAACTGAAAGCTTTTTTGCTTTGTGTTCTACTTCTTCTACATCGTGGAAAGTAAAGACACTAGCATCTGCATGAGAATTACCATTTTCATTAAAAGCTAAATCTTGTCCTATCATAATAACATTTAAAAACCCAAGCGCTATGGTAAAACTATATGCAAAATGTGCTACATTTACACCTGAGTCTATGTAGCCAAAATCATTTAGTCTAAAGTCTTGTTGATAATCCATATTTTTCAAAGTAAAAATTTTTTTCTTTTTATCTTTTAATACTTGAATTAATGCTTGATCCACACTAGAATTAATCACATAAATAGGTTCTTTAAGATTGAGTGGCAAATTCTCATAAAATTTCGCACATTCTTCATAAATATCCATAGAAAAAACAAAATCAGGATAAATTTCATTTTTTAGTAAAGTTTTATAAGTAGCATCTAAAGAAAAAATTACAAAATCATTTTGATACTGTTTTAAAAGAGCTAATTGCTTATTTAAAGAAGGTCCTGCACAAACTACTACAACACTTTTATTTTTTCCTTTATTTTCATAAATAAATCTTTGCAAAGGGGTGTTTTTCAACACTGAAGGTAAGTTCAGCAAAAACTGCCTATGAATTTTAGTTTCCATATTAAAATTTGTATCCACATTACCTACCACCCTAGATATAACACTTATACATTTTTGATAAACAAAATCTTCCATTGTGCTTTTTTCATAAAATTGACTATAGGCAAAAAGTTTGAAAAGCCCTAAATACTCAAAACAATCATTTTGTGAAAATAATAAGCACAATTGCTCTTCTAATCTCTTTTCCTCCACATCACAAAGATAAATTTTGCCACTAGAAAGCTCTGTACTTAAATCAATTTTACTTAAAACATTGGCAAAAAATTCAGCCTTATCAAATATAAAAATATGTTTATTGATTAGTTTTTTTAAGAAAAGTCCTTCACCTATACCACAAAAAAATATATTAGGCATCATCAAAGCCTCTTTTGGTGGTATGAAAGGCGTTTGACTTGGAAAGATATTGAGAAAATATTCTTCTTTTAAATTTAAAATTTTGTCTTTTAGTGGCCTATTTGTTAATTCCAAAGCATTAAGATTTTTTTGTAAAATCATTCTTTTCCCTATTTTTAAATTAACTAAAATTATAACATTAAATGTATTTTATTTAAACTGCATTTTATAAGCAAAAAATTTATTTTTTTTGTATAAACTTTTATAAACTTATATTTTAAGGCAATTAATGAAGAATTTAATTATAGTAGAATCACCTGCAAAAGCTAAAACTATAGGAAATTTTTTAGGAAAAAACTATGAAGTAATAGCTTCTAAAGGACATATAAGAGATCTACCTAAAACTAGCTTTGGTATCAAAATAGAAAATGAAGAATTTAAACCAGAATACCGAATTTCAAGCGATCACTCTAATTTAGTTAAAGAATTAAAAGAAAAAGCAAAAAAAGTTGATCAAATCTATCTTGCAACCGATGAGGATAGAGAAGGTGAAGCTATAGCTTTTCACATAGCAAAAGCTATTAATAAAGATGAAAAAACTCTACCTAGAATTGTTTTTCATGAAATTACAAAAAATGCCATAGAACATGCTTTGCAAAATCCAAGACACCTAGATACAAATAGCGTAAATGCTCAACAAGCAAGACGCTTACTTGATCGTATTGTTGGATATAAGTTAAGTCCTTTGCTAAATCAAAAAATTCAAAAAGGCCTTAGTGCTGGTCGCGTACAAAGTGCAGCTTTAAAAATAATTGTAGATAGAGAAAGAGAAATCAACGCTTTTGTGCCTTTAAAATACTTTAGTATTGATATGATTTTTAAAAAAGACTTAGAAGCAGAATTGGTTGAATTTCAGGGTCAAAAAATAGAAAAATTTACCATCACTAATGAAGATAGAGCAAAATTAATTTTCAATACTTGTCAAAATTCTAACTTTAAAGTAAAACATATAGAAAGTAAAGATAGAAAAATAACTCCCCCTCCTCCTTTTATGACCTCTACTTTACAACAAAGTGCTAGTAATCGCCTAGGATTTAATCCTAAAAAAACTATGATGATTGCACAAAAACTTTACGAAGGCGTGAAAACACACCAAGGGATTATGGGTATTATTACTTATATGAGAACTGATAGTTTAAATATAGCTAAAGAAGCTTTAGAGCAAGTTAGAAAACTCATAAAAGATGAATTTGGAAAAGAATATTTACCTAGTAAAGCCAATATTTATACCACCAAAAGCAAAGGTGCACAAGAAGCACACGAAGCTATAAGACCTACAAATTTAACTTTTACACCTCAAATTGCGAGCGAATTTTTAGATAAAGATGAAGCAAAACTTTATACACTAATTTATAATCGTTTTTTAGCTAGTCAAATGCAGCCAGCTATATCGCAAACACAAAATGTTTTTGCAAATTCCAATGAAGCAGTGTTTAAAATCAGTGGTAGAAAAATTTTATTCGATGGACACTATAAAGCTTATGGAGATATGGATAAGGATAAAATTTTACCTAATTTAAATTTAAATGACAATTTAAATATACAAAATATAGAATTAAATTCACATCTTACCGAGCCTCCTTCAAGATATTCTGAAGCTGGGCTTGTAAAAAAACTTGAGAATTTAGGTATAGGACGTCCATCAACTTATGCACCAACTATATCTCTTTTAAGCACAAGAGCTTATGTTAGAATCGATAAAAAGCAACTAATCCCTAATGAAATAGCTTTTAATGTCACAGAAATTTTAGAACAAAATTTTAGTGATATTGTTGATAGTGATTTTACCTCGAAAATGGAAGAATCTCTTGATGCTATCGCAGAAGGAAAAATGGACTGGCAAGAACTTTTAAAAAATTTTTATTTTCCTTTTATGCGCAAAATAGATGCAGGTAAAAAAAATATAAAAAGTCAGAAAACCTTTACTAAACTTGATGAACAATGCCCTGAATGCGGTGGTGAGCTTGCCATACGAAAAGGTAGATATGGAGAATTTATTGCTTGTTTAAACTTTCCAAAATGTAAATATTCAAGAAATTTAAAACAAGAAAACCAAGAACAAGAAAAATCTCCACTCAAATCTATAGGATTAAAATGTCCTTTATGTCAAGAAGGTGAAGTAGTTGAACGCTTTTCAAAACGAGGAAAATTTTATGGATGCAGTGCTTATCCAAAATGTAATTTTATTAGCAAATATAAACCAAGTGAAGAAAAATGTACAGAGTGCGGAGAAATTATGGTTATTAAAGAATTAAAAAAAGGAACATTTTTGGAATGTTTAAAATGTAAAATAAAAAAGGAAATTTAATGCAAATAATGCTTTGCGCTATATCTAATATAGCAAGTGGTGGATGTAGTGAAGATTGTAAATACTGCACTCAAAGTGCTCATGTAAAGACTAATATACCAAAATATAAAAAAAAAGATATTGAACAAATTGTAAAGGAGGCAAAACTCGCAAAAAAGAATGAAGCTTTAGGTTTTTGTTTAGTAACAGCAGGTCTTGGGCTTGATGATGAAAAATTAGAATATGTTTGCAAAGCCGCATATGCTGTTAAAAAAGAAGAACCTGATTTATTACTTATAGCCTGTAATGGTAAAGCAAATTTAGATCAATTAAAAGAACTTAAAAAAGCTGGAATTTTTTCTTATAATCACAATCTTGAAAGTTCAAAAGAATTTTTCCCACATATTTGCTCTACTCATAGCTGGGAAGAAAGATTTCAAACAAATCTTTATGCCAAAGAAGCAGGATTAATGCTTTGTTGTGGTGGAATTTATGGATTAGGAGAAAGCCAAGATGATAGAATTAGTCTTAGAAAAAGCTTGCAAGAGCTTCAACCTTTTTCTAGTCCTATAAATTTTTTTATTCCTAATGAAAATTTAAATTTAAAACAAGAATTACTAGATACAGAAGAAGCTTTGCAAATCATCAAAGATAGCGTCAAGGCTTTACCTCAAAGCGTTATTATGGTAGCAGGAGGTAGAGAAGTGGTTCTTAAAGAAAGACAATACGAAATTTTTGAAGCAGGCGCTAGAGCTATAGTTGTAGGAGATTATCTTACAACTAAAGGTGAAGAACCTAGTAAAGATATACAAAAACTAAAACAAATGGGATTTAGCTTTGCTACACAATGTCATTGACACCCAAGCTGCAGTAGATTTAAAAATTTTACTTGTTGTGGCAATTTGTTTATTAACATCTCCTTATATCGCTAAATTTTTAAAGTTGCCTCTTTCGGCAACTGAAATCATACTTGGCTCTTTAATAGGATTTTTAGGCTTCATAGGAGAAAGTGAAAAATTTAGACTTTTGGCTAATGCTGGATTTTATTATTTGATGTTTATAGCAGGCATGGAAATCAATCTAAAAACTTTCTTAAAAACAGAAAAAAGTTTATTGCATAAAGCATTAATTTATATTATTTGTTTATATTTATCTAGCATTATAGTAGTAGAAAGCGCTGATCTTTCTTATATTTTTATCATTATTATACCTATTATGAGTGTGGGATTACTCTCTACTCTTTATAGAGATTTTGGTAAAAATTGTGATTGGTTAAACATTTCCATGGTAGTTGCAACCCTTGCAGAAGTTGTAAGTATAGTTTTACTCACTATTACAGCAGCTTTTTTAGGACAAGGAACAGATATTTTTTCTTTGGCTCAAAATTTATTATATTTAGTAGGATTTTTAGCTCTTTGCATTTTTGGATTTAAATTTTTAGAAGTACTTTTTTGGTGGTATCCTCAACTTAGAACCATACTGATGCCTTGGCAAGATCAAAATGAAAAAGATATAAGATTTTGTATGGCAATATTTATAGCCATAGTAGCTATTATGATTTATTTTAAACTCGAAGTTGCCCTTGGAGCTTTTATAGCAGGTTCTTTTATAGCAACATTTTTTGATCACAAAAAAGATTTAGAACATAAATTATCAAGCTTTGGTTATGGTTTTTTAATCCCTATATTTTTTATTTATATAGGATCAAGTTTTAGATTAGAAAAACTACTAAATTCTGAGGTTTTATTTATAGCCTTTTTACTTACCACTTTTATGATAGTCTTAAGAATTTTATCTGCTTTAGTTTTTATAAAAAATTTAGGTATAAAAAATACTTTTTTATTTGGACTTAGTCATTCTATGCCATTAACTTTACTTATAGCTATAGCCACACTCTCATTAGGAGCTAAAATTATTACAGAAGAAATTTATTCAGGATTGGTGCTTACAGCTTTGCTTGAAGCCATCTTAGCAATAAGCTTAATCAAATTTATCAATAATTTTAGCAAAAACAAATCTCAGTAATATTATGCTATACTTCATACTATGAAAAATTTAGATACACTTTTAGAATTGGCCTTAAAAGCAGGCAAGGAAGCAGCAAAAATTTTGTTGGAGTATAAAAATAAAAATACTCTATGGACTAAAGATGATAATTCTCCAGTTGGATTAGCTGATATAAAATCGAATGAAATCATAAGTGAAATTCTATCTTCAAGTGATATAGCAATTTGTTCAGAAGAAAATATACTTTCTTATGAAATACGATCACAATTAAAATATTTTTGGCTAATTGATCCGTTAGATGGAACCAAATCTTATGCTAAAAACGATAAAGAATATTGCGTACTGATTGCTTTAATTCATAAAAATAGACCTGTATTATCCCTCATAGTTGATGTTGAAAACGATGCTTATTATTATGCACACACTCATACAAAAGTATACAAAAATGAAAAGCTTATAAATTTTGATGATGAAGCCTATAAAAAGGTACAAAATATAGCTTTATACTCTAAAAACCACGATAATAATGAAGATTTTTTTATTCAAAATAAATTAGAAGGGATAAAAGTTTCTTCTGCTTTGAAATTTGTATATTTACTTGAAGCTAAAGCTGGAATTTATCCTCGTTTTGGTGGTCCTAAAGCTTGGGATATAGCAGCTGGTGATTTTTTGATCATACAAAATGGCGGAATTATGCAAGATTTTAATAAAAATTTACTTGATTATAACACTAAAGATCTTGCCCTGCCAAGTTTCATCGCTTTTGCTAAAAAAGAATACACGCTTAAAGGTTTTTAGTGAAATTTTTTTTAATATTTTTATGTTTTGTCAGTGGAATATTTGCAAATTCTTTTGAAAATAAAAAAATTATCAAATTAGATACTCAAGATGAATTTAACATCATAAATCTAAATCAAGACATTGATTATGAAAAACTTTCAAACATTACCACTTTAGCCTTAATTCCAAGCTATGAGAAAGAATATAATTTTTATTTTTCAAATTTTAAGATTGACTCTTATACTATGGCTAAAAATACTCTTTTAAAATTAAATTATATTGTTAATCAAAATAAAGATTTTATTTTAATCAGTCAAAAAGAAAATCAAAATTATATTAATTCCCAAAGTTTTATTTATCCACAAAAAGAATTTGTTAATGCAAACAACTTTTTAGAATTTAATAATTTTAAAAAACCAAATTTTATTGTTTTACTTGATTTAAAAAATATACAAGCAACTCAAAGAAATTTCTTATTTTTTTTAAGCTTTGACACATTAATTGACATAGAATATAAAATTTACAATGCAAAAACAAATAAATTAAAAGATCATAGATTATTAACAATTCAAAGTAATTTCAATACTAACAATAAAGAAAAATCTTATGAAGAACTTGTAACAAATATATCCAACGCGATTTATGAAGATATAAGACAAATTATATAATCACTACTTCTTCTTCCAAAAGAATACCAAATTCATCGAAAACTTTTTTCTTTGCTAAATTTATTAAATATATAGCATCTTCAAAATTCGCATGTTTTTTATTAATCAAAAAATTCGCATGCTCATTGCTAAACATAATATCATTTTTATTAAATCCCTTCAAACCCACCGCTTCTATAAGTCTTCCCGCATGATCATTTATAGGATTTTTAAAAATAGAACCAAAACTAGCACCTTTAGGTTGATTTTTTCTGGCATTTTTTAAAAACTCATCTTTTTGCATATCAAAACCAAATTCTAAGAAAAAAACAGCACTAAACATCACTGTTTCAATAGGATTAAACCTATAAGCAAAAGATATATCTTTTTTAAATATTTCTTTTTTAAAAACTTTTATACTAAACAAATGATTGCTGATATTTTCATCTTTCAAACCAGCATTCATTTTTAAAATTCCACCTAAAGTGCCTGGAATATTTCTTAAAAATTCAAATCCCTTAAGATTATTCTTTTTAGCAAAATTATACATACTTAAAGACTTGCTAGCACAACCTATTTCTAAAAAAAGTCCATTTTGTTTTTTGTCCAAGATTTTTATATAATCAAATTCCTTACCCAACATTCCAAGTTTTTTAGCTTTTGGAGAAACTAAAATATTGTTGGCTCCACCTATTAATATCCCATCAAATTCACAAGGTTCTTCTAAAATTTGAACTTCAAATTTATCCCCTATACGTACAGAGCTGTACTTAGAAAAATCAATATTCATTGTATAAAATTTGGAATATGATTTATCATATTAATAGTAAAATCCATCATAGAACTTATCATCCATGGCATTAAAAAAACTATTACAACAACAACGAGTAAAATTTTTGGAACAAAAGAAAGTGTTGCTTCATTAATCTGCGTTACAGCTTGAAAAATACTTATAATCAAACCAGCAATAAGCCCAGCTAAAAGCATTGGTAAAGATAGCATAAGGGTTATTTTGAAAGTTTGAACCCCTAAGGATACTAAAGCACTTTCCATTATTTCTCCTTCATAAAAGACAAAATTCTATCAAAATTTTTTAAGAATTTCTAAATTTTTCATATTCATCAGGAATGAGATACAACCTACTTTTAATCAAATTGTCATAAAAATTATGTTCATAACCTAACTTAAAAAGTTTATCAATAGCATTATACTGCCTATCGCTCATATTGATTGAATTTTTATTTGCATATAAACCTAGGTAAATTTCTAATTTTTGTTCATTTACGCGTATTAAATTTCTTTCCATCAACATAGGTGCTAAAATTTTTTTATTATGATCTGCTAATTGCACAGCTTTAATCAAATCTTTTTCTATATTAATAGCATCATTTAAAGGTAAAGATCTTCTTAACGCCATACCGCCAAGTGGCAAAGGCAAATCATCTTTTATTAAATCTTGCCATATATCCCAAATTTCAGCTTCAACACACAATGAATCATCAAAGTCTAAAATACTTTCATGAATCAACACTCCAGCATCAACTTCATCTTCTAAAACCGCCTTTTCAATTTCTAAAAAATTCTTATAAATAATTCTTGCTTGAGGATACTTTATACGAAAAATCAAAGCATTACTAGTATGCATTCCACTTAAAGCTACTTTAAAATTTGGCTTTAATTTTTTATTTTTTTTTCTAATAAGTTTTGGACCATAACCCTCACCAAAACTCACTGCAGTCTTTAACAAAGCATATTCACTAGCTATTAAAGGATACAAAGCAAAAGAAATTGCACTCACATCAAATTCATTTTGTAAAGCCATTTCATTTAATGTTTGTATATCTAAAGCTATATTGTTATATTTATAATTATTACCAACCCAACCAAATTTAATAGCCATATACATAAAAATATCATCAGCATCTGGAGAATGTGCGACACTAATTTTTTTCATATTTTTTCCTAAAAATTTTTGTAAAGTATTTTAGCAAAATTAAATACTAAAACTTATATTAAATTTCTTTTTGATACAATTTTTAACATAATTTAACAAGGAAAACAACTATGGATGATAACAAAAGAAAGTCTTTAGATGCGGCTTTAAAAAGTCTTGATAAAACCTTTGGAAAAGGAACCATTTTAAGACTTGGTGATAAAGAAGTGGAAAAAATCGATTCTATTCCCACTGGTTCAGTTGGACTTGATCTAGCTTTGGGTATAGGTGGAGTTCCAAAAGGTAGGATTATAGAAATATATGGACCTGAAAGTTCAGGAAAAACTACTCTTACTTTACATATTATTGCTGAATGTCAAAAAAAAGGTGGAGTGTGTGCATTCATAGATGCTGAACATGCATTAGATGTAAAATACGCAAAAAATTTGGGCGTAGATACTGAAAATCTTTATATTTCTCAACCTGATTTTGGCGAACAAGCTTTAGAGATCGTAGAAACCATAGCAAGAAGCGGTGCGATTGATTTAATTGTGGTAGATAGTGTTGCTGCACTTACGCCAAAAGCTGAAATAGAAGGAGATATGGGAGATCAACATGTAGGACTTCAAGCAAGATTAATGTCTCAAGCTCTTAGAAAATTAACTGGCATAGTTCATAAAATGAATACTACTGTTATCTTTATAAACCAAATTCGTATGAAAATAGGTATGATGGGATATGGAACTCCTGAAACTACAACAGGTGGAAATGCACTTAAATTTTATTCTTCTGTACGTTTAGATGTAAGAAAAACCGCTACGTTAAAACAAAATGATGAACCTATTGGAAATAGAGTCAAAGTAAAAGTTGCTAAAAACAAAGTAGCACCTCCTTTCAAGCAAGCAGAATTTGATGTAATGTTTGGAGAAGGAGTGAGTCGTGAAGGAGAATTAATAGACTATGGAGTCAAACTCGACATTATCGATAAAAGTGGTGCATGGTTTTCTTATAAAGCTACTAAACTTGGACAAGGAAGAGAAAATGCAAAAGCATTTTTAAAAGAAAACGAAGCTGTTGCAGATGAAATTACACAAGCTATACAAAATTCTATCGGTATTGACAATGTAATTTTAGGTGCTAAAGAAGACGAAGAAGGAGAAGAATAATGCTAATTATAGAAGATTTAAGAGCTTTTGAAGTTTTAGATAGCAGGGGAAATCCTACAATAAAAGCTGAAATAATGCTAAGTGATGGTAGCTTAGGAAGTGCTATAGTTCCAAGTGGTGCAAGTACTGGAAAAAAAGAAGCTTTAGAGCTTAGAGATAATGATGAGAGATTTGGGGGCAAAGGAGTTTTAAAAGCTATAGAAAATATTAATGGTATTATTGCTGAAAATATAATAGGACTAGATGCTTTTAATCAAACTCAACTAGATAATACTTTGCTTGAAATTGATGGTTCAAAAAATTATTCTAATTTAGGAGCAAATGCCACTTTGGGAATTTCTATGGCGACTGCTCGTGCAGCAGCAAATGCACTAGACATTCCATTATACCGATATTTAGGTGGAGCAAATGCAAGTGTGTTACCTGTACCAATGTGTAATATCATAAATGGTGGTGCTCACGCAAATAACAGTGTTGATTTTCAAGAATTTATGATTATGCCTTTTGGGTTTTCAACTTTTAAAGAAGGCTTAAGATCGGTATGTGAAATTTATGCTGTCTTGAAAAAAGAATTAGCAAATTTAGGACACTCTACTGCTTTAGGTGATGAGGGTGGATTTGCACCAAATTTGGCAAATAACACCGAACCACTAGATCTTTTAATGACTTGCATTAAAAAAGCTGGTTATGAAAACAAAATCAAACTTGCATTAGATGTAGCAAGTAGCGAGCTTTACAAAGATGGCAAATATCATCTAGAAGGAAAAAGTTTTTCAAGTGAAGATCTTATTGCTCGCTATGAAGAACTTTGTGCGAAATATCCTATATTCAGTATAGAAGATGGTTTGGCTGAAGATGATTATGATGGCTGGATAAAGCTTACTCAAAAACTTGGAAATAAAATTCAGCTTGTAGGTGATGATTTATTTGTAACAAATGAAGATATTTTAAGAGATGGTATAATGAAAAATATGGCAAATGCTGTATTAATTAAACCTAATCAAATTGGAACTATTACTCAAACTATGAAAACAGTAAGATTAGCACATAGAAATAATTACAAATGTATTATGAGTCATAGAAGTGGTGAAAGTGAAGATGCATTTATAGCTGATTTTGCTGTCGCATTAAATACAGGACAAATTAAAACTGGAGCTTTAGCTAGAGGCGAAAGAACTGCAAAATACAATCGTTTATTAGAAATTGAATTAGATAATGATGAATATTTGGGAGAAAAACTCTGAGTGATTTATTAAAAGAATATGATGAGCATTCTAAGAAAAAAGAAGCTCATCAGCATCTTATTAAAACCATCATGTTATCTTTACTAGCAATTATTGTTGCTATATATTTTGGTAATATGTTTTTTGGAAAATCATCACTAGATGTATTGCTAAGTTTAAAACAAGAAAAAAAGCAATTAGAAAATAATATTGATATTTTAAAAGCAAAAAATGCTCAAGCACAAAAAGAATATTTACAGCTTTTAAGACTTAAAGGAGCGAATGTTGAAAATTAGATATTTAATATTTTTATTACTAGGGGTATTTTTAAATGCCAAGGAAAATCCTTTTGATAATGAAATGGAAAAAAAGAATCTTGAATTTGAAAATTTTAGTCCTTTTCAAAGACAAGATTTTAACTTTGATTCTAATGCAAGGATTTTAAAAAATATTACCTTAACTTATATAAATCTTGATGGATCAGAACAACAAATCATTTTAGATATAAACAAAAGCATAGATTGGCACGATAATTTTGCTTTTATAAAAAGCAAAGCACCTAATACAACACCTATACTTGACGTTTCTGTCACAGTTCCAAAAGAAAAGAAAGCTGAAAGAAAAAGTGGAGAAAATAACACAACTGTTAATATAGAAACTCCTTTATTTACAGGAGATATCTACAATTTCATATCTCTTAGTTTTTATAATAATAAAATCAACATTAATACGCGCGATAAAATGTTACGAAATTTATCTATAGGTGATCCAACCAAAATCATTGTTGATTTTGCAAAAAATCAACATTTTAATACAAAAACACTTCAGGTAAATACTGCTAATGTGAAAAAAGTAGTATTTGGATCACATAAAAATTTTTATAGACTAGTAATTTATCTAGATGGTAAATATGATTATGATTATTCAAAAGGTAAAAATCTTCACACCTTTAATCTTCGCTAAGAGTTTTTTATAACTCTTAAGCGAATTTATGTTCATAAATAATCATTTGAAATCTTTGAGCAATCATTTTTGCTCTTTCTAATATAACACTTCTTGCCTCATCTTCAAAAATTTCCTCTAAACTTTCATCGAATAATTTAAGCCATATATCAAAAAACTCCCTTGGAAAGGGTGGTAAATCGTGATGAGCTTTTAATGGAGATCCGTTATATCCACCCTCTCCTAAAAACATTCCCATCCAAAAACTTGCTATTTTTTCTTTATGTTTAGTCCAACTTTGTTCATCTGTCCCAATAGCTGTATTGAAAATTGGCGACAAATCCTTATCTTTTCTTACTTTTGCATAAAAAATATCCATCAACTTTTTTATACCTTCTTGATTGATAGTATCAAATTTCATATTTTTCCTTTATTTTTTATTTTATTTTAGTAAAATTACCGCACAAAAATATAAACACTAGTTAATTTTTAGTATAATTTTTTAAAAATTAAAGATTTTAAATGACTTATACTATTTTACCTCCTAATCAATTTTTAGATGATTATATTTTAAATGTAGAATTTTATCATTACGCTAATATTTCAAAAAACGCTTTTAAATTTTGGAAAAATACGCAAGCTGCAAAATATCAAGGTACACGAGTAATTTTTTTACATAAAAAAAATATTTTGAATAAATATCAAAATATCATCAATCAATGTACAAATTTAAGTGGATATGTTTTAGCAAGTGCCTTTTGTTCTTTTACTACTTTAGCACCTTCGCATTTAGTTAAAAAAAACAATTCTCAAATTTATAAACTCTTACAATTAAAAGAAGTTCAAGGCATAAAATTCGTAAATTTAAAAGCATTTTATGATTTTTTAAAGCTTGATTATAATTGTAATATCTATATAGAAAAATGTCACTTTTTTAGTCCAACCCCACTAGAAAAAAGGATCCAAATTACTCCTTCTTTGTGTGTGGGGTATTATTAGTATTATAAACTTTCATCATTAAAATGCTAGCCACTAAAGCAGCCAAACAAACAATCAAAATATAAATACTTGGTCCATATAAAACATAGCATGTGTTTTCATTATCCTTAAAACAACTGATGCTATTTATAGCTTTGCTATGTAAATATGTAATAAGCTGAGGTGTAAAACCACCTGCAATAGCATAAGCTATATTATATGCAAAAGAAATTCCACTAAATCTAATATAAGGTTTAAATGCATCATTCATAAAAATAGGACAAAAACTCACAACACCACCTGCACTCAAACAAGTCAAACAATAAAAAATAACAATAAATTTTTCATTTTTAATTTCTGGTAAATTGTAAATTTCTGTAAAAAATAAAAAACTAAACACAGCAAATACAAGCGTGAAAACGATACAGATCTTATATGCTTTAATTTTATCTGCTAAAAAACCACTAAATACAATAGAAGCCATCAAACAAAGCAAACCTGTAATTTGCAAATAAGTTTTTTCAAAAACATCAAAGTTAAGTATCTTATAATTAGCAATTTCAGGTTTAATTAAAAAATTTGGCATTATTAAAATAAAAATCAAAATACAGGCTGTAAGAGTCCAAGTTATAAGCATAGAAGCTATAATACCTATTTTAGGACCTTTTAATACTTCTTTGAGCGGAAATTTTACTAATGAGCTATCCGTTTTCATTTGTTTAAAAACAGGTGTCTCTTCTAAAAATTTTCTTAAGTACACAGAAATCATACCAAAAATTCCACCTAAGGCAAATGGTATACGCCAAGCCCATTCTTGAACCTCTTTAGTATCAAATAAAGCATAAATACTAATATACACTAAAGATCCAAGCAAAATACCAGCTGTAACCGAAGCAGTTAAAAAGCTTAAATAAATATTTTTTTGTCCTTGCGGTGCGTGCTCATGTATAAATACCCAAGCACCTGGTAACTCCCCACCCACAGCAATACCTTGACAAATTCTAATTATTATCAAAATAATAGGTGCAGCATAACCAATATCTTCAAAAGTTGGCATAATTGCCAATAAAAAAGTAGGAATAACCATCAGCAAAATACTCAACATAAACATATTTTTTCTTCCAAATTTATCCCCAAAATGCGCCATGACAATTCCACCTAAAGGACGTGCTAAATAACCTGCTGCAAAAATACCATATACATTAATATCCTTCCATATAGGTTCTAAAGTGTTTGGAAAAAAATGGTTTGCAATAATACTTGCAAAAAATACATAAATGATAAAATCATAAAATTCTAATGTTCCACCTAAAGATGAAAGTCCTAAAATTTTAAGTTGCTTTTTATTTAAGGTCTTTTTCATTAATCTATCTCATAAGTATCATCATCACTATAATCATCATCGTATTCATAGTCATCATCATCATAATTATAAGATTTTTGCCTATCTACATACTCATTTTCTTCTACATCTTCATAATTTTCATCTTCATAATTTTCAAATTCTTCATCATAAGCCATTTGTTTTTCCTCAATTTATTGATTTTTGGCAATATTTTAATATAAAAATATATATTTTGATATAATTTTTTAAATTTTCAAGCAAGGAAAAATATGAATTTGACACATTTAGATGAAAAAAATCACCCAAAAATGGTTGATGTAAGTGCAAAAGATATCAGTTCTAGAGAAGCAGTAGCTAGTGGAAAAATTTATATGAGCGAAGAAGCTTTTAAAACTATTATAGAAAATAAAGCTAAGAAAGGTCCTGTTTTACAAACTGCTATCACAGCAGCTATTATGGGTGCTAAACAAACTTCAAATATTATACCTATGTGCCATCCTTTGATGATTTCAAAAATTCAAGCCCGTATTGAAGAAAATCAACAAGAATACTCTTTCAAACTTTACATTAGCGTAAAATGCGAAGGAAAGACAGGTGTTGAAATGGAAAGTTTAACAGGAGTGAGTATAGGACTCTTAACTATTTATGATATGATAAAAGCTATTGATAAAAGTATGAAAATTACAGACATCGTATTAGAAAGTAAAGAAGGAGGAAAAAGTGGTAAATATTTGCGATCTTAAAAAAGAACCTGTTATTAATTATCCTACTTTTTGGGATTATAAAGTAGTAGTAGAAGCTGATGTTGATATTTTAAAAATTTTTAATAATATTTTTAACGAAAGAGAATTTACATATAAACCTTCAAATACTAGCAAAGAAGGTAAATACAAAAGTTATTTTTTAAGTGTTTATGTTGATAGTAACACAGATCGTTTAAATATTTTTAATCAACTAAAAAATCAAACAAAATTTGTACTCTAAGGATTGATTATGAAAAATTTATTATTAATTTTTGAAAATTCCATTTTAGCCGCAGAAAAAGAACAAATTCCTCATTTAATTAGCGAATTAACTTTTAATTTAAGCTATAAAAAAATATCAACCGAATATATAAGCAATGAAATATTATTAACAAATTTCATACAAATTTTAGAGAAATTGCAACTTTTAAATGAAGAAAACGTAACAAAAATCATACAAGCAATAACTCAAGCTAGAATTGAAAATGAAAAAAAGGTGTTTTTTAATTATATCAATGAACTTGGAAAATTAAAGACTAAAATAGAAGAACAAAAAGACACTATAAAAAATAAAATTTGTGAAAATTTTATTGATCTAGAAAATACTTTAAATGTGTTAAATTTAAAACATTTTAATATTAGCATTAACGATGCAATGCTTTATGATATAGAAATTTTAGGACTTTTACAAGAAACAGCAGAAAACGCTTTTATTACAACCTTGGAAAAAGGAGAAGATATAGAACTCACAAGTTGTGAAATAGCAAAAAATTTAGTATTTAATGCTATTTGTGAGGGGGAATTTGAATCTAAAAGAATTTTAGATATTTCTAAAGTTGTTTTAAATGCTGCTTTTGACTTAGCTAATGAATCTAAACTTTTTACTTATGATTTATGTGTAGGTGTAATATATGGCACACAAGAAGGAATTTCCTTGGCAATAGATAAATTTAAATCTAATTTCGCATATTGTGCTTTAGAACAAGATTTAAAACAAAAAGAAAAAGAACTTATAGATATTGAATATGAATTTATACAAATATTAAAAGACATCAGCTTTTCTATAAATAATCCAGTAAAAGATATATTAAAAGACTTGCTTGATAATAAATTTGATACTTTATTTGCGAAACTTAAGCGTCTCATACAAGAAAATAGAGAACAAATTTTAATAAAAATTACCGAACTAAAACAGAATCCAAAAATTGATGATTTTAGTAAATTTGCTCAAAATAAATTAAATGTATTAGCAAAAGAATTTAATGAACTTGAAAAAATAGCTAGCAAAAAATACAAAAATTTAGACAAACTTAATGCTAAAGAATTAGGAAAAAGGTTATGGGAAAAAGCTAAAAAAATTATTAAAAATAAAAATTAATTAAAAAATATTCTCATTTATATTTAATTTAAAATAAAAAGGAATAATCTCGCAAAACAATCTAAGGAGTTATAGTGAGACAAAAAATACGAGGTTTAGCTAACAAATTGACTTTTTTAATTGCTTTTTGTATTGTTGCTATTTTAATTGTGACAAATATAGTGAGTTATTCTTCTTCTAAAAATGATAGCAATACTTTTATAAATAAACAACAGCTGCTATCTTTAGATGATAGTTTAAAATTTTTTGAAATATATAAAGAAAATCGAAGCAATGCTATGATTGAACTTAGCAAAGAAATTGCTCAGCATCAAGATAATGAAGAAGATATTTATAATATTTTAAAATTCTTTAAGGAAATTTCTGGATTTGATTCTGCATTTTTTGCCTTACACTCAACCAAAAAAACTTATTTATTCAACGGAACATATTTAGATTTAAGTAAAAAATTTGATGTTACCACAAGACCTTGGTATGCAAATGCTTTAAAAGAAAATAAATTAATCACAACAGAACCTTATGTATCAAAAAGCACTGGTAATACAGCAATTGGCTATGGAATTCCTGTATTAAACAATCAAGGACAAATTATAGGCGTAGTAGGCGGGGAATATAATTTAAAAAAATTTTCAAATGATATTTTAACAGTTGGTATCACAAAAGAAATTCAAAGCGGCGTCTATAAAAACGATGGCACAATCTTATTTAGTTTAGATACTGATTCAATCTTAACAAAAACCGCTTTTAGTACAAATATTGCAAACACCATTCATAACGATCCAACACTAATTGACCAAAAGGCAATGTTTTTCAAAGCAACTGATGATAATAACATAGAATACCAAGTAACCTGTTCAAAGACTAGTGATCCTTCACTTAGAATTTGCAATTTTTCACCTAATACTATCTACACAGAATCTGCTAATAAAACGCTTATAAAACAAGCTTTAGTTGGAATTATCGCTATAATCTTAGCTTTAATCATTATCAAATTTGTTATAAACTTTAGTCTTTCCCCACTTCAAAAAATCCAAACCGGCCTAAACTCATTCTTTGACTTCATCAATCATAAAACAAAAGACTCTGCTATGATTAATGTTAATACTAATGATGAATTTGGTGCTATGGCTTTAGCTATTAATGAAAACATTACTAAAACTAAAAATGCTTTAGAACAAGATGGTCTAGCAGTAGAACAATCAGTTGAAACAGCTAAAGAAATAGAAAGTGGTAATCTAACAGCAAGAATTACTGCAATACCTGCTAATCCTCAATTAATAGAATTAAAAAATGTATTAAATAAAATGCTTAGTGTATTAGAAGCAAAAGTTGGTTCTAATATGAATGAAATCAATCGTGTATTTGATAGCTATAAAGCATTAGACTTTACTACTGAAGTTAAAAATGCTAAAGGTGAAGTAGAAGTAACTACTAATGTATTAGGACAAGAAATTGTTCAAATGTTAAGACAATCTTCTGAATTTGCTAATTTATTAGCAACAGAAAGTGGTAAATTACAAAGTGCTGTTAGAGAATTAACAGATTCATCTTCTAGTCAAGCTTCTTCTTTAGAAGAAACTGCAGCAGCTTTAGAAGAAATAACTTCTTCTATGCAAAATGTTTCATCTAAAACTAGTGAAGTAATAGCTCAAAGTGAAGAGATTAAAAATGTTACTTCTATCATAGGAGATATTGCTGATCAAATCAATCTATTAGCATTAAATGCTGCAATAGAAGCAGCTCGTGCTGGAGAACATGGACGTGGATTTGCTGTTGTTGCAGATGAAGTTAGAAATCTAGCTGAAAGAACTCAAAAGTCTTTAGGTGAAATTGAAGCTAATACTAATATCTTAGTTCAATCTATTAATGAAATGGGTGAAAGTATTAAAGAACAAACTACAGGTATTACTCAAATTAATGATGCTGTAGCTCAAATTGATCATGTAACTCAAGAGAATTTAAAAATAGCTAAAGATAGTTCAGTTATATCAGAGAATGTAAATCAAATAGCTCATGATATCTTAGAAGATGCAGGGAAGAAGAAGTTTTAATAATTAAAGAGGTATATTGTTATACCTCTTTGTTGTTAATGTTGGAAGCCAACTATTTTATTCTTATCAAAAGATGATTGTAATTCTTTTTCTATAGTTTCGATAAAATAATCCATTTTGAATGTACTTTTCTAAATATACTTTATTTTAATATTAAATTATATAGTTACTTGTGAATTTCATATAAATTGTTTTGTGTTTATTTATTGTTTAAAATTAAGTTCTTAAATTATAAACAATAAGTTAATGAAATAAAATAAACTGCAATCATATTTTATTCATAATTTTTAGGATATTTTTATCATAATTTTACAGAAATTATAAAAATTTATGCAACTTTTATAAAATTTTGTTATATAATACATACAAGTTTATAAACAAAACTTAAATAAACCCACAAGGAGAACATCATGGGAACAAGAAGAGAACACGATTTTATTGGAGAATTAGAAATTTCTGATGAAGTTTATTATGGGGTACAAACCTTTCGGGCACTAGAAAATTTTCAAATGAGTGGTAGAAAATTACAAGATTATCCTTATTTTGTTAAAGCTTTTGCACAAGTAAAAAAAGCTGCCGCTCTTGCTAATAAAGAAGTTGGAGTTCTTGATGCTAGCAAAGCTGATGCTATTGCTAAAGCTTGCGATAGATTAATTGCTGGTGAATTTTTAGATCAATTTGTAGTGGATATGATACAAGGAGGTGCTGGTACTAGCACAAACATGAATACTAATGAGGTAATTACAAACATTGCACTTGAAAGCATGGGGCATAAAAAAGGTGAATACCAATATCTTCATCCAAACGACCATACAAATTTAGGTCAATCAACAAATGATACTTATCCAAGTTCAATTAAAGTTGCAACATATGCAAAACTAACTGATCTTTTAAATGCTATGGAAAATCTAAAAGTAGAATTAGAAGCAAAAGCAAGAGAATATAAAGACGTAATTAAAATGGGTAGAACCGAACTTGAAGACGCTGTTCCAACCACTTTAGGAAACACTTTTAACGCTTTTGCAAGTTATATTAAAAGCGATATTGCCAAAATCACAGCTGCTCGTGAAACTATGACATTTTTAAATCTAGGTGCAACTGCTATTGGTACAGGAATCAACTGCCATCCAGATTATAAATTTGTAGTTGAAAAAAAATTAAAAGAAATTACAGGAGTTGATTTTAAACCAGCTGAAGATTTTATAGCCGCAACTCAAGATACAGCTGATTTTGTTCATGTAAGCGGTGCTTTAAAAACTGCTGCAGTGAGACTTTCTAAAATTGCAAACGATTTAAGATTAATGAATTCAGGTCCAAGATGTGGATTAGGCGAAATAAATCTTCCTAAAATGCAACCAGGCAGCTCTATCATGCCAGGTAAAGTAAATCCTGTAATTTGTGAAGTTGTTGGAGAAGCTTGCTATGAAGTTATAGGCAATGATGTAACAATTATGCTTTGCTCAGAAAGAGGAGAATTTGAACTCAATGCATTCGAACCAGGTATTGCATATAGTCTATTTAATTCTATAGTATTGCTTGAAAATGCAATGAAAACACTAGCTCAAAAAGCTATTAAACACTTAACAGCAAATCCAGAAGCTTGCAAAAAACTTGTATTAAACTCAATTGGTATTGTTACAGCTTTCAATCCTATTTTAGGATATGAAAAATCAGCAAGCATTGCTAAAGAAGCTTTAGAAACTGGTAAAGCAGTTGGAGATGTTTGTCTTGAAAGGGGTTATTTAACAAAAGCTGAAATCGATGAAATTTTAGCACCAGAAAAAATGTTAAATCCTCACATGACCAAGGAAAGAAAAGCTTAATAAGCTAAAAAAGGAGGGAACTATTATGGACATAATGCTTATTTTGCAACTTATTGTTTTTCTTGGAGCAATTTTTATAGGTATCCGTCTTGGTGGCATAGCTATTGGCTATGCCGGCGGATTGGGTGTGGTTATTTTGGGTCTTGTTTTAGGAATGAAACCAGGAAATATTCCTTGGGATGTTATATTAATCATTGCAGCAGCAATTGCAGCGATTTCTGCTATGCAACAAGCAGGTGGTCTTGATTATATGGTAAAAGTTACTGAAAAAATTTTACGCAAGCATCCAAAATTTATTAATTATTTAGCTCCAGCTTGCGGCTGGTTACTTACTATTTTAGCAGGAACAGGTAATGCAGTATTTTCATTAATGCCTGTTGTAATTGATGTTGCAAAATCTCAAAACATCAAGCCTTCAGCTCCGCTTTCATTAATGGTTGTAGCTTCTCAAATAGGTATTACAGCATCACCTGTAAGTGCTGCAGTTGTTTATATGACGGGAGTATTAGAGCCTCTTGGCTGGAATTATCCAGCATTAATTGGAATTTGGATTGTAACTACTTTTGCTGCTTGTATGATTACAGCTTTTATTGTAAGTTTAATCACTCCTATGGATTTAAGTAAAGATCCTGTATATCAAGAACGATTAAAAGCAGGTCTTGTAAAGAGCTCTTTAGATGTTTTAAAAAGTGAAGATAAGCCTGGTGCAAAACTTTCAGTTGCAATCTTTTTAATCACTGTTTTATGTGTTGTACTTTATGCTACAGCTATCTCCAATAATATTAAATGGATTGATCCTGTTGTAATTCCAAGAGATGCTGCTATTATGAGCTTTTTATTAACAGCTGCGACTTTGATAACATTCTTTTGCAAAGTTGAACCGGCAAAAATTCTAGACACTAGTGTATTTAAGTCAGGTATGACAGCTTGCGTATGCGTATTTGGTGTTGCTTGGCTTGGAAATACTTTTGTTGCAGGTCATGAAGCAGGTATTAAAGAAGTAGCCAGTGAATGGGTAAAACAAAAACTCCTGCTATGCTTGCAGTTGCTTTCTTTTTTGCTAGTATGCTTTTATATTCTCAAGCAGCTACTGCAAAAGCCATTGTTCCGGTAATTGTTGCTGCATTAGGAATTTCAGCAGCAAATCCTGCCGATTCTTATATGCTAGTTGCATGCTTTGCTGCTGTTTCAGCTTTATTTGTTTTACCAACCTACCCTACTTTATTAGGCGCTGTACAAATGGATGACACAGGAACTACAAGAATTGGAAAATTCATATTTAACCACGCATTCTTTATCCCTGGTGTATTAGCTATAGCTATAGCTGTTGCATTAGGATTTTTAGTAGTAGGAATGCTTTAACACTCTAACTTTCCACGTTTTAAGTGGAAAGTTCTCTTTTTACTTATTAACTAATTTTGAGTAGAATGTTTTAATTTTAAAGAATCAAAATGACAAAATTATCCTTAGATAGAAAAAGTATAAGAATTTTATTTATAGGTTACATCCTAGTTGCACTTTTTGGCACCTTTATTCTAATGCTTCCTATTATGCACACTAAGCCCATATCTTTTTTAGATGCATTTTTTACTAGTGCTTCAGCTGTAAGTATGACAGGACTTATTGTATTAAATACCTCACTAGATTTTAGCTTTTATGGACAACTTGTTATCTTATTGCTTATTCAAATAGGCGGCTTGGGTTATATGAGTATAGCTATGGCTTTATATATTTTAGTACGTAAAAAGATGAGTTTTGGAGAAAAAAACCTTTTAAGAGAATCCTTGATTTATCCTGAAGCTGATGGCCTTATAGGATTTTTAAAAAAGGTTTTATTTTTTGTATTTACTATTGAGCTTTTAGGTGCTCTATTGTTATTTTTAAGATTTAAGCTTGATATGAATTTAAGTGAAGCTCTATGGGTTAGTATTTTTCACTCTATTTCTGCTTTTAATAATGCAGGATTTAGTATATTTGAAAGCGGTCTAATGCCTTATAGAGATGATTTTTGGATTAATTTTGTTATCACCTCTTTGATTATCATTGGAGGTTTAGGGTATTTTGTATTATTAGAATTATACTTTTTTTCTAAAAAACGTTTTGCAAGCTTAAGTTTACACACAAAACTTGTTTTAATTTCTACTGTTATATTGATTATTTTTGCAAGCTTAGTAGTCTTTTTATTTGAATACCATAATTCAAAAAGCATAGGAGAATTTTCACTTTTTGATAAAACTATGAGTGCATATTTTACAGCAGTAAATTACCGAACAGCAGGGTTTAACACTCTTGATCTCAGTACCTTTAAAGATGCAAGCTTATTTTTTGGATCTTTGTTTATGATTGTAGGTGGTGCACCTGGTGGAACAGCTGGGGGCATTAAGATAACTACAATTGCTGTATTGCTAATCTATGCTTATTGGAGTATCAAAGATAGCAATACAAGGATTTTCAACTTTGAAATTCCTACAGAAACTATTAACAAAGCTTTTATTATAACAGTAAGTTCTATTGTATATATCATCACTTGTGTATTAATTTTATCCTTAATTGAAGATGATAAAAGCTTTTTACCCTTGCTTTTTGAAACAAGCTCGGCATTTGCTACAGTAGGAGTTTCAGTAGGCGATGGTGGGGCTTTATCGCTTAGTGCGCTTTTTAACTCTGAAAGTAAATTACTTATCATATTGTTAATGCTTAGTGGTAGAGTGGGTGTGCTTGCATTTTTATTTAGTATATTTTTTAAAGAAAAAGAAAAATATTTGAATTATCCAAAAGGAAAGATAATATTATGAAAAAAGAAACTTATGGTATTATAGGACTTGGAAAGTTTGGCTCAGTTTTAGCAAAAGAGCTTATTGATCAAGGTAAAAGAGTTATTGTTTCTGATATTGATGAAGAATCAGTTAAGGAATTACAAGATCATGCAGACTTCGCTTATATTTTAGATTCTACTCATACCATAGCCTTAAAAGAAGCAGGTTATGCAAATGCAGATGTTGTCATACTTAGTATAGGTGAAAATTTAGAATCAAGTATACTTACTTTCATGGCTTTAAAAGAAATAGGAGTAAAAAACATTATTGCCAAGGCAAACTCTTCTACACATGGGCAAATTCTTTCAAAACTTGGAGTTAATAAAGTCATCTATCCTGAAAAAGAATCAGCAAAGCGTTTGGCTAAAATTCTTATCACTAATCCAAAATTTGAAATCATAGATCTTTCAGCTAATACCATCAAAGTAGCAAAACTTTTAGTGGATGAAAACTTAGCAGGAAAAACTTTGCAATCTATTGGTCAAAACTTAAAAGTCATTGCGCACAAACAGCATGATACTTGGAGTATTATGCCAAATTTAGAAACCACTGCTTATCTGAATGATATATTAATGCTACTTGGCACCCAAGAAGAACTAAATCAATATGAATATTAATAAATTTAAAGCTTATTTTTAAGCTTTAAATTTTATACTTAAGCCACCTTTCATTTTCCATTAGTTATTTTAACATGTTATTTTATCTAGCATCTAAGTTATAAAAACATATAAATTATAATTGAATATATTTTATAAGTTATTTTAAGATTACAACAAGATATTTATATTCTTTTATTTATTATCATATATAGTTTGATACATATGATAGATCCTGTATTAATAACATTTATATAAATATTAAACAATGCAATAAAGTATAAACATCAAAGCTATAAATCTATTGCTGTATTATTAAAAAACAATACCAAATCAAAGTAATTTTGATTATAGGTTATAAATGATATTTTTATAATTTTACTATTGCTTTTATGTTTTTGTACTATATCTCCATCACAGGTAAAAATTAAACATGAGTTATAGCAGATATCAAAAATCTTACAGAATATAAAAATTTATTATTAAAAGTATTATCATTTTCAAAATAAATCAAAAACGTTTAATTATGAAAAAATACATACATTTTATTAACATCTTTGAAGAAACTTTTTCATATAAATTTTGTAAAATATCATCAAAATATTAAAAAATCACTAGAAAATGTTTTTAAAAAGCTAGATGGTGTCAAGGGGGAGACTTGAACTCCCGACCTCCGGCTTATGAGACCAGCGCTCTAACCAGCTGAGCTACCCTGACATAAAATTAAGCTAAAATTATACTTAATTTTGCTTAACATTTAATAAAAAATATATTCTAAATACTTTTTATATTTTTTTTATATTTTTTGTGTTAAAAATATAAAAAATTTCGAAAGTATTTTATGCAGATTAATTCTAATTTTAACAATTATTTTTACTCACAATATTCGCAAGATAATAAAAAAGAAAATCAAAAAGATCAATTAACACTTAAAGATGAAAATACTGACGAAAATGAAGAAAAAAATACTCAAAAAATTAATGGCAAAGATTTAAATCAAGAAGAAATTAGACAAGTTAAAGAACTTGAAAAGATAGATAGAGAAGTTAGAGCGCACGAAGCTGCTCATCAAGCTGTAGGTGGTGCTTTAGCAGGATCAGCTAGTTTTGGTTACACCAGAGGCCCTGATAATAAAATGTATGCGGTTGAAGGAGAGGTACCTATTAGAATGCAAAAAGGTAATACTCCTGAAGAAACCATAGCCAACGCTATGCAAATTATAGCTGCTGCCATGGCACCAGCAGATCCTAGTCCACAAGATTATAAAGTTGCAGCCGATGCTATGCAAATGCAAAATGATGCACGTATTGAACAAATAAAATTAAAAGCCGAAGAAACAAAGAAAAAAAATGAAGAAACTTCTCAAGAAAGAACTTCAGATTCAGATATTATAAAAACTTATATACAAAACACCGAGGATAATTCTTTGGGAAATAATATAAATAAGAGTTTTTAATGGCAGAGAGGAAGGGATTCGAACCCTCGGTGAGTTGCCCCACACACGCGTTCCAGGCGTGCTCCTTCAACCACTCGGACACCTCTCTAAAAGCTAAAATTATAACTTATTTTTTAATTTAAAGCAAAAAAAGGTTTAAAATGTCTATAAAAAAAACTATTTTAGTGTTATTAAGTTTTGTTTATTTTTGTTTTTCACAAGAGATAGATTTAAATAAAACTATTGGTGAAGGATACGGTCAAACAAGAGATAAAGCCTTAAAAAGTGCTATAGAAGATGCATTAAGCACAACACAAGAAATAACACTTGAAAAATTTAAATTTAATTTTAGTGGAGATTTTGATATTGGTTATGATAAAGAAATTGATTTGGCCAGCAAAGCGGTTTTTAATAGCTACAGTGTTGAAGAATTAACTCAAATCGACACTGATAAGTTTTATGCTAAGGTAATGCTTTACAAAAAAGATAATAGTACCCACATCAAACAAAAATCACTTATTGTTATTAATACCAAAGTAAATAATTTGTCAAAAAATATAGAACAAGAAATTTTTAATACTTTATTGCAAGATGATATTTTTAAAATTCTAGATCAAAATGCTTCCAAATCTTATACACAACCAATACTATCTCAAATATCTCAAAGTGAAGAATCGAAGAAATTTTTTAACCCTTTAAAAGCTAATTTTTTGCTGATAATTTCACCAGATATTACTCAAATATCAAACGAAGATTCTGCAGAATATAGTGTTAATATTGACTACGGATTAATAAATTTTACAAGCAATATAATACATTTTTTTTCTCCGATTAACTTAACAATGAGCTCTACAAGCAAACAAAGCGAACAAAGAGCTTTTAAAAATATAGCTAAGCAAATAGTTGATCAGATAACAATTTATTCTCAAAATACATTTTTAAAATAACAAATTAAACTTTTGGGCTTTGTAGAATTCACATCTTTTACAAAGCTCAGCCTTTAATATGCGTTGTTGAAAACCGTGTTTTAAATCCAAATATAAAGAAGAATGTAAAAGCTCTTCAAAACTTTGTTCAAAACAATTTCCTAAATTTATATCTGCTTTAACGTCTAAACAACAAGGGACCAAAGTACCGTCGCTTAAAATAGCAATTTGTTTAGTCAAAGCATGACAACTTCCAACTTCATTTAAAATTTTATCTTGCAAAGATGGCCATTTAAATAATCTTGCTTGATTTAAAATTATATGTCTTGCTAAACGATTTTTTTCTAAATTTGTATGGATTTTTATGCAAAATATATCTTGTAAAAACTCATATATTTGATTGTTTTCAAGAGGTGGTACAAAATTTTTATCTAAATTCCAGAGCCTTAAATTAATAAAAGATGATTTTTTATTTTTAATATGCAAAAAAATAAATTCTAAAATAGGTTTAAAATAAGCATTTATATTTATTTTACTTTGAGATAAAAAAGCAGCTAAGGAAATATTTACTTGATGAATATTACTTGCATTGAGTATTAATTTTATTCTTTCATCATCAAAATAAAATCCACTAGTAGTAAGTTCTATTTTCATATTATATTTATTAGCTATATTTAAATAATCTTTCAAATGTTTATTCATCAAAGGATCACCTAAAACATGAAAAGTATAAATTTTAGCAAAACCTTGAACACTCTTGCATATATGTTCAAATTTATCAAGATCCATTTTTTTTCTTTGGCCCTTTATACTAGGGCAAAAATCACATTTTAAACCACAAACATCACTTAATTCTATATATATTTTTTCAAAGCTCATTTATAAACTCTTCTTATAAACATCTAAAGCCTTTAAAGCAAATTTAGATAATGCTATTTTTTGTAATTTCTCATATGTAAAAAGCTCTTCATCTTGAATTTCAAACATATCATCTTGTAAAAAATATACCTTAGCTTCAATTTTATATTTAGTATAAGAATGTTTAAAGCTACCTATATATATGGCATTTTTGTGCTTTTTAAATTCTAAAAAATTATACATGTTAAAATACAATTTTTCTTGACTCTTTTTTAATACAAAAAAATCATGCTTTTTTAATACGAGTAAATTTAAATTTAATTTTTCATAATTAATCTTTTTATGAATATTATATTTTTCATAATCAAATTTTGCTTCACAAAATTTATATAGTGGACATTTATCACATCTTGCATTTTTAGGTAAACATATTAAAGCTCCTATATCTAATAGGGCTTGATTGTGAGTAAAAGCATCAAAATGATTTAATAATTCTTTAGCCTTTTGAATTAAAATCTTAGGAGTTGGATTATTTAGTTTATAAAATCTAATCAAAATCCTTTTTATATTTGCATCAACAAAGGCTTCATTTTGCAAAAATCCAAAACAAGCAATTGCACCTGCACTATAATCACCAATACCAGGAAGCTTTTTTAAATTTTGAATATCACTTGGTAATTTAGAATCAAATTTCTTTACACAAATTTGAGCACTTTTGTATAAATTTCTAGCTCTTGTATAGTATCCAAGTCCTTGCCAAGCTTTTAAAATTTCTTCTTCTTTGGCCTTTGCTAATTTTTCTAAAGAATTAAATTTTTCTAAGAATTGAAAATAATAATTTTGTAAAACGCTTTTTACCTGAGTTTGTTGTAGCATAATCTCACTTATATAAACCCCATAAGCTGGATCTATATTTTTCAATTTTAATAAATACTCTTTTTTAGCATAAATTTTAAATTTATCATGCAAAGTTCTCCATGGAAGATCTTTTCTTCCATTATCTTTATACCATTGCAAAATGTTTTGATGAATTTGTTCCATAAAATATTTTCTAGATTTTTAAAAAACATTATACAATCAATTTTTAAAGGCTTTGTGTTAAAATACAAAATAATTTTAAATATAAGGATAAATAATGAAAAGTTTTTTTAAAGGACTTGGGGTAGGATTGTTATGCTTACTTGTCTTTGTCTTAGGCGTAGTATTTAATACCGAATTTTTAGGTTTAAAAAATCAAAATTCGAATTCTTTACAATTTACAAGAGATATAGAAGTCTTTGATGAAATAATACCTAATACCTATAAAGCGGATTTAAATTTTAATGCAAGTAATGAACTTAGTCAAAAAACCATTATAGATGAAGAAGAAAAAGCATCTATTGCAAAAACCTTTAAAGAACTTAGTACCCGTATAGCTAAGGAAAATTTATGCAAAGGAGGTAGCTATACTTTAGAACCAAGCTATAGTTATAATCAAGGACACAAGACCTTAAACGGACATAATTTTTATTCAAATTTTTCTTGCGCTTTTACTAAAGAAAAAAACAAAGATTTTGACAATCTCATCAAAGATATTAATAATATCAGTGCTAAAAATTCTTTAATTGTATTTTCCACAAAAGCTTTACAAGCTATGATTGATGAAGAAATTTTAGAAGAAAATAAAGAAAAATTATATGATCTTGCTTTGAAAAAAGCTTATGAAAAAAATGAATACTATTCTAAGAATTTGAATAAAATTTGCTCTATAAAAAGTATCGATTTTGATACAAATCCATCAAAATTAATGCGGGCTAATATGGTTTATGATAGTGTTGCTTTACCTATTGTGAAAAACGAAAAACAAAAACTCTTAGCAAAAGTTATTTTTGAGTGTAAATAATTTACACTCATTTGCATCAAAAAAAATGAGTTTATGCAATGCAAATTGATATAGATAAAATAAATATAAATCAAGATTGGAAATTATTTTTAAAAGATGAATTCTCAAAGTCTTACTTTTTAAAAATAAAAGAAAATTACATTAATGCTTTACAAAACAAAGAAATCATTTATCCACCAAGTAATCTGACATTTAATGCCTTTAACTTAACCCCACTTGAAAATCTAAAAGTTATAATTTTAGGACAAGATCCTTATCATGGTAAAGATCAGGCTATGGGACTTAGTTTTAGCGTACCTTTTGGTGTAAAAATTCCACCTTCTTTGCTAAATATATATAAAGAACTCTTTAATGATTTAAATATCCCTATAGCTAAACATGGAAATTTGACAAAATGGGCTAAGCAAGGAATTTTGCTTTTGAATTCAATACTAAGTGTTAAAGCAAATAACCCAGCTTCTCATGCAAATTTTGGTTGGCAAAATTTTAGCGATAATGTTATTTCAAAATTAAGCAAAGAAAAAGAAAAGTTGATATTTTTGCTTTGGGGAAATTATGCAAAAAGTAAAAAAAATCTTATAGATGAAAATAAGCATTTTATTTTAGAAGCCGCTCATCCTTCTCCTTTGGCAAGAGGAGCATTTTTTGGTTGTAAACATTTTTCAACAACTAATAATATTTTAAAACAAATAGGTAAAGATCCTATTGATTGGAATTTAAACCTTTAATTGAGTAAAAATTATAAAGTTTTAAAAAATAAATTTAATTTATATATTTTATAAATAAATATTATTAAAAATTTTCTTTATATGTTACAATAAAATAATTTTACAAAAAAGGAGAACTCATGAAAAAAATCATTATTAGCACATTGTTAGCTTCAAGTTTTTTAGTCACTGCAAATATAGCAAATGATGATTTAAAAATGCAAAAAGATGGCTTAGTAATAAAAATGCAAATGCTTGAAGATGCAAATAAAGATATCGGAGAGATTATAGCTGTTCAAACAAAATATGGAGTCGCGTTCTATCCAAATCTTAAAGGATTAAAAAGTGGAATTTATGGGTTTCATATTCACGAAAATGCAGATTGTGGAGCAAATGAAAAAGGCCTTGGTATGAAAGCTGGAAGTCATTGGGATCCTGATAAAACCAAAGCACACTCAACTCCTTGGGATGATAAAGGCCACAAAGGAGATTTACCACCTCTTTATGTTGATAAAGATGGTAAAGCTACAAACCCTGTACTTGCACCAAAAATCAAAAATATAAAAGAATTAAAAAACCACTCATTAATGATACATTTTGGCGGGGATAATCATAGCGATCATCCAGCAGCTCTTGGTGGTGGTGGAGCCAGAATGGCTTGCGGTGTAATTAAATAATTACAAACTAAAGGCTTCTTTGCCTTTAGTTTTACTTAAAAATCTTTTTAAAATCATTTTTTGTATCAAAATCCATGCCGCAAAAACTTTGACCTAAATTATAATTAGCTATGGCTATTGCAAGTTCACTAAGTAGTGAAGAAACTTCTTCTCTTTTATCTTCTATATATGCCTTCATACCTGCATAATCACTATTTTCTAGAATTTTTATTGGATTACAAATTTCAAAACTAAAAGCTTTATTTCCAACATTTACATTATAATTATTATCAAATAAAGCACTACCTAAAAACGAGCAATTATCTACTATTTTAATGCTTTCACTGGCAATTAAAACTTTATCTTGAACATCTTCATAATTCCTATCTTCTAGTAAATTTAAAATCTTTTTTAACGAAGAATCCAAGATTTGCAAAGCACCTACAAAATCATTCGCATCTGTAATATCTTCACTAAATTTTTGTGTTTGATGCTTTAAACTTGCACCATTTAAATCAACTTGTCCTAAATGCTTTTGTAATATTTCTAATTCATCTATCATAATACAACCTTCTTTATTATTGCTATAATAAAGAAGCATTTTTTATTCCAAATTTTTTATCATCCAAGTAGAAAATTCTTCACCAAATTGTTTAAAAATATCATTATAAGCTTTAATTAGCAAATCAGGCTTAGTATTGTTAAGTTTTTTTTCATAGTAAAAATATTGACTAGCAACAATATTTTTATCTTTAGCATTTACCAAAGTAAGATTGATAGCAAATTTAGCTTTAGAATGTGTTCTATCTAAAAATTCTTGCTCTAAGATGTTTACTTTACTTTCTAAAATAAAATCTACTTTAGCCAAGCTATCTTGGTTTAAAACTGCTTTAAAAATTTTAAGATTTTGCAAGTTAAATTCTAAAAAATTCTTAATCATTAAATTAGGATTTTCTTTCCAAAAATGATACGCATAAGTATAAATAATCTCATCTTTTTTATAAAAAATATTGTTTGAATAATCCAAACTTTTAGGAAGTGCTACAATAATACTTGCGTCTTTATAAATACTTGTATTTATCTGTATATTTTGTAAATTTATAGAAAAATATTTCATAGAAGGTAAAGTTTGAGTTGGATTAACTACAGAACAAGCACTAAAAAGCAAGGCTGTTAAAACAAAATATAGAGTTTTCATATTATTCCCCTGGAGCATATTGAATCTTTTGATCTTTATAAATAACATTAGAAGGATTTTGTTTTACTTTTTCAAGTAATTGAGTAAAATCTAAAAGCAAAAATCTCAAAATTTCTAAATTATCATTTATCAGCATCTTACTTTTTTCTAACCCATCAAGTTGTAAATTTGCTTTACTTAAGAATAAAGCAAATTCGTCTGAACTTTTAGCTATTTTTGAAGAAGTATTTTGAATATTTGATAAAAATGGCAACGACTGTTTATTTAATTTTTCTACTAATTGAGAAGAATTAGATAAAAAATTTTCAAAATTTCTTAAATTTTTGTCACTTAAAAGAATATCGAGTTTAAGTTTTGAACTAGAAATTAATTCTAAAATATTTGTAGTTTGTTTGTCTATACTTGCAAAAAAACTTTCTTTAGAATTAATAACTGGATACTTGCTATTAAATGCTTTTAAAATTGGTGCTTTTTCGCTTCCTCCAGAAAGTTGTATAAATTTAAAACCAGTGATACCTTGGATTTGCAAACTAGCATAAGTATCCGTTTTTATCACTAAATTAGAATCAAGCTTTACTAAAATTTGAACTCTAAAATTTGAACTTGTTGTATCAATACTTATTTTTTCAACACTTCCTACATCCACACCTAAAAATTTAACAGGGGCTTTAACACTAAGTCCTGCCACAGATTCTTCCATAAAAATTTCATAATAAGCAAAAGTTTTTTCATCTTTTAAATTACCATACCAAACTATAAAAAATAAACTCATAAAAAAAATAACACTTACAAAAATTCCTATAAGTATGTAATTTGCTCTATTTTCCATTACTGCATAAACCTTTTGTATAATTTTTCATTTTGATCTTGTAATTGCTTTAAATCACCTAAAAATCCTACTTTTTTATTATCTATAATTAAAAATCTATCTAAAACTTTTTTCATACTTTCTTTATCATGAGTTACTAGCACCACACATAAATTAAAACTATGCTTTAAATTTAAAAGCAAATCATCAAATTCCCTTGAACTATAAGGATCAAGTCCGGACGTTGGTTCGTCTAAAAATAGTAATTTTGAATCAAGCGCTAAGGCTCTTGCTATTGCTACTCTTTTTTTCATACCACCACTTATTTCACTAGGATAAAGCTTAGCAGTACTCTCATCAAGCCCAACCATTTTGAGTTTCATCATAGCTATTTCTTTGATTTCATTTTTTTTTAATTTAGTGTATTCATTTAATGCTACGCTGATATTTTCAATCACATTAAAAAAACTAAACAAAGCTCCATATTGAAAAACAACTCCCCATTGTTTTTGTAAAAATAAAGCATCTTCATCGTTTATATCGCGTAATTTTTTACCTAAAACTTCATATTCGCCACTATCAAAATGTTCAAGCAAAAGCATTTGTCTTAAAAGCACTGATTTTCCACTACCACTACCACCTAAAACTCCAAAAATTTCATTAGCCTTAATATCAAAACTAATCTCTTCATGGACGCATTTTTCACCAAAATAAGTGCTTATGTTAGTAGCTTTAATAATCAAATTCCAGCCTTTGTTAAAAATACAGAAAAAATAGCATCAAAAGCTATAACCCAAAAAATAGCATTGACAACGCTTTTTGTTGTATAAACCCCTATACTCTCAGTTGTTTTTTGTACAAAAAATCCCCGAAAACAAGCTATAGAAGCAATTAAAAATCCAAACATAGGTGCTTTTATAAGTCCGATAATAATATGTTTTAATTCTACTGCTTCTTTAAAACGATTCATAAATTCACTTGCAGTAATTTCTAAACTTACCCAAGCAACTACAACACCACCTGAAATACTCAAAATATCAGCTACTATTACCACAAAAGGCATGGCTAAAGATAAAGCCAAAACTCTAGGTAAAATAATAAATTCACTCTCTTTAAAACCCATTGTCTTCATAGCATCAATTTCATCTGTTAATTTCATAACTCCTATTTGTGCTGTATAAGAACTTGCACTCCTTCCAGCTATCACAATAGCACTAATTAAAGGTGCTAATTCTCTAGTGGCAGAAATTCCCATTAAATCAACTATATAAATGTTTGCACCAAATTGCACAAGCTGATAAGCTGCTTGATAAGCCAAAACAATTCCAACAAGTAAAGAAGTAAGCATAACTATGGGTAAAGCGTTAATAGCGCTATTTTCCACATGATATAAAAAAGCTTTAAAACGTAATTTTTTAAGACTAAATAATGTTTGAAAACAAGTAACAATTATCAAGCCTATAAAATTTAAAAATTGAATTAATATTTCAAAAGAAATAAAAATTTTCTTTCCCAAATTTTCAAAAAAATCTTTGATTTTGCATCGCTTACCTTGAGAGTCATCTAAAGTTTTATAATATTTCTCGCACAAAGTAAAAAGTATATTGTGTTGATTTGATAAATTTATCCTAGCTATTTCATAGCCTTTTTGTTTTAACTCATTTTCTAAAGCTAAAAAATATCTTACGCCTATAGTATCTATAAAATCTAATTTTAAAAAATCAAAAACAATATTTTTATTCTGTGGAAGATCGGGAATTTTAGCGTTAGTTATGCTATCTTTATCCCAACTTCCAAAAACACTAAAAACACATTCTTTAGTATTAATAAATGTTTTAATCTCCATCACACAAACTTATAATATAAGAACTTAATTTTTCCTCACTAAATCCAAAAAATTCAAACACATCTTTATCTTTGCCACTTTCACCAAAGCTTTCTATACCATAAACCTCATCGCAAATTCTATAAAGTTCGTTTGAATTAGCCGCTTCCACTCCTATAACTTTTCCTTGTAAAATTCTTTTCATATAAGCTTTATCTTGTTTAATAAATAATTCATAGCAAGGCATAGAAACTACATTACAAATGATATTTTTTTCTTGTAATTTCATAGCAGTTTTTAAACACAAAGAAACCTCACTCCCACTAGCTAATAATGTAAATTGAGCATTAGCTTCTTCTTTTAATAAATACGCTCCATTTTCGACATCTCCAAAAATTGGATCATTTAAAGCATCTAATTTTTGACGTGATAAAACAAAAATACTTGGCATATTTGTTTTAAGTGCTATTTGCCATGCTTTGACATTTTCCACTCCATCTCCGACGCGAAAGGTAAGAGAATTAGGCATAGCTCTAAAAGTGCTAAGTTGTTCTATTGGTTGGTGAGTTGGTCCATCTTCTCCTACACCTATACTATCGTGAGTAAAAATAAAAAAATGTTTTATCTTCATTAAAGCAGCAATTCTTGCTGCTGGCTTTAAATATTCACTAAATATAAAAAATGTAGCCGAAAAAGGCAAAAATAAACCATAACGGGCAAAGGCATTATTTATAGCCGTCATAGCATGTTCTCTTATACCATAGTGGATATTTTTTCCACAAGGAAAATCACCCATATCTTTAAGTTCTGTCTTATTTGAAGGTCCTAAATCTGCACTACCGCCTAAAAATCCAGGTATAGCTTTTGCTATTTCATTTAAAATCACACCATTACTATCTCTAGTAGCTAAATCCTTTCCTTTAAAGTCTGGAAAATTAATCTTGCTAAAATCAGGTTCTAAAAGTTCTTTCAATAAAGCTTTTTTATCTTCACTTAAATTCTTTACTTTTTGCTCCCATTTAGCTTGTAATAAATCTCCAAGCTCAACAACTGCTTCAAAACGCACTTTTACATCTTCAGGAATTTCAAAAGTTTTTTGTGGATCAAAACCTAAAGCTTGTTTTGCTTTTTTGATAAGCTCTTCTCCTAAAGGTGCTCCATGAGAATGATGACTTCCCTCAAGTTCTAAAGCCCCTTTAGCTATGGTAGTATGGGCTATAATTAAACAAGGCTTTTTACTTTCTTTTGCAGTTTTTAATGCTAAATCAATTTGTTCAAAATCATGTCCATCTATCTCAAGCACTTCAAAATTTTGTGCTCTAAAACGATCTTTTACATTTTCATTAAAAGCAATAGCCACATCACCTTCAATTGAAATATTATTACTATCATAAATGATGATTAAATTATCAAGATTATGAAAACCCGCTAAAGAACACGCTTCATAAGAAATTCCCTCTTGTAAATCTCCATCACCACAAAGACAATAAACTTTATGATTAATGATATCTTCTCCTAAAAGCAAGCTTGCTTTCTTAGCTGCCATAGCAAAACCTACCGCATTAGCAATGCCTTGTCCTAAAGGACCTGTAGCTATTTCCACTCCTGAAGTAAAAATTTCAGGATGGCCTGGCGTTTTAGAATGAAGTTGGCGAAAATTTTTTAAATCATCTAAATTTATATCATAACCACTCAAATATAAAAAGCTATAAAGCAAAGCACTAGCATGACCACCTGAAAATACTAATCTATCGCGGTTTAACCATGTAGGATCTTTTGGATTATGCACTAAATGAGTACTTAAAACACTCATAATATCTGCTAAACCCATAGGTGCACCTGGATGACCGCTATTTGCCTTTTGTATCATATCAGCACATAAAAATCTTATTGTATTTGCTTGTTTTTGTAACATTTCATCCCTTTAAGTATTTATCTATTAATTTATAAAGTTCATTTGCAATTTTTGGATCCATTTTTTTTATTTTTTCTTCACATAGAGTAATTTTGTCATTTTTTGCCTTTTTAGCACCTTCTAAACCTAAGAGTTTTATAAAAGAATTTTTATGCGTATCATTATGTGTAGGTTTTCCAGCTTCATTTGCGTCTAAAGTCGCATCAATGATATCATCTTTGATTTGGAAAATTAGTCCAATCAAAATTCCTACTTCGTAAATTTCTTCACATTCTTTTATTTCAAGCTCACAAATTATCGCACCCATTTTTAAACTAGCTGCTATTAATCTTGCAGTTTTATGAATATGTAAAAATTCAACCTCATCTAAAGTTAAATTTTTATCTTCAAAATAACAATCAATAGCTTGACCTATAATCATTCCATTAAGCCCAGCATTAAAAGCTAGTGTTTGAACTAACTTAACCTTTATCTCATCTTTTAAATCAAGTTTTGAAAGTAGTAAAAAAGCTTCAGTATTTAAAGCATCTCCTACTAAAATAGCTGTAGTTTCATCATATTTTTTATGTAAAGTTTCTTTACCTCTACGCAAAAAAGCATTGTCCATAGCAGGTAAATCATCATGTATTAAAGAATAAGTATGAATAAATTCCAAAGCCAAAGCTGCATTTAGAGCCTTATCAAGTAAAGTAGGATTTTTAGCATTAACTATACCCAAAAGAAGTTGTGCCCTAAAATGTTTTCCACCAGCTTCTAACATCCATTTTAAAGCATCATTAAAAAATGGATGAAAATTTTGTACTCGTGGATAATTTTGCTCTAAATGCTCATTAAATTTAGCAAGTATCACTTATTAAGCCTTATAAAAAAGTCAAAATATCCTTTATTGATTTGTTCTAAATTATTATTTTGTGCTGAAGGCATATTGGTAGCTTTTCTTGAAATTAAAATATCAAAAGAATTTTCTTGCATTAAGATATTTTGAAATTCGTTCATATTATGCATTTTGTGATTATTTACTCTTAATATTTTATCTCCTACCAAAAAACCAGCCATTTGTGCTTTTGAGTTAGAACTTACCTCTATAACATTCATTTTTGTATCTACGCGTAATCCTAAATTACTATAAAAAGAAGTTGGTTTTGCAGGAGCAGCCTTTTTTGGCTTTGCATAGATTCCTAAATCTTTATCAAAAACCATAGTAGAGATATTTAAATCTTCATTATCTCTTAAAACATTAAAGTACAAAGTACTTCCACGATCAGCAAATAAAATTTTTTCATTGAGTTTTCTTATATCATCATATGGCTCTCCATCAACTGCAATCAACTCATCATTAAGTAAAAATTGTCCGTTTTTACGAATTTTTTTAACATAAATTTTTCCATCACGCATTTCAAAATCTACCCCTATATCACCCCAATATACATCAGGATATTTCATAAAATGCTTTAAATAGCGATTGCCTATTAATTTACCATTATCTAAAGTGATGCCAAGCATTTTGCAACATGGTGAATTTAATTCTCCTATTTTAGTTTCAAAATCAAGCTGATCTCCTTCAGTTAAATTTTGACCAAAATACTTTAAATGACCTATGTAACTTTTATTATCATCTAAAATACCCACCCAATTACTACGCGTAAGCTCTTCTTCATTGGCCATAGGTGCAGGAATTAAACTAAAATCTGTTTTTACTAGATATAAATTTAAAAATGGGTCATATTTAGTATATTTGTTTAATTTTCCATCTTTTGTTTTTACCACTGCTAAAGTATTTTCATCTAAAGCAAAGGCAGGTAAGCCCTCATAAATCAACATACTTGCTTTATTTTTTTGATAACACCCCAAAAAATCATTAAAACTCGGTCTTGGAATAGCAAATAAAATCCCAACTAAAGTTAAAATACATACTATAATTCTCATATAACTCCCATTCCGCTAAATAAATTACTAGCCATTGACTTTTTATTTTGTTCTACCATTTTAAGCACATCGTTAATCCCAGAAATTAATAAAATTTGCATAGATTCTTTATCTTCTAACAAAGAATCATCTATATCTATGTCAATAATTTCACCTTTTCCATTGGCACTTACCTTTACAAGACCACCGCCACTTTTTGCACTAAATTCTTTTTTTAAAGCTTCTTGCTCTAATTCATTTGCTTTTTCTTGAGCTTTAGTTAAAAGCTCTCCCATTTTTGAAAAATCCATATTTTCAAACATTTATTTTCCTTCTTTTAATATCTCTAAAACTACTTCTTTATCATTAAAAGGATATTTAACTCCTTTAATTTCTTGATAATCTTCATCACCTTTTCCTAAAATTACCACAAATTCATCATTTTGTTGTAATTTCAAAGCTTGCGTGATAGCTTGCTTTCTATCACATTCTACAAACACATTTTCATCTTTTTCTATGCCACTTAAAATATCATTAACAATATCCATAGCTTCCTCTGATCTAGGATTATCGCTTGTGATGATAAGTTTTTTAGCATAATGTTTTGCTACTCTTGCCATTAATGGACGCTTGCTTTTATCTCTATCCCCGCCTGCTCCAAAAACTACAATCAAGTCTTTATATCTTAAAGCATCAAGAACTTTTTCTATGCCATCAGGAGTATGTGCAAAATCTACTATCACATTTTTAGCTACAACTTGCATTCTACCTTCAATACCACCAAAATTACTAATGGCTTTTTCAAGCTCATTTAAATTTGGCTTTACAAGTTCATTTACACAAGCACTAGCCGCTAAAAGATTATAAAGATTAAAAAGTCCTACTAAAGAAGAATCTATCAAAAAAGTTTCTTTACCAAAATTTACCACAGCTTCGATGCCATGCTTTAAAGCATAAGCTTTTATATGATAAAAACTTGGATTTTCTATCCCGTAAGTAAAAGCATTTTTTACATTAAATTTAATAGCTTTTGCATCTTTGTTGATAAATTTCATACTTTCATCAGTAAAAAAACTTTCTTTAGCTTTTTGATAATTCTCAAAAGTTTTATGAAAATCTAAATGATCTTGAGTAATATTAGTAAAAATTTTAGCCTTAAATTTAAGCCCTTCAATACGATTTTGCACAAGAGCATGAGAGCTAACTTCCATTATCAAAAAATCACATTTTTCTTTGCTTGCTAAAGCTAAAAATTCTAAAGTTTGTAAAATAGGAGTCGTAGTTAAGCCTTTTGGATAAATTTTTTTATCATTAATAAAACTTCCCCTAGTTCCCATTAGAGCACATTTATATCCTAAATCAAGCAAAATAGAATAAATCGCTCCAGCGGTAGTTGTTTTGCCATTAGTGCCACTTATACCGATGAGTTTGATATTTTCATCTATTTTTAAAAGTCTTTTACATTCTTGTATATTAATAATCTTTACTTGTTTTTCTAAAGCTTGCTGAATAAATCTTTCATTTTGCGTAGTTTTTAAAAAATAGCATTGATATTCGCATTTGCTGGAATTATCCGTGATAAAAGTATCATTTACTTTAACTATCACAATAAGCCTTTTAATTTTTCACTTAGTTTTATAAAACGATAATTAGAATAAAAATGCGGTGATACATCTTCCATATAAGCTACCAACATATCTTTGTATCCGTATTCTAAAAGTTTTTCTAAAAAATCCACAAAATCTTCTTTATCATCTATAACGAGTTTATTGGAAATTATAACATTTTCTAAAGCTTGTTTAAATCCCACTTCTTTTTCACTTAGTAAAAAATCTTGATAACTCAAACCCTCAAAATCTTCACTATTTTCTTCAAACTGCACACTTTGACTTAAATTTATAAGTTTTTCTAAATCAGTATCTATTTTTGTATTTTTATAATTTTGTAAGAAAAATTCAAAAAATACAAAAGCTTCATCTGGGCTTTGTAATGCTAAATCACAAATGTTTATAAAGGTTAGCAGTCTTTTGTTTTTTCTTTTTTGATAAGCTAAAGAAAAATACATTTTAGCATTTTTAAAATCTTTATTATAAAAGCACTCAATAGCTATTTTTTTATAATTTTGCAAATTCGCTTTCTCCACCTGCTAAATTTACTATGCTTATATCAGGGTGTATATCGATTTTTAATTGTTTTTCTAAACCATATTTTAAAGTAGTGCCGCTAGATGGACAACCATTACAAGCACCTGTTAATTTTACATAAACGATGCCATTTTTAATACCTAAAAAATCAAGTCCCCCGCCATCACTTTCTAAAATATGCATAGTTTTTGCTAAGCTTGCTTTCACAGGTTCTATTAATTCCTCATCGCTAAAAGGCATATTCATAAAATTTTTCCTTTTATTTTTATTTTATCTTATTTGGCTTTAAAAAATGTAAATTATTGTTTATTTTTAACTTAGATTTTCTTTAATTTTTATTTTTTTTAATATAAAATTTAATAAAAATTATAGGATATTTTATGCAAAAACGCACGCAAATTCAAGGTTTAGACAAATTAAAACTCATCATTATACTAGCATTTTTATCAGCCATAGCTCCTTTATCGACAGATATGTATTTGCCTGCTTTAAATGAAGTAGAAAAAAGTTTTCAAACAAATTCTTTTTACACTCAGTTATCTTTAGCAAGCTTTTTTATAGCTTTTTCTTTAGGTCAGCTTTTTTATGGACCATTAAGCGATGTATTTGGTAGAAAAAAACCTTTGTATATAGGGCTTTTTTTATTTATCTCTTCAAGTATAGCTTGTGTGCTAGTAGATTCTATCCATGTTTTTATAGCCTTGCGTTTTTTCGAAGCCTTAGGAGGTTGCGTGGGAGTAGTAGTTGCAAGAGCTATTGTCAATGATTTATTTGAACTCAAAGAAGCTGCTGGAATTTATGCTTTGATGATGGTTTTTACTTCTTTAGCTCCTATGCTTTCACCAACTTTTGGGGGAATTTTATTGCAATTTTTTTCATGGAGAAGTATATTTTTTACTCTTTTTATTTTGGGATTTGTATTGTTTTTATTGGTAATTTTTGTTTTAAAAGAAAGCAATCACAACACGCAAGGTAAAAAATTCAATCACAAAGAAGTTTTAAAAAGTTATAAAATCACTTTAAAAGATCGTCGTTTTAATGTATATTTGTTATGTGGAAATTTAATATTTGCTGGATTTTTTGCATATTTGACAGGTTCATCTTTTGTTTTTACAAGAGTTTTTGAACTTAGCGAGCAACAATACGCTGCACTTTTTGGAATTCATGCTTTAGGCTTTTTAATATCTGCTAAAATTAACGCAAAAATGGCACTTAAATATTCTCCATACTACATACTTCCTAGAGCTTTAATAGCCATCACTTTTTTGACTTTTTTACTCATTATAGGCGCTACTTTTGATTTAGGATTTTTTGCTTTTGAACTTCCTTTAATTTTTATCATCGCTTCTTTAGGATTTATCTTGCCAAACACCACAGCTTTAGCAATGTCTAGATCAAAACAAAACGCAGGAAGCGCTTCGGCTCTTTTAGGCTCAACTCAATTTGCAATGGCAGGGATAATGGCTTTTGTAGTAAGTGTTTTAAATGCTAATACACCTATTTTATTAGCAATAATTTTAGGCATTTGCACCTTTTTAGCTTTAACTTCTTATCTTAGCTTGATAAATAAAAGAAAATTAAATAAATTAATTAGAAGATTAAGCGTGAGAAATCACGCTTAATTAAGCAATATTTTTGAAAAGATTCATTAACTATATCGCATATTTGTCAAAAAACTTTATATCGCAGTAATTTAAATCAATGAAATTTAAAAAGTTAAGATTTGTTATTAATTCTTATTTTATCTTGTCGATATGACAATCATGCTACCCACTCCTTAAGGCAAAAAAAGAAGTGAGTTAGCAATAGATTGAAGGCCAAGGCTATCAAGTATTACAAGATTACCATGATAACCTTGTAAAGCTTGAAAACCAAGGCTTTTAAAGCCTTGGAAGTTATTGTTTTAATTGAAGCAAAGTATTTAAAAGCTGATCACTTGTAGTGATTGTTTTAGAACTTGCTTGATATCCTCTTTGTATAACTATAAGCTGAGTTAAAGAACGACTCAAATCCACATTTGACATTTCTATAGCAGAAGATTTTAAGCCTCCTCTACCGCCTTCACCTGCGTGACCTATAGTAGCCGTTCCTGAATTTGCTGTAGCTTTGAAAAGATTACTACCCATTTCTTCAAGACCCATATTATTTGGGAAAGTTGCAAGTGCTACTTTAGCTAAAGCTAGAGTTTTACCATTAGTAAATTCTCCATACACATAACCATTTTCATCTGTTCTTAATGCATCTGGTTTTAAATTTCCCCCTGTGTAGCCATCTGTTTCTTGCTTTGTTGTAGCTGAATCTTTATCATAACTTGTTAAGCCATCAAAAGCCCCTGTTGTTCCAAAATCAAGTTTTACTACTTGGTTTGGTTTTGAGCCGTTATTTCCTGTAAAATTTAAAACATTTGGAGTATAGCTTTGAAGTGAGCCATCATTACCAAATCTTAAATTTCCTACTACTATATTTCCTGGTGCACCATTACCAGCAAAATTAATCTGTGCAGGTTCAGGTACTGATATGATGATAGACCATTCAGCTCCACCATCAGCAGTTTTTACTTGCTTTGTAAATTGCACTGTTAATTCATGCTTACTTCCTAATGAGTCAAAAATTTCTATACTAGCAGTATGAGCTGAAAGATACATATCTTGAGAGAATTTTTCATCTTTTCCGGCATTAAAATTTCCATCAAAAGCACTAAACATGGAAGTAAATTTGTCATTTGTAGCTATTTTATTAGTTTCATTAGAATAGCCGGTAACTTTAAAAGTCATATCTTTAGCACCAGGATCATTAGGATTTACTATTTTAAATCTACCATCTTTTTCTACTGTTACTTTTACATTAGCATTTTCATCAGCGCCAACACCCGCACCAGCTACCCAGTTTTGTATTTGTCCATCCCCATTATAATCTACTGCAAATCTAGCATCTCTTTGCATTAATTCTCTTAAATCTTCAGTAGTATGGAAGGTTCTTTGACCATTAGCTTGAGGCATATTTGCATTTTGTTGTTGCTGTGCATTAGGATCTGGATTTGGACCTATATCTACATTATTGGTGCTATAAATATATTCATGTGCTGTAACAACTTGTCTATTCATTACAGCATTAGTATTACCAGCCCCAACAATTCCAAGCCAAGCTCCATTACGACCACCATTTGCTACATGCGCTACAAAGTTAGCTTGTGTTGGAGCACCACCACCAACTATAGGTAAATTTCGAGTAGTTACTTGTGCTCCTGCATTATTATTTGGTCCAATTTGAATATCAATATTTTTAGTTTTCCCTGTAGTTCCTATATCATTTTTATTTGTAAAAGTTATTTTTCCACCTACTATAGAAGCAGTTACACCAGTTTCAGCTGTCTTAGCATTAATAGCATTGATGAAAGTATCCTTACCTACACCTGTAGCTTGAATATGCGTTCCGTTTATAGTAATATCTAAAGTAGCTGAAACAGGTTGTCCATTAAAATTATAACCCCAAAAAGTATAATTTCCATTTTGCCATTTTGCAACATCATCAGGTAAATCAGTATTCATCGTAATATTAGAAGTATGTTTAGCATCTTGGTAGCTTACCCACATACCCTGACCATCGCGTAAATTTAAGCCCTCACCTTGAGCATTAAACACTACACCCATATCCACACCCTTTTCAGTAACTTGTGCTCCTGTTTTAGATGAAGTATAAAATTCTGTATGACCCGTATCATTTTCATTTATATTTGTTCCTGTATCTTCTCTCATTCCATGAGTTGAGTCAAGTGCAAATATAGGGCGTTTAGCTGAAGCATTCGCACCTAAAGTGTTACCACTATCAAGATTTGCTGTGAGTTTTACATTAGAACTAGCTCTAGCAGGCATACTCATACCAGGTGGTATCACTATATCTTCTACTGATTTAGAAGAATCAATCTGACCTGTTTCTTGATTATAATTCCAGCCTTGAACTGTGTAGCCGTTATTATCTACGAAATTTCCTACAGCATCAGTTTTAAAGTCTCCTGAACGAGTAAAAAACTGAGTTACACCACCATCATTAGATACGACGAAGAATCCATCTCCATTTATAGCTAAGTCTGTATTTTTATCTGTAGTTTGAACATTACCTTGAGAATGAATTCTAGTAGTAGAATTTACACCTGTACCAAGTCCTACTTGCATAGGATTTTTACCACCTAAATTTCCATCTGGAGCGGTTGCTATCTTCGAAGTTTGACTCATAAGTGTAGAAAAATCTGCACGAGAATATTTAAACCCGAAAGTATTAACATTGGCTATGTTGTTTCCCTCTACATCCATAGCGTATTGGTGTGCTTGAAGTCCTGAAACTCCAGACCATAGAGACCTCATCATAATTGAATCCTTTAAAAAATATTGTTTTTGTGAAATATCACAATTTCTATTGCTTAGCAAAATCAAAGCAATAAGTGTTCCAAAAATGTAGCAAAATGTTAAAAAATGAATACTTATTTTATAAAATAAACATAGCAAATTAATCTAAAAATAGTGTTTTGATGAAAATTAAAATAAATATACTTAAAACAACGAAATGTTAAATTGTATTATATGAATATAAAGTTTTTAAAAAAATACTCGATATAGTTGGTGAATCTTTTCAAAAATATTGCTTAATTAAGCGTAATTTTCACGCTTAATTTTTATTTCTTTCTTTTAATTTAGCAATCACATCATTTAAACTCAAATTTGCATCGGCTAGCAAAACTTCTAAATGATAAAGCAAATCTGCTGCTTCGCAAATAAGTTCATCTTTATCTTTAGCCATAGCTGCTAAAGCTGTTTCAACTCCTTCTTCACCGACTTTTTGAGCTATGCGTTTAGTGCCTTTTGAAAAAAGTTCAGCTGTATAGGAAGAATGTGAAGAAGAATTTTTTCTTGAGTAGATGAGTTTTTCAAGGCGTGATAAAAATACAAAATCAGCCCTTTTAGAAAGTTCTTCAAAACAAGAAATACTACCTTTGTGACAAACTTCTCCACAAGGTTTTACAAGCACTAAAATACAATCTTTATCACAATCAAGCCCTAAATCTATGATATTTAAAAAATTACCACTTTCCTCACCTTTCATCCACAAACGCTTTTTAGTGCGTGAGTAAAAGACAACTTTTTTATGTTTGAAACTTTCTTTTAACGCCTCTTGATTCATAAAGCCTTGCATTAACACTTCACAACTTTGATAATCTTGCACTATCACAGGCACTAAGCCATCAACCTTTTGCCAGTTTATACTTTTTATAAATTCTACTTCATTATTTATCATAGCTTTTTCCTAAATGCGAATTTGCAAACCTTGCTCTTTTAAAAAAAGTTTTAATTCTTTTATATCTATAAGTTTTTTATGAAAAATTGAAGCAGCTAAAGCTCCATCTAAACCTAATTTAAAAGCGTCTAAAAAATGCTCTTTAGCTCCTGCTCCACCACTTGCTACTAAAGGCACAGGGCAAATTTTTCTTACTAAGGCTAATTGTTCTAAATCATAGCCTTTTTTCATACCATCTTGATTCATCATATTTAGCACAATCTCACCTGCACCAAGCTCACAAGCTTGTTTGATCCATTCTAGAGTTTTTTTGCCACTATGATGGGATTTACTCTCATCGCCTGTGTATTTATAAACTAAAAGCTCACCATTTTCATCTTTAAAGGTATCTACTCCCACCACAACACACTGCACGCCAAAGCTTTTTGCAAGATGTGAAATTAAATCAGGATTATTTAAAGCAGGGGAATTAATAGAAATTTTATCTGCTCCATTTGCTAAAAGCTCTTTTGCATCATCTTCGCTTTTAATACCCCCTGCAACACAAAATGGTATGGAAATATTTTGAGCTACCTTACTTACCCAAGTCCTATCCACACGCTCATTTTTGGCTGAAGCAGATATATCATAAAATACAAGTTCATCAATGCCATTTTGTGAGTAAAATTTAGCAAGCTCTATGATATCTCCCATATCTTCGTGATTTTTAAACTGCACGCCTTTTACAACCCTACCATCTTTTACATCTAAACAAGCTATTATGCGTTTTGCAAGCATTCTTTAGCCTCCTTTATGCTAAATTCATTATCAAGCAAAGCCTTACCTACTATAATACCACTTACTACGCCATTTAAATTTTTAAAATCTTGCAAACTTGCCACACCTCCGCTTGCTTGTACGCTTAAATGTGGAAATTTTTCTTTTAAACTTTTGTATAAGGCTATATTAGCTCCGCTCATAGTGCCATCTTTTGAAATATCTGTACATAAAAGATGCTTTAAATTTTTATAAAATTTTAAAAGTTCAAATAAACTTTCATTACTCCTTTTACTCCACGCATCTGTGCTTACAAAAAATTCATTATTAACACTAAGACTATCAAGCGCTAAAACTATGTTTTCTATACCAAAATATTCTAAAAGCTCTTGAGTAAATTTCTTATCTTTAACAGCTAAAGAACCTATTACGACTCTTTTAATACCACAATCAAATAAAGCTTTTATTTCATCTTTAGTGCGTATGCCTCCACCTATTTGTAAATTGACTTTAACATTTAAAGCTAATTTTTCTATGAGTTTTAACTGCCTTTTGCTAGGATCTTTTGCTCCGTCTAAATCTACTAAATGAAGCCACAAAGCACCCTGAGCTTCGTATTCTTTAAATTTAGCTAAAGGATCATAAGAATACTCTTGTTTTTTAGCATAATCACCTTTATAAAGTCTTACTACTTTGCCATTGATTAAATCAAGTGCTGGAATGATTTGAGTTTGCATTTTTACCTACATTTGTATGAAATTTTTTAACAATACTTCGCCTGCTTCACCACTTCTTTCAGGATGAAACTGCACACCATAAAAATTGTCTTTATTTAAACTTGCACTAAATTTAGTAGAATACTCACACTCTGCTATGGTATAAGCATTTAAACTCACACAATAACTATGTACAAAGTAAAAATAAGCCCCATTTAAGCCTTTAAAAAGTTCGTGCGAGCTAAAAACTTGATTCCAACCCATATGCGGGAAAGTATAATTTGCTTTTTCTTCAAATTTTTGCGTTTTAAAAGGTATGATATTAAGTGTTTTTTGATGCAATTCTTCTGAAAATTCTCCTAAAATTTGCATACCTAAACAAATACCTAAAAGTGGTTTTTTGGTATTTTGTATAAAATTTTCTAAATCGAGCATTTTTAAATTATACATAGCTTTTGCTGCTGTACCAACACCTGGAAGCAAAAGCTTATCAGCTTGCGAGAGTTCTTTTAAATCATGAGTGATAATACTTTCTTGATTTAAACGCTTTAAGGCAAACTGCAAGGAAGCCAAATTCGCACAACCTGTATCTATAATGGCTACTTTCATATCACTCCTTTAGAGCTTGCTAGGTTTTCATTTTCTATTTTTATAGCCATTTTTAAAGCTCTTGCAAAGGCTTTAAAAAGTCCTTCTGCCTTGTGATGATCGTTTTTTCCTTTTACTTTTAAATGCAAACTTGCTCCCATAGCATAGCTTAATGAATAGAAAAAATGTTCTATCATTTCAGTGCTTAATTCTCCAAGTTTTTCTTTTTTAAATTTAGCCTTATAAATTAAATGCGGTCGGTTGCAAAAATCAATAGCACAACTTGCTAAGCACTCGTCCATAGGTAGAGTAAAACCATATCTTGCAATGCCTATTTTATCACCTAATGCTTTTTTTATAGCCTCGCCTAAAGTAAGTGCTATATCTTCTACACTATGATGCTCATCTATCTCTAAATCTCCTTTGCATTTGAGTTCTAAAGAAATATTTGCATGTGTAGAAATTTGCTCTAACATATGATCAAAAAAAGCTATACCTGTATCAATATCACTTTTTGGAGTATCATTAAAAGCTAACTTTACTTGAATTTGTGTTTCTTTTGTATTGCGAGTGATATTTGCATTTCTAAAATGCTTTAAAATATACTCACAAATTTGCTCCCAATTAAAATCAATTTTGTCATATTTTAGACCTTGAATTTGAAGATTTTTAGCTAAAAGCATATCGCTTTGCCTATCACCAATCACGAAACTTTGATTTTTATCAAAAAGCTCATTTTTAATATAGTTTTCAAGCATAGCAGTTTTTGGTTTTCTACAAGCACAATTTTCATGTTCAAAATGCGGGCAAATAAAAATATCTTTAAATCCTATGCCACAACTCTGAAAAATATTTAACATTTTTTTATGAGGAAGTTCAAAAGAATTTATAGGAAAAGAATCTGTTCCCAAGCCATCTTGATTAGTTATCATAACAAATTTAAAACCATAATTTTTAAGCTTTAAAAGTGCATTAATAGCACCTTTTTCAAATTCAAGTTTCTCTAAAGAATCTATTTGAAAATCACTTTTTGGCTCATCAATTAAAGTTCCGTCTCTATCTATAAATAAAATTTTAGATTTCATTTTAAGCTTTCTAATCTTATGCTTACGGCATTTTTGTGAGCATCAAGTCCTTCAGCTGCTGCTAAAATTTCCACTATAGGTCCAAGTGCTTTAAAGCCTTCTTTGCTAAGCTCTTGCACTGTCATTCTTTTCATAAAATCAGCAAGTCCTAAAGAAGAATAAGCTTTCGTTAAACCATAAGTTGGTAAAACATGATTTGTTCCACTTGCATAATCACCCATAGACTCAGGAGAATACTCACCTAAAAACACTGAACCTGCGTGCAAAATTTTATCAAGTACATAATGAGGATCTTGGGTATGGATTATCAAATGTTCTGGAGCGTATTGATTTGAAATATCTATAGCATTTTTTAGATCTTTTGCTATGATGATTTTGGAATTTTCTATGGATTTTTTTGCAATTTCTTTTCTAGAAAGCTTTTCAAGTTGCAAAAAAACTTCATCGTAAACATTTTTAGCTAAATTCTCATCTACACACACTAAAAGTGCTTGAGAATCTACCCCATGCTCAGCTTGAGAAAGTAAATCAGATGCTATAAATTTAGCATTAGCCTTTTCATCGGCTAAAACTAACACCTCTGAAGGTCCTGCTTGCATATCTATAGCTACGCCGTTATTATTTACTTGCTTTTTTGCTTCAGTTACAAAAGCATTACCTGGACCAAAAATTTTATCTACTTTTACTACACTTTGAGTACCATACGCAAATGCAGCTATGGCACCTGCACCACCCATTTGATAAACTTCATCTACATCGCAAAGTTTTGCTACAAAAGCAATAGCTGGATGCAATGGTGCAGGTGAAGCTAAAGCTATATGCTTACATTTTGCGATTTTTGCTGGAATTGTAAGCATCAAAGCAGTAGAAAACAAAGGTGCTAATCCTCCTGGTATATAAAGTCCTACTTTTTCTATGGCTCTAGTTAATACTTTACAAGTTACTCCTTCAAAAGTTTGCACTTGTATAACTTCACCTTCTTGGGCTTTGTGAAATTTATATATATTTTCATAAGCTATTTGAATGGCCATTTTTAACTCATCATCAACTTTGGAAGCTAAATTTTCTAACTCATCTTGAGTTAATTTTATAGCATCTAGTTTTGTTTTATCGAATTTTAAAGCCATCTCTTTAAGGGCTTCATCGCCTTTTTCCTTGACTTCTTTGAGAATACCTTCAACTATAACCTTAACTTCTGCATTAGCACTCATAGCAGGACGCTTTAAAGCTTGTTCTTGTTCTTTAGAGTTTAGATTTTGAAATTTTAATATCTGCATATTTTTCCTTAAGAGAGCATTTTTTCTATAGGCAAGACTAAAATGGCAGTTGCCCCTTCTTTTTTTAAAGCTTCCATAGTTTCCCAAAAAAGATTTTCTTGGCTTACCATATGCAAAGCAACTCTTGCTTTATCGTTTTCCAAAGGTAAAATTGTAGGTTTTTCAACACCTGGCAGTAAGGCTGTAATTTTTTCCAACTTTTCAATAGGTGCATGTAACATAATATACTTTGACTCTCTAGCTTGTATCACACCATTTATACGTATAAGTAATTTATCTATTAATTCTTGTTTTTGCGAAGTTAGTTCTTCTTGTTTTTGCACAATACAAGCTTTAGATTTATAAATTACCATAACTTCTTTTAATCCATTAGCTTTTAATGTAGCTCCACTTGAAACTAAATCACAAATTCCATCAGCCAAATTAGCACTTGGAGCGACTTCAACCGAACCTGTAAGCATACAAGTCTTATATGGAATATCATTTTCTTTCATAAAACGTCTTAAAAGCTGAGGATAAGAAGTAGCTATGCGTAAATTTTTAAAACTTTCTATACCTTTATACTCGATATTTTCTGGCAAAGCAAGCGACAATCTACATCCACCAAAATCAAGCTTTTTAAGCATTTTGTATTCTGATATTTCGTGCTTTGATTTTCTTTCTAATTCATTTTCTTCTAAAACATTTTCACCTACTATACCAAGATCAACAACTCCATCAAAAATAAGTCCTGGTATATCATCATCTCTTACTCTTAAAAGATCAATAGGTAAATTTGTAGAAAATGCGATTAAGCTTTGATCATGTATGCGAAGTTTTACACCTATAGATTCAAGTAAAGCAATAGAATCTTTACTTAATCTTCCTGATTTTTGTATAGCGATACGTAATCTTGAATTTTCTTGCATTTTTTCCTCTTTTTGTTAGAATTTTAATCTTAGCAAAAAAAGGATAAAAACACAAAGTATAAAAAGAAGTTTCAGCCTTAAAAAAGGCTAAAATTAAGCTACAAACTCAATAAATGCCATTTCAGCGGCATCACCACGACGAGTTCTAGTTTTAATAATTCTTGTATAACCACCATTTCTATCAGTATATTTTGGTGCTATTTCTGTAACAAGTTTATTAGTAGCTTCTTTATCTTGTAAGCTTGCAAATACAGCTCTATGTGCATTAAAGTCACCTTTTCTTGCACGAGTAATTAATCTCTCAACATAACCTCTTAATTCTTTTGCTTTAGGTAATGTTGTTTCTATTTTACCAGCCTTAATAATAGCAATGGTAAGATTTTTTAATAAAGCAGCACGATGAGTTGAAGTGCGGCCCAATTTTCTATATCCATGTCTATGTCTCATTGATTATCCTTCATTTTGTGCTTTTAATTCTGTAATTTTTACTCTTAGTGTTTCTTTAGCACTATCACTAAGACTTGTACTTCCTATAGGAAAACCTATAGATTCCATAACGCTTTTAATCTCATCAAGAGATTTTTTTCCTAAATTTTTTAAATCAGCAAGTTCACCTGTGCTCATTAAAGCAAGTTCGCCTATATAAACAACATTTGCTTTTTCTAAGCAATTATAACTTCTAGCACTTAAGTTCAAATCAGTGATATTTTGAAGTAACTTCACATGTTCTACTTCATTTGCTGCAGTTTGATTTGTCACTACATTCTTTGCACTAGCTATTTTATCAAACACTGATAATTGTTTATACATAGCTTCTAAAGCATTTTTAAAGGCATCACTTGGAGAAATTTGTCCATCAGTTGTGATAGTAAAAACAACTTTTTCATAATCAGGATTATCTTCAAAAAGCACTTTTTCTATATCATAAACTGCATGTTTTACGGGAGTAAAAAATGCATCAAGTGCTATAAATTCAGGATTTAAGAAATTTTGAATTTCTTCAGATGGAACATATCCTATACCTTTTTCTATAACCAAAGTAAATTCTAAATCAGCATCTTCATTGATAGTTGCAAGATAGCTATCTAAATTTACTACTTCAACAATATCATTGTTTAAATCTTTACCAAAAATTTCCTTTGGTCCTTTAAAATTAAAAGTAATAGTTTCTTTTTCAGAATCAGTTTTTAATTTAAATCTTAATTTTTTTAGATTGATAATAAATAGTGCTACGTCCTCTAACATTCCACGCATACTATCAAATTCATGCGACACGCCTTTGATCTTTACACCAGTTGGTGCATAACCTATAGTGCTAGAATAAAGCAAACGACGTAAAGGATGTGCTAAAGTAATGGCATAACCTATTTCAAAAGGCCAAGCACTTACTTTTGCAATCGTATCACTGATATTTTCAATACTAAACTCTGTCGGTGTATAAGCAGAAGTTGTAATATGTCTCATATCAAATACCTTTATTATTTAGAGTACAACTCAACGATAAATCTTTCCTCAACTGGAATGATCACTTCTTCTCTCTCAGGTTTTCTTGTAAAAATTCCAAATCTTTTATCTTTTTCTACATCAACCCAAGCAACTATGCCAGTTTGAGCTGTAAGCTCGATAGCTCTTGTAATTTGAGGATTATTTTTGCTTTTTTCTATCACCTCAATTTTTTGACCTGCTTCAACTCTATAACTTGGAATATCAACTCTCTTACCATTTACTAAAATATGTCCATGAGTTACAAGCTGTCTTGCAAAACGACGAGTTGTAGCAAATCCCATTCTATAAACAACATTATCAAGTCTTTGTTCTAAAAGTTGAATCAAAAGCGCACCCGTATTACCATCTTTTCTTGCAGCTTCAGAAAATAATCTTCTAAATTGTTTTTCACTAACGCCATACATAAATTTAGCTTTTTGCTTTTCTCTTAATTGAAGTCCATATTCACTAATTTTTGCTTTTCTTTGTCCATGTTGACCTGGTGCATAAGGGCGTTTGTCTAAAGCACTTTTACCTGCTAATCTTCTTTCGCCTTTCATTGCTAAGCTTACGCCAAGTCGTCTTTCTAATTTTTCTACTGGTCCTCTATATCTTGCCATAATATTCTCCTAAAATCTTCTATCTTATTCTTAGACACGACGACGTTTTGGTGGTCTACAACCATTATGAGCTAATGGAGTTATATCTTTTAAGAAAGTTACTTTAATACCTTCCATAGCTCCTACACTTTTTACCGCTGTCTCACGACCACTTCCTGGTCCTTGAACTTTAATACCTACTTCTTTAATTCCATGTTCTTTCGCTTTATTTAAAGCATCTTCAACTGCTTGTTGTGCTGCATAAGGAGTTGATTTTTTAGAGCCTTTAAATCCTAAACCACCTGCACTGCTCCAAGCTATGGCATTTCCCATTTCATCTGTAACTGTTACCATGGTATTATTGAAAGTTGCACTGATATATACTATACCTTTTGCAATATTTTTCTTAACTACTTTTTTCTTAACTACTTTTCTTTTTGCCATTTTTTATCCTTATGATTTTGCACCAACAGTTTTTCTCTTACCTTTTCTTGTTCTAGCATTTGTTTTAGTTTTTTGCCCACGAACTGGTAAGCCTTTTCTGTGTCTTAAACCTCTAAAGCTTCCTAAATCCATCAATGCTTTGATATCCATAGCAACTTGTTTTCTAAGATCACCTTCAACCATATAGTTTTCTTGAATTTCTTTACGAATAGCAGCAGCCTCATCTTCGCTTAACTCATGAACTCTCTTATCATAAGAAATTCCAGTTTTATCTAAAATTTTTCTTGAAGTATGCAAACCTATACCATATATATAAGTTAAGCCATATTCAACTCTTTTTTTCTTTGGTAAATCCACACCTGCAATACGAGCCATAAATTATCCTTGTCTTTGTTTGTGTTTTGGATTTTCGCAAATAATGCGAACAACGCCTTTACGACGAACTACTTTGCATTTGTCACACATCTTTTTAACAGATGGTCTAACTTTCATGCCTCACTCCTGTATTGTAAATTCCACTTTGTTTTTTACAACTGCATCAGGTTTTTTGAATAACCAACTATTTTCAAAATAAGTGGTGATTTTGAAAATACTTCTTCATACAGTTTAATTGCAATTTCTGCAAAAGTGCTAATGATAGCTTAATTTTGCTTTTAAATAACTTAGACTATTTATATCTAAAAGTTATACGACCTTTGTCAAGGCTGTAAGGGGTAAGCTCTACTTTAACTCTGTCACCAGGCATTATCCTTATATAATGCATACGCATTTTACCAGCAATATGACAAAGTATTATGTGCTTATTATCCAATTCAACTTTAAAAGTTGCATTCGGCAAAGCTTCAACTACATTACCATCTATCTCGATAACATCATCTTTTGCCAATGTTTCATCCTCCTTTCAAAAAATAAAAGTGGATATTCTAGCATATTTATTCTTTATTATATTTTTAATACCTATTAATATCTTAAAATATAAATTTACAAAATATTATTTTGATAAGATATCCGCTTTGCCATTAATAATTGCAACACAATGCTCATAATGTGCAGTATTTAAACCATCTTTACTTCCTGCCTCCCAATTTCCTTTTAAGTGGATTGGAGTACCATCTTTTTGGCATATCATAGGTTCGATACAAAATACCATTCCATTTTTTATTTTAGGACCGCTTTTTGCACTAGCCCCATTTTCAAGATAGTTTGGAATTTCGGGTTCTCCATGAGGTTTTCTTCCTATGCCATGACCACAATATCCCCTCAATGGAACAAAGCCTCTTTTAGTAATAAATTCACCAAGTGCATAAGAAAGTTCTTTAAAACGCATTCCTTCTACAATAATATCAATAGCATAACACAAAGCATCTTTTGCACAAGCTATCAAAGCCTCATCTGTAGCTGAAATTTTGCCTATAGGGATAGTTCTTGCAGCATCTCCATAAAAACCATCTATGCAAGTACCTACATCAAGACCTAAAATATCACCTTCTTTTAAAATTCTATCATCTCCTACTCCGTGAATACAAGCTTGATTTAATGAAATACAAATTGTTCCTGGAAAGCCATATAAACCTTTAAATGAAGGTTTAGCTCCATGTTTTAATATAAATTCATCTGCTTTTTGATCAATATATTTTAAACTCATACCAGGCTCTATAATGCTTTCTAAATAATCTAAGGTCCTAGCTACAAGCTCATTTGCTACGCGAAGTTTTTCTATTTCAACAGGTTTTTTAATTTCTATCATAAATCATTCCTAATTTTTTCAGAAATTTAACATTAATAGACTTTTAAAAGAATTAAGAAAAAATCTTAGAAAATCTAAGATTTTAGCAAACATTAGTAAGGTTAGTAGCTAAACCACCAAGGGAAGTTTCTTTGTATTTTGAATTCATATCTTTACCTGTTTCATACATAGTCTTAATAACCTCATCAAGACTAACCTTAGGTGTAGATTTTCTACTCATTGCCATTCTAGCAGCTGATATAGCTTTAATGGCTCCAAAAGCATTTCTTTCTATACAAGGAATTTGAACTAAACCAGAAACTGGATCACAAGTTAAGCCTAAATGATGCTCCATAGCAATTTCTGCAGCATTGCAAGATATATTCGCATCATAACCCATAACCGTAGCCATAGCACCCGCAGCCATAGAGCTAGCACTTCCAATTTCTGCTTGACATCCAGCTTCAGCGCCACTTATACTAGCATTTTTTTTATAAAAAGATCCTATCAACATAGCAGTTAATAAAAAATTTATAGCTTTTTCATCGTTAAAGCCAATGGTATGATTTTTCAAATAAAGCATCACAGCCGGCACTACTGCACACGCTCCATTAGTGGGAGCAGTTACCACTCTAGCACCACTTGCATTTTCTTCTGCAATTGCTATAGCATACAAAGAAATAAAATCAATAATTCCCAAAGGATCGCTTGTCATAGCTAAACGTTCGTTAAGTCCTTTTGCACGACGTTTTAAGTGTAAATTTCCAGGAAGATAGTCCAAATTTGGATGGATACCATTATAATATACTTCTTGCATCACTTCCCAAATTTCTAAACAATATGCTCTAATTTCTTCCTTAGTGTGAAATTGCAATTCATATTCATAGGATAACTTTGCCAAATCCCAAGATTTTTCTTCACAAATTTGCAAAGCATCACTTGCATTATTAACATCTAATTCTAATTTAGCATACTTTTGCTCATGTATTCCATTTTTGTGTTTTGAAAGCTCATTCTCACTCATAACAAAACCACCGCCTATAGAATAATAAATTTCTTCAACAACAAGTTCATTGTTTTCATTGTAGGCACTAATTTTCAAACCATTTTCATGTAAAGGTAAAAATGCTTTTTCAAAAATTAAATCTTTATCATAATCAAAATGAAGTTCTTTTTTAGCATTTAAGATTAAAATTTTATCTTGCAAAATTTTATTAAAAACACGATCTTGCAAAGCAGCATTAAGCTCTTTAGCTTTTAAACCACTTAAACCCCATATGATAGCTTTATCACTTAAATGCCCTTTACCAGTTAATGATAAAGAGCCATAAAGGCTAACTTGAATTTTTGTAATTTGCGTGATTTTATCTTTAATTTTCTCACAAAACATATTTCCAGCTAACATTGGTCCTAAAGTATGAGAGGAAGAAGGACCAACACCCACTTTAAATATACTTAAATTACTACTCATCTAATAAAACCTCAAAAAGTATAAATCACGGTAATGATGGTTAAAATTCCTGTTATAAATACAAAAGCATCTAAAGCTTTATTTTGGAATTTTTTCATTTTAGAGACAGTGTAAATAGCAATCATTGGCATCAAAAATAATATTGCAGCTATGATTGGCCCTCCAAGACTTTCTATAAAACCTAATATACTTGGATTTACATAAGCAGTTACCAACATCACAATATACATAATTAAAGTTGAATAAACCGCAATTTTTTTCAAATCAGGATTTTCATTGCCTGTTAATTTGCAACACTTTCTTACTATACCATAAGCACCCTCTCTAGCACCAAAATAGTGTCCAAAAAATGAACTTGAAATCGCTAAAAATGCAATCAATGGTCCACCATAAGAAATAAAAGGATTATCAAGTTTATTGGCAAAATAAGAAAGCACAGGTATATTTTGAGATCTTGCATCAGCCAATTCTGCTGGTGTTAAAGAAAGCACACAAGAAACCACAAAAAACATTACAAAAGCAAGCAACATTACAGAAGTTCTAAATAAAATTTGATTTGCTTTTTGTACTGAATTATCAGGATAATGTCTCTTTATATTTAATGAAAAAGTAGAAATGGCAGGAGAGTGATTAAATGAAAACACCAACACAGGCAAAGTAAGCCAAACTATAGTGATAAATTCTTTAGTTTGTGGGATAGCACTAAAACTTTCAAAAGACCATTGTGGTATAAGATATAAAGAAAACAAAAATAATATAGTACATAAAGGATACACAAGCCATTCGCAAACTTTAGTAATTAATTCTTCACTAAAAAGCATAATAAGCATAAAAATACTTACCAAAATAAAAGCAAACATCGCTCTATAAAATGGTAAAAGATTCGCTACTACCTTACCAGATTCTGTTACATTAGTCTCATACATCAAACGAATAGTATTTGCTAATGAACCTTCTGTATCTAATAATGGTAAAAATTGATGATATACAAAACTTTCAAAGGTATTTGTTATACCTACACAATATGCCAAACAAATTGGAAAAATAGCAAAAAAATAGAGTATAGAAATAAAAACACTAATTTTTCTACCAAAATATTCTTCGGCAGCATGAGTAATATCTTTGTCATGTCCATTAGCCTGACAAACAAAACGACTCAAAGCTCTATGACTTAAATATACCATAGGAAAAATAATTAATGCCATTACGACAACTGGCCAAAATCCACCAATACCTGCTTTTATGGGTAAAAATAAAATTCCCGCACCAACTGCAGTCCCAAAAAGAGAAAGCATCCAACGCGTATCAAAAGAATTCCATTTGAGTTTATCCACATTTTCTCCTTGATTAAAATAATAAAAAAAGTTTTTTCAAATTAAAAAAACTTTGTATATTATTTTATAAATATGCCCTTGAGTAATTTGGCATTATCTTTTCTCTTTCATTTAAAACAACTGCTGCTTCATTAGCAAAATTTGGATTTTGAAGCAATTTTCTACCATAACACACCAAATCACAAACTTCACCTAAAAGTAAAGCCTCTCCTTCACTAGCACTATTTATCAATCCTACGCATGCAACTGGAATATTTAAAATTTCTTTTAAAGCTTTAGCATAAGGAGCTTGATATAGTGGCGCAATATGTGGCATCAAAGAAGGTTTGTTTATATTTCCTCCTGCTGAAACATCGAGCATATCAATACCTAGTTCTTCTAAAATCAATGCTAGTTTTTTGCTATCTTCTAAATTCCATCCATCTTCTTGCCATTCAGTAGCTGAAATTCTCACAAATAAAGCAATACCAACTTCTTTTTTAATACGTTTAACAATATCACATAAAAGCCTTATTCTATTTTCAAAGCTACCACCATATTCATCTTCTCTTTTATTAGATAAAGGTGATAAAAAAGAGCTTAGTAAATATCCATGTGCACCATGAAGCTCAATTGCATCATATCCTGCCTCTTTAGCTCTTTTTGCACTTTTAACAAATTCTTCTTCAATCTGAATAATTTCTTCCTTGCTTAGAACATGAATTTTAGAAAATTTTTCACTAAATGCTATGTTGCTTGGAGCTTTTCCTATAGCATTTATACAAGAATTTTTACGACCACTATGGTTGAGTTGAATAGCTATTTTTGATCCAAAATAATGACATAAATTTACAAGTTCTTTATGTCCTTTGATTTGCATATCACTCCAAAGACCTATGTCATTATCTGCAATTTTTGCATTTTCATTAATGGCTGTAGCTTGAACTATTATAAGCCCAACTCCACCCAAAGCTCTAGCTCCATAATGAGTCAAATGAAATTGATTAATTTGACCATCTACAACTTCTATCTCATACATATCCATAGGAGGCATAACAATACGATTTTTTATATCAAAACTAGAAAAATTTAACCTACTCAATAGTAAAGACATCAATACCTTTTTAAAACATTTTCCGTTACTATAATAGAAAAAAAATTAATTTTTATTAAAAAAATACTAAATTTTAAAAAGTGTAACAATATATAATAATAATTTATTATATATAAATATATTAAAAATAATTTATTATATTTAATACCGCTATAGTTTAATCAAATAAATTCTTTTCAAAACATCTTAATGTGAAACTTTTTCTATGTAAAGGTGAATAACCATATGTTTTAATTTTTTCTATATGAATTTTAGTTCCATAGCCTTTATGTTTATAAAACTCATATTTATCATAAATTGCAGGCAAAAAACACATTTTTCTATCACGACTTACTTTAGCCAATATGCTTGCTGCAGAAACTTCTTGAATTTTCATATCTGCTTTTATCATAGTTTTGACGCCTAAAACACCGTAATTTAAATTTCCATCATATAAAATTTCATCTTTATTAAAATGCTTTTGTATAATTTCTAATGCAAGCTTTAAACATTTGCTAAGTCCTAAAGTATCGATTTGAAAAGGAGAAAACGCAAGTATCAAAAAGTTTGAATTTTTTATGATTTGTTCGTATAGCCGTTCTCTTTGTGTATTGTTCAATTTTTTAGAATCTGCCAAACCATCTATATGATTTAAGAGCTTGCAAGCTCCTATATGCATATCTCCAGCCAAAGCTCCTCGCCCTGCTTCATCAATCCCAACCAATGTCATTATCTTCCTTTAGTAGTTATATTTTACCAAATAAAAATATTTTAAGGCAATGATGAAAATTATATATAGTATTTAATCCTTGATAAAAAGAAAAATTATTTTATCAAGGACCTTAAAGTTTACCCTAGAAATTCTCGTTTGAAGTATTCTTTTGGAGCCTTACACAAAGGACAGGCAGCTGGTGCTTTCTTTCCTCTATGAATATGTCCACATACTTCACAAACCCATAAATCTTCAACTTCTGAATTAAAAAAATCTTCTTCCTCAAGCATTTTTTTAAGTGCTAAATATTCTCGCTCATGCTCAATTTCAACTTTACCAATAGCAGTAAACAACCTAGCAATATTTTTCTTTCCTTCATCTTCAGCAATTTGTGCAAAATTTGGATACATAATAGTGTGCTCATAATTTTCTCCATCAGCAGCACAAAGTAAATTTTTTGCAGTTTCTTCTAAGGCTTTACCATCAACTAATTCATGATAAGCTTTAAATTCAGCTCTTGCATGCCATTTTTCATTTTCAGCAGCCTCTCTAAAATGTTTGGCAATAGCATGCCAACCTTCTTCTTGTGCAATATCAGCAAACAAATCGTATTTATTTCTAGCCATTGATTCACCTGCAAAAGCTTTCATTAAATTTACCGCAGTTAAATCTTGTGTGGTACACTCCATTTCTTGTCCACAGCAACTTAGTTTACCACCACCTACATTTTGAATTTCAACCTCATTGCCACATTTGTGACATTTGTATGTTTCGTATTGTTTCATTAATATTCTCCTATAAATTAAATTTAATATTTTAAAAAATACTCTTGAATTTTCTTAGTATCATTAGTTTTTGTCAAAGCAAGCATTAATAAGACTCTAGCCTTTTGTGGATTCATATCACCTGCATCAATAAAGCCAAGTTCTGCATCTGTGTCACTGATCGCCACTCTTCCAGCTATTACTCTAGAACTCACAGCAACCTTTAAACCTTTTTTTAAAAGTTCTTTTAAAATATCCTTTTGATAATTATGAATACTCCCTGCACCACTACCAGCTACCACTATGCCTTTAGTTCCATTATCAAACAAAGCTTTAGCAGCAACACCGCTACCATCATTTGCATAACTATAAAGAATATCTACTTTTGGTAATTTTTGTAATTTACTCACTTCAAATGGAGATTTTTTGGTATGTAATTTTGTATTGATATTATAAAAAAATACTTTTCCATCTACAATATATCCCATATCACCCATATTAGGAGAGCTAAATGCATCAACATTTAAACTATGGGTTTTTACCACACCTCTAGCACTTTGAATTTTATCATCCATAGCCACCATAACACCTTTATTTTTGGCTTGTGGATCTGCAGCCAATGCAACTGCATTATAAAGATTTTTAGGACCATCAGCACTTATTGCAGTAGATGGACGCATAGCACCAACTAATACAACAGGCTTATCGCTTTTTATTGTCAAATTTAAAAAATATGCAGTTTCTTCCATAGTATCTGTACCATGAGTAATAACAACTCCATCAATATCAGATTTTAATAATCTATTAATTTCTTTAGCCAATTTTAGCCAAATTTCATCTGTCATATCTTTGCTATCAATATTCGCAATTTGTTCACCACTAATTACTGCTAAATTTTGAATTTCAGGCACAGCTTTGATTAAAGCGTCAACCCCTAAAACTCCAGCAGTATAACCCGTAGTAGCCACAGAACTATCAATAGATCCAGCTATAGTACCACCGGTAGCTAAAATAGCAACTTTTGGTTTTGCTTCCAAATTTACAACTCCTAAACTTAATGCCATCACAGCGCATGCTAATATTTTTTTCATCATCAACCCTTTTTTGTTTGAAGTATAAGGATTGTAATACATATAAATTTAAATTAAAATAAATTATAAATAAAATATACAAAATATTAAACAATAATCAATCAAGCCACAATTTTGCAATATCTCTTAATTTTTTCTCATCACTTGATGCAAAAAAAGAAAGTTTAATATCCTTATATTTTTCTCTTAAATCATACTCTTGTTTAAGCTGTAAAGCCATAGCTTCACCAGAGTGAATTAATTTTGTATTATTTCCAAAATATTGTTGTAATGATGAAGAGATTAATGGAAAATGAGTGCAAGCTAATATTAAAGCATCGGGAATATAAGTGAGATTATCAAAATAATATTTAAAAGCTGATTCTAGAAAATACCCTTGAAAAATTCCTTCTTCTACCATAGGCACAAAAAGTCCCGTAGCTCTTTCTTCTATATTAAAAAAACCTTCCTTATTTAAACCTTTTTTGTATTCGTGAGAATCTACAGTAGCCTTTGTGGCAATTACTAAAATTTTTGATTCTTTATCTAATAAAGTATTTTTTGTTGCTAAAATTCCTGCATCAATTACTCCCAATACTGGAAAGTTCGCATTAGATCTTAAAATTTCTAAAGCATGGGCGCTAACAGTATTACAAGCAACAACGAGCATATCAACTTGTTTTGTTTTAAAAAAGTCTAAAGCTTCTAAAGAAAATTTTATAATCGTATTTTTATCTTTAACACCATATGGAACCCTAGCAGTATCTCCATAATAAATGTATTCTTTAAAAAAATGGGTTTGTAACAATGACTTTAAGACGCTTAATCCTCCAACACCACTATCAAAAACACCTAATTTCATCATTAAAAAAAAGAAAGTAGAAAAACTACTTTCTTATAAGCCTACTGCGCTTAAAGTTTGGTATTTGCTCATATAAATTTGAGCTTCAATTTTTCTCATAGTATCAAGAGCAACCTGAACAACAATCAAAACTGAAGTCCCGCCAAAATAAAAAGGCACACCAAATAATTTCACTATAAGCCAAGGTAAAGTTGACACAAGTCCTAAATAAATAGAACCTGAAAGAGTCAATCTAGACGCAATTTCATTTAAATAATTCGCTGTTCCTTCACCTGGTCTAATTCCTGGTATAAAACCGCCTTGTCTTTTAAGATTTTCAGCTATATCCTTTGCATTAAATACAATTGATGCATAAAAATATGCAAAGAAAATAACAAGTAAAAATGTTAGAATATGAAAGAAAAATCCATTAGGGTTTAAAAAATCATAAATTTTTAATACATATTCATTAGTACTTGTTTGCAAAATAGTACTTGGAAACATCAAAATAGCACTAGCAAAAATAGGAGGAATTACCCCACTTAAATTTATTTTAATAGGAATATAATTCATAATACGCTTGTTTTGATTTTGCATAATAACTTTTCTAGAATAAGAAATAGGAATTCTTCTTTCTCCAAGTTCTACAACAATAATTGCCCAAATAGTAAGTAAAATTACCGCTAAAATAGCAATGATAGTCAAGAAATTCATCTCACCTGTATTTACCAAATTTACCGTTCCGCTAATTGCACCAGGAATAGAAGAAACAATACCACCAAAGATAATTAATGAAATACCATTTCCAATTCCACGCTGAGTAATTTGCTCGCCAATCCACATTAAAAGCATGGTACCAGCCAGCATAGACACAGCAGATAATGCAATGAAAGTATTCATATCAATCATGATAGCAGATTGTCCAGTTTTCCCATGAAGACTCTGTAAGCCTATAGATACTCCAATACTTTGAATTAGTGTAATAACTATAGTAGCATAACGGATAATTTGCATATATTTTTGCATGCCATCACGCTCTTTTTTCATCTTACCTATATTAGGAAAAGTAGCAGCTAAAAGCTCCATAATAATAGAAGCAGTGATATATGGCATAATGCCTAGAGAGATAATGCTAAGTCTTTCAGCAGCACCTCCACTAAACATATTAAACAAGCCCAATGCATTAGATGCATTAGAATCAAAGAATTCCTTGATAACATTGACATTTACTCCAGGAACTGGCACATAAGCTAAGATTCTATAAGCAAATAAAAAAGCCAATGTGATAAGAATTTTATTTGTCAATGTTTTATTCATTATTTTTGTCCGCTAAAAATAATCTTTTCATCTTTTATTTTACTTGCAAGATCTTTTGCACTCGCACCAATAAGTTTAACTTTATTTATATTTTTTGAAAGTTTATGAACGCTATTGATAGTTTCAAAAGTTATCTCACTAAGTTCTTTTATAGCTGTAATTTTTTCTACATTAATTACATAAGGTTTTTCGAATTTAGAAGTAAAACCAACCTTTGGTAATCTTCTTTGAAGTGGTTGTTGACCACCTTCAAAACCTCTTTTTTCATTATAACCTTTTCTAGCAGTTTGGCCTTTTCCACCTTTAGTAGAAGTTTTTCCCATACCGCTACCTTGACCACGACCTATTCTTTTAATTTTATGTGTTGAACCTGGTGCTTTTATTAAATTCATTGATTATCCTTTAAGCATTGTAAGTGCCTTGATAGTAGCACGCACAACATTTGCTGAATTATTCGAACCTAAAGATTTGGTTAAAATATCTTTAATACCTGCAAGCTCTACTATAGGACGAGTTGAGCCACCAGCAATAACTCCAGTACCTTCACTTGCTGGTTTAAGTAAAATTCTACTTGCATTGTATTTTACTTCTACATCATGAGGAATAGTTGAGCCTTTGATTTTAACTTCAACAATATTTTTGAAAGCATCATCAACAGCTTTTCTTATAGCATCTGGAACCTCTTTTGCTTTTCCATATCCTACGCCAACTAAGCCTTTTCTATTTCCAACAATAACTAAAGCAGTAAATCTAAATCTTCTACCACCCTTTACAACCTTAGTAACCCTGCCGATATCGACGATTACTTCTTCAAATTCTTCTCTATTATATTTTTCCATCGATCTTCCTTTTGGGTTATAGTTTGATTGCATTTTCTCTTAGCACTTCAGCTAAAGTTGCAATTACACCATGATATAAATAACCATTTCTATCAAACACTACTTCTTCTATATTTTTAGCTTTCAAAATTTTAGCAAATTCAGTCGCTATTTTCTTAGCACCTTCTTTATTCGCTTTTACGCCAATTTTTCTACCATCAATAGCCGCTAAGGTTACTGATTTTACATCATCAATAGCTTGGATGTATAAAGTTCTGTTTGATTTAAAAACAGATAATCTTGGAAGATTTTGTGTTCCTGAAATTTTTGCTCTAATTCTTTTTTTTCTTTTTATTCTTAAAGATATTTTTCTTTTTAATACATTTGCTCTCATATTCTATCCTTACTTCTTAGATGTCTTACCAGCTTTGCGGATAATACGCTCATCTGAATATTTAACACCTTTTCCTTTGTAAGGCTCAGGTGGTCTAAATTCGCGAATTTGAGCAGCAACTTGACCTACAACTTGTTTATCACTTCCTTTAACAATGATATTGTTTTTTTCCACTGTGATTTCTATACCTTCTGGTATAGCATAATTAATAGGATGAGAAAAACCTAAAGCAAGTTCCAAAACTTTACCTTTTAATGCTGCTTTATAACCTACACCATTAATTTCTAAAGTTTTACTAAAACCCTCAGTTAAACCAATAATAATATTTTGGGTTAAAGCTCTATAAGTTCCCCAATACGCCCTGCTTTGTCTATCTTCACCTTTAGGAGAAAAAAGAATTTGTCCTTCTTTAATCTCAATATTAACATTTGCTTTTGTATCGAGTTCTTTTGCTAAATTTCCTTTTTTAAATTTTAGCAAATTACCTTCTAATTTTACTTCCACTCCATTTGGAATAGAAACTGGTTGTTTTCCTATACGTGACATATTTTTCCTTTTTATTTGCCTACGATATGACTACTTTATAAGAATGGATACCGAATACCATAAAAAGTAGAAACTTTTACCAAATAGTACATAAAACTTCGCCGCCAACACCAGCTTTATAAGCTTCATCGTTGGCTAACACACCTTTTGAAGTGCTTACTACAATAGTACCATAACTATTTTTAAATCTTTTGATTTCATCTTTGCCTTTATAAACACGACGACCTGGTTTAGAAATACGTTTAACTTCATTGATCACACTTCTACCTTTTTCATCATATTTTAAAACTACGTTGATGAATTTCTTTTTATCTTCTTCTATTACATTAAAACTTTCAATATAACCCTTAGCTTGAAAAATTCCAAGCAAAGCTTCGATAACTTTAGAATGTAAAAGCCGAGTAGTTTCTAATCTTCTCATACCTGCATTTCTAATTCTTGTTAACGAATCTGAAATTAAATCATTTATCATGGTTCTTTCCTCTTACCAACTTGCTTTTTTGAGACCAGGAATTAAGCCTTCATTTGCCATTTTTCTTAAACAAACTCTACAAATTCCAAAATCTCTATAAACTGAATGTGGTCTTCCACAAATTTGGCATCTAGTATACCCTCTAACACTAAATTTAGGTTTACGGGCAGCTTTTGCAATCATTGATTTTTTAGCCATCTTACTTTCCTTTTGCAAATGGCACGCCAAATAATTCTAATAATTTTTGTGCCTCTTTGTCTGAATTTGCTGTTGTAACGATAGAAATATTCATACCATGGGTTCTTAAAATTTTATCATATTCTACCTCTGGGAACATTAACTGCTCGTCTAAACCGAAATTATAATTTCCTCTTCCATCAAAACCATCTCTTGGAAGACCTCTAAAATCTTTAACACGAGGAAGTGCAATAGTAATTAATTTATCTAAAAAAGCATACATGTTATCTTTTCTCAAAGTAACCATTACACCTACTGGAAAGCCTTCTCTTACCTTAAAACCTGCAACTGATTTCTTAGCTTTTGTAATCACTGCTTTTTGTCCAGCAATCAAAGAAATAGTATCTGCTACATTTTGTAAAACTTTTTGATCTTTAGCCAATTCTCCAGCACCCACACTTATAACAACTTTTTCAACAAAAGGAATTAACATAGGGTTTTTTATATCAAATTCTTTTACTAAAGCAGCCTTGATGCTTTGATTATATTTTTCTTTTAATCTCGTCATCTTACTCACCTGCCTTTGCTACATTTGAAATATCCATTGGCATTTCTTTATTTACAAAACCGCCATTTGGGTTTTTATCACTTGGTTTAACAGCTTTTTTTACTATTTTACATCCTTCAACAACCACTTTATTTGTCTTAGGAAATACTGCTAATACTTTTCCTGTCTTACCTTTATCATCTCCGGCAATAACTTTAACCATATCATTCTTTTTAATTTTCAATTTCATTACAACACCTCCGGTGCTAGTGAAACAATTTTCATAAAGCCACCATATCTTACTTCACGACCTACTGGTCCAAAAATACGAGTTCCGACTGGCTCTCTTTTAGCATCAAGAATTACAGCTGCATTCTCATCAAAACGAATTAAAGAACCATTATCTCTATGAATTTCTTTTTTAGTTCTAACAATAACAGCTTTTACCACTTGACCTTTTTTAACCTTACCATTTGGTAAAGCTTTTTTTACAGATGCAACAATCACATCACCGACCGTAGCATATCTTCTTTTGCTACCACCTAAAACCTTGATACACATTAATTCTTTTGCACCGCTATTATCAGCAACTGCAAGCCTAGTAAAACTTTGAATCATTACTCAACTCCTGCTGATACTATAGTTTTCAAACGAAACGATTTTCTCTTAGAAAGTGGTCTACATTCGATTGCTATAATCGTATTTCCCACTTTAAGTTCATTTCTTTCATCATGAATTAAATATTTTTTAAAGCGTTTTACAATTTTTCTATATTTTGGGTGAACAACTTTTCTCTCAACCAAAATTGTAGCTGTTTTATCTCCAGCAATTTGAACAACAACGCCTTGAATTTCTCTTTTAAATGCCATTTTCTATCCTTATTGTAAAGCACTAATTGCAGTATTGATTCTAGCAATGTCTTTTTTAACTTCGCTAATTTCTTTAGGATTAGTTAGCTGCATCGTTTTTAGCTTTTGTCTTAAAGTAAACAAAAGCACCTTTTTTTCTTTTAGCATTGTTGCAAGCTCGGCTGCTGTCTTATCTTTAATATCAGTATATTTCATTTTGGCTCTCTCTTGTAACAAACTTAGTTTTAAATGGCAATTTATGCATAGCTAAAGTTAAAGCTTGTCTTGCCATTTCTTCATTCACACCCGCCATTTCATAAATAATACGACCTGGCTTAATATTCATTACCCATTCTTCCACTGCACCTTTACCTTTACCCATACGAGTTTCTAAAGGCTTTTTGGTTAAAGGTTTGTCTGGAAAAACTCTAATCCAAGTTTTACCTTGTCTTTTTACAAAACGAGTTAAAGCAATACGAGCTGCTTCAATCTGACGTGAATTTATACGACCTGCTTCTGTTGCTTTTAAAGCATAATCACCAAAAGTAAATTCAGTTCCTCTATTGGCATAACCTCTATTACGCCCTTTCATCATTTTACGATATTTTGTTCTTTTTGGCATTAACATGATTATTTACCTCTTCTTGCTCTTCTTGGTTTTTTAGCTGGAGCATTTTCATCGGTTTTTTCAGGTTGAACACCCTTTTGTAAAACTTCACCTTTAAATATCCACACTTTAATACCTATATTTCCATAAGTTGTATGAGCTTCAGCAAAACCATAATCGATTTTTGCTCTTAAAGTATGAAGTGGTACACGACCTTCTAGATACCATTCTGTTCTTGCCATTTCAGCTCCACCTAAACGACCTGAAACTGATACTTTGATACCTTTAGCACCTGCTTTTTGTGCTCCTTGAATTACTTTTTTCATAGCTCTTCTAAAAGCAATTCTTTTTTCAAGCTGAGTAGCAACACTCTCAGCAGCAAGTTGTGCTGAAGCACCTGCTTTTCTTTCTTCTTTAATATTGATGTTTACTTCTTTACCAATTAAGTTTTGAAGATCTTTTCTTAAAACATCAACATCACTACCTTTTTTACCAATAATAATTCCCGGTCTTGCAGCCACAACAGTTACTCTTAATTTTTTTGCTGTTCTTTCTACAAGAATTTGACTAATTCCAGCATAATATAATTTTCTTTTTAAAAAAGTTCTAATTTTATAATCTTCACCAATATTTTCTGCTACATTAGCCTTAGTAGGAAACCATCTTGATTCCCAATTTCTGTTAATTCCTAATCTCAAACCAATCGGATTTACTTTTTGTCCCATATTAGCTTTCCTTTTTCACTGATGCTTTTTTAGCTTTTGTAGTTTTTTCAGCACTTAATTCTACTTTGCTAACTTCTACTAAAATATGTGAAGTTGGCTTTCTAATACGACTAGCGCTTCCTCTTGCTCTTGGTCTAAATCTTTTTAATACTGCACCAGCATCAACACGACAACTTGAAACAATAACTTCATTTGCTTCAAAACCACCATTTGCAACAGCACTTGAAATAGCATTTGCTATAAATTTAGCACCTTTATTTGGCATAAACTTTAAGCTTGCTAATGCAAGTTCAGCATTCATACCTTGAACTTCTCTAGCAATCAATCTTGCTTTAGTTGGAGACAATCTTATGAATTTAATTAACGCTCTACTCACAATTTCTCCTTACTTGCCTATTTTCTTTTGAACAGAGCCTTTGTGACCCTTAAATGTTCTAGTAGGTGCAAATTCACCTAATTTATAACCAATATGATTTTCAGTTACGTATACAGGTATAAAGCTTTTTCCATTATGAACATTAAAAGTTAAACCTATCATATCAGGTATAATAGTGCTGCGTCTTGACCAAGTTTTAATTGGCTTACCATCGTTAGCTTTTTTAGCAGCGATGACTTTTTTCATTACATGGTCATCAACAAAAGGACCTTTTTTTAGTGACCTAGCCATCTTACTTTCCTTTTCTTCTTGAAATTATTAGCTTATCGCTAGCTTTTTTACGGCGAGTTTTAGCACCTTTAGTTGGTTTACCCCATGGAGTAACTGGATGACGACCAGAGTTTTTCTTACCTTCTCCCCCTCCGTGTGGGTGATCAACTGGATTCATAGCAGAACCTCTAGTTTGAGGACGAATACCTCTATGGCGATTTCTTCCTGCTTTACCTATGGTGATATTTGACCATTCTTCATTACCTACTTCACCAATGCTTGCCATACACTCAGCTAAAACTTGTCTCATTTCACCACTTGCAAGTCTTAAGATAACATATTTTTCTTCTTTACCCATAAGTTGCGCATAAGCACCAGCTGAACGGATCATTTGACCACCCTTACCTGGCTTTAATTCAATATTATGCACAATAGTACCCACAGGAATATTTTTAAGCTTCATCGCATTACCTGGTTTAATATCAAGACCGCTTTCTGCTGCACAAACAATATCGCCAACACCTAAGCCTCTAGGTTGCAAAATATATCTTTTTTCACCATCTCTATAAGAAATTAATGCAATACGACAATTTCTATATGGATCATATTCAATTGCTTCAACTTTACCTTCTATGCCAAATTTTCTTCTTTTAAAATCTATAATTCTATAAAGTTTTTTAGCACCAGCTTCCTTATGACGACTTGTAATTCTACCATTATTATTACGGCCTGCATGTGCTGGAAGCTTAACAAGCAATGATCTCACACTAGCTTTTGCAGTAATATCTTCAGAACTTACACCTGTAATGTATCTTCTACTTGGAGTATATGGTTTGTATGTTTTAATTGCCATCTTATGCCTCCGAACTTTCTAAGCTAACACCCTCTGGTAGCTTAACATAGAATTTTTTAAAGCTATTTCTTTGACCTTCACGACCTCTAAAACGCTTTATCTTTCCATCCATTTTTAAAGAATTGATTCTTACTGGAGTTACACCAAAATATTCTTTCAAAACTTCTTTTAAACCATTTTTTGTCATCTTTGGAGAAGTTTGGATAACTACAACACCTTGCTCTTGAAGGTTTAAACTTTTTTCAGTGTAAAGTATTGTTTTTATATCAGTAATATCTGCCATTTTAACCCTCTTTTACGATAGATTCAAGTGCTGCTTTTTCAATAATAACAGCATTAAATACAGATACTAAATAAGCATTAACTTCACTTGCATCAACAACATAACAATTTGCTAAATTTCTAAAAGCAAGTAATGTTTTTTCATCTAGTAAATCTTTTACAATTAAAGTATCTTTCAAACCAAGCTTTTTAATAACTGCATTTGCATCTTTTGTTTTGCCACTTTCAATACTCAAACTATCTACTGAAAATAATGCATTTTTTTGAGCTTTATCAGCTAGTGCTCTCTCAAGTGCTAAGCGTTTTTGTTTTTTATTCACTTTTTGAATATAGTTACGATTATTTGTAGGACCAAATGCTACAGCACCACCTACCCAAACATTCGTTCTGCTTGAACCAGCTCTTGCACCACCACGTCCTTTTTGTCTCCATGGTTTTTTACCACCACCACTTACATCACTCCTACCTTTAGTATGAGCTGTATTTGCTCTAAGACCAGCAAGATAAGATTTTACATATAAATAAAGGTTGTGAGAATTAACTTCTGCATATTTTGCTGGAAGTTCGAGTTCACTAGTTTTTTCAAATTTATCATTTAAAACAGTTACTTTACTCATTTTGCAATCCTTATTTTACCCATAGCACCATTATATCCTGGTACAGCACCCTTAACTACTAAAACACCATTTTCTTCATCAAACGATACTATTTCATTTTTTACAGTAACTTTTACATTACCATAATGACCTGCCATTTTCATACCTGGTTGAACACGACCTGGCCATTCACGATTACCTATTGACCCGTGGCGTCTATGAAATCTTGAACCGTGACTTGCAGGGCCTCCAGCAAATCCATGTCTTTTCATAACCCCGCTATAGCCTCTACCTTTAGAATTAAAACTAACTTTTAATATTGAAGCCTCTTTTAAGGGATTTAAATCAATATCCCCTGCTTGAGTATTTGCCACTTCTAAATTAGCAAATCTATTATATTCAGCTGAAAGATTATATTTTTTTTGCTGACCAGCAATACATTTGTTATTTGCTTTACCTTTCACATAAGCGACTAAAGCTTTTCCATTTTCAACTTCACATACCTTAGTTTGCACAAGTTTAAGTAAGGTTACAGGAATGCTTGGTGTGCTTATTGTTCTACTCATACCAATTTTTTCTACAATGTATTCCATAATTTTATCCTTATTTACCCATAGCTCTTACTTCAACATTAACTTCAGGAGCTAAGTCAAGTTTTGTGAGTGAATCTACTGTATCTGGAGTAGCTGCTACAATATCAAGCATACGTGCATGAATTCTCATCTCAAACTGCTCGCGTGAATCTTTGTTGATATGTGGAGATTTCAAAACTGTATATCTTTTTATTTTTGTAGGCATTGGTACCGGACCTCTAATGTCAGCACCAGTTCTTTTAACAGCTTCTACAATTGCTGCAACTGTACGATCTAGAACTCTGTGGTCATAAGCTTTTAGCTTAAGCCTGATTCTTTCCATATTTTTTCCTTTATAAAGAACTCGTTAGATAAAATAATCTAACCACCATGTAATAATGATGGAGGTATTATATAAAAACAAGTTTTCCAAAGTCAAGAATTAATGTGTATTTTTTTATATTTTTTTCCTTATTATAAGGATAATATTTAACATTAAAAGATTAAATTTAATAAAATATAAGCTAAAATATATTATCCTTACTGCATTAATAATCGAATGTAAAAAGGGGTATTAGCTCAGCTGGGAGAGCACAACGCTGGCAGCGTTGGGGTCAGCGGTTCGAACCCGCTATACTCCACCAGAAATTTAAATTATGAAAATATTACAATTTTTTTATGATAATTATCCAAAAATTCAAAGCTTCAAAGAAAGAAAAGTTCAAATTCAAAGCAATAAAAATCTTATTATAAAAGGCGGTTTTGCTAGCGGTAAAAAAAATCTTATTTTAAATTTTTTATCTTTTTATAAAAATGAAAATATACTTTTTATCGACTGTGCTGATTTACGTTTTGATGAAAAAAGTTTATTACATCTTAACTCTTTTCTAACTTATAACCCTCAAATTAAATTTCTAATTCTTTGTAATTTTTGTTACGAATTTGATTTTAACGTTTTAAAACACTTAAATTTACAAATTATATTAAGTGTTAATATGATGAATTTTAAATTAGATAATTTTGAAGAAATTTATCTTGATTTTTTAGATTTTGAAGAATTTCTAAGTTTAAATAAAAAATATGTTGACATAAAATCTATGGTAAGTTATTTTTTACATACTGGAAGAAATGTAATTCAAAATCAAGAAGTAAATTTTACTTACCTAAAAAGTTTTTATAACCCTTTAGAATTAAATATTTTAAAATTTATCGCATTAAATATTTCTAATGAATTTAGTACTAACGATTTATTTAAATCTATGAAAGAAAAAATGCAAATTTCAAAAGATACTTTGTATAAAAATATAGCAAAATTGGAACAAAATTATACTTTATATTTTGTAAAAAATTATGATAAAAATGTAAAAAAAGTATATTTTTATGATTTCTATTTAAAAAATGCCTTAAGTGTACAGAAAGATTTTAGTGCTTTATTTGAGAATTTAGTTTTAAATGAAATGTTTAAATTCAAACAAGAAATTTTTTATACAAAATACTTTGATTTTTATATTCCAAATTTAAATATCGCTTTTTTATGTTCTCCTTTTAAGGATAAAGATTTAATTTTATTAAAAATAAAAAAAATTCTTAGTAAAAATCATCTCAAACTTTCTTCAATTTTTATTATTACACTCTCACAAAGTGCAGAAATTTTTATTAATGGAATTAGAATTTTATTACTTCCATTTGATGAATGGGCTTTAGGAAATTAATCCACTTTATCTAATTCATGTTTTTTTATAATAGCTAAGATTAATTGGGTATATTTATTTTTTATTTCAGAATATTTTTCTAAGTGTATGGCAGCTTCTTTACCATCTAATTTTTCTCCTTTTTCCAACACATTCTTGCGCCACATTCTAAAATCCTCATAAGCATTATGACGATTTAAATTTAAAATATAAGAATCAACGCTTTCTTGCAAAGTATCAAATACTTTAATTTTATGTGTTTTATTTACACTTCTTTCCTTGGGTATTAAACCTTTATCTCCCCAAGTCCATTCTCCAAAAAGATTATTAGCTTCTTTAGCAAAACGACTTGTTCCTGTAGCACTTTCTATAATAGCTTGAGCTATAGCCAAAGATTTAGGAACTTTTTGAATTTTTTCTTGATATTCTTGGATATTATATAAATTTTTTATTCTGTATTTTTCTTTTAACTCTATCAATCTGTTTAAAGCTATTGGATTTAAATTTCTAAAATTTAATTTTAACGCTTCATGAAAAAAATTATTTACAAATTCTTGTTCATTCTCTATATCTTTAAAAGAATTATCAAGCAAAGTGCTAATTTTACCTATAAAAACTTCTCTTTTTTGATTGATATCAAGAGTATAAAAATCTTCATTAAATCCTGGTATAAATTTAGCTTGTAATAAAATACAACTAACAAGAAAAATTATAATTAGCTTCAAAACAATACTTTACCTTCCCTTTAAAAAATATTTGATCTTCTTCGAGTCTAAATACCAAATTTTCACCACTTTTTGGCTGTATTGTGATTTTTGATTTAACTTTATAATTAAGTTGTGCTAGGTAAAAACATGCCCCCATACCTGTTCCACATGCTAAAGTCTCACTCTCCACACCTCGCTCAAATGTTCTTACTTTAAGCAATTCATCATTTTCAACTTTTGCAAAATTTACATTTGCATTATATTTTAGACGCAATTCTTTACATAATTGCTCATTAAAATCATCTAAATCATCTACAAAAGTTACAAGATGGGGAACACCTGTATCGCATAATTGCCACTGCATTTGTTTATATTCAAAAGGCTCTTTAATATTTTTAACATCACTCAATTTAATTTCAACCATATCGCTTTCTATGTGAGATTTAATCAATCCTGCACCTGTGATAAAATTTAAATATTTAGGTTTTTTTAAAAAATAATGTGCAAAATGCGCTGCTGCTCTTGATCCATTACCACACATATTAGCTTCACTTCCGTCACAATTATAAAACTGCCATTCAAAATCATATTTTTTATGCGGAACTATAACTATAAGTCCATCTGCACCTATGCCTTTATATCTATCACAAAGAATTTGCGCTAACTTGGTTCTATCTTTTTTCTCCTCGTCTGCGAATATAACAAAATCATTTCCACTAGCACAATATTTAAAGTATTTCATATAATAACCTTTAAATTATATTTCAAAAAATTTAACACACTTTCTTCAAATATTTCATAACTCTCTATGTTTTCTATAACATAATCAGCTATTTGTTTCTTTTTTTCTATATCAAGCTGACAATTTATTCTTTTTAAAGCCTCTTCTTTATCTATATGCTCTCTTTTCATAAGTCTTTGAAGCAAAAGTTTTTTTGGTGCATAAATTAAAATACTTTTTCCTAAATTTTGATAATTATTGTTTTCAAAAAATAGTGGTAATTCTATAAAAAAAGCCTTATTTTTTTTATCAATTTTTATTGCTTGGCTTAAAATTTCTTTTTTAATTTTTGGATGAATAAAATTTTCTAATTTTGATTTAGCTAATACATCATTAAAAATTATATTTCCAAGTTTTTTTCTATCTATACCATTATTTACAATTAAACTAAAATCATCAAAAAGTTTTGCAATATGTTGAGCATTTTCGTTTAATAACATGTGAGTAATTTCATCAGCACTTATAGTATCAAATCCTAATTTTTTAACTATTTTAATAAAAGTTGATTTTCCACCTGCAATACTTGAAGTCACAAAATAAGCATTTTGCATAATTTAGCCTTAAAAGATTTTTAGCTAAAATACACTTTAAATTCTTAAAGGAATATAAATGAATATAAGCTATGAAGACGCTGGAGTAAGTATAGATAACGGCAATGCTTTTGTAGAAGCTATAAAACCTATAGTCAAAGAGACTTTTAATGAAAATGTATTAGGTGGGATAGGATCTTTTTCCGGTGCTTTTGCTATGCCACAAGGTTTTAAAAATCCTGTAATGTTAGCTGCAACCGATGGAGTGGGGACTAAATTAAGACTTGCAATCGATGCTCAAAATTTTACCACCATAGGTGAAGATTTGGTTGCAATGTGCGTAAATGATCTAGTTTGTAATTTTGCTACTCCACTTTTTTTCTTAGATTATTATGCGAGTGCAAAATTAGAAGTTGAAAATGCCAAAAAAGTTGTAATGGGTATAGCAAATGGGTGTAAAAAAGCAAAATGTGCTCTGATAGGAGGAGAAACTGCAGAAATGCCCGGTATGTACCACACAGGAGATTTTGATTTAGCCGGTTTTTCAGTAGGAATGGCTGAAAAAGATGAAATAGACAGAAGATCTTTTGTGAAAAATGGTGATATTTTATTAGCTCTACCAAGTAGTGGTCTTCATTCTAATGGATACTCTTTAGCTAGAAAAGTATTATTTGAGGCACAAAAACTTAAATTTGATGATAAAATAGGTGAAAAAACACTAATTGATATTTTGCTTGAACCTACGAGAATTTATGTAAAAGATTTTTTAAAATTAAAACCTTATATTAATGCTTTAGCACATATTACAGGTGGTGGGTTGGTAGAAAATTTACCTAGAATTTTTCCACAAGGTATTGGAGCAGTAATTAGAAAACATCATTTAAAAACCCATGAAATATTTTATCAAATAGGTCAAAGCGTTGAAGAAAATGAAATGTATAGAAGTTTTAATATGGGAGTAGGAATGGTAATAGTAGCAAATCCCACTAATGTAGATAAAATCTTAGAAAATTCAGATGCTTACATTATAGGTGAAGTAGTATTAAATGAAGGAATTATTTTAGAATAATGGCAAAAAGCCATTATTCTTCATTTTAAGCAAAATACCAAGCTATCAAAATATTTAGTGCCATCCCTACAAGCAATAAAGGAGTGGATCTTTTTACAATAGCTACAGGATCTAATTTTGCAAATCCTGCTAAGGCTAAAATCCCTCCAGATATAGGAGAAGCTGCACGTCCTAAACAAGAAGCAATTTCTAGTGGCAATGCTAATGATATAGGATTAATTCCTAATTTAGCTGCTATATCAGGAGCTAATCTTCCAAAAGCATTGAAAGCTGCTATACCACTTCCCATGATGACACTTGCAAAATAAACAATGAAACTCAACACCACAATAGTAACTAAAACAGCTGAAGCACCCATAGAAGAAACAGCCAATGCCAAATGCTCAATACCTTTTAAAGCTTTAATACCTTCTGCGAAAATAGAAGCTGCAATAATAATACAAACCACACTGACAAAAATTTCTGCCATTGATTTTAAAATAACCATCAAATCATCTGCCAATTTTTTAGCATCTTTGTGTCTAATATACTCTAAAATAAACACTAAACTTATACTTAAAAAATTTGCACTCACAACATCAAGTTTAATTTTATATCCATACAAACTTGCAAAATATGCACCAAATAAAAATGCTATTGGAAGCCAAGGTAAGAAGATATAAAATAAAGGACATTTTGGATCTTTTATTTCCATATGTTCTACATCATCAATCACACCTTTAGCAATATCTTTTTTATCCATATAGCTATAATAAAATGGAATAAGCAAAGCCATGACAACAACATAAGCAATAACTGGATAAATTTGATATTCAAAAAACATTGCAACAACATTATCTATACCAACCATATCCGCTAAATTGATAGAATTACCATCTTTTGGTCCATAATCAAGTGCAATCAAAGAAAGAACAGAAACAGCTGTAATTGGGCGAATACCAATGGCGATTAATACCGGATAAATCGAAGCTAATAATAAAAGTAATAATCCTGTATAACTTGAAATAACTATTTTTAGAGCCATACCTACTACAAAAGTTCCACTCAAAACCAAATATTTATTTTTAATTCTACCTAGAGGCTTATTGGCTACAAATGCGAGTTTAGCAGAGGCATTAATATGTTTCATATAAGCTGCAAATCCTGCAACAGACATTATAATTAAGCCAACTCCAGCTAAATTTGTCTTAAAAGTTTCTGTAACAAAACCAAAGACATCAAACACAACATTACCCATACTTTGCTTTAAAACAGACTCTCCTGTGATAGACGAGACTATAATTAAAATAACAATACCCGAGAGAAAAAATGTAAAAATAGGATTGTATTTTTTCAGAATAAAATACGCTACTAAAAATACACAAAACAAAGTAGCGACTACAGAAATTAGAATTTCCATAAATCCTCCTTAGAATATATCTAAGGATTATTTTATGAAAATTTTCTTAAAAAGTCTTTATGAATTTACAGGATGTAATTCGTTAGCATAAAAACTTACAGAATTCATACCTTCTTTAATAGCCCATTCATAAGCTTTAGAAACAAATTCCCAATTTATATGTGAATAAAATTTTTCTAAATATGCAGGGCGAGCGTTACGATGATCAACATAATAAGCATGTTCCCAAACATCCACCACCAAAAGTGGAATTTTATCTTCAGTAATAGGCGTAGCTGCATTACTTGTTCCAGTAAGCTCTAACTTTTTGCTTTTAACATTATAAACTAACCAAAACCATCCTGAACCAAAAACACCAGTTGCGCCTTTTATAAATTCTTCTTTTAAATTTTCCATTGAACCAAAATCTTTTTCAACTGCTGCTTTAAATGACTCATCCAAAGAACAGCCACAACCACAGCATGTTTTTGGTTTTATACAATCAAAATAAAAATCGTGATTATAAACTTGTGCTGCATTATTAAAAATACCACCTTCTGAGTTTTTAATAATGTAAACTAAATCTTTACCTTCAAACTGAGTGCCTTTAATAAGATTATTTAAATTATTTACATAAGTTTGATGGTGTTTTCCATGATGAAATGAGAAAGTTTCAGCACTTAAAAAGTCTCCAAAAGCATCTACTTCATAAGGTAATTTTCTTAACTCAAACATATTTATTCTCCTTGTTCTAAATTTTGACAATCATTCTAACACATATAAATTAAAAAAGACTAAATAACTCTTTTATAATTAACAATTTCAATTATTATTATGATAAAAATATAGGAGTGGTGACCCATACGAGACTCGAACTCGTGTTACCGCCGTGAAAGGGCGATGTCCTAACCGCTAGACGAATGGGCCATCTTTTTTAAAAGAAAAGCGATTATATATTTTTATTGCTTAATGATTGATTAATTTTTTAAACAATCATTATAAAACAATTTTCTAGATATCTAATTCTATACCCACAGGAGCATGATCAGAACCTAAAATATCATCTCTAATGAAAGCATTTTTAAGTTTATTTTTTAAGCCCTTAGATATGAAAAAATAATCAATTCTCCAGCCTACATTTCTTTCTCTAGCTTTCATTCTATAGCTCCACCAAGAATATTTATCTTTCATATCACCATTAATTTCTCTAAAAGTATCAATAAAACCAAGTGCAAGTAAATCATCAATCCAAGCACGCTCTATAGGCAAAAATCCCGATGTATTGGCATTTGCCTTAGGGTGTGTTAAATCAATCTCCTTATGAGCAGTGTTGACATCGCCACAGATGATAATTTCCTTGCCTTCCTTTAAAAGCCTATCTAAATACAATAAAAAATCATTGTAAAATTTCATTTTAAAATTTAAACGCTCTTCATCTTTTTGACCATTAGGAAAATAAATATTAAATAAAACAATGTTTTTGAAGCTATGTTCTAAAACCCTACCTTCCTCATCATCAAAAAATTCACATTTTTTAGTCTCACAATCAAAATTACATAAACTCATTACTCCAGAGTAACCTGCTCTTTTGGCACTATTAAAATACATATGATTAAAATTATACTCATAAATTTTTTTTGGAAATTTTTCCTCATGTGCTTTGATTTCTTGAAAACCAATAAAATCAACATCTTCTTTTTCTATCCATTCAAGTGCATTTTTATCACAAATAGCTCTTAAGCCATTTACATTCCACGAAAGTAATTTCATTAATTATCCTTAAAAAAACGTAATCATATCATAAAGCTAATAAAATAAATTAACTATTTTAATCTATAATCCTTATTTATTTGAAAGGAATACATGAAAATTTTTAATATCTCTTGGTTAAAATTTGTATTTTTAAGTGCTATTTACATTAGTGCTATTAATTTTAAATTATTTTCTTATATTCACGATAATTTACACCCTAATGATGGTGATTCTTCCATAATTTTATATATTATTATTTATTTTAGCTTACTAGTGGGAATTTTTGCTTTGTTATTTTTGCCTTATCTTAGCAAAGCTCTGATGCTTTTTTTTACAGCAGTAAGCTCAATTAGTGGATATTTTATGCTAAATTATGGTGTAGTCATAGACCATGATATGGTTAGAAATGCTATACAAACAGATACGAAAGAGATATTTGATTTATTAAACGCTAAAATGTTTTTGTATATATTTTTTACTTTTATTATACCTGCTTTTTTTATCATCAAAATAAAAATTCATTATTGTAATTTTAAAAAGCACTTATTGGTTAAATTTGGCACTACATTAATGGCTTTTATCGTAGCTTTTGGTTTGCTTGGTATTTTTTCAAAAAGTATAATCCCGTTTTTGCGAACATATAATGAAGTTAGAGTTTATAACATACCTTTTTACCAAATTTATTCAGGTTTTAAATATATAAAATTAAAATTTGCTTCACAAAAACACCTCCAAATTATAGCTCCAGATGCTAAATGGGACAAAGATCCTAATAAGGTTATGATTTTAGTTGTCGGAGAAACTGCTAGAGCGGCAAATTATTCTTTAGGTGGATATACAAATAACGATACCAATTTTTATACAAAAAACGAAGAAAATCTCATATATTTTAACAAAGTAAGCTCATGTGGAACTGCTACTGCAAGAAGCTTACCTTGTATGTTTTCAAGACACAAAAGAGAAACCTTTAATGATAGTTTATATGAAGAAAATGTTTTAGATATTTTACAAAAAGTTGGAGTACAAAGCATTTGGGTTGATAATAATTCTGGAGGTTGCAAGGGAAATTGCAATCGTATCAAAAATAAAATTATTTCTCAAGATTATGATGAAAGTTTGCTTGAACTAGTTAAAAAAGAATTAGAAGATACTACATCAAGCAAAATTATTGTCGTTCATTTACAAGGCTCTCATGGACCATCATATTTTAAACGCTATCCTGATAAATTTAAAAAATTTACCCCAACTTGTGATACCAATGAATTACAAAAATGTACCCAAGAAGAATTATCTAATACCTACGATAATACCTTGCTATATACAGATTTTATTATAAAAAATCTCATAGACATGCTCAAACAAAATCCTAATCAAGAATCTTCCTTGCTTTATATGTCAGATCACGGTGAAAGCTTGGGTGAAAATGGAATTTATCTCCACGGTATGCCTTATTTTATAGCACCAAAAGAACAAACTCACATACCTATGATTTTCTGGAGCAATGATGCTGATTTTGCCAAAGAATTAAAAGCTAAAAAAGATTATAAGCTATCTCACGATAACCTTTTTTCAACTTTGCTAGGATATTTTAACATTAGCACTAATGAATATGAGAAAAATTATGATTTATTTAGCAAAAATTTAGAGGAAAATCCTCAATGAAACCTGAGTATTCTCTATTTAAAAATGCCTCTTATGCTATGAGTGGAATTAAATTTTTATTTAAAGATGAGATGGCTTTTAAAATAGAAATTATTTTAATTATACCTTTAATCATAGCAAGCCTTTTTTTGCCTATAAATTTTATAGAACATTTTGTATTGATTTTTGTATTGGTATTGATTTTAATCATAGAAGCTATAAATTCGGCTATAGAAGCTTGCGTAGATCTTTGCACAAACGATTTTCACATATTAGCCAAAAAAGCAAAAGATTGTGCAAGCGCAGGGGTATTTTTTAGCGTATTATTAGCTATAAGTACTTGGATTTTTATTTTAATCAAGTGGTTTTTATATGGATAAACGCGTTAGAACATTATGTGAAAAAATTCATGGAAAAAAACGATTTGAAGTTATAGAATTTTTAGCTTTAAATGCTGATGAAAATGGTTTTGTTTTTATTAGTATTGAAGAGCTTAGCAAAAGATTAAATACAAGTAAGCCTACAATAATCAATACTTTTAAATTTTTAGAAGAAAAATCTTTGCTTGAAAAATTTAAAAATGGCTTATATAAACTCAAATAGGAGATAAAAATGATACTTAAAAATCCACTAGATATGCACTTACACTTAAGAGATGAAGAAGTTTTAACATTAGTAGCGCCACTAAGTGCAAAAGATTTTAAAGCTGGCGTAATAATGCCTAATTTAATACAACCCATAACAGCTTTAAATGACTTAAAAGCTTACAAAAATCGTATTTTAAAAGCTTGTTCTAATGAAGATTTTATACCTCTTATGACTCTCTTTTTTCAAAATTATGATGAAAAATTTTTAGAACTTGTTAAAAATGAAATTTTTGCTATAAAGCTATACCCTGCTGGAATAACAACAAATTCTGATAATGGAATTTCAAGCTTTGATTTAGAAAAATTAAAGCCCACTTTAAACGCTATGAGTGATTTAAATATACCTTTGTTAGTCCATGGCGAAACAAATGATTTTGTTATGGATAGAGAAGCAAATTTTGAAAAAATCTATGAAAGTTTAACTAAAAATTTTCCAAATTTAAAGATAGTCATGGAACATATTACTACCAAAGTTTTATGTGATTTATTAAAAGAGTATGAAAATCTATATGCAACTATAACCTTACATCACTTAATCATAACACTTGATGATGTAATAGGTGGTAAAATGGATCCACATTTATTTTGCAAGCCTATAGCAAAACGCTATGAAGATAAAGAAGCACTTTGCGAGCTTGCTTTTAGTGGTTATGAAAAGGCTATGCTTGGAAGCGATAGTGCACCTCATCCATTACACACTAAAGAGTGTTGTGGCTGTGCTGCTGGAGTATTTAGTGCACCAGTGATTTTACCTGTGTTAGCTGAACTTTTTGAAAAAAATTCAAATGAAGCAAATTTACAAAAATTTATTTCAGATAATGCTTGTAAAATCCATAATCTTAAATTTGAAAAAGACAAAATTATCACTTTAGAAAAACAAGAATGGCAAGTACCTCAAAAATACGGCGATATAGTGCCATTTATGGCTGGAAAAACTTTAAAATTCAAAGTCGTAAATTAAAAGAAAATTAATGCTAAAAGCTTATCTAGAAAACATAAAAGATATTCCCATCAACGATAAAGAACACACATATAGAACAGCTTTGCAAAATTTATCACAAGCTATAAAAGAAAATCAAGACAAGCAAAATAAAATCTCTATCAAACAAGAACCGAATGACAAAGAAGGTAGAGGTGCTCCGGATTTTTTAATAACAAAAGATTTTCTAACACTAGGCTACATAGAAAATAAGTGAAAAAATTCAATAAATTAACTATTAAAACATAAATTCAAAATTTTTACTATAAAATAATATTTTTAAAGGAATTTAGTATATGTTACAAAATAAAACTTTGACTTATATATCATTATTTTCATCTGCTGGTATTGGTTGCTATGGATTTAAAGAGGCAGGGTTTGAATGTATAGCTACAAATGAAATAATTGAGCGTAGATTAAATATACAACGATTAAATCAAAAATGTATATTTGAAAGCGGATACATTCATGGTGATATAAAAAAACAGGTTACAAAAGATAAAATTTTTGAACAAATTGATTTATATAAAAAGAAATTTGGCAACGATAGAGTGGATGTTTTAGTAGCAACACCCCCTTGTCAAGGCATGAGCGTAGCAAATCACAAAAAAAATCAAAATGAAATAGATAGAAATTCATTAGTAGTAGAAAGCGTAGAACTAATAGGAAAAATTAAGCCTAGATTCTTCATTTTGGAAAATGTATCTAGTTTTTATAAAACAGGCTGCATTGATAGAAATAAAAATCTCATAGAAATAGGAACAATGATAGAGCAAAATTTATCACAAGAGTATTCAATCTATAATGATATTATAAACTTTAAGAATTATGGAGCAAATTCAAGTAGAACTAGAACAATCGTTATAGGTGTTTGTAAGGAGTTAAAAGATTTTATAGCTAGTATTGAATTATTTCCAAACTTTTGCAATGAAAGATCTCTAAAATCAATTCTATCAAAACAAAAATCTTTGCAGTGGGGTGAGTATGATAAAAATGATTTTTATCACAGCTTTAGATTATATCCACTACATATGCGCGAATGGATAAAAGACTTAAAAGAAGGACAAAGTGCTTTTGACAATAAAGACAATGAAAAAAAGCCACATAAAATAGTCAATGGACAAATAATTTTCAATACCAATAAAAATGGTGATAAATATAAAAGACAGAGATGGGATAGTGTAGCACCTTGCATTCACACAAGAAACGATCAATTAGCTAGTCAAAATACAATACACCCAAATGATGATAGAGTTTTTTCAATACGAGAGCTTATGCTTATGATGAATATCCCAAATAACTTTAAGTGGTTGCCTTATACTTTGCAAGAGCTTAACACAATGCCATATAAAGAGAAACAAAAAATCTCTAAGCAAAATGAGATGAATATAAGACAAAGTATAGGTGAAGCTGTACCTACAATCATTTTTAAACAAATAGCAGATAAAATTTCTACTTTTATGAAAAAACAAAATTTCAACAGTAAAATTATGTTAGAAATAATCAACAAATATAATCTACAAGATTTCAATAATTTAAAAATATTCATAGCAAATCACTTAAACAATCTTTCAACTGCTACACTATCAAATTTAGCTGAATTCACAAACGCAAAAAGAGAGCAAAATTCCGCATATTTTACAAATAAATTTATTATCAATGAAATAGCAAAAGAATTACCAAATTTTACCAAAGATTCTATAACTATTATTGAGCCAAGTGCTGGATGTGGTAATTTTTTACCTATTATTTTTAAAAAATATAAACATATCAAACAAGTTATTTTAAAAGTGATTGATATAAATCAAAATAGCCTTGATATTTTAAAAATGCTGTATGAAAATCAAATCCCAAAAAACTTTAAACTAGAGTTTATTTGTATGGATTTTATGAAATTTAACAATAAAGACAAAATAGATTTGATTGTTGGCAATCCGCCATTTAGTAAAATAAAACAAGAGGATATGGTGTTAAGTAGTTTTAGCGAAAATTTAAGTAATCTAGCAGGATTCTTTTTAGAAAAATCATTACAAATAGCGGATTTTGTATCTATGATAATGCCTAAAAATTTACTTAACACAAAAGAATATGAACAAACAAGATACAAATTGCAAAATAAAGGCGTTAAATCCATAATAGATTTTGGTGAGCTTGGATTTAATAGTGTGTTGATAGAAACTATCAATATAACCACAGGCAAAACAAAAGAGGTTTCAATTAGATCGCTACCATTAAATTTAAAACTATTACAAAAACAGTCATATATTTTTGATAACAAATTACCCTATTGGGTTATTTATAGAAATCCATTTTTTGATAAAGTATTTAAATCTATGAATCTAGGAATTTTTGATTCATTTAGAGATCGACAACTCACTAACACAAATACCACTACAACAAAAAATAACGAATCTATAAGAGTTGTTAAATCTCGCAACATTGATAATAATGGAAATATTATAGAAATAAATGGTTATGATAGTTATATTACAAAAGATAATTTATATAAGTTTAAAATAAGTGAATTTTTAAATAGAGATGATGTGTATTTAACACCAAATATGACTTATAATCCACGTATTTCCAAAAAAGAAAAAGGCTTTGTTGTTAATGGATCTGTAGCAATTTTAATCCCAAAACAAAACATAACTCTTACACAAAATCAGCAGAATTACATCTCTAGTGATGAGTTTAGAAATTTTTATAGGATTGCTAGGAATTATCAAACTAGAACACTAAATATTGATAATATAAGTTGTTTTTGGTTTGGAGCGTTAAAGGATTCATAATGTTAGAAAAAAATATAGAAGTATTTTTAGATTCTAAAGATTATGATGTAAGAAAAACCAAGAGAGCAAGGTGGATAGACCAAAAATGCACTCCGGATGTACTAGCAATAATCGCAGATTGCATTTTAGAATACACAGGATATGATACAAGTATTGAATTTAGCATTGCTGATATTTGGCAAAGTGATTACACAAAAGAACATGTTGAGAGTATTTTTTCAAAACCAGACACTCGTTCTAAAAGCGCTAAAAATGAATATGATAAATTCTTTTCACAACCTATCAATTTGTTTGAATATAGCTGCATTTTAAATGCTAGAACACATAGTAACAAAAGGATTTTTAAAATCAATAATTTAGAGTTATTAGAATATATATCTTTGCGTGAAAGCAATGCATTAAATTTCTTACTTTTATATACACAAAAAGTGTTAAAAGATAGTGAAATTTACTATTTATTTGAAACTTTTTTTGCAAATCAAGATAAAGATAGCTTTAAAAATTTAAAAGATGGATTTGCTAGTTTTACAATAAAACACACAAATATTAACGAAACCACTGAGTGTTATAGAATCTTTACAAAAATCATAAATCCATTGGCATTTTATAAAAAGAAAAAAGGTACAAGAAAAGGTCAAATATCTAAAACTACAATAACACTAGATGAGATAAGATACAATAGGCTAAATTGGCGAGATGAATTAAACAACAAAGAGAAAACAATCACTAGAAAAGAACACGAAAATATAATCTCAAAAAATATCCAAGCAAAAGCTAACTACGATATACAAAAAGCTAAAAAACTTGTGCGTAGATACAATGATAAATACAACGATGGATTTTCAGAAGTTAAACAAGAAAGCGAGATGAATACTAAAGCCACACAAATTCACCATATATTTCCGCAATCCCAATTTCCAACGATTAGCGACTATGCAGAAAACTTGATTGCAATAACGCCAAATCAACACTATTCTATGGCACACCCCAATAATCAAACAGCATACATAGACAAGAATTTTCAATATATCTGCTTATTAGCTAAGACAAATACAATCAAAAACGATACAACACAAACATATAGTTTTGAAAAATATACATTTGTACTAGATATAGGGCTAAGCACGAATGATTTTGGTTTGATCAATGATTTAGATTTTGCAACTTTAATAAATAAAATAGATTACTACTATTCTGATTTTACAAAATACAAGCATCTAGCTGAATTAAATAATATTTTATAAGCGATTATTTAATTGACAAACACTTAATAGGAAGTAATAGCTACACTTATCCTCTCTATCTCTATCCCACAGAAAGATACAAAAAAGCTATTTTAAAGCAAGATTCTCTTTATAGCAACCTTTCAAAAAAGATAGAAAATTTTACACCGGAGTTTAGAAAATTTATAAATACAAAATACAAAGAGTGCTTTTGCCCAGAGTGTATTTTAGGTTATATTTATGCGGTTTTATCCCATAAAAATTACAGAAACAAATATCTTGATTTTTTAAAATAGATTTCCCCAAAATCCCTTTTTGTAAAAAATAAAAGTATTTTTAAGAATTCAAGCAAACATTAAAAAATAAAAATTTTAAAATAGAAAAAATAAAATACAACAAAGTTTGTATTTTACAAAGTAAGTCCTGAAATTTATGAGTTTAAATAGGTGGTTATGCTGTACTAGATAAATACTTAAAAAACCACAAAGAAGAAGACATAGATCATAAACATTTTACCCTGATCATACAAACTTTAGATGAAACTCTAAAAATTCAAGATGAAATTTCAAAAATTAATCTAGCATAATTTGCTAGATTATTTATTTGATATAATTTCTTTATAATAACTAAGATATTTGTAATTGTTTAACCTTGTAGTTCTAGCACATTGAATAAAAGTAGTCAAATGATTTATAAAGTACGCAAAAGAATTTTCAAGTACAAATTTATAAATACCTTTAGAATTTATAGCGCTAATCCTAATTCTTTCATCACTTGCAAAATAAAATGATTTACCTTCTATAGAAATAAAACAATTTGGATATAGGTATTTTTTATCACCACATATATCCTTTAAATTTTTATAAATTATTTCAATCGATGGAAGAGTTTTTGCTATTAAAAAAGTAAAAATCTGATCTGTTTCGTTAGCAACAGGATCAAAACTTTGACTTTCTAATCCTTGCATAGAAGTTGAAGTAAAAAAATTTCTATATACTCCTTTTTCTTCTGGTTTTTCTCTTTGTATTTTCTTCACAAATTTTAATTTTTCTATAGAATCTTTGATATCATTAGAGTTAGCATTTGATTTAACCTCACCAACTGCTAATACATTTTCACAAGAATAATACGCATAATCTTCAACATTATTTTGTATAAATCTATTTGCAAAATTCTTCTCATAAATAATAATATCGCTTTGTTTTGATACTCCACCATAAAGATCTATTACAAAACCAACACCTGAAAGTAATAATGCTTCTAGTTTTTCTATGACACCACATTCTATTGCCCTTCCTATTGCATGAGGATGACTATGATTTGAAGCACTATTAAATTTTAAGACTAATTCTTGACCTATATTTTTTTAAAAATCAGAAACACTAAATTTCATAGATTTCCTTTATCCACAAATAATTAATTTTATTTTTGATTTTATAATCTCTTCTACCTCATCTTTTACAAAAGGTTCTAAGTCTTGCTTTGTTACATTAATACCATTCATACTCAAATGCCATAAAACATTTTGCATAGCACTTTCTTTATCTCTTTTTACCACTCTAGTTTCGTTAAAAATTTCACATTCATAAGGAATGCTTTTGGTATCTAAAAAATTTTGAAAATCTTGTTTATAAAAACCTTTAAATTCAGTATTAAAATGCTCAAATATAGGATCTAAAAAGCTACTTTTACGCTTACTTGCCCATCCTAAATACACCTTTTTAGAAGCTAAGCTTAAAAAAGCTTTATAGTCTTTTTCATTTTGTAAAGCAGGAGACATGCTCAAAAAAGCTAAATCAAATTTTGTATTATTGTTTTTATAAAAATTTTCAAAGTCTAAATTTAAAGTTTTTACATTTGATATAGCATGAGTTTTTGCATCTTCTTGTAAAATTTCAAGCATAGCTTTAGCATTATCAATAGCTAAAATTTCTTTTGCCTTTTTAGCTAAATGCAAAGTCCAAACTCCTGTTCCACAACCAATATCTATGATATTTTTATTCTCATAATCTATATTTAATACCTTAAATTTATCAAAGGTTTGTTTTTGAATTTCATTTAATTTTTCACTATATCTTGTGTAAGCCTTTGCTTTTTTATCCCATAAATTCATTGCTCATCCTCACATTTTTCACATATACCTTTTACCACTACACTCTTTACCACGCCTTTAATTTTAGGCATCTTAATATCACTAATAACATGACAAACATCACACACAAAATGAGCTTTTGCTTGATTTGCTAACTCATAAAAACTCTTGCGATTAAGTTCACTTTTAATTACAATGCCACTCTTCTCAAAAAGTTCCATATTGCGATAAAAACTTGTTTTATTAGCTTGAAGATCAAATTGATCATAACTTAGAGGTGTTTTAGCAAAAGCTAAAATTTGCAAAATTTCTACACGCAAAGTCGTTATAGGTATATCGTATTTTTTTAGGATATCAACTGCTTCCATCATTTACACCTTAAAATAAAAAAGCATTGTAGCACAAAAATATACCTTAGTTGCAACTTTATGCTTAAGTTGCAACTAAGTTGCATTATGTATAATTTTGATTTTTTAAGGAGAAGTGATGGTAAAATTATTGTTATTATGTATTTTTAGCATTTTTGTTTTTGCTAAACCTATAGTAAGTGTTAGCATACCACCTCAAGCATTTTTTGTAGAGAAAATCGCAAAGGATAGTGTAGAAATCAATGTCCTTATACCACAAAATTCAGATGAGCATAACATAGAATTTAAACCTCAAGTGTTAAAAAAATTAGAAGAAAGTAAAATTTATTTTCTAGCTGATTTAGAACTTGAAAAAATTCTAGAAGAAAAATTTAAAAATACTTTAAAAAATGTTAAAATTGTTAATATCAATCAAAATATTGAACTTTTTGAAGATGAAGATCATGAAGAAGAACATCATAATCATCATGAACATCACGAGCATGGAAAAGATCCTCACGTGTGGCTTGACCCTATCTTAGTAAAAATTCAAGCTGAAAATATTAGTAAAGCTTTAAGCGAAGTATTCCCACAAAATAAAGCATTTTATGAAGAAAATTTAAAAGTTTTTCTTAAAGAATTAGATGAACTAGATGAAAAAATCAAAGCAAAATTGCAAAATATCAAAAAAAATGAATTTATTGTATATCATCCAAGCTGGGCTTATTTAGCAAAAAGATATAATCTTATACAAATTCCAGTACAAATTGATGGAAAAGAACCAAAAGCAAAAGATTTACAAAATTTAATACTACTTGCAAAGGAAAAAGATATTCGTATAGTTTTTATCCAACCAGGATTCCCAGAAAGTGCAATAAAAACTTTAGCCAAAGAATTAAATGCTAAGATAATTTCCATAAATCATCTTGCAAGAAATTGGGATGAAGAATTGTTAAAAAGTGTAGATGCTCTCAATTTGGCACTACAATGAGAATTTTGTTTATTTTATTTTTTCTTGCCTTTAAAGGCTTATATGCTTGTGCCTTGTGCGCAGCTTATACGCCTTCTGCAAATGTACAATTAGATTTTAATACTAGTAAAGAAAGCATTACTCAAATTGATGTAAAATGGGAATTCTCAGAAGAATTTTTTAATGTTTTATTAGAAAATTATGATTTAAATTATAATAATAAATTCGATGATGATGAGCTTGTAAATATTAAATACACGCTTTTAGATTATATAGAACCTAAAAATTTTTTAACACAATTTCAATTTTATGACTTAGATGACACAATTTACATCAAAGAATTTAAAAATCCCACCTTATATACAAACAATTCACAATTATTCTTTGAATATAAAATTATATTAAATTTACCCATTAAAGATAAAACTACTTTTAGCATACAAATTCATGATGATGGAGGTTTTTTTAATTTCAAATTTAAAAACGATGGTTTTATGACGCTTGATTCTAATTATTATCTTGCTTTAAATCCTAATTTAAATCTTATGTTTTTACAAATCCATAAAGGAAAAATACCAGATTCCATGTTTATAGAAAAAAGCAAAGATACCCCTAAGCAATCACAGAATTTACTCTCCAAATTAAATCAACTTAACAATGACCTTTTTGCTTATATTAAAGATTTGCTGCAAAAAGAATTTGATATAAAAACTTTTTTAATACTTTTATCCATTTCTTTTGCTTATGGAGTGTTTCACGCCAGCGCCCCAGGGCATGCAAAAATGCTAACTAGTGCTTATTTTATGACCCATAAAAGTTCTTTTTTAAAAATTTTTTATTTCGTATTAAGAATAGGTATTATTCATATATTAAGTGCTTTCTTGCTTGTAAGTATAGGTGTAGTTTTGCTTGAAAATTTATTAAAAGATGTTAATAATCAAGCAGGTTATATACTAACTCAAATCACTAGCTTGTGTATTATATTTATAGCTTTATTTATGCTAAGCAAAAAAATTTTACACACACACATATATAATTGCTCCTGCTGCAATCATAATAAACTCAACGAATGGGGTATTATACTGGGTGCAGCCTTAGTACCTTGTCCAGGGGTTGTTTTATTATTTGTTTTTGCTTATGAATTTAGCTTTTTTTATGCTATAAGCTCAGCTGTATTTATAACACTTGGAATGTGTTTAGTGTTATTTTTATTTGCTATTAGCGCTAATAAATTTCATAAAAGCTTAAAACATCAGCGTCTAAGACTTGCACTAGAATATCTAGGAATCGTTGTCATGCTAGCTTTTGGTATGTTTTTATTTATAAACACAAGAGCGAGTGTATTTTAATGGAATTATTTAACATTTCAAATTTAAATTTTGCATACAACAATGAATATGTTTTAAAAGATATCAATTTACATTATGATAATAATGATTTTTTATCTATAATAGGCCCAAATGGTGGTGGAAAATCTACTTTAATCAAACTCATACTTGGACTTTTAAAAAGCAAAAATGAAATAAAATTAACTAATCTTAAATCAAATCAAATAGGCTATGTTCCACAAAGCACATTGGCAAATTTGAATTTTCCCGCTAGAGTACTAGAAGTAGTGCTAATGGGACAAGTAGATAAAAAAATCTTTGGTTTTTACACAAAAGAAGATAAAAAAACAGCACTTTGGGCACTAGAACAAGTTAGCATGCAAGATTTCTGGGATAAACAAATTAACACTTTAAGCGGTGGTCAAAGACAAAGAGTTTTTATAGCAAGAGCTTTGGTAGGTGCTTGTAAATTGCTTATATTAGACGAACCAACAGCAAGCGTTGATACCAAAAATGCTCTACAAATTTTTGATTTACTAAGAAAGTTGCATCAGCAAGGTATGGGCGTTATTTGTATTAGTCATGATATTAATATTATTCTAGCATATAGTGATAAAATTGCATATTTAAACAAAGAAATGTTTATCCATACAAATACAAAAAATCAAGATAAAATCAATTATATTAAACATCTATATCAAAATCACAATCATATCTGTGATGTAGAAATGAGTTTAAATTCTTGTCTATGTGAGGATCACAATGTTTGAAATTCTAAATTTCAATTTTTTTCAAAACGCAATATTAGCTTCGATTTTAGTCAGCATAGCCTGTGGATGTGTAGGAAGCTTAGTAATGATTAATAGATTACTCTCTATGGCAGGTGGAATCACACATGGAGCTTTTGGCGGTATTGGAGTAGCATTTTATTTTGCTTTACCCATATTAGTTAGCACAAGTTTATTTACTCTTATTTTAGCTTTTATAGTAGCATATTTAAGCAAGCACTATCCTAATAGAAGTGATAGTATCATTGCTGTCATTTGGGCTCTTGGTATGGCTATTGGAATTATTTTAATTGATTTAAGTCCAGGCTATAGTAATGATTTGATGATATATTTATTTGGTAGTATCTTGGCTGTATCTTATGATGATCTTTTGTTGATGCTAATTTGTGATTTTATTTTTATAATACTGATTCTTTGTTTTTATAGACAATTTGAAATTATTAGTTTTGATGATGAATTTGCTCAAACTAGAGGTATCAATGCTAATTTGTTTTATTATATTTTAATCTTCATGATAGCTTTGTGTATTGTTATGAGCATAAGACTTGTCGGTTTGATTTTAATCATTGCTTTACTTAGTATACCTAGTTTCATAGCAGAAGGACTAAGTAAAAAACTTGGATGGATGATGTTTTATGCAAGCATTTTAAGTTTATTTTTTTGTCTGATAGGGCTAGCTTTTAGTTATATATTTAATCTTTCTAGCGGTGCGTGTATTATATTTACCGCTTGTATGGGATTTGTAATTTATCTTTGCTTTAATGCAATAAAAAAATCACTTATACATTCTTAAATAGGTAGCAAATTTTGGTTTTTTATTAATAGTAAAGCCGTTGTATTTATATGTGATTATAGATCCGATAGCTGGAGGATTTATGCGCTCTTCATCTTTAAAACCAGAACCTATTTTAAACTCTATTCTTTTGCCATCAATATATCCTTCACACAGCAAAGAACCCATTTTTCCTAAAAATTTACCTTTACCTTCATAATGCTTTTTTACCACGCATTCAGCATCCTCAAAAGGTTTTAACTTATAAGCATTATCTGATCGCTTTCTCTCATATAATGCATCATTTTTTCTTATAATCACCCCTTCTGCATTTTGTGCTACTAAATCTTGATAAAATTGTTTTAAATGCTCTTGATTTTTAATACGAATTTGCGGAATTATCTTTATAAAATCATTAGGATATTTAGATAAATAATTTTTTAAAATTTCCAATCTCGCTTCTAAAGTGCAAGGATTAAGCTTAAACTCTTCACAAGCATTTGGCACATCAAAGACATTGTAAGTTACACTTTTCCAATGCTCTAAATTACTATCATCTTGACGAACCAAAGAAGATATTTGTTCGAAAGAATTTCTTTGTATCCACAACTCACCATCTAATTCAAAATTTGGGAAATTCTTTGTAAAAAACACAGGGAGTTTTATGGGATTTCTTGCTCTTGTTTGCATACTTTTGCCATCCCAAATTCCTCTTACACCATCAAGCTTTTCACTCATTAAATAATGGCTTAAATTTTTATCTTGAAAAATTTTTTCATCGTAAGTTTTAAAAAGTAAAATATCTTTTGCAAAAAGAGAATTTAAAAAGAAAGTAAAGAGAAAAACAAGGCTAAAAAGCCTTGCTGTAAGATTAAAGTGCTTTTTTAGCAGCATCTGCAATTTTAGCAAAAGCAGCTGCATCGTTCATCGCTAAATCAGCTAAAATTTTTCTATCAAGCTCAATGCCCGCTTTTTTGAGACCATTTATAAATCTTGAATAACTAATATCATTTAATCTGCAAGCTGCATTGATACGTACTATCCAAAGACGACGAAAATCACGTTTTTTACGACGTCTATCACGATACGCATAAACCAAACTTCTTTCTAATTGCTCTTTAGCTTTTCTAAAGTGTTTGCGGCGACCACTATAAAAACCGCGTGCAAGTTTTAGAATTTTCTTATGTCTACGGCGTCTTACAACACCTGTTTTTACTCTTGCCATATTTATCCTTTCACAAATTGGCGTTCGTTAAACGAATCTTGCCCTTATTTAAAGGGGAGCTTGAATGACTTTTGTCAAAAACTAAAATTTAAGCGAGCTTAAATTCCTAACATTTTTTCAACCGCTTTAACATTGGTTGAATGAACATACTTAGAAGTGCGAAGATCACGCATTCTTTTAGCAGGTTTTTTAGTCAAAATATGACTTCTAAAAGCTGAGCCTCTTTTGATTTTATTTTTACCTACTTTGAAGCGTTTAACAGCACTTTTAACGCTTTTCATTTTTGGCATGTGTATCCTTTGGATAAATTTTTTCATAAAAAGAAAGTTACTATTTTATTACAATTATGCTTTAGAAAAATTAAAATTATTTACAGAACTAAATATAAAATCTAAAGGAGTTGTAATAGAAAATTATTGTTAAGCTTGATTTAAAAGATCTATGGCTTTAAAACAAAAATTACATCAACAATTAAAATCATACATGCAAGATTAATATTTTTTAATCACATAAAGCTGTTCTTGTATATGTATGGAGCGTTTAGAAAGATTTCTACTAGCTCTAAAGGTATTATATTTTTGCTCTAAAATTTCACATTTTCCTATTTTTTTCAGACGCTTTAAAAAATTTTCTTTTTTTACAAAACCCTCACAATTATAAGAAAGCAACACAATCTTAGCCTTTAAATCATTAATTAATTCAAACAAAGCATCTTCGGCTGTTTTTTCCTTATTAAAAGCACTGCGATTCCAATCTTGTGGTATGCCAGAGACTTTTGAAAGTTCTTTTGGTTTTTTGTAATTAGCGATTAAATTTAGCATAAAATAATTTGACCCGTAAGGATGTTGATTATAAGGGGGGTCTAAATATACCACTTCTATATCATCAAGCTCTTTAGCCAAAATATTTGCATCTTTTTGAAAAACTTCAAATTCGCAAGTAAAGTTAGAAAAAATAGGCATTTTTAAAGCTATATCGCCCTTAATGCGACTCAGTGCATGCCCTGCATTGCCACCAAATTTACCTATGCCATTTTTATCTTTGTAAAAGCCTTTAAAAACCCCACTTGTATTTGCATGCACGCTTGCTTCATAGATAAGTGGAGCAATGAAATATTTTTGCATATCATTTGGTAAAGTTGCTATTTTTTTCCTTATGGAGTCTAAATACATTGCATTTTTAAGCGTATAAAAAACACGCTCATTTTTTTGGATATTTTTATCATCATTTGGTGCATAAAGCTTGCTTATAAAACCTTTTTCCAGCTTTAAATCAGCCAGCAAAAAAGTATAATATTTTTGTAATTCTTGTAAAAATTGTGGATTTTGATTGCTTAAATAGCACTCATTGATAATTCTAGAATAATCTTCTAAATCATTTGCCACTATAAAACTTGCACAAGGCTTTACAAAACGCGAAACTATGCCTGAACCGCTAAATATATCACAAAAACTAAATTTGTCTTTTCTAAGCTCATTTTTAGCGTAATCAAAACCTTTATTTAAAAACTCAAGCAAGGATCTTTTATTACCAAGATAAGTGATAATTTGTTCTTTTAAAAATTGCGGATTTTCTCTTTTACTATTCATTAAAAAATATAATACCTCAAAGATGTCTCAGCTATCTCTTTCATAATTTCAAACATTTCACCAACTTCCCACTTTTCTTCTCTAAAATACATACTAACGGGAGAGAAATAATTATGATCACTATTGCCATCGGCTTTAAAAATATAAGTTTTATTCAAATAATAAAACTCATTCAATACATTTAATTTTGCTAATACACTCTTTTGCTCTGAAGCAAAATCGCAACCCCATCCAAAACACACAAAAGGGGTTATTTTTTCATGATTTAACATGGCCTTGATACCTGTTAAATTTTTTCCTAGTCTCTCTATCGCATTCCCTGTAGCCTGTTTGTTTTTTCCTTCTTGTAGTCTAATATCATTTGTCCCTTGTCGCTTTGCTTCGGCAATTAACAATACTTTTTTATACCCTGAAGTATTATTCAAAAATAGGACCCCTCCATCAGGTTTTATAAAATTATTTTCATATTCCATATCAAACTGAGCACGAATATTTGTTTCCTTTATGCTATCAATCATAAAGGAAATATCAAGTTTATTTTCTATAGTAAGATAATACCGATCTTTGGAAAAATTATCAATATTTCCAAATCTATTTTCTAAATACGATTTAGTTTGTCTCATAGCTTCATCTATATTCAAGTCATCATTTTTTGAATAAGTATTTTTCGGCTTATGTTGACTCAGACTATTTCTTAAAGCTTCTCTTGGCATAACTTACTTTTTCTTTTTAGGAGTTACCAGCATATTTACATAACGTCCTTCAAGCAAAGGTTCTTTATCTTGATCTGCAATGTCTTCTATCATCTGCCATATTTTTTCAAGTAAGGCTACTCCAGCTTCAGGAGAGCCCATCTCACGACCTTTTAAAAATACTCTAAATTTAACATGTTTTCCTTGTTCTAAAAACTCACTAGCGTGTTTGACTTTGTAATTAATATCATTTTGAGCGATTTTAACAGAAAGTTTAATTTCTTTAATATCAATAACTTTTTGTTTTTTCTTTGCTTCTTTTTGTTTCTTTTCTTGTTGATAACGAAATTTTCCATAATCCATTATCTTACATACAGGTGGTTTAGCATCTGCTGCTATCATTACCAAATCAAGTCCAAGCCTATTAGCAATATCTAAAGCCTCATCTGAGCTAATAATACCATAAACCTTACCATCATCACCTATACATCTAATCTCATCTGCTTGAATTTCATCATTTAGCAAAACTTCTTTATCTTTACTCAAAAGCGTACCTCACTTAATTTCTCCTTTATCAAGGTTATAAATTCATCTAATTTTAATATTTTTTGCTCTTTTGCTCTTCTATCTCTTAAAGCTATAGTTTTATTTGCAAGCTCTTCGTCTCCTAAAACAAGTATCATAGGCACATGAGCTTTTTCAGCTGAACGAATTTTCTTATTTAAGCTTTCATTCTTATGATATATCTCGCTATCAACACCCAATTCCAAAAGTATTTTAGAGATTTCTTTTGCATAATCAAAATGATTTTGAGAAATTGGCACAATAGCAACTTGAGTTGGAGCAATGAAAAATGGTAATTCTCCACCACAATGTTCTATTAAAATTCCTATAAATCTTTCAAAAGAACCTAAAATCGCACGGTGCAACATCACAGGTTGTTTTTTCTCATTATCTGCATCAGTGTATTCAAGTTTAAAACGACTTGGCAAATTAAAATCTACTTGTATAGTTCCACACTGCCATTTTCTTTTTAATGCATCTGTAATCTTAATATCTATCTTTGGACCATAAAAAGCTCCACCGCCCTCATCAATACCATATTTTAATCCCTGTTCATCTAAAGCTTCTTTTAAAGCTTTAGTGGCTATATCCCAAATTTCATCATCACCTATAGCTTTTGCAGGACGAGTTGAAATTTCCATTTCATAATCAAATTCAAAAGCTTTCATTAAAGTATCAACAAAGCTCAAAATTTCTAAAACCTGTTCTTTGATTTGACTAGGCATACAAAAAATATGAGCATCATCTTGAGTAAATTCTCTCACTCTAAAAAGTCCGTGCAAAACTCCACTTTTTTCATGTCTATGTACCACGCCATACTCAAAAAATTTCAAAGGTAAATCACGATAACTTCTTATATCGTTTTGATAAATTTTAATATGTCCTACGCAGTTCATAGGCTTAATGCCATATTCTTGTTCATCAATTTGCGTAAAATACATATTTTCTTTATAGTTTGTATAATGTCCGCTAATTTTCCAAGCATCAGCCTTTAAAAGTTCAGGACCTCTAACAGGTTCATATCCTCTTAATCTATGAGCCTTATATAATAAATGCTCTAGCTTAGATCTTAATTTTGCACCATTACTAAGCCATATAGGAAGTCCTCCACCTATCTCATCATCAAAAGTAAAAAGTTTCATTTCATTGCCAAGTTTTCTATGATCTCTTTTCTTAGCTTCTTCTATAATTCGTAAATACTCATTTAAATTTTCTTTATCTGCAAAAGCGATCCCATAAATTCTCGTAAGCATTTCTCTTTTTTCATCACCACCTAAATAAGCTCCAGCTACACGAGTTAATTTAAAATACCTTAAATATTTTGTATTTGGCACATGAGGACCTCTACATAAATCTTCAAAATCACCTTGCTTATATATACTTACCATGCCATCAGGAATTCTTAGTAATACTTCTTGTTTTAAATCATCGTGAATAAATTTTTCTTTTACTTCTTGTTTTGTTAATTCATATTTTGTTATATCTAGTTTTGAATCTGCTAATTCTTTCATTTTTTTTTCGATCTTTACTAGATCTTCATCTGAAATTTTACTATCTACTCTAAAATCATAATAAAAACCATCTTCTATTACAGGACCAACAAAAAATTTAGCTTCAGGATATAAACTCTTAATAGCCTGGGCCATTAAGTGTGCACAAGAATGACGAATTACTTCTAAACTTTCTTTAGAATTATCAAAAAATACTGGGGTTAGATTTGTATTATTACAGCTTTGAGTATCTATCAAAACTTCATTGTCTATATATGCTATGATATCTTTTACCATTTTTACCTTTATCGTCTATTTAATTTCATAAGATTAACTTAAAATTTAAAAATAATTTTAGCTATGAAAACTTAATTTTTTTTAAAAGTTTATATTTTATCACATCAAATACTAGTTTTAGTTATATCAAGCATACCGCTTGTAAAAAGCCATAAAAATATAAATCCTAAAATAATTCTATAAATTCCAAATGGTATAAAATCAATTTTACTAATGAGTTTCAAAAATATCTTAATTACCACAAAAGCAACTATAAAAGCTGTTATAAAGCCTATAGCTATAGGTATGAAATTATTTATATTACTTAAAATTTCTGGCTCTTTGTATATACTATAACAAGTCGCAACTATCATGGTTGGAATTGCTAATAAAAATGAAAATTCAGAAGCAACTTTTCGGTCAAGACCAAGCAATAATCCACCTATAATACTAGCACCACTTCTTGAAGTGCCTGGTATTATAGCAAGGGCTTGAGTTAATCCTATTAAAAATGCCTGTTTGTAACTCACTTCATCTAAAGAGTGTATATTGTAATCTTTTTTTCTGTGTTTTAACTCTACAATAATAAAAACAATACCTCCTAAAATAAGCATAGTTGCTACAGTATATCCATTAAATAGTTCTTTTAAAAATTTATATGCTATAAAACCAACTCCGCCTGCAGGTAAAAATCCCACAGCAAGTTTTAACCATATATCAATCTTACGAGTTAATTTATCTTTAAAAATAAAAACCACAGCTAAAATTGATCCTAATTGAATAACAATAAAAAAACTTCTCCAAAAATCATTAATCTCCAAGCGTAAAATTTCTGCGCCTAAAATCATATGACCAGTGGAAGAAACTGGCAAAAATTCAGTCAGCCCTTCTATAATTCCTAAAATCAAAGCATAATAATATTCTATATTCATTTTTTAAGCACTCTTCTTATAAAAATTAACATCACAGCTATAAATACTATTAAACCAATACTTCCATCATCTTTGAAGGAACTTGTAATAGCAAGCGGGTCTTCAGCTCCACCTCTACTAATAGAAAGCACGGTTAATCCTGCTATTAATACTCCAAAAATACTTTCTCCTACTATCAAACCTGAAGCAAACAAGACTCCTCTTTGCTCCCGTTCTTGTGTTAATTCTTTTTGGTGCATATTCTTATGATACTTTTTCTCAAGACGCTTTTTAATTAAATAAGCCATCAATCCACCTATAAATAAAGGTGTATTTACATCAGGAGGTAAATATATACCTATACCAACAGCTAGAGGAGGTAAAGATAAATTTTTCATTCTAAATATACGATCTGTAATAACAATACAAACTCCAACAAAAGCTCCTATTAATATATAGTTCCATTCGATATTTGCATTAAAAATTCCTTGAGCTATGGTACTCATTAAATTTGCCTGAGGAGCGGCCAAAGCATTATCAACATTCATTCCTGCTCTTGGCATGGCACCGACAAATCCGTAAGCTTGATATAATAAATTTAAAACTGGAGCTATAGCTAAAGCTCCAAAAACACATCCTATAATTAAAGCAATTTGTTGCTTCCAAGGAGTTGCTCCTACTAAATATCCAGTCTTAAGATCTTGAAGATTATCATTTGAAATAGCTGCAGTCGCTAAAATCACACTAGTTGTAAAAATTGCAAAAGCAACCGCAAATTTAGCCGTCAAAGGATTGCTAAATAAATCTATTTTATATCCTATTAATAGAATTATTAAAGAAGACACCATAATGCCTATAAGTCCTATTCCTGAAATTGGAGATGATGATGAACCAACTAAACCAGCCATATAACCACAAGCTGAAGCTACAAAAAACCCTATAAAAATAGCTATTAGGGTTCCTACTAAAGCAAAAATAATTTGATGTGCAGAAATTAAATTAGAGTCAGATACAAAAGTAAAAAAAGATACAAATAACCCTATACTCATTAATATAAATAATCCTATTATTGTCCTTAAGGATAAATCTGTATCTTTGGGATCTTGTGAAAAACTAAGCGAAGTTTTTCTAAGCATATTTTTCATACCATCATATACTGGCTTTGAAAGCTCAATCAAAGTCCATAAAGCAGCTACTGCTATAGTTCCAGTACCTATTAAACGTACTTTTTGAACCCAAACTTGATTTGCTATATCTAAAGCACTTAAACTAGCATCAAAGCTCTCTTTCATTGAAAAATAGGGTACAAAAATCATCCAAGCTAGTACCATTCCACAAAATAAAGCCACTCCACCAGCCATACCAACTAAATAACCTGCACCCAATAATGCCACAGAATAGCCCGTAGAAAATCCAAATGCCATTTTTTTCCATATAAAAGCAAAACTACTTTCACTAGCAATAAGCTTAAACCCACTTGAAAATAAACTTACAATAGAAGCTAAAACAGCACCCAAAGCAATTTCTTTTAATCCATTGCGACCTTTTTTATCAGCTTGATCTTTATTAGCAACTTTTAAAATTTCAGCTGCTGCCCTACCTTCAGGATATGCTAGTTTGCTTTCAACAACCATCGCCTTTCTTAAAGGTATGGTAAAGAGCACACCTAAACCTCCACCACAAAGACAAAGCATAAAAGTTAACCATAAAGGAAATTCTACCCAATATCCACATATAAAAAGCCCTGGGATTACAAAAATTACCGATGAAAGCGTCCCTGCAGCTGATACTTGAGTTTGAACCATATTATTCTCTAGAATATTCGAATCTTTAAAAAATTTCAAAACAGCCATAGCAATAACTACAGCTGGTATAGAAGTAGAAAAGGTAAGTCCTACTTTAAGACCTAAATATACATTAGAAGCAGTAAAAATAATGGTCAAAATACTCCCTAATACAATGCCTCTAAATGTAAGTTCTGGTAATGATTGTTTATTATGCATAATATATCTCCAATATTACTGGCAACCTTCGCACTCTATAGAACGATCTGCCACATTTACTTTTTCACTATCTGGACTTTCACTTCTTAAGTAATAAGTTGATTTTACTCCAAGCTCCCAAGCCAATTGATAAATTTCATTTAGATATCCACCACTTGCTTTATCTAGCGAAACAAAAATATTTAATGATTGTCCTTGATCTAACCACTTTCCACGGATAGCTGCTGCTTTGACTAAAATCTTTTGATCAAGCTCGTAAGCAGGAATGTAATATTTCCAAGTATCAAGATTTAAATTTGGTACCACAGTTGGTATCATACCACTTAAATTTTGCTCAAACCATTTTCTTTTATAAACAGGTTCTATTGTTTGAGTTGTTCCTACTAAAATTGAAATCGAAGAAGTGGGCGCTATAGCCATTAAATAGCCATTTCGAATACCATCTCTTCTTAGCTTTTCTCTTAACTTTTCCCAATCACACTCACTATGAGAGAAAAGACCATCGCTAATAGTCAATTTTTTAGCATTTTCATTAGCAACATCTATAGGTACTATCCCTTTACTCCAATTAGAACCCTCAAAATCAGGATATTTTCCTTTTTCTAGTGCTAAATTTGAACTTGCCAAGATTGCTTCGTAACTAATCATTTCCATTATACGATCAATTCTTTCAAAATGCTCATTAGAACCCCAATAAATTTGCTCTTCAGCTAACATTTGTGCTTCACCCATTACTCCAAGACCTATAGCACGAGATTTTAGATTCGTATTTTTTACTTTAGCATGCGGATAAAAATTTAAATCAATTACATTATCAAGCATTCTAATAGCTACTGGCACAACCCTCTGAATATCTTCTTTAGTGTTAATTTTACTTAAATTTATACTAGCTAAATTACAAACTGCTGTTTTGCCTTCATTATTAAATTTTTCTACTATATAGACTTTTTTTCCGTTTATACTATCAAGAGTAGATATTTTCTTTGCAGGTTTTTTGTATCCTCCATCTATTACAATCTCATCATTCTCATCAAATTTTTCAACATTACCATCTTCGTATGTCACTTGAATTTGATAATAATTTGGGTTTGTATTTTGAAAAATTTCTGTACAAAGATTAGAACTTCTTATAATTCCTGAATGTGAATTTGGATTTGTTTTATTTGCACTATCCTTAAAACATAAAAATGGCAAACCTGTTTCAAAATAATTTAACAATATCTTTTTCCATAATTCCTTTGCATCGACAATTTCTTTAATTATCTTTTCATTTTTTTCATATTCTTCATATTTATCTTCAAATTCTTTGCCATACAAATCACACAAATCAGCTGTATCGGCTGGATCAAATAAAGTCCATTTATCATTTGCTCGCACACGCTTCATAAACAAATCATTTATCCACAAAGCAGGGAAAAGCTCATGAGCTCTTCTTCTTTCTTCCCCTGAATTTTTACGCAAATCTAAAAAATCATTAACATCCATATGCCAAGGTTCTATATAAACAGCTATTGCACCTTTTCTAGTTCCTAATTGATCAACCGCAACTGCTATATCATTGGTAATCTTTAAAAAAGGTATTATCCCTCCGGCTGCATTTTTATGACCATCAATACTTCCGCCCATAGCACGAACTTTTGACCAGTCCCATCCAATGCCTCCACCAAACTTAGATAAAAGAGCCATTTCTTGATAAGAATCAAAAATCCCTTCTATATTATCAGGAGTACTTCCTATATAACAAGAACTAAGCTGATGCCTAGTAGTTCTCGCATTTGAAAGAGTTGGAGTTGCGCACATTACTTCAAATTTAGATATAAGATCATAAAATTTTTTTGCCCAAGTTTGAGAATCTAGTTCATTTTGAGCCAAGAACATAGCTATTGCCATGAACATATGTTGAGGAAGTTCAATTGGCATACCTTTAGAATCTTTTATTAAATACCTATCATAAAGAGTTTTAATACCAAGGTAAGTAAATTGCAAATCTCTACTAGGATCTATGTAAGAATTTAGATCATCTAAGTCATACTTTTCTTTCAATCCAAGTAAAATTCTACCTTCTTTTTCACCTTTTTCTAAATAATCTCTTAGATGTTTATATCCACTATATCCACTTACTTTTTTATAAAGATCATATAAAAACAATCTTGCGGCAACAAAAGTCCAATTTGGCCTATCAATATCAATTTTATCTACTGCTGTTTTTATAAGAGTTTGTTGAATTTCTTCAGTACTAATACCATCACGAAATTGTATTTTTGCATCTACCTCAAGCTCGCTTTGGCTTACATTATCTAAATCTGCAACCGCATCGGTTGTATATTTCTTTATCTTAGAAACATCCAGTTCTTCAGTTCTCCCATTCCTTTTTAAAACTTTCATACAACTAACCCCTATTATTAAATGTTCTTTCAAAAATTTGATCTATATTTTTAGTATAATAACCATAATCAAAGCAGTTTCTAATATCTGCCTCACTTAAAGATTTTTTCAAGTCCTCATCATTTAACAAAGCAATCAAAAACAAACTTTCTCCTTTTTCATTTAGCGCAGGCTTGCCATTTTGCAAATCACCCCACACTTTCATAGCATTTCTTTGAACTATTTTATAAGCTTCTTCTCGACTTATACCTTTAAAAGGCAATTCAAGTAGCACTCTTTGAGAAAATACTAATCCTCCGGTTAAATTCAAATTTTTCATCATATTTTCTGGATACACAAGTAATTTTTCTATCACTCCACATAATCTTGATAACATAAAATCAGTTGTTATAAAAGCATCAGGTAATACAAATCTTTCAACACTCGAATGAGATATATCTCTTTCGTGCCATAAAGCAACATTTTCTAAGGAAGGAGTTACATATGCTCGTATCATTCTGCAAAGCCCTGTAATGTTTTCACTTAAAACTGGATTTCTTTTATGAGGCATAGCTGAGCTTCCTTTTTGACCTTGTGAGAAATATTCTTCTGCTTCATAAACTTCTGTTCTTTGAAAATGACGAATAGCAACAGCAATTTGCTCACAACTTGAAGCTAAAATAGCTAAAGCTGAAATTACTTGTGCATAACGATCTCTTTGTATGACTTGATTTGAAACTGGAGCTGATTTAAGACCTAAATTCTTGCAAATTTCTTCTTCAAATTCAAGTGGTGCGTGAGCAAAATTACCCATAGCACCACTAATTTTCCCATAGCTAATTACATCTTTTGCGTGTATAATTAAATCCTTTGCGTGTATAAGACAATCATACCAAATAGCTAAAACTAAACCAAAAGTTATAGGCTCTCCATGAATTCCATGGCTTCTACCTACCATTAGTGTATTTTTATGCTCATAAGCTCTATTTTTTATCGCAACTAAAAGCTGATCTATATCTTGTAATATTAATTCCAAACTATCTTTAATCTGCAAGGCAACAGCTGTATCAATACAATCAGAACTTGTCATAGCATAATGCACAAAACGACTTTCTTTACCCAAACTCTCACTTACACTCGTTAAAAATGCTATCACATCATGTTTTGTAGTTTTTTCTATCTCATCTATTCTTGCTATATCAAATTTTGCGTTTTTTATAATTTTTTCACAATCTTCATTTTTTATAAGACCTAATTTATTCCATGCTTTAACCGCGGCTAATTCTACTTTTAACCATGCATCATATTTAGCTTGCATATCCCATTTTTTAGCCATGATTTCTCTACTATATCTTTCAACCATTACCAAGACCTTTTTTTATATAATTTTTTATGAAAAAATAGCTTAAATTTTATTATAATTTACCTAAGAAAGTTATTAAATGGCATATATAAAAAAGAAACTATCAGACAATGGAAAAAAGGCATTTAGACTGCTTATGGATGAGTTAAAAATTTCTATGCATGAAGCGCAAAAACTTATTGATAAAAAACGACTTTTTTGCAATGGAGTTTTGGTAAAAGAAAAAAATAAAATTTTAGACGGAATAATAGAATTAATTATATATGAAAACAACCCAAAGGGGTTGGATATAGTTTATGAAAATGAAGATTTTGCAGCAATAGAAAAACCAAGCGGAGTACTCACTCATCCTAATGGGCGCAATTGCACTTATAGTCTTTGTGATGAAATTTGGCATTTATGGGGTAAAAAGGCTTGTGTGGCTCATAGACTTGATAAAGAAACAAGTGGCATCTTGCTTGTAGCTAAGCATAAAAATTCTCAAATTGAATTAAAAACTATGTTTGAAAAAAGATTGGTGCAAAAAAGCTATCTTGCATTAGTAGAAGGAAAAACTGAAAAAGAATTTATAGTAAATGAAAAAATGGATTTAGCTCAAGATTATGACATATCAAAAACTAGAATGCATATTTGTGAAAATGGCAAAGAGGCTTCAACACAATTTTATACTTTAGAATATTTTGAAAATTTAGATGCTAGTTTAGTTTTAGCCAAACCTCTCACAGGAAGACAACACCAAATAAGACTACATTTGTTTCATGTGAAACATAAAATTTTGGGCGATCCTTTATATGGTTTAAAAAAATCTCAAATAGAACAAATATTAGATGATAAAATTAATAAAGAAGAAAGAATTCAAATTACAGGTGCTAAAAGATTACTCTTGCACTCTTTTAGCTTAGAATTTACATATAAAGGTCAAAAATTTTTGATACAATCTAAAAAAAATATAAAAGATGAATTTTTGGAGGAAAGAATACGATGAAAGAAAATATTTCCGTTGGATATTTTTGTCCTCATAATATTGAAGATATGGTTGCTAGTTTAGATATGCTATATGCTATTAAACATATTTATCAAGCAAATACAATCGTTTTTTGTAGAAAAAATACTGAAAATATTTTAAAAAATTTTGATTTTATTGACCACGTAGAACTTATTGATAAAATTGATGAGAATATGATAAAGCAAATAAACAAATATCCATTAGATTATTTAATATCATTTCACGGGAAATCTTTTTTAATAAAATTACTTATAAAAACAAATGCAAAATGCATTATTGTAAGATCTAAATTTGTAAGCATATTTTCTCGTAAATGTAAAATTATCTTTACAAGTATAACAAAGAGATTTTTTAAAAATAAAAGCGACAGGGATAGAATGTTATATTACGCTAGAAAAATAGATCCTAAAAATTTGATAAATACATTAAAAAAATCAATTTTGATACCACTATAAAAACTTTATCTAAAAACAAAAATATTATTCAAAATTATCTTCGAAGTAATAATATAAAAAATTTTATCGTTATAAATCCTTTTAGTATTACAGTGGATTTTACACTAAGAATAATTTCATTTCTTGATCTTATAACACAAATTCGAATTTCATATCCAAACATAAACATCATTGTTCCAACCTACAATGATATTCATGACACTTTTATAAAAAACATTAAACAGTATAATATAAATCTTTTATCAGAAATTTATATTTTTAAAAATAATGATGATATTTTAAATTTAGCAGAACTTATATCTCGATCAAAATGTATTATTAGCCCTAGCACTGGTCCAATTCATATTGCAAGTAACATGAAAATCTCTAGTATTGGATTATATCCCAAAAAAGATAGTATATATTGGCCAACATACAATAAAGACTATGTTTTTATTGATAAAAAATACAGTGAATTATCAAACAATGAAGTAAATAAAATTATAATAGATGTCATTGATAGATTAAAAAAATATATCAATTAATTATTTATCTTCATTTTTTAATACATAAATAATTCCACCAAGTCCAATCACAACAACTATACTTATAAATATAATTTGAGCGATATCTAAAAAAGTCATCTTATGCTCTGCCTCTCTTTAAGCTGTCCACAAGCTGCTGAAATATCAAGTCCTTTACTTTCTCTTATAGTACAAGTAACACCTTTAGCACTCAAATAATCTTGAAATTTGATAGCATTTTCAACACTTGGTCTCTTATATAAACTTCCTTCGTGTGGATTAAAAAGTATTAAATTTACTTTAGCTTTTATACCATTTAAAAGCTTGACTAATTCTTTTGCATGTTCTATTTTATCATTTACTCCATCAATTAAAAGATATTCAAACATCACTCTTTTTCGTTGATCTATAGGAAAATTTCTTACAGCTTCCATAATACTTGCTATATTATATGCTTTGTTAATAGGCATTAATTCACTTCTAAGCTCATCATTTACAGCATGGAGTGAAATAGCCAAAAGTACTCCTAAATTCATTTCTCCAAGCTCCTTGATCTGTTTTGCTAAACCACTCGTGCTTATAGTTTGTCTTCTGGGGCTTATCGCTAAAGCATCATTATCGGCTAAAATTTTAACTGCCTTAGAAATATTTTTAAGATTATCCAAAGGCTCTCCCATACCCATATAGACTATATTAACCCTTCTTTCATAAGGTATATTATTATGCTTTTTAATCCATAAAATTTGTCCTACAATCTCACCAGCACTTAGATTTCTTTTCAAACCGCCTTTAGCAGTAAGACAAAAACTACATCCACTTTTACACCCAACCTGAGATGATACGCAAATTGTATATTTTTTATGCTTAACGATCTTACCGCTTTCATCTACAACTTCTTCTTTCATAGGTAACAAAACAGCTTCAATTTTATATCCATCTACAAGTTCAAAAAGATATTTTATACTACCATCTTTACTTTTTTCATCTTTTATACATTTTAATGGTGAAAAATGAAATCTTTCTTGCAAATATAAACGAAAATCTTTAGGCAAAGAAGACATTTGCAAAAATTCATCAACATATTTTTTGTAAATCCACTCAAAAATTTGTTTAGCTCTAAATTTAGGTTGGACTATATTTTCCAATTCTTCTTTAGTAAAATCTAAAATATTCTGTAAATTTTTCAATTTTTTTCCTATATTAATTTTTTATCACTCAAAAACGATATTAATTTCTCTTTTGCTTTATTATGATTGTTAATAAAATATTTGTGAGCATTTTCATCACAAAAATTTGTTGCACATAAATAGCAAACAGCATCTATCCCAAAATTTTTTGCACAAGTTAATATAGAATAAGCTTCCATATTTTCTATTTTAATCCCCAGCTGAGCATATTTTTTAGCTATATTTTTATCGCTACATATGTAATTAGAAGAATTTACAATAGTAGTTTCACATGAAACATTCAAATTTATTGTATTATTTATAGGAGTATAAAAAGTTTCAAAAAAATACGCATATTCAATATTACAAGCATTTGTACTTTCATAAATATCAAAAATATTTCCATCTTGATAAATACCACAAGTTCCAATAAAAATTATTTTATCTACTTTTTGTTGACTTAAAATTTTTCCTAGATTAAATGCAGAATTTACAATACCTATACCTATACTTTGTGCAAACTCAAATTGTTCATTTCCTCCAGCACACACTATAAGATTTTTCAAAAACAACCTTTATAAAAATAAAAAATAAATTTTATCCAATTAGGACTTAAAATAATGCTATAATTAATAAATTTTTAGATAAAATGCTTCAATGATTAAAGCGAAAAAATATTTTGGACAAAATTTTTTATGCGATAAAAATGTAGTATTAAAAATCACTCAAGCCATACCCAAAGATACAAAAAATATTGTTGAGATTGGGCCTGGCTTAGGTGATTTAACACAGGAACTTTTATCGATACCTCAGGTTAAAGTTAAAGCCTATGAGATTGATAAAGAACTGATTCCTATTTTGAATAAAAAATTTCAAAATGAGATTGAAGGTGGAAATTTTGAGCTTATTCATCAAGATGCTAGTATAGCATTTAACAATGGAAGTTTAAGCGAAAAAGAGTATTTTTTAGTAGCAAATTTGCCTTATTATATTGCTACAAATTTAATCTTGAAAGCCTTAGAAGATGATAAGTGTCTAGGACTTATTGTAATGGTTCAAAAAGAAGTAGCGCAAAAATTTTGTGCTACTTTTAAAGAAAGTAATTTTTCGGCATTAAGTATCCTTTGTGAACTTATTTGTAAAAAAGCTTTATTGTTTGAAATTAAACCAGAAAGCTTTAATCCACCACCAAAAGTTACTTCTGCTGTTATGAAGCTTGAAAAAGTAACAAATTACAAGCAAAAAATTCAAGATTTAGAAAGTTTCAAAATTTTTCTTAAAGATTGTTTTCAAAATCCAAGAAAACAACTTGTATCAAATTTTAAAGATAAAAAAGATAAAATTTTAGAGATTTTTAGAGAATTAAATATTTCACCTTCTTCAAGAGCTCATGAAATAAGTGTTGAGTTATACCTTAAAATTTTTGGTTATTTAAAGGATACTTATGAACGAAGAAAACAAAACTCAAGAACAAAATAAAACAAGAAGATTTAATAAATTTAAAAATAAAAAAAATAAAAATTTACAAAATTTAGAACAAAATAATGCCAATCAATCAGAAAATACTACAAACAACACAGAAGAAAAAAAGAAAAAGAAGAGAAATAGAAATTTACCTTCTAAATTAAATGGTAATGAAGATTGGCAAGTTGAACTTGCTAAAAGTATAGAAGCTAATAAATTGATGCATGAACTAAGACTTCATCCATCTAAACACAATAATACAAGCGAACATAAAATAAAAATTACTCCTTTAGGTGGACTTGGCGAAATAGGTGGCAATATTACTATCTTTGAAACAAACAATGATGCAATTGTGGTAGATATAGGAATGAGTTTTCCAGATGGTAGTATGCATGGTGTAGATATCATTATTCCTGATTTTGATTATGTAAGAAAAATTAAAAACAAAATACGAGCCATAATCATAACACATGCTCATGAAGATCATATAGGTGCTGTACCATATTTTTTTAAAGAATTTCAGTTTCCAATTTATGCCACCCCTTTGGCATTAGGAATGATTTCAAATAAATTTGAAGAACATGGTTTAAAAGCTGAACGCAAATGGTTTAGGCCAGTAACTAAAAGACAAATTTATGAAATAGGAGAATTTGATATAGAATGGATACACATTACTCACTCCATTATAGATGCTTCAGCGCTAGCTATAAAAACTAAAGCAGGTACTATCATTCACACAGGAGATTTTAAAATAGATCAAACTCCTATTGATGGATATCCTACTGATTTAAGTCGTTTAGCGCATTATGGCGAAGAAGGAGTTTTGTGTTTATTAAGCGATAGCACAAATTCTTACAAAGAAGGATACACAAAAAGTGAAAGTTCTGTAGGTCCTACTTTTGATCAAATTTTTTCAAAAACCAAAGGTCGTGTTATTATGAGCACTTTTAGTTCAAATATACATCGTGTTTATCAAGCTATTACTTATGGTTTAAAATATGGTAGAAAAGTTTGTGTTATAGGTAGATCCATGGAAAGAAATCTATATACTACAATGGAACTTGGATATATTAAACTTGATCGTAAAATTTTTATTGATGCTGATGAAGTTAGCAAATATAAAGACAATGAAATTCTTATTGTCACTACAGGTAGTCAAGGTGAAACTATGAGTGCTCTTTATAGAATGGCCACAGATGAGCACAAATTCATCAAAATTAAACCAAGCGATCAAGTCATAATTTCAGCTAAAGCCATACCAGGAAATGAAGCTAATGTTTCTGCAGTTCTTGATTTTCTTTTAAAAGCAGGTGCAAAAGTAGCATATCAAGAATTCAGTGAAATTCATGTAAGCGGACATGCTAGCATAGAAGAACAAAAACTCATGCTAAATTTAGTCAAACCTAAATTTTTCTTACCAGTGCATGGAGAATATAACCATATAACCAAACATAAAGAAACTGCAGTAAAATGCGGGATACCTGAAAGAAATATCTATCTAATGAGTGATGGAGATCAAATTGAACTTTGTCACAAATATATTAAACGCACCAAAACTGTTAAAACAGGAAAAGTATTTGTGGATAATCAAATCAACAAACAAATTGCTGATGATGTGGTTATAGATAGACAAAAGCTAGCTGATAGTGGCATAGTTGTAATCATCGCCCAACTTGACAAAGCAAGTAAAACTTTAATAAACAAACCTAGAGTATTTAGCTATGGTCTTGTAGCCGATAAACAAGATGGAAATTTCTCAAAGGAAATGAGCGAAGTATTAAGTCAATTTTTTCCAAATGTCAAAGATGAAATATTAGACAATCCAAGGATTTTAGAAGCGCAAATTAGACAGGTATTGCGAAAACATATTTTTAGGAAAATAAAAAAATATCCAACTATAGTACCGACTATTTTTGTAATGTAAATGAGTTTATAATGAGAATTAATAAATTTATCTCGCACAATAGCAAATATTCTCGTAGAGAAGCTGATGAATTAATCAAACAAGGTCTAGTTAAAATCAATAAAAAAATAGCCTTGCTAAGTGATGATGTAAATGCTGAAGATAAAGTATTTATTAATGGTAAAAAGCTTCATAAAAAAACTCAATTTTCAGTTATTATATATAATAAGCAAAAAGGGGAACTTGTAAGTAAAAAAGATGATAGAGGTAGAAAAACTATCTATCATACTTTACCGAAACAATTTAGCACATGGCTTAGCGTAGGTAGACTTGATTTTGCTAGCGAAGGATTGCTTTTATTAACTGACTCTCCTGTTATTGCAGATGCTCTAATGCACAGTGATTTAGAACGAGAATATTACTTAAAACTAAAAGGTAATATACAAAAAAATGTGATAGAAGCTATGCAAAATGGATTAGAAATTCAAAATGAAAAGAAAGGTGCTCATGTGAAAACAAAAATTATTTCTATGAATTTTGCACCTTTTTTAGGATTTGAAATTTTTGGATCTAGTGGAGGCTATACCAAACTTAAAGTTATTATCAACGAAGGCAAAAATAGAGAATTAAGACGATTTTTTGGACATTTTGATCTTGAAGTAATGGATTTAAAAAGAGTTGCATTTGGAGCTTTAGATCTTGGAATGTTAAAATCTGGAAAATATCGTTATTTAGAAAATGGAGAATACGAAAAATTAAGAGATTTTTTAAAGTTAAACAATGTAAGGTATTAAAAAAATTAATACTTTAATATTACTTAAATTTATAAAAATTTAATTTATTTTTTATATAATTATCAACTTAATTTATATAAAAAAGGAAAATTATGGCAAACCATAAATCTGCTGAAAAAAGAGCAAGACAAACTATCAAAAGAACTGAAAGAAATAGATTTTATAGAACAAGATTAAAAAATATTACTAAAGCGGTTCGTGAAGCAGCAGCAAATAATGACAAAGAAGCAGCAGCAAATGCATTAAAAATAGCAAATAAAAATATTCATGCTATGGTAAGTCGTGGATTTTTGAAAAAACAAACTGCATCACGCCGTGTAAGTAGATTAGCATTACTGGTAAATAAATTAGCATAAATTAATGTTAGCTGATAAACTTAAGCCTTTTTTAGAACGCTTTGATGAGCTTAATGCTCTTCTAAGTGATATTAATATATCCAATGATATATCTAAGATGACTACCTTATCTAAAGAACAAAAAACTTTAGATCCCATAGTGACAAAAGCTAAACAATATTTAAAAACATTAAGCGACATAGAAGAAAATAAAATCTTGCTATCTGATATTGAGCTTGGTGAACTTGCTAAAGAAGAATTGAAAAATTTAGAACTTCTAAAACCTCAGCTTGAAGAGGAATTAAAAATTCTTTTACTTCCTAAAGATCCAAATGATGATAAAAATATTTTTTTAGAAATTCGTGCAGGAACCGGAGGGGATGAAGCATCATTATTTGTTGGTGATCTTGTAAAATCTTATATACGTTATGCTGAAAATCGTGATTATAAATACGAAATTATCAGCTCTAGCGAAGGTAGTGCTGGTGGATTTAAAGAAATTATTATCCTTATTAAAGGAAATGGAGCATACTCAAGATTAAAGTATGAAGGTGGAACACATAGGGTTCAAAGAGTACCAGAAACAGAATCGCAAGGAAGAGTCCATACCTCAGCTATAACAGTGGCAATAATGCCTGAGGTTGATGATGTAGAAATTCAAATAAATCCTAATGATTTGAAAATAGATGTAATGAGAAGTAGTGGACATGGTGGTCAAAGTGTTAATACGACCGATAGCGCCGTAAGAATTACTCATATACCAACTGGTATAGTAGTTGTTAATCAAGATGGAAAAAGTCAGCATAAAAATAAAGAAAGTGCTATGAAAGTATTAAAAGCTAGATTATTTGAAATGCAAGAACAAGAACGTCTAGCAAAAGAAAGTGAAACTAGAAAATCTCAGGTTGGCAGTGGAGATAGAAGTGAACGAATACGCACTTATAATTTTCCTCAAAATAGAATAAGCGATCATAGAATTAATCTCACACTATATAGACTCGATGCTATATTAGAAGGTGGATTATTTGATGAAATTATAGAGCCACTGATAGCATATTATCAAGCTGAAGCTTTACAACAAGAAAATTTATAAAAAGTTCCACAAAACTTATTCAAAGATTACAAATAAGTTTTGTTTTTATTTTAATATCTCTTTTATAGTTAGCTGAGGAGTAACTAAACCTCTAAAATTATTTCTAGAAATACTTGCAATCAATTTTATATTTTCGCCAACTTGTGGATCATAATCAAAGTTAAAAAATAAAGCTTCTAGAGCTTTACTACCATAAGTAAGTACCAATTTCATATGTTTTTCATCTTTTCCTATATGTTTTTTATTTTTTACCAAAAGATTATCAAATTGAAAATATGGTCTAGGATTTTTATGACCAAAAGGCTCAAAAAATTCCAAAAGTTCTAATAGTTCAAAATCCACTTCATTAGGATCAATACTTCCTAAAACTTCTTCTGAACTATAAAAATCTTCTTTGTGAATTTTGTCACAAATTTCATTCAATTTATTTTTGAAAGATTCTAATTTGGAAATTTCAATTAAAACTCCTGCTGCACCTTTATGTCCACCATAACTTAAAACAAAATCTTTAGCTTCTTCTATAACATTTAAAATATCTATTTTTCCGACACTTCTTACACTTGCTTTAGCTTTTTCATCACATTCTGAAAATACAAAAGCAGGCTTATTAAAATGCTTTGCCAAACGACTTGCCACAATTCCTAATACACCTTCATGCCAATTTTGACCATTTACTACAATTACATTATCTTTAACATTAACTTGTTCTAAACACTGTTTAAATAACTCTCTCTCTTCATCTTTGCGATTATTATTATAAGAAACAATTTGCTCTAAATAATTTTCAACTTCACTAATATTTTTTGAATGTAAAAAATTATAAGAAATAATGGCATCATCCATTCTTCCAGCGCTATTAATCAAAGGAGCTATTAAAAAACCTATATTATCAATTTCGAATTTGTCTTTTCCATAATATTTTTTTATAGCTTTGAACGCAGCACGATTGGAAGTATTGATACATTCTATACCTCTTCTAACCAACGCCCTATTAAGATCCCTAAGCTCCATCATATCAGCAATTATCGCAATTGCTAATAGTTCTATAAATTTGCACATGTTATAATTAATCTTGCAAACTTCTTTAATAGCAGCAACCAAATACCATACTACTTGAGCACCGCATATCTCAATATCTGGAAAATCACAATCTTCTTGTTTTGGATTAACAATAGCATATGCATTTGGTAAAATATTTGAAGGCATATGATGGTCTGTGATGATAAGATCAATACCTTTTTCTTGACATATATTAGCTGCTTCAAAAGCTGCTATACCATTATCTACAGTAATAATTAAATCAACATCTCCAAGCTCATCAATAATCTCTTTATTTAATCCATAACCATCTTTAAAACGATTTGGAATTTTAATTATATAATCAAATCCAATATCATCAAAAAATTCAGAAATAATAACACACGAAATAACTCCATCTACATCATAATCACCAACTACTGCTATTTTTTGACCTTTATCTATAGCTTCTTTAATACGCAAAGCTCCTTTATAAACATCTTTCAAACATGATGGCATAGGAAGATCACAAAGTTTTACATGAATATCATCTTTAAAACGCTTATTTAAAATTTCTTTGATTTTAGCTTTATTTAACATATTACTTATCTAGTGATGCTTTTATAAAAGAAAAAATTACCGGATTAACTCTCACTAAATGAGAAGTAAATTCAGGATGAAACTGAACAGCTAAGAAAAACGGGTGTTCTTTTAATTCTATAGCCTCAATTAATCCTTCATTTTCACCACTTATTATTAAACCATTTTTTTCAAACATCTCTTTATATTTTGGATTAGCTTCGTAACGATGACGATGACGCTCTTTAATTATTTTTTCGCCATTATATACCTTACTTAGTAAAGTATTTTCTTTAATATGACATTGATAAGAACCAAGTCTCATTGTTCCACCGAGTGGAGTTTTACTTGTTCTAATTTGTTTTTTACCACTTAAATCAATAAATTCATCAATCAAAAATATAATAGGATTTTTACATTCTTTATCAAATTCGCTTGAATTTGCATCTTCAAGTTTTAAAACATCTCTAGCAAATTCTATCAAAGAAAGCTGCATACCAAGACAAATTCCCAAAAATGGAATTTTATTTTCTCTTGCGTATTTAATAGCCTTTATTTTACCTTCTACACCGCGGTATCCAAATCCACCTGCTACCAAAATTCCACTTACATCTTTAAAATTTTCATCTACATTTGAATTTTCTAGTTTTTCACTATCAATCCATTTCAAATTTACTTTTGTATCAAGTGCTGCACCTGCATGGATAATAGCCTCAGTTAAACTCTTATAGCTTTCTTTTAAATCTACATATTTACCAACAAAAGCAATAATAAGTTCATTACTTGGTGCAATAACTCTTTTAACCAAACTATCCCATTCACTCATATTTGGTTGCAAACCTTTTAAATCCAGCAAATTTGCAATAGCGTCTAAAATATCTTGTCTTAAAAAATTTAATGGAATTTGGTAAATACTAGCCGCATCAACACTTTCTATAACACAATTTTTTTCAACACCGCATGAAACCGCAATCTTATCTTTTAACTCTCTATCTAAAGATTTCTCACTTCTACAAATAATCATATCAGGACTTATACCTATGCGACGGAGCTCTCCGACGCTATGTTGCGTTGGCTTAGTCTTTAATTCACCCGCTGCTTTAATATAAGGCACTAAGGTTAAATGTATATTAATAGCATTGTATTTTCCAACTTCAAGCCTTAAAGCCCTAATAGCTTCTAAAAAAGGAAGCCCCTCTATATCACCAACAGTTCCACCAATCTCAACTATCAAAATATCTTTATCAATACCAGCTTTTTTAATGCGTTCTTTTATTTCATCAACAATATGGGGAATAACTTGTATAGTTTTGCCTAAATAATCTCCTCTTCTTTCTTTTTCTATAACACTTTGATAAACTCTACCTGTAGTAAAATTATTATCTTGAGATAAATTTTCATTTAAAAATCTTTCGTAATGACCTAAATCCAAATCAGTTTCGGCTCCATCATCTGTAACAAATACTTCACCATGTTCTAACGGACTCATGGTGCCTGGATCTACATTAATATAAGGATCAGCTTTTAAAATACTTACTTTTAATCCTGAATTTTTTAAAATAGTCGCTATAGAAGCTGCTGCAATACCTTTACCTAAAGAACTTAAAACTCCACCTGTTACAAATATATATTTAGTTTGTTTTAATTTCATAAAATAGCCTTGTATTATTTTTTAAAATTATAACGAATAAAAAATTTTATTTTTATAAACTTTTTTTTGTAGAATTAGTTTATTTTTATAAGGATGATTATGAAAATTACATTATTAAATTATACTCCGTTAAATGTATGCTCTCATGCTACAAGAACTTGCTGGCAAAGTTTTGATAAAGGCGATTGTGGTGGTGAAAAAGATAAAGAACTAATTGATCGTGTAGGTAATAAATTTAAACATGCTTCTACTTTAGAACATTTAAACTATACTTTTTACATACAAGGAATTTCTCGTGCTTGCTTACAAGAAGTTGCAAGACATCGTCATACTAGTCCTAGTGTAAAAAGCACAAGATATACATTAAAAGAACTTAGAAACGAAAACGTATTCAAAGAAAATGATTTTGAAAATGCTAAAAAATATTTAGTTCTAACTGGAAATGAAATGGTAGATAATGCTAGTATTAAAGCTTTAGAAAATTTGCGCTTAATATTGCAAAATAATACTAGCTTAGATATAGCAAAATATTGCTTACCAGAAAGTTATAAAACTGAACTTACTTTAACTATAAATGCTAGAAGTTTACAAAATTTTATAACTTTAAGAAGTTCAAAATCAGCTCTTTGGGAAATAAGAAATTTAGCAAATGCTCTATATAACAATTTACCTGAAGAACATCAATTTATATTTTCACATTGCATCAACTTAGAAGACAATTCTCAAAATTAAATTTTGAGAATTTACTATATTTTTTTTAGAAATTCAGTTTTTAAAACAATAACGCCAAATTTATCAACTTTAGCTTCAATTTCTGTATCTTTATTTGTAAGTTTAATATTTTTTACAGTTGTTCCACGTTTTAAGGTAGTGCTAGCACCTTTGACTTTTAAGTCTTTAATGATACTCACACTATCACCTGCATTCAATTCTGCTCCATTTGCATCTTTTGGCATTTTTAACTCCTTAATTTAATGCAATTATATCTAATATACATAAAAAATTATTTTTCCATCAATGCTAAAGGAATTCTTCTTCTTGTATCGTATTTTTCTCCATAATGTTTTGTAAGATAAGTTAATATTTTTTCTTCATCTTCTGCAGGAATTTCCCATAATCCTTCTGATTCTTGCATCCACCTTATAGCAGCAAGCCAAGCTTGCTTACTTGCACGCATATTTGTTATCAATCCAGAACCATGACATGCTAAACAATTAGCTTCTACCAATGGAGAATTTTCATCAATTATCAATCCCGTATCAGGATTAACCTTATATTCAGTATTTGCAAAAAGAAATGAAAAGCCTATACATAAAATTAATATTGCTTTTTTCATCATTTCACACCCCAAAAACGTTTATTCTATGACAAGCATTGTTAATATAACCACCTGGATTCCATTGCGCTAAAACCATAGGCTGACTATTTCCTTCGCTATCAACTGCTCTTGCCCAAATTTCATAATATCCTTTTGTTGGAATAGAAATTTGAGTACTCCATTTTTGCCATGCCAATCTATTTAGAGGTTTTTCAACTTTCGCTTGAGTCCAAGTTACACCATAATCATTACTTACATAAACTTCTTTAACTTCTAACTCACCAGCCCAAGCTTTTCCTCTAACCTCAAATTTTTTATTTGCCTTAACCTTATCATTTTTCTTAATATTAGTAATAATAGATCTCACAGGCATTGATTCTATAATTTTCATTTCAACTTTAGAAGTAAAATCACCAGGTTTTACAGGATTTACAGGAATTTTGTATGAGGTATCCATTTTTTCACCATCGTGAATTTTATTTCTCACAACAATTTTTGATAACCATTTACCACTTGTACTTGCAGGATATCCTCCACAAACTAAACGAAGTGGATAGCCGTTGATCCATGGTATATCTTTACCTTCATAAGCCCAAGCAACTAATGTTTCTTCTTGCATAGCTTTTTTAATAGGTACACCTCTACTAATAGGAGAAGTTTCTTCACCATTTAATTTAGTATCAATTCCATAATATCCTATATAAACAGCATCATCTTTTACACCACAATCTTCTAAAATATCTTTTAATCTTACTCCAGTCCATCTACCACAGGCAACAGCTCCATAACCCCATTGTGTTCCTTTAGTACTAGGTATAACTTCGCCTCTTCCATTACCACCACACTCTAAAGTCAAAGCATAAGTATAATGTTTAAATTTTTTCTTTAACTCATCTAAGGTATAAGTTTTTGCAGTTTTAACGCTTTCTCCACCAATTTCTAGTGTCCAACCTTTTTTCATTCTCTCTTTTATCACAGTCATCTCAGGTGGAACACCATTATTTCTCACAAAGAAATTTTCAGGTCTTGTAAAATCAGGATCTAAAGCGTAAATTTGTGTTTCAGCTGTCATAGGTCTTTCACCATGATAAATTACATCTTTTTTACCTTCAATCCTAAAACTATCTAATTCTTTAGCTAAAACCTGACTACCTAAAAAATAATTTTCAAAAGAAACATTTGTTAAAGCACTAGCACCTAAAAGAGTGATTCCTAAATTCTTTAAAAATCCTCTACGATCTTCTTGAGAATTTTCATTTTGTTCTAATTGATATTTATCCATATCATTTTCCTTAAAAATATAAATTTCAATTAGAATTTTAAAACATTTTTTTACAATTGACATCGAATTATTCTAGTTAAAAAATACAAATGTCTCTAAAAGTAACACGCTTTAAAATATAGTAAAATAGCGTTATAATTACATTTTAATACAACTTTATTTTAAATAAATTACAACTTTGGTACTACTAAATCTGATCTGCATTCAATCACAGTATGTACATTGCCACGAGGATTAAAATCGCCCACAACTTTAATCCATTTTGGATCAAGTTTATCTTTTAAAGTATTGTAAATTTCATTAATACTTGCTTCATGTGAAACATTTCTGTGCATAAAAGTATTTATATAAAGCTTAATAGCCTTAAGTTCTACTACTAATTTATTTGGTATATATTCTAAGAAAATAGTAGCAAAATCAGGATAACCACTTCTTGGACAACAGCACATAAATTCAGGTAAAGTAATTTTAATCACATAATCATTTTTAGCATCATTTGGCCACACTTCCATATTTTCAACATCAAATTCTTTTATCTCTTTTTCACCATATCTCATTATTTTTCCTTTATTATGATTTTTTTATCTATTATATATTTTTCTATATCTTCATCCTCAAAAATTTCATCATAAAATTGAATTCCTATGCGGTTATAATCACCTACATTTATATCTTTGTTTATATTTTCTATAAAATTTTTAAAATCTGTATTTTTATACACTAACAAATCCAAAGTTTTTAAATCTAAATTTAATTTTTCTTTCGCTGGAATAATAATTTGAAAAGAATTTAAATCACTCACATCAAGTTTGATAAATCCTATACCAAAAGCATTATTTAATCTCCAAAGTTCATCTAAAATTTCTTCATCATACTCTAATGCTATTAAATATCCTTCATTAGCCCAACTAGAATTACTCACAGCTTGAAAATAACATTGCCTTAAATTTGAAAAATCAAGTCTAATTTTAAGTTCAAAACTATAAAGTTTATAAGAAATTTGATTTAAATTCTTAAAAAGTTCAAAAGAATCATTTTCATAATCCTTAAACGGAAAATGCACTCCGACAATATCAGGATGTATCCATTCATTTTCACCACTTTTTGCCCTAGTGCTTTTTTCATGAAAAATAGTTTTGCTAAAAAGGTTAAAATTAGCATTATCGTATAAAAATTTAACAACTAAAGGGTGCAAATCTCTTTCATGAAAATGATTTTTTGTTTTTTGTTTTTCTTCTTTTTTTTGTATGTCTTCTATTTTTTTAGAATTTAACTCATGCTCACGAGCTTTTAACCAAAATTTTGTAGGACTTTTTGATGCTATTAAAAAAATAGAATTTTCTTTCTTTAAATTTGTATAAACTTTTGCCAATAAGCTATGAATAGGAGTTTTAGTTAAAGTTCCATCCTTATAACTTTGCAATTTTTTATCATAACCTTTGATTAAAGCTAAATTCCAAATTTCATTACCACTAAGTGGAAACTCACACTCACTCAAAACTTCTTTGATTAAATCCAAAAAACTATATTTCATTTATAAGCCTTAATTTGTTTTACCAACTTTTCTTTTTCATTTGTATTTAAAAATGATGCATTTACAGCATTAATACAAAGTTTTTTAACCTCATCTTTACTAAGCTTAAAAGTTTCATCTAAGGCTATAAAATTTTCTAAAATATATCCACCAAAATATGCAGGATCATCAGAATTCACTCCCACACAAACATTTTGTTGTAAAAGTTTTAAGATATTATGTTCTTGCATATTTTTAAAAACTTTTAATTTTATATTTGATAAAGGACATATTGTTAGTGGAATTTGACTTTTAGCTAATTGTTTTACAAGCTCTAAATCCTCTTGACATCTTACTCCATGATCAATTCTATTTACACCAAGCTCCAAAGCTTCTTTAATATATTCACTATCTCCTTCTTCGCCAGCGTGTGCTACGAGTAAAAACCCTTCTTGTTTAGCTTTTTTAAATAAATTCTTAAATTTTGAAGGTGGATTATTTAGTTCAGAACTATCAAGTCCTATAGCTTTAATTTTATCTTTATACAAACAAAGTTCATCTAAAGTTTTTAGACCTTCTTCTTCACTTAAATGTCTTAAAATACAAGCTATTAAAAAACTTGAAATTCCAAATTGATTTTTTGCTTCTTCTAAAGCTTCATAAATTCCTTCTACTACAATCTTTATAGGAATATTTCTAGCAGTATGAGTTTGAGGATCAAAAAAAATTTCAGTATGAACTACATTTTGTTCTTTACATTTTTGTATATAAGCCCAAGTTAAATCATAAAAATCTTGTTTAGTTTGTAAAACATTTGCACCTTGATAGTAAATATCTAAAAAATCTTGTAAATTTGAAAAATCATATGCTTTTTTAATTTCATCTTCATTCTTAAATTTTAAATTTATGTTATTTCTTTTAGCTAATTCAAACATCATTGAAGGTTCTAATGAACCCTCAATATGCAAATGTAATTCTACTTTTGGAATATTTTGTAAAAAAGTTTTCATCGATTAAATTTTACTTCTTGTCTTATAATTTTTTTATCTCTTGTTTGAGCATTTTTTTGAATTTCTGCATGCAAATTTTTTATATCTTCAGGCCAATCCATACCTTGTTCTTGAACATTCCAATCTGGATATTTACTATTTTCAAATGCTAAATAATCTTTATTACAACATTCTTCTATAAATTTATAACTAATAGAAGCATTTTTAATTTTGTGGTACCCAAATAAACCTTTTATATCTTTTTCGAAATTTTCTTGAAAAATCATATAAAATTCAATCTTTTTATCTTGTAATATAGTATGATATAAAAAATACCATATACCAAAACTTCTAATACTAGGACGACCTTTTACACCACCATCTTTATAAATTGACAATGTTCCTTTTATACCACCTTTATCTTGAGAACCACCTATTTTTTTAATTTCACCATCTACAACTATCAGATAAACTCGAGCTACATTTTCAGTTAAAATACTTTGTGGTAATGAATTATTATTTTCATCTTTTAAATTTTTTAAATAATTAAAATTAAGTTTTGTACTACTTTCAATAAATTCAACATCTGCAATTTTAAAAGCTGTTTTAACTTGACTTATTCTCATTATCTTTCCATTTTTTATGATTTTTTTGTTTATTCCACTCTGGAGCTATTCCATTATGTTCTTTTTTATATTTTTCTATTTCTTCATCTGATAATTCTTTCGGAGTTTTATTATCTATTACTTGCTTTATAACTACTTTAACATTATTTCCTTTTTTTAATTCTTGTTTTATTGCTTCATGTTTTTTCTTTGTTCTAATACTTAGATCACCATTTTTTTGACCATTTTTATATGCTTTTAAACTATCTTTTGGACTTTGCTCATTATAAGCAATTTTTTTAAGTTCTTCATTAACATAAAATTTTTAAATGTGTTTCATTCTATCTTTAAAATTAAAATTATCAGGAAAAATCGGAATAATTTCTTCATTTTTATTTAATTTTAATTTAATAGTTACTTCTTTCATTTTATTTTTTTAATCCTTTATTATTAATAACTCATGACTTTTTTTAATGTTTGTATCATCACCTCTATCGATACGATTTTTACCAACTCTTGTCTCACCTTGCCCCATAGTGTATTGCCATTTTGGCTCTAAAATTTTAAAATCTTTATAAGTTTTTCTAATAAATTCACAATTATTATAACTAAGTATAAATTTTCCTTTATGATTTTTAAGACATTGTGCTAATAAATCGTGATCAAAATTATTATGATGAATAGGAAAATTTCTCATAGGATAAATTCCTTTAAACATTTTTGAATCACCTTTAAGATAATAAGGTGGATCACAATAAAAAAAATCATTTGGATATGACTTAAAAACTTCTTCAAATGAAGTACATTGAACTTCTAAATTTTTAACATCAAAATTTTTAATTTTTTCTAACATTTTTAAGTATTTATCTTTATTTTCATAATTACTTGACATCCAACCTAAAAACCCTGGACCATAACTAAGATTAAAATTAAAAAAATAATCCCTTGCTAAAGTTAAATTATCAAGTTTTAATTTATTTTCCCAATGGTTTTTTAATTCTTCTTTTATTATTTTATAAGTATTTTTATCAGGATTTAATTTTAAAAGTTCTTCATATAATCTTTTATTATTATTTAAAATAACTTGCCAAAAATTAACTAATATATCAAATATATCAAATGCTTTTACTTTTATATCTAACTCTAAAGCACTTGCAATCTCAACACTTCCACCACCAATAAAAGGACTAATAAGTCTTTTTAAATCATTTGGAAAATGTTCTAGTATAATACCTACTGCAAGTGATTTTCCACCACCATATCTAATAGGACTTTTAGCATATCTTTTAAAAGGCAAATTTTCACCTTTTAAAGATTTTAAAAAATATTCTTTTTTATTTTCATCAAAATCAAATAGATTTTTTGTCATTAAACATCCAAGTGTTTTACATCTTTTGCATGAGTTTGTATATATTCACGGCGAGGTTCTACATCATCACCCATAAAAAGATTAAAAGTATCGTCAGCTCTTTGAGCATCTTCAATAGTAATTTTTAATAAACGACGATTATTAGGATCCATGGTAGTATCCCATAATTGTTCTGGATTCATCTCTCCAAGACCTTTATAACGTTGTATATAAGCACCTTTTTTAGCATTCTTTTCTACTTCATCTAAAATATCTAAGATATCTTTATCAAAGCTCAAATCTCTTTCTTTAATTTTTTGATAAATATAATTTGCTTCTTCATAAAGTGGATTTGTAAATAAATCATCATTAATTAATAATTCTTCTAAACCATTTTCAGTTTGAACATAAAGACGAATTTCATTTTCATTTATATAAGAATTTAAAATATTATGATTTTGTTTTTCTAAAAATTCTTTAACAATTTTAAATAACTCTTCATTACTTGATTTAATAAAATCAGGATTTTCTATTAAATATCTAATTACTGAAATTACATTAAATCTTTTTTCTAATTCTTTTAATATATTTTTATAAGCAGCAACAATTTTTAAAAAATCTTTTAAATCATTAAGACCTATACCCTCATAATTTGAATTTTCAATACCAGTTTCAATTAAATAATCATTTAAAGCTTTTTCATCTTTAAGATAAATTTCTTTTTTTTGACCTTTTTTATATCGATAAAGTGGTGGTTGAGCTAAATAAATATGTCCATTTGCTACAAGATCATTCATAAATCTAAAAAAGAATGTTAAAAGTAAAGTTTGTATATGAGATCCATCTACATCAGCATCTGTCATAATAATAATTTTATGATATCTTAATTTTTCTATATCAAATTCATCTCCTATACCACAACCAAAAGCAGTAATCATATTTTGAATTTGTTCAGATTTTAAAATTTTATCAAGTCGTGCTTTTTCTACATTAAGTATTTTACCTCTTAAAGGTAAAATAGCTTGGAATGTTCTTTCACGACCTTGTTTAGCACTTCCACCAGCACTATCTCCCTCAACAAGATAAATTTCACTTTCACTTGGATTTTTACTTTGACAATCAGCTAATTTTCCCGGTAAAGTTCCTACACTAGAACTTTCTTTTTTACGAGTTAATTCTCTAGCTTTTTTAGCAGCTTCTCTACCTCGAGCTGCCATTAAAGCTTTATTCATAATAGCTTTAGCTTCTATAGGATTTTCTTCAAAATATTTACTTAAATATTCAAAAGAAGCTTTTGAAACAATAGGACGTACATAAGATGAACCTAATTTTCCTTTAGTTTGACCTTCAAACTGAGGTTCAGGTACTTTTACACTTACTACAGCGATTAAACCTTCTCTTACATCTTCTCCAGTAATTTTAGAATCTTTTTCTCTAGCACTAGCATTTGCTTCGATATAATTACTAATAACTCTAGTAAGACCCATTCTAAAACCAGCTTCATGAGTTCCACCATCAGGAGTTTTAATATTATTAACAAAAGAGAGTAAATTTTCACTATAACTATCATTATAAAGTAAAGCTACTTCAACATTAACATCTTCTTCATCTACATTAAAAAATATAGCTTTAGTCAAGGATTGCTTTTTATTCATATCAATAACAAATTGACTTATACCACCTTCATAATGAAAACTCTCAGATTTACCTACACGATTATCTTTAAAATTTATAGTTATTTTTGGATTTAAATAAGCAAGTTCTCTAAATCTTTTAGCTAAAATTTCATAATCAAATTCAGTTATTTCAAAAATACTATCATCAGGCCAAAATTCTATAATAGTTCCAGTTTTTTTACTAGTTCCTATTGTTTCAAAATCACTAATAGTTTTACCTTCTGAAAATTCTTGCCTATAAATTTCTCCATCTCTATGGACAGTTGCAACTAATTTTTTTGATAATGCATTTACAACACTAACACCAACACCATGCAAACCACCTGAAACTTTATAAGTATCTTTATCAAATTTACCACCTGCATGTAAAACAGTTAAAACTACAGTTAAAGTGGGAATATTTTCAGTAGGATGAATCCCAACAGGAATACCACGACCATTATCACTAACTATACAAGAACCTTCTGTAGTAATTTCTACATTTATAGTATCACAAAAACCTGCCATAGCCTCATCAATAGAGTTATCAACTACTTCATAAATCATATGATGAAGACCACCAATATTAGTATCACCTATATACATACCTGGACGTTTTCTAACAGCTTCTAAGCCTTTTAAAACTTTAATATTACTTGCGTTATAATTTTGGTTTTCTTGCATATATTTTCCTTATAATATTACTGGCATTATAACAGTTTGTAATTCTTCAGAAGAAACTAAAAAAGCCATATGAGGTTCATTAATACTTAATTTAAAATTTTCACTTTCTATAGAATTTAAAAAGTCTGTAATGAATTTATTTTTAATACAAAGATTAAATTCTTCTTCTATATCAAGTTCTATATCAAGTTCAGTTTTTGCTTCCATATTATCTAAACTTATTCCTTCAAATACGAGTTTATTTTTATGGAAATTTAATTTCATTTTTTCTGTAACTACATTAATTTTTCTAAGAGCATCTATAAAATCTTCTGTTTTAAATATAAATTCTTTTGTAATATTTTTTGGAATTACTCTTTCATAATCAGGAAATTTGTCATTAATAAGTTTTGTAAAAAATTCAAAATTTTCATTTTTTGCAATTAATATATTTTCATCATAATAAATTTCAATTTTTTCAAAAAATATTTTTTGCATTTCAAGTATAGCTTTTTTAGGAATACAAAGATTGAATTCTTTTTCGTTGGTTTTATTTAAAGTAAAAATTGCTAAACGTTTTGTATCAGTACCTACAAAATTTATGTGAGAAGTTTTTATATCAAGTAATGCACCATTTAAAGAATATTTTGGATTATTAGTATCAACTGCAGGTAATATTTTTTTCAAAGATCTACTTAAATCATTAGAATCTATATCAAATTTATCTTTACCTTCTGTACTTGGAAAATTTGGAAAATCTTCATAATTGAACATAGGAAGTTTATATTTTGTTCCTTTTTGTCTTATGAATAAAAAATTTTCTATAGTTTCTAAAATAACATCTTCATTATTTAAGTTTTTTATAATATCTAAGATGCTTTTTGCATTAGCTGTAGCAAATCCAGCATTTTCTACTTTAATTTTTTTAATTTTATAATTAATTCCTATTTCATAATCACTTGCTTTGATTATTAGTTTATCTTCAACTACTTCAAATAAAAGATGAGATGCTATATTACTAGAATCTTTTTTATCAACATATGAGTTAGTTAGTACTATGGCTGATTCAAGAGTATTTTTGTTTATACTAATTTTCATTTTTATTCCTTGATATTTTTTAAAATTTATTTTATCATAATAATAAGTAATGTGAAAATGTGAAAAAGTATTTTGAAGTCTTTTTTATAGTTTATTTACATAATAGAATAAAAAATAATATTATTCACATTTGTTCACATGAAATTTTTTATTTTTGTTAAAATTTTATTTCTTAATTCATCTATTATTATTTTTAAATTTTCATTTTCTTTAATGAGTTCTTGAATTTTTTTAATGTTATGTGATATGGCTGTGTGATCTTTCATATTAAAAAATCTTGCGAGTTGAGGCATAGACATAGTAGTTAGTTCTCTTGATAAAAATATTACAACTCTTCTTGCAATAACGATATTTTGTGTTTTTTTATTTGATTTTATATCATTTGGTTTTAAATTATAACTTTTTGCAACTTCACTTAGTATATCTTCTATATTTATATTTTCTTTATTTTCTTTTATATGATCTTTCATAAAACTTTTTACTATTTCTAATGTAATTTTTTGGTTAAAAAGTCTAGCCTGTGCATTTAAATTTGTAATCATACCTTCAATTTCTCTGATGTTATCACCCATGGAAGTAGCAATATAACTAATAACTTCTGATTCAAGATCTATAGCATTAAATTCACATTTTTTTTTGATGATAGCTATCTTTGTATCAAGTTGTGGTGGAGTAATATCTGCGATAATTCCATTTGCAAAACGACTTTTTAAACGTTCAGTGATACCTTTTAATACATTGGGTGGATTATCACTTGTCATAATGATTTGACCAAATTTTTCTTTAATTTCATTAAATGTGAAAAAAAATTCTTCTTGAATTTTGTCAGTTTTACCAAGAAATTGAACATCATCTATAAGCAATACATCACAATTTTTATATTTTTCATGGAATTTATTCATTGTTTTGTTATTTAAATGAGAGGTAAAATCATTGATAAAATTGTCACTAGTTGCATAAATAACTTTATATCCATTATCTAAACAAACATTTCCTACTGCTTGAAGTAAATGAGTTTTTCCAAGTCCAGTTGGACCATAAATAAAAATAGGATTATAAAGTTTGCCCAATTTATTTTTCTGTGTAATAGCTTTACAAGTAGCATAAGCGTATTGATTAGAATCTCCCACAACAAAGCTATCAAAAGTAAATGATGGATTTAAAATTGTGCTTTGTACTTTAATTTGTGAAATATCTATTTTAGTATTGTTTTTAACAGAGGTTTTAATTTCACCAGTTGTAATGATAACTTGAGGATTAATTCCTGTTTTTACTTCGTAAAAATATGCTAGTTTTTGAGAATATTTTGTTTGTATAAATTTAGCTAAAAAATGATTTGGTGCTATAAAGACTAAAAGATTATTTTTACTTGATTTTTCACTAAATTGTAGATGCGAAAGATAATTTTGGTATTCATTGTCCGTAATTTCAGCTTTAAATTCTTGTAAAAAATCTTTTATATCCAT